>CAZUMM010000012.1:0-124891 GCA_964621795.1 uncultured Flavipsychrobacter sp.
TAAACCCTGGAACTTAGAAAACTAAAATTGTCAGATTAAGTGCAAACTATTACATATTAGGCGTTGTTCTTAGGCTCTTGGGTTATCGTGTGGCATAGGCTTCCAACAAACGATGAGGTCAGAAGAAGGTGCTAATTGCCAAATATACCTTCCACCCCAATGTCCTATGTTTTTGCCATTGCCGAACCCGAAATATTGCTTCAGGCGGGATTTTAAAGTTGCGACTCCGGTATATCCACCGGCTTTTCCTATGTATAGGACAATGGTATTTTCAATCCAATTTTCTCTAAGTCTGTCAAGGGGTACATTAGGATTCTTGCCTTTGAAATGCCCTCCCGTACCCACTTCCAAATAGGATGGAGGAGCTTTATCAACATTAAGCACCAAATAGACTCCCTTTATCGCTGGAATTTCAGAGCAATCAACCATAAATTCTCTAACACTCTTGAATCCTAAAAAACCTGCCTCCTTTATATGCTCGATATTATTGAAGTCCATAAACAATGGTTGCCCGTATTGATATATAAATGTCAAGATAATGAAAACATGCCGTCAATAAAACGGCATGTCTTACTATATCCTGATTCTTTGTTTTAGCAACTGCATATCTGCGCTCACCTTTACATCTAGTATTTTAGCGTAATGCTGTGTCTGTTTCAGCGATGAATGGCCAAGCATCTTAGAAACTGATTCTATTGGAACTCCATTACTCAATGTCACGGTCGTGGCAAACGTATGCCTGGCAATATGGGAGGTAAGCACCTTATCGATACCACAAACTGTAGCAATTTCTTTTAAGTAGTCATTCATTTTTTGATTGCTCGGAACTGGTAGTGGGATGTCCTTATTTATACAAAGCGGATGATTGCTATATTTTTCAATCAACTTTGCAGCAGTTGGCAATAAGGGAATAGCTGATCTAGTATCTGTTTTTTGCCTGTTTGTAAAAATCCATTGTTCACCATCGACACCTTTTCTGATTTGAGATCTTTTAAGCTTCTTTATGTCTATATATGCTAAGCCAGTGAAGCAGCAAAAAAGAAATACATCGCGTACTTGGGTTAAACGCTCACTAGCAAACACTTTATCTGCCATTTTTTGTAATTCTTCTTCTGAAAGAAAAGTTCGCTCAACAGTCTTCAGCCTGCCTTTGTAGTTAACAAAAGGGTCTGCTATAATCCATCCATTAGACAAACATATCCTGATTATCTTTCCAAAATTATTAACGTATTTGACAGCAGAATTATTTGCACATTTACGAACGCTTCTTAAATAAAAATCATATTCTGTAATAAAAGCATTGTCAATTTTTCTTATATCTATGTCGGAAAGTCGATAACGGTATTCCAAGAACTCTTGTGTATGCCTTAATGATGTTTCATATCGTTCTAAAGTACCAGGTGAAAACTCAGTACCTACAAGTGCAGCCATTTTTCTATTATGGTCTTTAAATACTTCCATAAGCATGTAGCACTTTTCACCCTTTCCAGTAACTCTGTTCTTGATTGCCTCCGCTGTTAAGATTTCTTCTTTTTCGGAAAGGAAGCGATGAGCCTCATACACTTTAGATTGAAGGTTGTCAAGAAAGGCATTGAAGTTTCTAATCTCTTCTTTCGTTCCATTCGCTCGTCCAGATTTGCTGTTCCATCGGACGGGATCACATTCACGGCCTGTAGTAATTTCTGCGCGATGTCCATCTACCGTAATTCTCAAATAAATAGGCGCCGCGCCCGATGTGTAATTCTTTTGCTTTTTCATATAGAAAAGCATGCTAAAATTGGTCTTCATGACATTAATCATTAAAGGTTAAACAAAATTAGCTTTGTAGATTAGCTCAGACAAGATGTTCATCCCGTGAACTGGTTGGTTTACAGCGACTTATAACTAACCCGGTGAGTAAAAGTTGGAAGAAAAACTACTCACCGAATAACTCACCATTTTTTTGAGAATTAATGAACGTTTTGATTTCCTCATACTAAGAAAAAAGCCCGCAAACATTGCGTTTGCAGGCTTTTAGCTCATTTTGATATTGTTACTGGCGGAGAGAGAGGGATTCGAACCCCCGGAGCTGTTACACTCAACGGTTTTCAAGACCGCCGCATTCGACCACTCTGCCATCTCTCCGGGCGCAAAATTATACAAGCCGGTGAATTTTCAAAAAGTTTTTTCCGCAAATGCCATATATATTCTAAAACCATGTTAAAACAAGGCCTG
The DNA here is from genome assembly GCA_964621795.1 of uncultured Flavipsychrobacter sp. Taxonomy (GTDB): domain Bacteria; phylum Bacteroidota; class Bacteroidia; order Chitinophagales; family Chitinophagaceae; genus Polluticoccus. The sequence continues at coordinate 2,215 of CAZUMM010000012.1, forward strand.
TTACACCGTTGCCAAAATCCGGGAAAGGGGTATGCTCCGTAAATAGAAGTAAATTTGAATAATGAAAACGCTTAAAGCAATTATCGTCTTAATGGCATGCAGCCTGCAGTTTGCTGCCTGCGCCCAGAACAATAAATATGAACAGTCGAAAACCTTTAAAATGATGAATGATTCCCAAAACGAAAAGAAAGAACACAAAACGGCAGTTGCCACCTTCGGGGCAGGTTGTTTTTGGTGCGTAGAGGCCCAGTTTCAACAGCTGGAAGGTGTTGAAAAAGTTGAATCCGGCTTTGCCGGCGGCCATGTAGCCAACCCTACTTATAAGCAGGTTTGTACCGGCACTACAGGACATGCTGAAGTATGCAATATTTATTACGACCCTTCTAAAATCAGCTATGATGAGCTGCTGGCGGCATTCTGGACGGCCCACGACCCAACCCAGCTCAACCGCCAGGGCAATGATGTAGGAACACAGTACCGTTCCGTAATATATTACCACAATAATGAGCAAAAGCAAAAAGCCGAAGAATATAAGAAGAGACTAAACGAAGAAAAAGCTTTTAACGGCCCTGTGGTTACGGAAATTTCCCCCTATACAAAGTTCTATAAAGCCGAGGATTACCACCAGAATTATTATAATGAGAACGGGTCGCAACCTTATTGCATGTTTGTAGTAAAACCCAAGCTGGAAAAATTCCAAAAAGTGTTTAAAGATAAGCTGAAGAAAAAGTAAAGTAAAACGGGCCGCCATAAGGTAGCCCGTTTTAGTAATGTGCGGCAGAGGAGATTCGAACTCCCACGCCCGTTACAGGCGCTACCACCTCAAAGTAGTGCGTCTACCAGTTTCGCCACCGCCGCATAATCTTTGAAGGGATTGCAAAGGTATATGTCAAAAGTCAAAAGTCAAAGAAATACAAAGCAGTAAACTGAAATATTTTACCGCCTCAGAATGATGCGGAAAGTTGTTCCCTTCCCCGCTTCAGATTGTTTTACGAAAAGGGAGCCGTTATGATACTTTTCTATAATCCGCTTAGACAGTGACAGGCCAAGGCCCCAGCCTCTTTTTTTGGTAGTAAAGCCCGGGTTAAATACTTTTTTCAACTGGTGCTTCGATATACCCTTACCATTGTCACTGATATCAATTAGTACCTGCTGTACCGTGTTCTGAACCTTTATATCAATATTCCCCTTTCCTTCCATTGCATCCAGGGCATTTTTTATCAGGTTTTCAATTACCCAGTCAAATAAAGGCCCGCTCAGCAATATGGGTATTTCTTCCTCAGTAGTATGTAGCATGATAGACACCCTATTCGGCGCCCGTTTCTGCATATACCCAACCATATTCCGCAGCCGTTCCACGAGGTTCTCTTCTTCAAGCCGGGGTACGCTTCCCACCTTTCCAAACCTGTCTGCCACCAGCTTAAGTCGATCCAGGTCTTTTTGCATTTCCGTTACAGCTTCTACATTCTGTTCATGCTCTTTCAGCAGCTCCAGCCATGCTTCTATAGAGCTTAGCGGGGTGCCCAGCTGGTGGGCCGTTTCTTTCGACAGCCCTACCCACACCTGGTTTTGTATGGAACGGTGGGCGGTTGAAAAAGCAATCAGCACAATCAGGAGAAAAAGAAAAATAATGGTAAGCTGCACATAAGGGAAGTATTTCAACTGCTTCAGCAGGTAAGAATCACCATAATATACGTATTGCTTTCCTATGCCGTAATCAAAAACAATAGGATTGTTTAGCGCCTTGTATTCTTCCAGCTTTTCCTTTAGATACCCTGGGTGTTTCTGGATACGCGTGCTATCATGGTTTTTTTCATCCAGTATATTGTTGTTTTCATCGGTAAGTATGAGCGGAATGGTTTTATTCTGCTCAATCAGCATTTGGGCAAATTTATAGGTAACTGGGTCCTGGGTCTCTATCTGCACCTTCAACCCCTCTACCAGTTGCTGTACATTTTGCTTCTCTTGTACCGATAATTGGCGGGCCAGCTGGTTGGTATATAAAAGCGATGCAGTTACTATAAACATAGCAACCAATATCATATATGTCTTCCAATTCAGATACTGCCTCATAAAATGCCTCGCTGAAAACGCAAACAAGGTAAAAATATTATGATTTTGAAGGAAGAACTATTATTTTTGTGGGCGGAAAATTTTATTCTTCTTAACATGCAACAATACAACCAGGACAACCAGATAGATAATCCGGCTGATATAGAACTAAGCAAGCCTTCAAAATCGCGTTTTTTATTCCTGTTGTTCTTTTTTGGCATTTTTATTTTTTCCTGGGCAGGGTGCTACAACCTTTATGAGCACAAGTTCCAGAACAATACAGATATACCCGTTCCGGACAACACGCTTTACAATCCTAAATACAAATAATCATTCCGCTTCCGGCAATGATTACATGTACACAAGATACAGCCGTCGTCATACTCAGCTATAACGGCAAAAAGTGGCACGACTTATTTCTTCCGTTAATCATTGCCGAAGCGCATACCGGGTATGATGTTGTCATAGCCGATAACGCCTCTACAGACGATACGCTTCAATATGTACGGGAAAAATTTCCCGAAGCGAAAACATTGCATATACCTGTAAACAGGGGGTTTGCCAATGGATACGCAGAAGCCCTGAAACAAATACAAGCCAAATACTACATACTGCTGAGTGCAGATTTTGAAGTTACCAAAGGCTGGTTCCCCCCCCTGCTGCATGCTATGCAGCGCTATACCGGCCTTGCTGCCTGTCAGCCGAAAGTGAGGTATTGGCGCGAACGTGAAAAATTTGAATATGCAGGCGCCGGCGGCGGTTTTATCGATAAATACGGCTACCTGTTCTGCCGCGGTCGTATTTTCAGCGATATAGAAACAGACAACAGCCAGTATAACGATGATATCGAGGTGTTCTGGGCATCGGGCGGATGCCTGATGGTAAAGGCCGAACTATATCATAAGATAGGCGGGCTGGATAACGAGCTTTATGCACACATGGAAGAAGTAGACCTGTGCTGGCGGCTGAAAAACGCCGGGTATAAAATAGGCTACATAGGGCAGTCAACAGTGTTTCATGTGGGCGGAAGCGTTATCAGCTACGGCAGCCCGCAAAAGCTATACTACAATTTTCGCAATAACCTGATCCTGCTCCTGAAAAACGAAAGCACCTCCCGCCTGCTGTGGCTTTTTCCCCTGCGCCTTGTGCTGGATGGTGTTGCAGGCCTGCAAATGTTTTTTACCGGCCGTTTCCGCGAAACTGCCACCATTATCAAAGCGCATTTCCATTTTTACGGAAGCCTTGGCAAATGGCTGAAAAAACGCAGGGATGCCCGCAAACAAGTGACGCACCGCAACCGCGAAGGCATCTACCCCGGCAGTGTTGTCTGGGACTATTTCATTCTCAGGAAACGTATATTCCCGAAGTTAAAATGGGAACCTAAATCGTTAACCTGATTTCCCCGCCCTCCATTTACCGACAGATTTCCCCGCTTTACCGATTTTGCCTCTCATCTTACCTAATACACCTTTAGGGCAGGCAAAGAACGATATACCTTTGTTCCAACAAATAAAATAAATATGTCTAACCGTTTTAACGAGCCTAACCAGTTTAACCAACCCCATCAATTTCAGAGGCATGATCGTTTTCACAGGCATGACCGTTTCCGTCGTCATCAGCACCGCAAGGGAGATAAAGTACGGTTTGGAATATTCATAGTGCTGATTGGTGTTTACCTGATGCTGCGAAAGCTGAACATGGTGCCTTATCTCAACTGGCATAATACATGGCCTGTAATTCTTATAGCCGTTGGCCTGTTTATAGGCATTCAAAAACGTTTTACCAATAATGCATGGTGGATATTGATACTGATAGGCGGCGCTTATCTTATACCTGAGTTTCACATAATGGGCACCAGTTCGTCAGCGCTGGTTTTACCTGCAGCATTAATAATAGGCGGTGCATTCATGATATTTCGTTCAGGAAAAAAAAAGAACTGTACACCGCATGTAGAAGTAGTGACGAATAATGACAGCTTACTGAATATAGACGTAACCTTTGGCGGGCGAAAGGAAATCATTACTTCGAAAGATTTCAAAGGGGGCCATATCTCCGCTACATTTGCCGGTGCTGAAATAAATATGGTACAGGCCGATAGTAAATCCGGGCCTATGGTCCTCGACTTAAAGGTCTCTTTCTCCGGCGTTGAACTCATAGTGCCCTCTCATTGGGAAATACAAAATAATATATCGCCTACCTTCGGCGGGGTAGAAGACCACAGGAGCATACATACCCCTACCCCGGCCAACGAAGAAAAAAAGGTACTGATACTACAGGGCAACTGCAGTTTTGGAAGCATTGAAATAAAATCATATTAACCTCCATATTATATCCATCCACCAAACCACAATTTTTATGCAGGCATATACTTCACAAATCATCTACAGAATAAGATGCGAAGGCGTGATCAGCGAACAGTATGAAGAACAGTGGCGAATTATTTTTGCAGATAACGAGCGGGAGGCACTTGACAAAGCAAAAGAAGTAGCCCGGGAAGAAGAAGCCACATTTGTAGACCGTCATGGCCGTACCGTATCATGGCAGCTGGTAGCAGTCAAGTCGCTGCAGCCTATAGAATTAAAACATGGTACACTGCTATTCTCGTCGGTAAAAGAGGTTGAACCCATTGCCGATCCTATTTGGGAGGAAAGCCTGGCGTAATACGGAACATGCAAGCATTAAGGAAATACCTGCTGGTCATTATTGTACCGCTTATTGCAATGGTACTGCTCCTGCACACCTACCTGCTTACAGAGGTTGCAGGCCTTAGCTATGAACTGGCAATAACAGACGCCGTCACCTCAACAGCTATGATTGCCCTGGCAGTATGGCCTATGCTGCTCATTTTAAATACATATCCCACACGTGTAGGTATCGTGTTATATGCTTTAGCCGTAGCCACGCTCTTTAGCTTTGTTGCCTGTTTCGGCACTATACTGTTCCTGAAATGGTTTGAAGGCCGCGACCAGTTATATTACCGCGAATGGGTGGATGCCACCGCCATTATCCGGTATATATATTTTTGGGTGGCCGGGGGCTGGGTAGCTACAGTAGTGGCACTGGATAAAAAAGCCCGCGATATACAGAAAAAATTTGCAGAACAAGCTGATGCTGCGGCACTGTTGCGTGAAGCCGAACTTTATAAATTACGGCAACAGCTGCAACCTCACTTCCTGTATAACAGCCTTAACTCCATCAGCGCACTAACCATGATAGAACCTGCAAAGGCGCAGGAAATGATTGGCAAACTATCGGATTTTTTAAGAAGCTCTGTAAAAAAAGAAGCACAAGATGTCATACCCATAGAAGAAGAACTACAGTATATAGAATCTTACCTGACTATTGAATCTATACGCTTTGGCGACAGGCTTACGGTGCAGTTCGAAAACAATTTTAATAAGGGAGCCACCATACCGCCGTTCCTGTTACAACCGCTTCTTGAAAATGCCATAAAGTTCGGGCTCTACGGCAAAACTGGAAACGTAATAATATCTGTTAGCATACTGTCGGCAGATGGCATGCTGGTAATAACCGTTATTAACCCTTTTGATGCAGACGGGCAACAACCAAGAGGCACAGGTTTTGGGCTTAAAGGCCTGAAAAGGAGGCTATATTTATTATATGCACGTACCGATTTGCTGGAAACCCATAAAGAAAAGAACCTTTTTACTACTGTTTTGAAAATACCGCAAGGATATGTACAAGGCAATATTGATTGATGATGAACCACTGGCAAGGCAACTGGTCAGGGCCTTTCTGAAAGAATACCCACAGGTAGAAGTAGTGGCCGAATGCGGCGATGGCTTTGAAGGGTTTAAAGCCATACAGGAAATAAACCCCGACCTTATTTTCCTTGATGTGCAGATGCCCAAGGTAAACGGGTTTGAACTGCTGGAACTGCTGGACAACCCACCTGCTGTTATTTTCACAACGGCATTTGATGAGTATGCCATGAAAGCCTTTGAAGCCCATGCAATCGATTACCTGCTAAAACCCATTAGCCGCGAGCGGTTTGACAAGGCCATACAAAAGTGGCTGCAACATACAACCGCAGCCACCCAGCCTATCGGCTCACTTTTGGAGGCCAATGTATATGAAGGCTATCAGCACCGTATTGTAGTAAAAGACAATGGCCTTATCCGTATCATTCCCGCCGCTGACATACATTATATAGAAGCCAATGACGATTATATAAAAATTGTGACCAAAGACGGCAGTTACCTAAAGAAAAGCACAATGGGGCATATAGAACAAAGCCTCGACCCACAGCAATTCGTACGGGTACACCGTTCTTACCTGGTACCGGTAAGCCAGCTTTCCCGCATTGAACCTTATGAAAAAGAAAGCCACATTGCATTGCTGCAATGCGGCGCAAAAGTACTCGTTAGTAAAAGCGGCATGAGCCGCCTGAAAACGCTGTTAGGCTGGTAGCTATTGCTGTTCAGGCTTCTTGATATCGGGTGATTTTTCCAACACGTATCTCACAAGTAAGTACCCACCAAAGGCCGAGGCCCAAATAAACGCAACCCTAAACGGGTTCAGGAGAAATTTCATCATCTCATCCTGCTGCATGGGCCCTTTATAAAAAACTACCAACAGTATAGACCCTCCTATTACATATCCTGCAAAAAAAGCAAGTATTGCTATAATAACCCAGGGTATTACACGCTTTCCTTTCCTGTCGGCAAGTTGCCTTATCTTAAAAACTGTATATATAAAGAGGAATATCTCTATCATTAAACTAAATCCCTTTCATAAATTCTGTCACACTCTCCATAATATGGCTTATCTGCGCATCATTCAGTCCATGATGGCAAGCCATCAGCATACCACCCCTCATTACTTTATCTGCCTCAGGGTACCCGCCTTTAGCTGTTTTGTGCGGCTGGCTCTTAAAGCCCGGCTGCCTTAGTATATTACCAGTAAACACGGTACGTGTTTGTATGTTGCGTTTCTCCAGGAATATCTGCATATCCCTGCGTATGAAGGGGGCACTGTCACGTATGGTTACTGCAAACGCCAGCCACCCTGTGCGTGAGTCGGGCAACTGCTTCGGCAATATAAAATACTCTTCGTACTGGCTGAAGAACCCGCGCATGCGGTGGTAGTTTTCAGTACGGGCATCTATATTCTGCGCCAGTTTATTGAGCTGCACAACGCCAAAGGCTGCACCCATTTCAGAAGGCTCGATATTATATCCCGGCTCTTCAAATACGAACTTGGCATCGTACGGTATTCCTTCTATCTCTACGTTGAACCTGTTTTCTATCTTTTCAGATTCTACAAACAGGGATGAACTGCGGCCCCAGCTGCGCAACAGGCGGCCACGGTCGTAGAAAGCTTCTGAATTGACGCAAAGCATACCGCCATTACCTGCACAGTTGATGATATGCGAACCGTAAAAACTAGTAGTGCTCATATCGGTAAACCTGCCTGAAGAAGCCCCTCCAATTTCCGCACCCAGCGTATCAGCCGAATCTTCCAGTAAGAACAGGTTGTGCTTATCGGCTATTCCCCTCAGTACTTTCCAGTCGGGCAGGTTGCCTATCAGGTTGGGAATGATCATAGCCTTTGTTTTAGGTGTAATCATTTCCTCTACCTTATTTACGTCAATATTATAAGTACCTTCTTCCACGTCAACAAAAGCGGGTACCCAGCCTTTCTTCACCTGGGGTGCAACCGTTGTAGAGAATGTAAGCGCAGGAGTGATAATTTCTGAACCGGGCTCATAATTCAGTAAGTCGGCCGCCAGGTATAATGCAGAAGAACCGCTGTTCACCATAATACCATATTTTTTGGCATATAAGGCCGCTATGCGTTCTTCCATTTCACGAACATTTTTTCCCATCTGGGTAGATGTCCGCAATACGTTTACTACTGCTTCTATTTCTTCTTCGCCATGCACCGTTTTACCGTAGGGCACATGTATATACTGGGTTTGTTGCATTGTGTAATATTAGAATGCGAATGTAATAGTTACTCCGCAATATTATACGTTAAGGGTTTCAGAAAAATTTCACCGCACCTGCATCTATTTCCCGGTTACAGGGTTGCCATTTTTATCCAACTCTACCATTTCATACCCCAACTTTTGCAGGCCGTCCCACACCTTGGCTTTATCGCCCACCAGCAGGATGTTCATTTTATCTGCTTCAGGAATGTATTTATATGCCAGTGCATTTATCTCGTCAGCTTTCATAGCCGATAAAATTTTATTCTGCTGCGCAGGGTAATCGGCAGGCAGGTTATAATCCTGTATCCTTGACAGGAAACCTGCTTTCTGGAAACCGGATTCGTATTTACGTGCATCGCTCTGCCCTATCGAGCTTTGGGTAAAAGCAAGCTCTTCCGGTGTGGCCCCTTTTGTATGATAACCGGAAAGTATATCCAGTATATCCGCCATAGCGCTGTCGGTGGCTTCTGCCTTTATGCCTGCGCTGAACTGGTAGCTGCCGGTATACTTGTCTCCATCAAAATAGCTGCGCGCCCCGTAAGTCCATCCGCGCTTTTCGCGCAGGTCAAGGTTCAGCCTGCTGTTGAATGCCCCGCCCAGGGGATAGTTCATTAAAGTGCTGTGATAGAAATCGCCCAGTGCATCATATTTCATCCCCGTTACATACCCTATCCTGAATTCGGTTTGTGCTGCATTGGGCACGTCAACAAAGTAAATCCTGGCTTTATTCACTTTGGGCGCTGCTGGCAGAGACGGAAGTTTTACTTTAGAATCGGGCAACTGTTGCAAAAAAACAAGTTTGCCTACGATGTCGCTTTCCTTTATATCACCTACCACCACCACACCGGCCTCTCGTTTAGAGAAATATTTCGAATAATATTCCTGAACGTCTTTAAGCGTAATGTTAGCGATATTGTCTACAGAGCCCGTAGATGGCCAGCCCAGCACGTTATCATTTCCGTACTGTATTTTATCAAACAGCACACTGGCCACATAATTGGGCCGGTTCATTGCGTTCCTGATATTTTCTGACAACCGCTTTTTATTACGCTCCAATGCTTCGCTGGTGAATAAAGGCCTTAAAACCCGCTCTTCTACCAGGGCCATTGTCTTATCTAAATTTTTACTTAAAGTGTGTACCCTTACTGTTACTTCATCGGTACCTGTGTACACATCAATTGATGAACCCAGTTTATCAAGGGCTACGCTGAAATCTTCTGCTGAATAGTTGCGCGTATCCTCCTCCATCATTGCAGCAAACATATTCGAAAGCCCTGCTTTTGCGGGGTCGTTTGCATCCATCATTTTCCCGCCTTTGAAGGACAGGAACAGATTAACAACCGGAATTTCGTTGCTGTATGCCCCTATTACATGAATATCTGAAGGTAGTTGCTTTTTCCAGAATTCAGGCACTTTAACCACAGGGTTGGGACCTGCTGCGGGTATTTTACTCCTGTCAAAATTGTCTTTAGCCTTTACATATTTCAGCTTGTCATACCCATAATCCGGCGCTTTATATCCACTTGAAGTAACACTATAGTTATCCTTTTGAACTACATTATCTTCCTGACCATTAGGTAATATGCTCAGTACAACTGCATGCTTGTGTTTAATATAAAGCTCGTATGCGCGCATTACATCTTTTACAGTCAGTTTTTTGTACTGCTCCAGAGCTTTGCCAATATAATTGGCATCCCCTGTAAATGTTTGGTATGCAGCAAGTTGAGATACTTTACCTGAAACGCTTTCCAAACCATCAATCATTTCTGCCTCTCTCTTGTTTTTAAACTTTTCAAGGTCTTCTTCAGTTACGCCCTGTTTTTCAAAGGCCAGTATTATCTCGTTTATCTTTCTATCTATGTCAGAAAGCTTTTTGCCCGGGAAAGGCATAACATTAATTGTAAATTCACCGGCCAGCTCACTGGTGGGATGATACGCGTAAGCATTTACAGCCTCACCCGACTTCACGAACTCCTTATACAGGATGGAATTTTTACCTTGTCCCAATATATCAGCCAGGCAATCCAGCGCCGCCTCATCAGGATGATAGGACGGTACAGTAGGATAAGTAATCCTGAGCATGGGCAGCTTCGCATAATTATCAGTCATGGAAATATACCTGTTCGTTTCAAGTTTTGGTGCAGGTACGGTCACAGGCTTCACATCGGGACCGGCAGGAATAGGGCCGAAATACTTTTCTGCCAGTTGAACAACTTCTTTAGTATCCACATCGCCCCCTACGGTCAATACTGCATTGTTGGGCCCGTACCAGCGGAGAAAGAAATTTTTAAGGTCGTTGACGTTCACCCTGTCCAGGTCTTCTATATAACCGATGGTCAACCATGAATAAGGATGGCCATAAGGGTACAGGTTCTTCGCAGTAACCTCGTTCACAAGACCGTAGGGCACATTGTCGTAACGCTGCCCGCGTTCATTTTTAACCGTTGCCCGCTGTACTTCAAATTTTTCCTGTGTAACGGCATCAAGCAGGAAACCCATCCTGTCTGCTTCCAGCCACAGCATTTTTTCCAGTTGGTTGCTGGGCACTGTTTCAAAATAATTCGTACGGTCACGGTTAGTTGAGCCGTTCAGGGTACCACCCGCTTCTGTTATTATTTTAAAATGCTGCTCATCGGCAACGTTGTCAGACCCCTGGAACATCATGTGTTCAAAAAAATGGGCAAAACCGGATTTTCCTATTTCTTCCCTGGCAGAACCTACATGGTAGGTAACATCTACATGCACAACAGGGTCTGAGTGGTCTTCATGCACAATCAGGATTAAACCGTTATGCAGTACATATTTTTCATAAGGAATGACAATTTCATTGCCTTTCCTCGATACTTTTTCTATAAGTTTTGCCTGTGCAGCGGCATAGCTGCTACATGCAAGAAAAGCCGCAACGGCTAAAAACAATTGCTTCATAAATGCGGGAAATTAATGTCTGTAAATATACGCTTAGAATTGACAAAGCACACTTCCGGCTATACAGTATTCTATTGCCGGGTGACGGTGTACTGCAAAACAATGCTATAGGTGCCGCCATTGTATGCATATCCGGGGTCTGCCTTAATATCCACATTAAAGCTATTGCCGCTGGTTGAAGTAGACCCCCTGTTGCCAACGGCCAGTTGCTGGCTGGATGTGGAAACGGTGAGATAATTACCTCCCGATTTCCTTACCGATAAGGTGCCGCAGGGCATATTACTGCTCCCGCCGCCGCCGGCAATAAAATATGTTGTGGTAGACCTCACACTGATCTTCCAGTTATAATTGCATTTTATGGTAATGCCCGCATAGTTTAGTTTTTCTACGCCGTTGGCATAGTCTTCCACACCGCCAAAAGTGAACGTAGTGCCCGAACCTGCAGTAATTACATACATGCTATCGATAGTAATGCTTCCGGTAGCAGTACCGGTATAGGAATACTGGGCATGGGCACTTAATGATAAAACAATGATTATTAATATAAATACAACTTTTCTCAATTGCGTAACTATTTATCTTGTATCAATAAATATACTACCGGTGATAAAAGTAGTACTAATTTCTTTCTTTCATTTATCATCAGGAGAGGTTAACAAGTATGTAACAAAATCTTATTAAAACTACGTTACCTTAGCATTTATTTATTGGCGGTAACCTTTTATACATTGATAGCGTAACCGGAACACTGCATATATTTTCATAATAAAAAACAACTTATTATTTTGCTTTTTATTCTAAAATTTGTTGTTTTGTATCCTATCAGAGCCGCTTTTATATATTATATGAAACAATTTAAGGCCTTTTCTCTTTTGGCAATCTTTCTTATAGCAAGTTTGTCACAAAAAGTTTCAGCACAAAATCTAGGTGTATACCCCACTACTCTCGACTTTTCTCTGGCAAATGGCCAAAGTGAGGCTCAGGTAATTAACATATCAAACGGGTCAGATAAAAAAGTGCAGTTCCGTTTATACTTAAACGACTGGATACGGGATATAGAAGGTGGCCATGAATATTTTGACCCTAATACACGCCCCCGTTCCTGTGCAAGGTGGATTACACTGAACAGGAACTTTGTAGAACTGGAACCGGGAAAATCTACCCAGATAACCGTAAAACTTGCCGTCCCCGATTCTGCCGAAGCTACTTCCCAAATGAAATGGGCCATGCTTTTCATAGAAACCGTGCAGGAGCAGGATAACATGACGAATAAAAATGCTGCCGCTACCGTGAGAAACCTGCTGCGCATTGGCGTACACATTTACCAAACTCCTCCCAACATTACAGAGAAAGAAGTACGTATACTTGATCTGAAACCGGTAGACTCCATACCCAATGTGTACCAGATACTGTGCCAGAATACAGGCGAAATTATGCTGGAATGCAAAGCATATCTTGAACTTACATCTTTAACCGGCGGCAAGAAAACAAAAATAGAAGCTACCGATTTTCCGATGTTCCCCGACCAGAAACGTCTTATCAGTTTTACAATCCCTAAAGATTTACCCAAAGGCAAATATTCCGCTCTTGGCGTAGTTGACGGTGGCGAAGACCTTTCGCTGGAAGCAATGGAAAGTACCGTCGAAATAAAGTAATTAACCTTTTTTTAATACATAAAACCAAAGTTTCATGCTGAAAAGCTTGTTTCTTTGGTTTTGTTTATTTATTTTCGTTAACAGTTGATTAACAACCCTGTTAACAACCACTTAACAAGGAGAGAGGTTAAGTGAATTTAGAATAGAACACAATTTTTTAAACTTTAAAAAATTGATAATGGATAAGAGAGAGTTTTTCTGCCTTTTACTGGCAGCTTTTTTTACCCTCGGCATTAAAGCCAACGCACAAGGCAGCGCAAGTGCTTACCAGCGGATAGAATTACATATTCAGCCTTCCATAGAAATTGCCTCCCTTAAACAACCGGAAGTGCAGCTTACTATGAAAAAAGGCAAAACACATAGTACGGGCACAGAGCAGGAGTTCAGGATACGCAGCAACAAAAACTTTGTGGTAAAAGTAAGCGCATTGAAACCTGAAGAAAACGAACCGGCTGCAGGCACTGCAACTCCAGGCACTAAAAATGACCTCCGCCTTTCTGTTCTGGCCGAAGGGGCAAAAGAAAACCTGCAACAGTATACTACACTTACAGATTCTCCAAAAGACATTATTACAAAGGGCCGCCGCGGCGAACAAACATTTGCGGTAAACTACCAGATGAAGCATACCTCCAAGCATAATGCAGGTAACTATGCCGTAGGTGTAGTATATACAGCCACAGAGCCTTAACTCATTTTTATATATCTTACATAAACCGGGTACATTATTTGTACCCTTTTTTGTGCCTTAAACTTTTAACAACTAACAATATGAACAGGTTATTGAACATTGCTTTGGCAACAATTTTATCCCCTGCATTTATATACGGCTCCTGCAACAAGGAAAAACAAAGCGACAAAACCGATTGCACACATGTTATGTGCACCATGATGTTTGCTATGGTAACTGCCGATATAACAGATGCTTCGGGCAATGCCGTAACGGCCGATAAGGTCTTCACTATAAAAGACGGCTCGCACGATACCCTGCATTTTGAACAACAAATGCTGAACGGTAAGTATGTGGTAATAGATGACAGCTATGTAAAAAACCTTCAGAACAAACAGGCAGGTTTTCACTTTATTGCGATAAAGGGCAATAAAGAAATAGTGAATGAACCGTATACCATTTCTGCCGATTGCTGCCATATTAAGAAGGAAGCGGGCAAAGATGTTATAACCACCGGCCTTTAGCTTACTGCCTCGTTAGCGTAGCAGTACAGCTTTCGTTTACAATATTGGCACTGAATGTATCTTTCACGGTATAGTTTATGGTTAGCAGGTCTTCCGTATAGGTACCGCTGCCTTTATATTCAAGGCCATTTTGTATTTGTGCAGGTATCACCAGCGTTTTATTGGCTGCATCCAGGTCGGCATACACCACATTGGTCCAGGCACTGCTCCAAAAGCCTTTGATGTTAATACGGTTGGTGGCGGTTGAGGCTACTTCAAGAAATACATTGAAGGCATTCTCGCCCGTCTGGTTACAATTATGCGTTTCACGGAAGCCTCCTGCAAGGCCTTTGGCCTCATTGCCATAAGGTTTTACTTTGAGTGTAAAGGGCGTTTTCTTAACACCTGTTGTTTTACTATAGCTGCTGATAACAACAGGGTAGTCGCCTTCGGGTGTTTTCGCCGCTTTTATGCTCATGTACATGTTAAACGGAGGCTGTGCCGTTTCGGGCTCAAAGCTGATGGTAACACCCTCGGGAAGGTTTTCAGCAGAAAATTGTACATCTTCGGTAGGGCCGGAGGTCTTTTTCACGTAAACGAGTTTGGCGGTAGTGCCCAGCCGCTCTACACTGGTATCTGTAATGCCTTCTATTTGATAGGCAAAATCGCCATAATCATCCGGGTAGTAAGGCGTTACAGGTGTTTTGGATTTCGAGCATCCCCACAACACAAACGCTACAACAGCAATATATACAGTATATCCGAACTTCATTTTTTACCGGGTTTCAGTTTATAAGACCTGTTTAAAGATAAGAAATGTTGGGAAGGATGTACATATATATAATACATTACTCAATCACGAACATAACAGGCACATTACAGACGGTTTCATAAGGTTTATCGTCAAGTAAAGCAGGATTCCATAGCCCGCTGCTTAAACCGACAACACGTATAGCCTCTTCATTCAACGAACGGAACAGGAAGTTGTCTGCACAATGAATATTATGTAACTCGCCGTTTTCATCGACTGTGAATACGACCATCAGCCGCCCCCCGGCTTTTGCCTCTCTTGCATCATCCGGGTACCGTATATTTTGGCCAAGAAACATATTCACATCTCCTTTGAAGGAAGCTAATGTATGATACGGTGTAAATGGTATCTCTTCGCGGTCCTCGTTAAAACATACTCCTGCAGGTTGTTTATCTTTCACATTATATTCTATGCGTTTTATTTTACCAGACTTGTAAAAGCTTCTGAGAATACGAACTGTATCAGAGACAAGATTGTAAGTACACAATACCCACAGCTTATCCGTATCTTCATAATAGGTCTTCCAGGCACCTACCTGGTACCCGTTCATATAATTGCCTTCGCCAAACTTTCTTCCGTTCTTATAATAAGATTTAAACGGCCCGTCCCAGATCAGGCTATCAGCAGAACGCGAGTACCCTTCAGCCATCAGCGCCCCATTCATATAGTAGTCTGTTATTTTATATTTTTCACCTACCGGTACATACGGTAAACGGTACCATGAGGCTTTATCTTTTGATACCAGGCGGTTGTTGTTATTAAAATACAGGGTATCGCGCTGAGCCATAACAACAACCGGGGGGATGAAAAGGCAGAAAAAGAAAATATTTTTTATCATTTTGAAAATACTATAGGCATCATATAAAGTACTTTTACAGGCATTAAAAGCAAACTCGCAAGTACAAATTGTTTCATCAGTCTAACCTAAATATAACGGGGACTATATGATATGTCTTAACTGGCTTATCATCCTGAATCTTTGGCTCCCATTTACCATCTGTCAACCTGATGACCCTTATGGCCTCTTTCATTAAAGATGGATGTACCAAAGGTTTTAAGATACTGATACTATCAATAGAGCCATCCTCATTGACAATAAATTGGGTAATTACTTTTCCCTGCCAGTTGCCTTCAAGGGCCTCATCAGGGTATCGTATCTGGGTTGCTAAAAACCTATTTATACCATCTTTAAACTGTGGTATTTTCTCAAAAGGGGTGAATTTGATTTCTTTTCCATTTTCATCAAAACAGACGCCCTTGGTATCTTTATCTTTTATCCTGTATTCTATTCGTTTCGCTTTACCTGATTCATAAAAGCTACGTAATATCTCGACCGTATCTGACAACAGGTTATAAGATATCAATGTCCATAGCTTGCCTCCATTTCTGTATTTCTTCCAGTTGCCTATTTTATGCCCGTTTGCATACTGGCCTGTTTCATCTTTATTTCCATTACTATAATATGAAAGATATGGTCCATCCCAGATCAATGAATCAAACGTAAGAGAGTACCCTTCGGACATTAGCCGACCATCTTTATAATAGTTGACAACTTTATACTTATTTCCTTCGTGAATGTATGGTAGTCTATAACAATCCGCCTCTTCAAAGCTTGCCACCTGCCCTGAATTCTTTAAGAATAAGGTATCGATTTGTGCTTTGATTAATTCCGGTACAAAAAGCAGGAGAATAAATAAGGAGTACTTCATTAATACAGACTAAATAATACAGGAAGAGTGAAATGAGTTTTTACCGGAATATTGTCCTCCTTACCGGGATTCCATCTTCCATTGGTAAGTTTAACTGCGCTCACCGCAGCAAGCATCAATACGGGGTCAATTGACGGATTAAGCACTTTGACATCATCAACCCTTCCGTCCTCTAAAACCGTAAAATTCACCAGTACCCTTCCCTCCAGTTCATGAAGTACCGCACCAATGGGATAATGTATATTCTCTGCAAGAAACCTGTCTATGTCACCTTTAAACTCCGGCATTTGCGCAAAAGGTGTGTATTTCATTTTATTTCCGTCTTCATCATAACACACCCCGGTAGTGTCTTTATCTTTAACCCTGTATTCAATGCGCTTTACTTTGCCCGTCTCATAAAAGCTTCTTAATATCTCAGTTGTATCCGATGTAATATCATGCGACAGAAGCACCCATAACTTACCGTTTTCACGATATTGCTTCCAGTTATTAACCCTGTAGCCATTGATATAATTCCCTACCTCGTTTTTATTGCCGTTTTCATAATAGGATGTATATAGCCCGTCCCAGATCAATGAATCGGAGCTGAGGCTATGCCCTTCAGCCTTCAACTTCCCTGATATATAATAGTCTTCTATTTTGTACTTATCCCCATCCTTAACGGATGGCAGGCGATAATAAGTTGCCTCGTTCAGTGTACGCACCTGGCGTAACTCATCAAAATACAGCGTATCGTTTTGGGCTTTGATGATGTTGGGTACAATGATCAGGAAAAAGAAAAAAAGACACTTCATTATTCAAGCTTAAACAGGACAGGTAATGTAAAATAAACATCTGTAGGTTCATCGTCATATATCCCCGGTTTCCAGTCGCGCATTTTATGTACCACCCTCAGCGCCTCCCTGTTCAGTAGTTCATCCGTTTTACTGGTTGCTATGGCATCCCTTATTTTGCCGGTCTTATCTACTACAAACCTGATCATCACCCTGCCTTGTATGTTTTCCCGTCTTGCTTTCATGGGGTACCTGATGTGTGTAGCAAGGTATTTATTTATATCGTAAGGCGGCAGGGGCATAGTCATGAAGGGTGTATAATCAATTTCATTCCCGTTTTCGTCATATTGATGGGCAAGCACCGGCATATCATTGGCATAACGCGCCCTGCGCTTCACTTTGCCATTACGGTAATAGCTGACCAGGTTGCCATGCAGCTTGCCGCCTTTTAAATGCAGTATGGCCTGCAGCGTATCTTCGGTTTCTTTATCGTAATAGGCCCTTTGCTCACCGGTGTACATGTTCTTATCATACCAGCCGTGTACAGTATCCCCGTTCATATAATAGTACACAACCTCCCCCTGGTAAACGGGCGGTTCCAGTGTTTTATAGTGTATAGTTTGATGTAACCGATAAGGGCGACCAATGTACATAGCAGCGAAATAATCGGAATCGCTTACCCTTTGTATGACATCAAAGCTTGTTGCCGATTGTGCATCACATTCCAGGCGGTCCCGGTCATAATATATTGTATCGGATTGAGCGAGCGCCTTCGAAGAAAAAAGAATAAGGATTATGGTAAATAGACGGTACATACGTATGATTTGCCGAAAGATAGTAAACTGTCCTGTTTATGGCAAAAACAGAAATTCGCTCTATTCTTGTTTTTCTTCTTCAGGCCTCCAAAATACAATTGGGAGTGTCTTTGCTGTTTCATAGCGTATACCATCAAAAACTGCAGGTTGCCAGGGTGGCATTTGAGAAATTACTCTTAAAGCTTCCTCATCAAAAACTTCTCCTAAACTTTCCACTATTTCTGCATTTTTCACTAAGCCTGATTCACTGATTATAAACTTAACAAGCACCTTCCCTTCAACGCCCGAATTTTCAGCTTCCTCAGGATATTTCAGGTTATTACCAATATAAGTCATTACATCACCATCAAATTGCGCATCGATAAATAAAGGATAATAAGATATTTCATTACCATTCTCTGCGTAACATTTTGACGAAACCCTATAACCTTTCTCATAAACTTCAACACGTTTTCGTATACCAGATTCGTAAAAGGTGAGCAATTCCCCATCCCGTATATTATCAACCAGCGATATGGTAGCCCAAACTTTTTTACAATCAGGATAGTAGTATGTACTCTTTCCATTTTCCTTCCCATTGATAAATTGTTTATCATATATCTTATTACCCTGTTTGTCATATTTTATAGCATATCCATTTAATTTACCGTTACTATAATTCTCCTCGAATCTTACACTTGCATTATCTCCATAATAATATAGCCATTTGCCATCTCTGGTATTATTGTGGTATGTTCCCCTAGTAATTATATGGCCTGTAGAATCATAAAAAACAGCATCGCCCTCTTTACTGTCTTTTTTATATTCAATTGTACGTTTTATAATCTTAGTACCGGGAAAGTAATATATCCATTTACCTATTGCCAGGTCATTTTTGTATTTACCTGTCACCTTAGGTAAGCCAGTAGCAGAATCGTAAGCGATAAATCCTCTTTGTTCTTTATCTTTTTTATAGTACTCTAGTTTTCTCAGTTTATTGGTACCTGTATAATAATATTTCCAGTCGCCAATTTTTTTGCCATTCCTATAATAACCTTTATACTTTACCGTATGCGTGGCAGAATCATATCTTATCGTTTCTCCTTCCAGTTTTCCATGTTTATTATTTTCAATAGTTCTTATTGCATTGCTACCCGGATAGTAAAAAGTCCACACTCCATCCCTGGCTCCATTTTCATACATTCCAAAAGCCTTTAACATCCGACTGGCTGAGTCATAATATTTAGCCTGGCCAGATAGCTTATCATTTTTATAGTTCACAATTTTTCTGATGCGGTCGGTACCATCATAATAATACGTCCATTCATTTGCCATTTTCCCATTCACCTTTTCACCAATGATAACAACTTTGCCGGTCAGCGAATCCCGTAATATAAAACGGCCCTCAGACTTCCCGTTTTTGTAATGCATATCTAGTTGTAACTGTCTGCTACCTTTAAAATACGTTTTCATTTCCCCGTCTTTTTTCCCATTCAAATAAGACAGTGAAATATACGTATAGCCTGTAGCCGAATCATAATGGGTATATTGTCCATTATATATGCCCTCAGTATAGTGGCAGACGATTTTTAACTGTCCACTACCCCCGTAATATTCTTTCCACTCCCCATCACGTTTATCTTCCAGGTAGTTGCCCTGTAGTTTCAACTTACCGGTAACCGAATCATAAGCAGAAAAAAGCCCGTTATTAATATCGCTTTTATAATTACATATAATTTCAGGCTTTGTGGTACCGGGATAGTATATTTTCCATTCTCCTTCTGCCTTACCATCAACCACATTTCCTTCCATCCGCACCCTAGAAGATTGCTCCTCATAATAAGCCGCCTTACCATTCAATATTCCATTCTTAAAATTTTCAATAGCTCTTGTCTTACCCTTACTATCATAGTAATAAACCCATTTCCCTTCCCGCTTTTTATTCACAATCCTTCCTGTGCTTCTTATATTATCCGTCCCCTGGTAGTAATAAATTATCTCCCCCAGCATGGAATCTCCCTCTATCTTCATTTTGGCTTTATAATCATATTCATCAAATAAACGCCATACTTCTCTTTTATGATGTGTATTCTCCTGCCCTGATGAAATGTAGGCCGTTGTGATAAGGCAAAATAATAATGCAACGCGTATTGCATAACCGGCGTTGCCAGCAATCATATATTGTACCTGTTTTAGCAAAAGCTTTCCTGAAAAAAGGAACAAGATTGTCGTTAATAGGCGAGGCAAGGGTTATAATTTGACCGAAAGATAGCGAACTCATTTATTTATGGCAAAATAATGACAAAGGCGCATGTTATTCTGGTGTTATATTTGTAGATAATTATTATCCTGTTTTTATAGCCTTTAAAATAAACCTTATGTAGAAATTTATACTTTCCACTTTTTTATTGTTAGCTGACATAACATAGCACTATCGTGCTACCATACTTGTCTACAGCAATTCACATTACAAGTTTTATCAACCTATCTTTAACTAAAAAAAACTTATGAAATCCTATTTACAATTTTTCGCTGTATTAACCATCTTGTTTATTACAGGTCCTATCTTCGCGCAGCCATACACTATCACAAGCCATACCGAAAAAGACTCCTGCTATGGCAACTTTGTATTTAAAACCACTTCACAGCTATCAGGCAGCCTGAGTGTTACTACTTTTTTCGGGGATGGCAGCAGCAGTACCAATGCATCTTCCTACATGTCGGCAATTGGCATAACCCACCATTACGGGCTGCCAGGCAGCTATATAGTAAAGCATGTATTAAGGTACAATTCTACGCCTGTTGATTCGGTACAGTTTTCCATCACTACTACGATGTGCACATTTGCTGCTATCCGGATATATAATGACCAGAACAGCAACTGTAATTTTGACGCGGGGGAAACTAACTGCTGGCAAGGCAGCTGTCACGTAGCTATAGATTCAGCAGGTATTAACATTGATACCGTACTGGTAAACGGTTATCTGCAAAAATCGCTGACACCGGGAAAAACTTATACATTCCACCTGCTGGATGCACCAACGGGGATGAATATTGCCTGTCCGGCAAATGGTATGGTAACTGTTACGTTGCCATCTACCCTGAATACAACGAATGTAGATTTCGGGGTTCAGTGCGGAAGTACATCGTCGTGCGATATGGCTGTTACAAATATTTATGGTAAATACCGGCCTACCAGTTATTCGTATATAGTAGTAAGCGCAAAAGATATGTCGTGCTCGAACCAGACAGGTACGTTAACTGCTACTATCAGTAACAAATTCACCTATTTTGCTGCCAGCCCTACTCCCAGTAGCGTTTCGGGCAATACAGTGACGTGGACCATCCCGAACCTGTCGAGCCTGGGTGTTTTTTACGGATTTATTGAAATACTGCCAGCTTCGCCATTATCATTTACGCTTGGCGATACCATTTGTTCCACAGCAACCATTTCAGCACCATCCGGCGATGTTAATATAGCTAATAATAATAAAGGCAGGTGTGATACTGTAGTGGCGAGCTTTGACCCTAATAGCAAGGAAGTAACGCCTGCTGGTGCTATTGTACCGGGTACAAAACTGGATTATACCATACATTTTGAAAATACAGGTACTGACACAGCATTTAATATATACGTGCTGGATACATTGCCGGCCTACGTAGATGCACATTCGTTCCAGATGATTTCATCTTCGCACAGAACGGCGGCGAGTGTTTTCACAGGAGCCGGCGGTAAAAAAATTGTACGTTTTGAAATGCCCGATATCAAACTACCAGATTCCAGCCATCATGAAGCTAACAAGGGGTTTGTGTCTTACAGCATCAATGCAATGACCGGCCTGGCAAAGGGTACAAAAATTGAAAACCGTGCAGGTATTTATTTTGATGTGAACCCTGTGGTAATGACAGACTATACGAAAAACTGGATTAATTACCTTAATGTTACCAAAGTTGCACAGACGGGGGATGTACAAGTGTACCCTAATCCTAACAAAGGGTTGTTTATTATAAAAAACGACAATAACAAGTACGATAAAATACGAATAACTAATACACTGGGGCAAGAAATATTCTCGGGCCATGTAAGAAAGGGAGAAACGGCAATAAATGTTGGCAATCAACCTGGTGGGGTATATTATATTATAGAGTCGGGCAAAGAGGGGCACGTGGTCAGAAAAATAATTATTGAATAAAAGAGGCGGGTCCAAAAGCCTTTTGAACCGCCTGACAATCGCCTACACAAAAATTTCCCCAATTAGGGCAGTATGCGAATAAAAAGAGAGGTTGTCTCGGACTTTTGAGATAACCTCCTTTTTATACCAAGCCCAGAAGCCCGGAAATTCCTTCAAAATTTTTTTTCTAATATAAATATATACCTTACCTTCGCACTCCAATTCTCAATATTGCTCTTATTTTAAGGTTGCATTTGGGAGAGTTGTAGCGGGCAACCGCATAGAAACAATTCGTTAACACCAAAAGATAGTTTAATGGCTAAGGAAATTACCGGCTATGTAAAGCTGCAATGTAAAGGCGGCCAGGCCAATCCGGCACCCCCAATCGGCCCAGCACTGGGTTCTAAGGGTGTCAACATTATGGAGTTCTGCAAGCAGTTCAATGCTCGCACACAAGACAAAATGGGAAAAGTTCTTCCCGTGCTCATCACAGTTTATGCTGACAAGTCTTTCGATTTCGTTATCAAGACGCCTCCTGCTGCCGTGCAGTTGATGGAAGCTTCTAAAATCCAGAAAGGATCGAAAGAACCTAACCGTAATAAAGTAGGTAAGGTAACCTGGGCACAGGTAGAAGAAATTGCCAAAGACAAAATGCCCGACCTGAACTGCTTTACCGTAGAAAGCGCCATGAGAATGGTTGCCGGTACAGCACGTAGCATGGGCCTGACTGTTGAAGGCGATGCGCCCTGGAACAATTAATCCATTGGTTCACCTTATTTAAATTATTGCAGCAATGGCAATCACAAAAAAAAGAAAAGCCGTAGAGGCGAAACTCGATAAAAATAAAGTATATACATTGTCGGAGGCTTCCTCACTGGTTAAAGAAATCAACTGCACGAAGTTTGACAGCTCTGTAGATATGCATATACGCCTGGGTGTAGACCCTAAGAAGGCAGACCAGGCTATACGCGGCACCGTTACCCTGCCCCACGGCACCGGTAAAACAAAACGCGTACTGGTACTTTGTACCCCCGATAAAGAAGCTGAAGCAAAGAATGCAGGCGCCGATTATGTAGGCCTGGATGAATTTGTGCAGAAAATAGAGGGCGGATGGACAGATGTAGACGTTATTGTTGCTACACCTGCGGTAATGCCTAAAATAGGCCGCCTGGGTAAAATACTCGGCCCCCGCAACCTGATGCCCAACCCTAAAACAGGTACTGTAACCAACGATGTTGCCGCTGCAGTAACTGATGTAAAAGGTGGTAAAATAGCATTTAAAATAGATAAAGCCGGTATCATCCACGCTTCTGTGGGCCGCGTATCTTTTGAGCCTGCCAAACTTGCTGAAAACGCACAGGAGCTCATCAATACGCTGATACGTATGAAACCTTCTACTGCCAAAGGTACTTACCTGAAAGGCATTAGCATGGCTTCTACTATGAGCCCCGGTTTGGCAATTGATACTAAAACCGTAGCGTAGGAGCCTCCCCTGCCCCTCCCGGAGGGGTAAAAGGCAAACTTAAATTAAAAAACTTCTCTCTGTGTTCCTCCCCCGGGAGGTTAGGAGGGGCAAAAAATTAAAGCAATGACACCTGCTCAAAAATCAGAAGTAATCGAAGTACTGAAGGAGAAGTTCTCCCAGTATAACAACTTTTATATCACGGATACCGAATCATTAACGGTAGAACAAGTGAGCAAGCTTCGTCGCCACTGCTTCGATAAGCAAGTGGAAATGAAAGTAGCTAAGAACACGCTTATCAAAAAAGCACTGGAAGGACTGGATGCTGAAAAATACAATGGTATTTACGATGCCCTGCATAATGTAACTGCCCTTATGTTCAGCGAAAGCCCCAAAGAGCCTGCATTGATTATCAGCTCTTTCCGCCAGGGCCCAAACCAGCAAAAGCCGCAGTTGAAAGCTGCGTTTATCAATGGTGAAATATACATTGGCGATGACCAACTTGTTGCACTGACTAAAATCAAGACGAAAAACGAACTTATCGGCGATGTTATCGGCTTGCTGCAGTCTCCGGCAAAACGCGTTATCGCTGCCCTGTTGCACAATGCTGAAAATGGTGGTGAAACTAAAGCCGAAGCGGCTCCTGAAGCACCGTCAACAGATGCTGCTCCGGATGCTCCATCGGCTGATGCAGCACCTGATGCACCTGCAGCAGAGTAATTTGACAATTTGTCAACCCGACAATTCGACGATTATCTGTGCATTGCATATACGCTAATTATCAAATTGTCACATTAAATTTTGGCTTCCAAGCTCGTACTATAAAAAACAAATTTTAAAACATTTAAAAGTTATAAAAATGGCAGACGTTAAAGCATTAGCTGAACAACTGGTAGGCCTGACTGTAAAAGAAGTACAGGAACTGGCTGACGTATTAAAAGCAGATTACGGTATCGAACCAGCTGCAGCCGCAGTAGTAATGAGCGCTGGCGACGGTGGTGGCGCTGCTGCTGCTGAAGAGAAAACATCTTTCGATGTTGTTCTGAAAAGCGCAGGCGCTTCTAAACTGAACGTTGTGAAAATCGTTAAAGAACTGACTGGTCTTGGCCTGAAAGAAGCTAAAGAACTGGTAGACGGCGCTCCTAAAAATGTAAAGGAAGGCGTAAGCAAAGCTGAAGCTGAAGAGCTGAAAGCTAAACTGACTGAAGCTGGTGCTGAAGTTGAGATTGCTTAATTGCTGTAGATATTTTCTCTTTTTAAAGTCCTGCACATTGTGCGGGACTTTATTTTTTTTAGTTACAGGTTAAATAATGAAACGTATTGGCCACTGTCACGCAGTAATTTTACAATTCTATTATACTGTGAACAGCCAAAGCGCGTTTAATAGTGGTAATTTGCGGGCGGACATAGCCTAAAAAGCACACATAATGCCACAAAGAAGCGGTTACATAGTTCTATTGGTTTTATTGATCTCAGTAAAAAGTTTCGGCCAGCAGTTCATCGGATTGATGGCGAAAGATTATTCAGCCATACAGTTCGTTCCCAATAATCCCGCATGGGTAAACAGCGCATCAGACGGTACGGAAATAAACATTTTCGGCGCTAATATTACGGCAGGAACAAACGCCTACCTGCTGAAGCGCGATTGGCTGTTTGGCGGCTCTTACAGCGGCGCACAGCAAAATGTTGATTATTATAAAAACCTTGCAGAGTATAAAAAGCACATCTGGGGAAATATAGACATTTTGGGCCCTGCTGTTTCTTTCAATTATAAAGAGAAGCATAACATAGGTATATATACAAGGTTCAGGGAAATAGTACGTGCAGGAAACCTTACCAATACGGAGTTCCGTTTGTTCGGGTACATGGATGCCGCTTATTATAATGTACCGCTCAATTTCGACAAGGCTGGTATTTCAACACATTCGTTTGCGGAAGTAGGCATTACCTACGGCCGCGAGCTGCGCAACGACTATTACCATATACTGAGGGGTGGCGTAACGGTAAAGTACCTGATGGGGTTTGCAGCCGGCAGCGTATATACAAAAGGCACCACCTACGTACAAAGCAACAAGGATTCCATAGCCGGGCTGCACGGCGATATTAACGGCGTTTTTTCCTATAATACAAACCCTATAGACGGTGCAGATAACAAATTTGACCCTACCGCGCTGCTGCAACGTGCAGGAAGGGGCAGCCTGGGGCTGGATATAGGGTTTCAATATGAATACCATGAAAACGGCGACCCGAATATTAATACCCCTTATTTATACAGTATAGCTGCCTCTATTACCGATATAGGCGGCATCACTTACATCGCCGATACCGGCAGCGGTAGTTATTCCTTTACGGTAACTAAAGAGAAAATAGAGGCTTTCAATGTACAAAAAGGAGAACAGTGGGCGCAATATGTAAACCGGCTTATAGATGATACATTACTTGTGCGCAAAGATGAACCAAAAAAATTCAGAATGGGGCTGCCAACAGCCTTTCGCCTGAATGCAGATTATAATGCTACGAAAAAACTGAATTTCTCTGTAAACCTGCTGCTGAACCTGCGTGGGAATGGCGGTGAGATATACAGGCCTGCTTATGTAAATTACATCAACCTGACCCCTACTTACGGAACAAGAAAATTCAAGGTGGGTATGCCGCTTACCTTCATCGGCTACCAAACGGCTACACTGGGTACGATCTTCCAGTCCGGGCCATTATATATAGGCTCCAATACCTTGCTTTCAAGTGCGCTGAGCAGCAACTTTAAAAACCTTGACTTCTACATGGGCCTCATGTTAAAGCTAAAGAAGGAGCAACGTAATTACTACTTTTAGATACTGCCAGTATAAAGAAAGGCCGGGTTCATAAAACCCGGCCTTTCTTTATACCTCACTTCAGAACTTATTTTTTAGGTGGTGCATAAAACTCACCGTCTGTAATCCTGATAGATTTACTTTTATCCAGGTCAGACAAAAGCGATTCACTTTCGAGGTCGTCAGGAATAACTTTTTCCAGGTGGTTGCTGACTTTGGTTGCATAAAACACTTCACCGCTAAAGGTACCGCGGAGATTGCCGCCTTCATTACCGGTCAGTTTTACCTGCACATCGCCGGTGTAAACAACTGTGCTGTCCCAGCCTGTGGTATCCTGGTATTGATAGGTAACCAGGGCGCTGAATTCGGTCAGGCTTTTAAACCCGCGTATGGAAAATAAAATAGTATGCTTCAATACGTCGTCGCCCGCACGCATAGCGTATATGTCAAACCTTGTGCCGGGGTCTTTCTCAATATAATATACAGGGTAAAAAGTTGTTGCTGTACTGTTTAATGTAGCTTTTGCCGTGCCCAGGTACACTGTCACGCCGCTATTAGGGTCTAAAGGGTTTAAAGCGCCGGTACTGGAAGTAGGATCAGCATCATAAGCCCCGTTGTTGCAGGAAGGGAGTATAAATGATACACCTGTAGCCAATAATGCCGTTATAAAAAATTTCTTCATAGCATGAAATTACTGGTATAAAGATAACACACAGATTAATATTTCAAAATAGCGATAAATCTTAATATTGGGCTATTTATGTTTTAATCTTAAGCTAAGTTCATCAAGCTGGCTTTCGTCTACTTCAGACGGGGCATCCAGCATCACATCCCTGCCTGCATTATTCTTGGGGAATGCAATAAAATCGCGGATGCTTTCCTGGCCCCCCAGCAAAGCACACAGACGGTCGAAACCGAAGGCAATGCCTCCATGTGGCGGCGCGCCATATTCAAAAGCCCCCAACAGGAAACCGAATTTTTCCTGTGCCTCTTCTTTATCGAGCCCGAGGGCAGCAAACATTTTTTCCTGCAAGTCGCGCTGGAATATTCTTATAGAGCCTCCGCCTATTTCGGTGCCATTCAATACTATATCGTATGCATTGGCTTTTATTTTTCCGAAATGCTCCCGGTTATTCATCAATTCCACCTGTTCAGGTTTGGGAGCGGTAAACGGGTGGTGGCGTGCAGCCCAATGGTCATTTTCCTCATCGTACTCAAACAACGGGAAATCTATTACCCATAACGGCTTATATTCGTCAGGATTGCGAAGCCCCAGGCGCTCACCCATTTCCAGGCGCAGCTCGCTCATTGCCTTGCGGGTACGGGTTTCTTTTCCTGCCAATACCAATACCAGGTCTCCTGCATTTGCTTTGCAGAAACCGGCAAATTCTTTTAGCTGTTCTGCATTGAAGAATTTATCTACACTGCTTTTATACGTCCCATCTGCATTGCAACGTACGTATATAAGCCCGGTCATACCTATTTGCGGGCGTTTTACCCATTCCGTCAGCTCATCTACCTGCTTGCGGGTATATTCCGATGCTCCCGGCACACAAATGGCAAGGATGCTTTCCGCCTCACTAAACACTTTAAAATCTATCCCGTTCAATACCGCTGCATATACTTTACCCTCCGCTTTTGCATTCTGTATCTTCATTTCAAAGCGCAGGTCGGGTTTATCATTACCATAATGCCACATAGCATCGTCCCAGGTCATACGTGGGAAAGCCTCCTTTATTTCAATGCCCTTCACATCTTTAAAAACATGCTTGAACAGCCCTTCAAAAGTTTGCAGCACGTCTTCCTGCTCCACAAAGCTCATTTCACAGTCTATTTGTGTAAACTCAGGCTGACGGTCGGCACGCAGGTCTTCATCACGAAAACATTTTACTATTTGATAATAACGGTCATACCCGCTTACCATCAACAGTTGTTTGAAAGTTTGCGGGCTCTGCGGCAGTGCGTAAAACTGTCCCTCATTCATGCGTGAAGGCACAATAAAGTCACGCGCGCCTTCCGGTGTAGATTTAATGAGGAATGGCGTTTCTATATCCCAAAACCCTTGCGCATCCAGGTAATTGCGTACAGAACGGTTTACTTTATACCGTAGCTCCATATTGCGGCGCAATGCAGGGCGGCGCAGGTCCAGGTAACGGTATTTCATACGCAGCTCGTCTCCGCCATCTGTATCCTCTTCAATAGTGAACGGCGGCACGGAGGCCATATTCATAATAGCAAAATCAGCCACTTCGATTTCTATATCGCCGGTGGGCATTTTGGGGTTCTTGTTACTGCGTTCCAGCACTTTCCCTTTTACCTGCAGTACAAATTCCCGGCCAAGCGGTGTTTCGTCCAGTCTGCTATTCAGCGCTTCGTTAAAGAGTAACTGTGTAATCCCATAACGGTCGCGCAGGTCAACAAACGTAATACTACCAAATTTGCGGATGGTTTGTACCCAGCCTGCCAGGGTTACTTCCGTACCAATATGTTCAGCTCTTAATTCGCCACAGGTATGCGTTCTATACATAATTGCATTTTAAAAAACAGCCGCAAGATACTTCGATTTAATTGATTGGCATGATTTTACAAATGGTTATATGATGATTTATCATAAAAGCAGGAAAACCCTGAAAATTGTTGTTATATGCATTCTCAGCCTTTTAGGAATAGCTATAGGTGTAATATTATGGTTATCTACTCATTATAAAGGAATTATACAAAAAAACCTTCCCGGATGGGTTGCCAGTGCCTCAGATAGCTTGTACAAAGTTTCTGTTGATGATATCAGCATCAATTTACTGGCCAACAAGGTTACGCTGGAGGGTGTACGTTTATGGGCTGACAGTTCCCGCTTGCAATACCTGTCGGCGTCCGGGCAAACGCCCCAAACCGTATTTAATATGAATATACCCGGGGCGGTAGTAAAAGGCATAGATTTTGGCGCTTTAATAGGCACCAAAAACCTGGTGTGCGAAAAATTTTACCTGCAAAAGCCGGATGTTATCATTACTGCTTTGCCAAAGGATACTTTGCAGGCCGATACAGCAAAAGATAAGCCCTCAATAGATAAAGTGGGCAGCGATTACCTGTATATACAGCAGGCACATATAGTGTACCAGAACCACGCAAATACAGACAGTAATACTTATGTAGTAAAGGGCGGGAATATCACATTTACAGACTGGTTTTTTAAACCGGGTGCAAAAAACAAAAACCAAAAATTATATGACAAGCTGGATAACATTGAGATTGACAGCTTCGGGTATACCACCTATGACGGGCTGTATTACCTGCAATGTGGCCATATATCAATGAAAGACAAACAAACAACGATAAAAGATTTCAGGTTTAAACCACGGTACGACAAGGGCGATTTTTATAAAAAAGTAGGGCATGAAAAGGAAATCTATAATATCCATTTCCCTTTTATACAGCTTTCGGATTTTGATGCCGAAGCGCTTTTAAACGATAACACTATCAAAGCTTCAAATATTCAACTGAAGCAAGCCTATATTAACATATACTATAGCCGTGTACCCCCTGATAATACTAAAAGTAAAGTGGGTAATTTCCCTAACCAACTGGTGCAGAAATTCGGTATCAGTACTTATGTAAAGCATGTAGACGTAACGGACGGCAAGTTTCGCTACACAGAAAAAAACGCATATACCATGCGTGAAGGCAGCTTCTATATACAGGATATTAACGGGGCCATCAACAACATTACCAACATTCCCGGGCAGCTTGCCAGCGACCATCATTGCATCATAAAGCTACACGGCAACTTTATGGGCCGGAGCTCTATACGTGCTACTTTTAACCTGAACCTGAATGATACGCTGGGCGGCTTTACCGTAACAGGGGAACACCGCAACCTGGATGCGGGAGAGATAAGGGAAATGGTAAAGGCACTAGCCGTAGCCGACCTTCAGAATATGCATGCAAGCTCTATAAAGTTTACAGTAAGGGGCAACCAAAATGCCTCTGACGGGGATATGACCATGCTTTACAACAACCTGAAAATAAAACTGATGAAAATAGAAGATGATAAAGACCTGAAAAAACAGGGATTAATATCTTTTATTGCCAAAGCAACCCTTATATACGAGTCAAACCCCGAAGAGGGTGAAGAAGTAAGAAGTGTTACCATGCACCAGGTACGCCGGCCAACCGGCTCTTTCTTTAACCTGATATGGAAAACGCTGTTTGAAGGAATAACCGAAACCGCCTTAAAAACAGAAGGGGCCGCAGACTATGTACAACATGCGGGACCTGACAACAAGAAAGGTATTATCAAAACCATAAAACAGGTTTTTAGCGATAAGGATAAAAAGAAGGAGAAGGATAAAGAACAAGATAAAAAATAAGAGGGTTGCACTGCAACCCTCTATAGTTTACATACTGGCAGGTGAATGTTATTTATACTGCAGGCCCATGTTGTAGAACATAAAAGCCCACTTGTCAGCTTGCTCATCAATAATCATGGAGGTTGGTTTTCCGGCACCATGTCCTGCTTTGGTTTCTATACGTATCAGTACAGGATTGTTGCAGGTTTGTGCTGCCTGTAGTGCAGCAGCAAACTTGAACGAGTGCGCCGGCACTACCCTGTCGTCATGATCTCCGGTTGTTACCATAGTAGCCGGATAACAGGCTTTTTTCACGTTGTGGACAGGAGAATATTTGTAAAGATATTCAAACATTTCCTTACTATCATCAGCCGTCCCATAATCGTAGGCCCACCCGGCCCCCGCGGTAAACTTATGATAGCGCAGCATATCAAGCACCCCTACCGCAGGAAAGCACACACGGTACAGGTCGGGGCGTTGAGTCATACAGGCGCCCACCAGCAGGCCGCCATTCGAGCCGCCTGAAATAGCCAGGTAGTCTTTAGAAGTATATTTCTGGTCAATGAGGTACTCTGCAGCGGCTACAAAATCATTGAATACATTTTGCTTCTCCATTTTAATACCTGCATTGTGCCAGGTATCGCCGTACTCTCCGCCCCCGCGTATGTTAGCCACTGCATAGATGCCCCCTGCTTCCATAAACACCAGGTTACTGATGCTGAAACTGGGGGTAAGGCTGATGTTGAAACCACCATAGCCATACAGCATCAGGGGATTATTACCGTTTTGCTGCATCCCTTTTTTATAGGTGATAATAACCGGCATTTCCGTACCGTCAGAAGAAGCAAAAAACAATTGTTTACTCTCATATTCGGAAGGGTCAAATTTTACGCCCGATTTTTTATACACCTCCGACTTTCCCGTTGCAATATTGTACTTAAAGATGGTCGGCGGATATACGTAAGATGTGAAGCTGTAATACAAGTCCTTTTCTTCGCGCTTGCCGCCAAAGCCACCCGCTGTGCCCAGGCCGGGCAATTCAATCTTATGCTCCATTTTTCCGTCAAGGCCGTACTGGTACACTTCCGAAACAGCATGTTTCAGGTACTGTGCAAAAAATTTCCCGCCGCAGGTCGATATAGTAAGCGGGGCAGCGGGATTGTTGGGTATCAGGTCTTTCCAGTTTTCAGGTTTAGGATTGGCCGCGTCTGTAACCACCAGCTTACGGTTACTTGCATCCATATTGGTATAGATGTACAGCTTCCCGTTTTCCGAATGTACTACATCCTGTTCGGTTGCAAAACCTGTAACCACCGGCTGTATAGGTGCATCCTTTTTAGTAAGGTCCTGTATATACAGTTCATTTCCGTAGGTGGCGTTTGCGGCTGTTATAACAAGAAATTTCTGGTCTTCCGTTACCCCGCCACCTACATAGCGCCTTGGGGTGGTTTCGCCGCCAAATACCAGTTTATCCTGGCTTTGGGGGGTGCCCAGTTTATGAAAATATAACTTGTGGTACTGCGTTTTGGCTGATAGCTGGCTGCCTTTAGGCTTATCATAGCTGCTGTAATAAAACCCTTCATTGCCGCGCCATGAAAGGCCGCTGAATTTTATGTCTACCAGTGTATCGCCAAGCTGTTTCTTCGTTTTTGTATCCAATACAATCACCTTGCGCCAGTCAGAGCCACCCTCCGACACCTGGAAAGCGCACATAGAACCGTCTTTGGTAAAATCAATGCCTGCCAGCGAAGTAGTACCGTCTTTCGAAAAATGGTTCGGGTTCAGGAATACTTCCGGTTCGCCGCCTTCCTTTTGCCTGTATAAAACAGACTGGTTTTGCAACCCGTCGTTTTTATAAAAATAAATATACCCGCCTTCTTTAAACGGTGCGGAATATTTTTCATAGTTCCACAATTCGGAAAGCCGTTTTTTTATAGCATCACGAAAAGGTATTTGCTGCAGGTAGCCATCTGTAACTACATTTTCACGTTTTACCCAGTCTTTGGTATCGGCAGCCATATCATCTTCCAGCCACCGGTAAGGGTCGCTTACTTCGGTACCAAAAAAATCATCTACCTGGTTAACGGTTTTCGTTTCGGGGTATTGGCCGTTAAAGGCACCCGGCGGCTGCGCTATTGCTGTTATACTCATACATAATAACCCTGCACATATTGATAAATACTTCATGACTGCAGTTTTCAGTTTTAATGATTAATGGCCGGGAGTTTCCCGGGAACCCCGAAATTAACATGCTTTTTCTAAATGTATGCTTTCCCGTTTTTATTCCCCCTTTTTATCCCTCGTCAGAAACCGGTTTACATACACCCGATGATTAACAAATTCTTTTATAAGATGTAACAGAAGGAAGCTATTTTTGCAGGAAGTACAATAAATAAAAACTAAAAACAGTAGCTGAACCGGTTTCTCAAGATATTAAGGAATACTGTCCTGGTAATAACAGGGCTGATTATACTATTGCTGGTACTGGTAAACCTGACCCCCGTACAGAATTTTCTCGCCCGGAAAGCTACTCAAATACTTGCTGACAAGTTAAAGACTACCGTGCGTATCAAAAACGTACGCATCGACTTTTTAAACCATGTACTGATACAGGGGCTGTATATCGAAGATAAAAGCCATGATACCCTGCTTTATGCCGGGGAAGCGCAGGTACGCATTACAGACTGGTTCATTATCAGGAAAAGCGTACCGGTGCTGCATTACATAGGCCTGCACGATGCTTATGCCCATTTATACCGCACCGCCCGGTCAGACGAATGGAATTACCAGTTCGTGGCAGACGCTTTTGACTCCGGCCCCTCCACCACTCCCAAAAAGAAAAAAAATGATTTTGAAATAGACCTGAGAAAGGTTGACCTGCAAAACGTACGCTTTCACATGGACGATGCCTGGGTAGGCAGCGATATGGATTTTGACGTAGGCAGTTTTCTTGTTGACGCAAAAAAGGTGGATTTCAAAAAGAAAATTATCGACTTCCGTAAAATAGAAGCGCTGAGGACAGCAGTCATCATGCGCGATTACGACGGGGGCCGGCCACCACGCCCTAAAAAGCCAAAAGTTATTGATAATACACCTTTCAATACAGAGAACTGGGTTATCAAGTCTGGCAAGCTATACCTGGAGGATTGTATTTTCAGGCTGGACAATGGCTATGACAAACCTGTAGCAAATGAGTTTGACCCTGCACACATGAACATAACAGGCATCAAAATAGACGCGCGCGACCTTTCGATAACCGGTGATACCTTAAAAGCCAGGCTGGATGATATGACTGCTACAGAAAGATGTGGCATACGTATCAAAAAAGCAAAAGCCGATGTAACTGTGTCCCCTAATGCATCTATATGTGATAACCTGTACCTGGAAACCAACAACAGCATTTTAAAACGGTATTATGCCATGCATTATACCCGCTTTCCCGATTTTGAAGATTACGTAGATAAGGTTGTGATGGTAGGCGACCTGCAAGATGCCAAAATCGATGCGAACGATGTAGGTTATTTTGCCCCCCCTGTTCGCCGGTTCAAAACAATATTACATGCCAACGGCCATGTGGCAGGCTCTGTAGATAGCCTTGTGGCACGCAATATGAATATTAATGACGGCACCAGCACGATAAAGGGCAACCTGGAAATGTATGGCCTGCCGGACATCAATACCACATGGATAAAATATACCAACGGCGAAATAATGACCGGGGCGGCAGGCATCCTGAAATATGCCCCTTCGCTGAAAAACAATCCCACCATCGCGATTGAGCAACTGACCCATGCCTACTTTAAAGGCGACTTTACAGGATATATTGAAAACTTTGCTACAAACGGTGTTTTTGTTACCAACCTGGGTACTATTACTTCCAATGTGAAGCTAAAAATGCCCGGCATGAACGAGAACAACGCCGTTTATTCGGGGGAAATAGCTACAGATAACTTTAACCTGGGCGCCCTGCTCCGTCAGTCCGACCTGGGCAGTCTCACTTTTCACTCTACTGTTGAAGGCAATGCGTTTGACCCCCAACGTGCAAAAGTGCAGATAAATGCTATCATAGACCGACTTGAATACAGGCAATACCCATACCGGAACATCCAGGCCGACGGGTTGCTGGAACGCAACCAGTTTAACGGCAACCTGCTGGTCAACGACCCTAACCTCGCAATGGCATTTTACGGGGATATTGACTTCTCGCAGCACCAACTGGCCATTAATGCGAAGGCCAACCTGCTGCACAGCAACCTTACCGCCCTGAACCTTACCAAAGACAGCATGACGGCTGTAGCCGACTTTGACCTGGACTGGGTGGGCAACAGCATTGACAGCTTTAATGGTTACGCACGATTGTACAACATCAACATCATGCGCAACAACCACCGGCTCGACCTTGATTCTATATACATACGTTCATCGGGCGGGGAAAACAATAAGCTGCTGACTGTGGAAAGCAATGCCCTTGAAGCAACGGTAAAAGGAGATTATACGCTCAGCAACCTGCCGCGTTCTGTGCAGTTTTATGTTTCGGGGTACCTGCCCAATTATATAAAGGCCCCTGTAAAGTATGTCGGGGAGCAGAACTTCAGCTTCGATATAGTTACAAAAGAGGTTGACAGCCTGCTGGGAGTAATCATTCCCGATATAAAGGGTTTCAACAATGCCAATATAAAAGGCTCACTGAACACCTACAAGCAACAGCTATCGTTAAGGGCTACGATACCCTACGGCAAAATACAGGATTTCTCGCTCTACAATGTCAACGTTACAAGTGACGGTAACTTCCGGGTACTGGGGGTGAATGCAGAGGCCGACAAAGTGGTTGTAGGCGACAGCATCCTGAATGGCTCTATCAGCATCACAACATCACTGGGCAACGATTCTTTACTTTTCAATGTGGCTACTTTCTCTGATGCAAGCTATGGTACGGCTACTATTAATGGTAAGGCTTTTGCAGCAGGCGATTCCCTTTTCGTATCCTTGCTGCCATCCGAGTTTTACCTGAAAAAGCAAAAATGGGAAATACCCGGCGGCAGCAAAATCAATTTTGCAAAAAACTACCTGTATATACAGGGCCTGAAACTGACTACGGGGCCGCAGCAGATAACAGCCAATACCGTATACGAGCAGAATACAGACCAGTTAGTCATTAATGCCACTAACCTCGACATTTCACAAATAGGGGCGCTTGCCGGTATAGCCGGTTACCAGCCCGACGGGCGCATCAATGGTACGATTAAAGTAAAGAGCCTTTTCACAGATATGAGCATATTGGCCGACCTGCAGGCTGTTGACGTAAAGTTTGGTGCTGATACGATTGGCAATGTAAAACTTGCAGGAAACTATCATGCCAAATCGCACAAAATAACGCTTGACCCGTCAACAGGTATCTTCAGGGGGAATGCTTCGCTTACCGCTGCCGGAAGCCTGGTACTGTTTGACAGCACCAGCAATCAAAAGCTGGAGGGTGTCATCAATTTTGAAAATGCCCCTGCTTCATGGGCATCGCCTTTGCTGGAAGGTTATGTAAGCGGTATAAGCGGCATACTGAACGGCACGGTAAACATAGGCGGCACAGCGGTAAAGCCTGATGTAGACGGAACGGTAAGGCTTGACAATGTGGCTATGCATATCGATTTCCTGGGCACTTCCTACAATATTCACACAGCTACTGTTAAGATAAATAACGAGGAGATCAACCTGGGCAATATCAATATGTATGATGGGTACAAGAACAGTGCGATACTGGCAGGGCGTATTACGCACGAGCGGTTTAAAAACCTGCGCTTTGCTGTCAATATGGGTTCTTCCAAATTCCAGGTGATAGACCTGAAAGAGTCTGAGAACGAGTACTTTTACGGTAACCTGATTGTAGGGTTTCAAAACCTTTCCATAACAGGTCCGGCAGACGACCTGCGCATACGCATTACCAAGGCCCGCCCTGCAGACAAATCGCATTTCTATATACCAATTGGCGGTACAGGCACCCCTACCAGCAGTAGCTATAGTTATGTAAGCTTTAAAACTTACGGTAAGGAGCAGGTGGTGACCAAACGCAAACCAAAGAACAAGCTGAATATTTCCATTGATGCCATACTGAACCCGCTGGCTGAAATAACACTGGTACTGGACCCTACAACGGGCGACGCCATTAACGCAACCGGCAGTGGCAACCTGAGCATGGAAATACCTATGGACAATGACATTAAAATGTACGGCATTTACGATATTGAGCAGGGAGACTATACTTTTACCCTGAAACAACTCTTCTTTAAACGCCGTTTCGAGCTGAACGAAGGCAGCAAAATAACTTTTAACGGCCCTATAGGCCAGACGGAAATGAATGTGGAAGGTGTGTATACGGCACGTGCGCGCTTGTACGACCTGCTCAATTCCGCAGAAAAACAGGCAATATCATCCGATGATAAAGAGTTATCGGAAACAAAAGCGGCGCAGAATATAAATATCCTGTTGTATATGCGCGGCTCGCTGGCTGAGCCAAAGCTTACGTTTAAACTTGACCTGCCGGACAAACGTGCTGCGGGGACACTGGCTTATAATAAACTGCTCAGCTACAACCAGGACGAAAAACAACTTTTTAGCCAGGTAGCTTCCCTGCTGTTGATAGGCAGTTTTATGCCAGCCGAAGACAATGGCGGCAACTTAGGGGGCAATGCCACCGCAGGCGCTATAAGTAATGTAAGTGAAATATTTTCGGGCACCGCTTCTTCGCAGCTAACAAACCTAATCAGCAAACTTACGGGCGACAAAGACCTCTCCTTCAACCTGAAATATAAAACGTATAACATTGCCGAAGGCGCCCCCTCAGGAGGCGATGCCAGCGGCGGCAGCCTGCGCAACCAGTTGAGTTTTGGTGTTTCTAAAAATTATTTCAACGACCGGCTGACGCTGGATGTGGGCAGCTCCCTTGACTGGGGTAGGCCTACTGCAACTACAGCAAAAAACAACTTCAACCCTGTTGGTGACTTCCGGGTACAGTACCAGTTTAAAGAAGGGGGAAACCTTCGCGGCTATATTTTCAGGACCAGCAGCTTTGATGTTTTGCAGCAGGGCAATATCTCACGCGGCGGTGTGGGTATATCATGGCGCAAATCGTTCGATAACCTGGAAGAGTTTTTCAGGGGCGCGAAGTATGCCCGCAAAAAACTACAAGAGCAGCAAATAACCGATTCTTTGCAAGACACGCGGAATAACGGCACCTGGTAGCCTATACTTTCCCGGCTACTGCTTTCAGATATTCCTCCAGCTTTAGTGCTATTACATCCCAGTCAAACCTTTCCCGGATAACATTTATTCCTTTCCGGCCGGTTGTCTCCCGCAGCTCTGCAGATGAAAGAAGGTCTGCAATACTTTGTGCAAATGCTTTTGTTTCGGTTTGCATCACGGCCCCTTCACCGCTTTCTATGCCCAATCCTTTAAAGCCTATATTGGAGCAAACTACAGGCACACCCATTGCCATGGCTTCCAGCACCTTGTTTTGTGTGCCTGCACCAAAGCGCAGGGGCGCTACTACTACACTCGCACTATTGTAAACCGAGGCAAGGTCTTGTATAAACCCGGTTACTTTCACGTATTCGCAGGCCAGTTCCTGCACTTTCTTTACAGGCCGCTGGCCTGCTATTATAAACACTACACCGGGAAACTGCTGCCTTACGAGGGGCAATATATCTTTTACAAAATAGGTTACCGCATCTACATTAGGCGCATAATCCATGTTGCCGGTAAACAGTAAAGTATGATTATGGCTGTAATCGTGATTGCGTGCAGAGAAGATACCGAGGTCTACGCCGTTGGGCAGCAGGTCTATATTATGTATTCCGTGCTCTTTCTTAAGATACGCCAGGTCTTCCGGCGAGCAGACCAGCGAAAGATTATACAACCGCATAACCTGCTCATAATGCAACACCCTTTTTTGCTCTATACTTTCAAATATCCGCAGTAAAGCATTTTTCTGTGCTGCCTTTCTGCGTGCCCAGTAAAGAGAAAAAGCATCGGGCAGGTCAAGTATACGGGGTACATCCTGTTTATGGGCAAAATAGGGCGACATACGCAGATGTTGCACATGTACGGCATCGTACCTGTGTACAGCCAATAGCTCATTCAGCTTTTTACGCATGGCGGGCGAGCGGAAATACAGCACCTGGAGGGGCGTTTTATCCCATAAAGCGGCAAGGCAGTTGAGCGCCGATTTCCATTTGGGCAGGTGTATAAAATGTACTTCTGTAAATATCTGCTCCAGCTCTTTTTTGTAAGACAGGTCCTGCTGCGTTTGGGCAAAGGTGAGCAGGTGCAGCTCATGCCTCTCCTTCAACCGTTTAGCAAGGTTGAATATCTTCAGCTTATCGCCCCTGTATGGGGGATACGGTACACGATTGGCAAAAAAGAGTATCTTCAAAACAGAACAGCTTTGGGACGAAATGCTATTTCAGTATTTCGTGGCCCAATTTATCTCTTTTTGTTTGCAGGTAAAATTCGTTATGCGGATTAGGTATTATTTCAATAGGTACATTTTCCACTATTTCCAGGCCGTAACCTAATAAACCTGCACGTTTGCGCGGGTTATTGGTCATCAGGCGGATTTTGGAAATACCCAGGTGGCGCAATATCTGCGCACCTACGCCGTAATCGCGTTCATCCATTTTAAAGCCGAGTTCCAGGTTAGCTTCCACCGTATCTTTACCTTCTTCCTGCAGCTTGTAGGCCTTTAATTTGTTCAGCAGCCCAATGC
Organism: uncultured Flavipsychrobacter sp.; assembly: GCA_964621795.1. GTDB lineage: Bacteria > Bacteroidota > Bacteroidia > Chitinophagales > Chitinophagaceae > Polluticoccus. Next base: position 41,602 of record CAZUMM010000012.1, read on the forward strand.
CCCTGCCTTCCTGGTTCATGTAGAGCACGAGGCCTTTACCCTCCCGCTCTACCATCTCCATAGCAGCCTGCAATTGTTCACCGCAGTCGCAGCGCAGGGAATGAAGGATATCACCCGTAAAGCAGGAGCTGTGTACACGCACTAAAACAGGCTCATCTTTTTCCCAGTCACCTTTTTTCAGGGCCATGTGCTGCTCTCCCGTGTTTACCTGGCGAAAAGCTATCAGTTCAAAATCACCGTGCTTTGTGGGCATGTGTACCCTCACCTCTTCTTCTACAAGGCTTTCCGTACGCAGGCGGTAAGCTATCAGGTCTTTTATCGAAATAATTTTCAGGTCAAACTTCTTTGCTATCTCCATCAGTTGCGGCAGGCGCGCCATGGTACCGTCATCATTCATGATTTCTACCAATACACCGGCGGGCTCAAAACCTGCCAGCCTTGCCAGGTCAACAGTGGCTTCCGTATGCCCGGCCCTGCGCAGTACTCCTTCATTTTTTGCCCTCAGCGGGAATATGTGGCCGGGGCGGCCAAGGTCGTCGGGCTTTGTGCCGGGGTCAATTAATGCCTGTACGGTTTTTGCCCTGTCGTGGGCAGAAATTCCGGTTGTACAGCCATGCCCTATCAGGTCGATGGAAACAGTAAAAGGCGTCTGGTGTAAAACCGTATTGTTTTCCACCATCAGGTTCAGTTTCAGTTCGTCACAGCGCTGCTCCGTAAGCGGCGCACATATTAGCCCCCTGCCGTGTTTCGACATGAAATTGATAATCTCGGGAGTAACGTTATGGGCGGCAGTTACAAAGTCCCCCTCGTTCTCGCGGTCTTCATCATCTACAACTATCAATAATTTCCCTTGCCTCAGGTCTTCCAGTGCAGATTCAATTGTGTCCAGCATAAAAATTTCCTGTAAAAAAAATATGCTGCAAAGTTAACACCTATTTGCAGCTATCGCGATAGAGATTTACATATAGGGTATATATAAAAGATAAAACGGGATTTTTTACACTTTGAGAAGGCCGGAAGCCATCACATTATACATTACAACATATCAATCAGCCTGTTATCCAGCTTTTCGGCAAGTTTTAAGGCCGTATATTTTTCCAGCACCAGTGCCTGCGATGCTTTGCCTATAACTGCCGCTGCTTCTTTATTGGCTATTACCCATTTTATTTTCCCGATAAATGCGGCTGCATCGTTCGCCTCCAGGTAGTGTATACCATCCGCAGCCTCTATACCCTGCATACCTGTTGTGGTACTGATGATTACCTTCCCCGCCGCCATTGCTTCCAGTATTTTCACCCGGATACCCCCGCCCGAACGCAGGGGCACTACCAATATTTTTTTATCGGCAATAAAGGCCGAAGCATCGGGCACCTCTCCCATACAATGAGCGCCCGGTATATGCAAGTGGCTAAAGTATACGGGCATTTTACGGCCTGCATAGTAAAAATCCAGCTCCGGTAGCTGTTGATGCACTTCCGGCCATATATCCTGCAAAAACCAGTTGATGGCTTCTTCATTGGGCAGCCAGTCCATCGCCCCGATATGGTATAAGGCCCATTGCTCATGGGTATCCTGTGGTATATTGTCTGCTTCAATACCGAATGGCAATGTCAGTATGGGCGTATCTATACCTGCCGCCTGCACCATTCCCGCATCTGCACCTGTTATAGGCAACAGCAAGTCATATTGCCTCCAAACCTTTTTTTCATAAGCCTCGATACGCTTTGCCAGGCTGGACAAATACACCCTTTTAAAATACGGTTTCGTTTCCTGTGCCAGGCGCTGCCATACCTGGTATTCTATATTGTGCAGCCGCAATACGGCCAGCGTTTTTGCCTGCTGCCTTACCAATGGCAGATAGCCTGACAGGAAAACGCTTTCAAACTGTACCACATGAGGAGAAAATGTTTCCAATACTTCCTGCAGCTTAGCCGCAAACTGCCGGTGTTGAAACCTTACCGCATGGTTGGGCTGCCGGCTAAATAAATAATTGAAGATAGTGGGCAAGGGCCTTACATCATTGTTTACTGCTACCGTTTCAAATGCATACAGGTCTGTATATATGGTTTTCAGCACATCGGGCGTTATATAATGACGGCTGGTGTTCATCGACAACAGGTACACCTGCCATCCCCGGGCTTTATACCCTTCTATCATGGCATGCATGGCAAGGTTACCACCATCGTTTAGCGGGTATGGTATACGGTTGGTAAGTATCAGTATTCGTTTTGCCTGCATCCGGACTGCGATTTACAAAAATAAAATGCAACTTTAAAACGCTTATTTTTACCGCATGGTATCTAAAACGGTCGTTTTTATGGGTTCGAAGCCCATTGGCTACGAATGTTTTTCGTACCTGCTGTCGCAGGCCGGTAACCTGGACATCAGGATAGCAGGTGTACTTACGCAGCCCCGGAAAGAGTTTGGCTCCGGCCACGACCTTGCAGCGCTTGCTGCCGAAAATAATATCCCTGTCCTGGCTTCCACTACATCAATACCGGAATGCGATATACTGTATTCTGTTCAGTATCACCAGATATTGAAAGCCGGGGATATAGGTAAAGCAAAGCACGCAGCCATCAACCTGCACATGGCCCCATTGCCTGAATACAGGGGCAGCAACCAGTTTTCTTTTGCCATTATAGAGGGCAAAAAGGAGTTTGGCACCACCATACACCTGATGGATACCCGGATAGACCACGGGGATATTCTTTTTCAAAAACGGTTTGCCATACCGGAAGGCTGCTGGGTAAAAGAATTGTACGACCTTACTTTCGATGCATCCCTTGCTCTGTTTAAAGAGACACTTGGCGATGTGTTGAATGGCAGGTATTCCCCCACCCCGCAAAAACCGCTTGAAAGCACCTACGGCACATCACTGCACTACCGTGCAGAGGCAGGCAATATAAAGCAAATAGACCTGGCGTGGGACCGGGATAAAATAGAAAGGCATATCCGGGCAACTTCCATGCCCGGCTTTGAGCCGCCTTATTGTATTATTAACGGCGAAAAAATATACTTTACGCGGCAGTATTCATGAAGAAGACAAAAATTGTTTGTACGGTAACCAACGACCTGAATTACGACCAGCGTATGATACGTATATGCTCTACGCTTGCCGGGGCAGGTTACGATGTTACGCTGGTAGGGTTTAAAAGAAAAAATAGCAAGCCGCTGGTTAAAAGGCCATTTAAACAGGTGCGCCTGCCGATAGTAGCAGAACGTGGGAAGATATTGTACTTCGACTATTGGCTAAAGTTGTTTTTCTACCTCCTGTTCAAAAAGGTGGATATTCTTTGTGCTATTGACCTGGATACTATTTTGCCGGTCTACTATGTATCAGTTATCCGGAATAAAAAACGGGTATATGATGCACACGAAATATTTACCGAATTGCAGGAAGTAGTGACCCGACCTGCCATACATAAAATGTGGACATGGATAGGCAACCATACAGTGCCGCACTTCAAAGCAGGATATACTATAGGAGAATGCTATGCCGAAGAACTGGAGAAGCGCTATGGCGTGCATTACGGCATCGTGCGCAATGCAACCATCCTGCGGCCTGTTACCATACCGGAACGGAAGGAAAAATTCATACTGTACCAGGGCGCGGTCAATATAGGGAGGTGTTTTGCCCAGCTGATACCGGCCATGCAGTACGTTGATGCCCCCCTGGTAATTTGCGGCGCAGGCAATTACTTTGAAAAGGCGGTTGCCTTGACCAAGCAGTATGGGCTGGAGCATAAAATCACCTTTAAAGGATATGTACCTCCCGAACAGTTGCAGGAATACACGATTAATGCCACCATTGGCATTACACTGTTCGAAGATGTGGCTTTGAGCAACCGCCTTTCACTTGCCAACAGATTTTTCGATTATATGCACCATGGCGTGCCGCAGTTGTGCATTAAATACCCGGAATATGAAAAGGTAAACGCCCGTTTTGAAGTAGCCTGCCTGATAGAAAAACCCACGCCGGAAAACATCGGCGCTGCATTGAACAGAATGCTGACCGACACTGCCTATTACAACAGGTTGCAGGCCAACTGCATCAAGGCCCGTGAGGTATATAACTGGCAGGAAGAAACGAAAACTTTGCTTAAAACATACGCAGCACTTGCAGCAGAATAGCTTACATATCGTATCGTTTGATGTGCCTTATCCTGCAGATTATGGCGGTGTTATAGATGTGTTCTATAAAGTCAAAGCACTCCATAATGCCGGTGTCGAAATATACCTGCATTGCTTTCAATACGGCAGGGAACAGGCCGCTATTTTAAAACAGTACTGCAAAGAGGTGTGGTATTACAGGCGTAAAACAGGCCTGGCCGGCTTATCGCTTACATTGCCTTACATTGTTTACTCCCGGCGCAGCAAAACGCTGCTAAAACGGTTGCAGGATATAGATGCCCCCATACTTTTTGAAGGCGCGCATACTACGTACTACCTTAACCACCCCTCGCTTGCGGGCCGCCTGAAAATAGTGCGCAACCAGAATGTAGAGCACGAGTATTATAAAGAACTGGTAAGCCGTGAGCCTTCGTTGCTAAAAAAGCTGTTTTTCCGGGCGGAAGCAGGCAAGCTGAAGCGGTACGAGCTGGGTATGGACAGCGCCGATATATTTTTATCCGTATCGCAGGCAGATAATGATTTTTTCACGCAGGCTTACCCCGAAACACCCAATCATTATATCGCATCTTTCCAGCCGTATAACGAAGTAGTGTCACAACCCGGCTCGGGTACATTTTGCCTGTACCATGGCAATTTAGGGCACCCGGAAAATGTGGAAGCAGTATTGTTTCTACTAAAAAATGTATTTTCCTATATAGATATGCCGGTAGTGGTTGCCGGGCGGCAACCTGCTGCCGAAGTGGTTGCAGCCTGCGAAAAACTACCCGGCTGTAAACTGGCCGCGAATCCTGCCGCAGAAGAAATGGAACGGCTGATTGCTGAAGCACATATACACCTGTTGCCTACTTTTCAGCCCACCGGGCTGAAGCTAAAACTCTTATATGCACTGTTTTGCGGCAGGCATGTAATCGTAAATGACCAGATGCTATATGGAAACGGGCTGGAAAAATGCTGCCATGTAGCGAATACCGCCGGGGAAATGGCGGAGCAGGTAAATACGCTGAAGCACCAGGCTTTTACACAGGAAGACATCAATAGCAGGAAAGCTGTTTTATCCCGCAATTATGATAATAAGATAAACGCCGCGCGTATCGTTAAACTTCTGCAACGCTAGTTTCTTTTACTGCCCCTTTTTCTATTTTCACCACACGTGCGGGGTATTTCCTGATAATTGTATAGTCGTGGGTGGCCATAATGAATGCAGTATGATAATCGCGGCAGATGTTGAAGAGCAGTTGCATTATTTCATCTGTCGTATCCGGGTCAAGGTTACCGGTAGGCTCATCGGCCAATATAAGCTTAGGGTTATTTAGAAGTGCCCGCGCAATATCTACACGCTGTTGCTCCCCACCCGACATTTCATAGGTCATTTTAAAGCCCTTGTTCTTCAGCCCTACTTTGGTGAGCACGCTTTCTATTTTTTCCTTCATCAGGTTCTTGTCTGTCCAGCCGGTAGCTTTTAATACGAACTCAAGGTTATCATGCACATTCCTATCCGTAAGCAGGCGAAAATCCTGGAAAACCACGCCTATATTCCTGCGCAACAAAGGAACGGTTTTCCAGCTCAGGTTTTTCAGGTCGAAACCAGCTACATTCCCTTCCCCTTCCGTAAGGTATAAATCGCCGTACATCGTTTTCAGCAAGCTCGATTTGCCTGTACCTGTTTTACCTATCAGGTACACAAATTCACTCTTTCCCACTTCAAAATTCACATTATTCAGTATCAGGCTTTTTCCCTGGTATATATTGGCATTCCTCAGCGATACTATTGCAGATTCGTTCATTGCTACTGTTTGAAACAAAAATAAAAGCTTCTCTTCGTTTTACCTGCATAAATATCATGCAGTAGTAAAAAAAGAATTCCCCGGCACCTGGCCGGGGAATTTCAATATCTGCTGGTCTGAACTTATCGATTAATATACAACCAGTTTTTCAGTTTTACGCTGTGTATCGGTAGCTATCTGTACCATATATACACCTTTTACAGTAAGTACTGAAGCCGGTATTTCAATACGGTTAATTTTATCCTTCAGCATTTCGTGTGTAGTGTACACTACTTTACCCGTAATGTCGGTAACTACCACATCTGCAGTTTTATTGCCGCTACCGCCAACAATTACATAAGAGCTGTTGTTGGTGGGATTCGGTGCCAGTGTGATGTTGTTATCGCCCTGTACCATCGTGTTCAAACCTAACGGGAATGAGCTGACATTTACACGGTCAATATAGAAGTTGTTGCCGCTGGCCCTGTGGAAAGTAGGATTACCGCTTTCATCAACGCTTGCTTTGTAACGGAAACGGAAGAAGGTTTTCGATGTACGCGCAACTTGTGGTATATCCATGCTGTGCAGTACCCAATCGCCCTGCCACAGCGGGGCATATTTGCCATCGTAAGTACCCCTGTTGGCAAGACTTGCTTTTTTCAGGCTGTCCATTCTTACCCATGTAGCACCGCAGTCAATTGAATAAGCAACTTCCAGCACGTCATTCATCAGGTCGGCATCAGCAGTACGGAAAACACCTGAAGAAAGGAAGTTCAGGTTGCAGTTTCCTGTTGCCAGGCCAGACAGGTCGAAAGCCGGTGTAAAGAAATCATCATAATCACCCCTTAATGAACCTACCAGGTTGTTGGGATAAATGCGTGAATCGTAGCCGGTATACTGTATAGAGTAATTATCGTAATAACCGGTATTTTTAGAAATGATCCATGCACTTTCGTTAGCGTAATAATTAAAAGACGGCCATTTATCTACATCATTGTTTTCGCCGAACTCCTGCATATTACCGTTAACAGGATTGATAGTGAAGTTAGGATCAGCTACATAAACAGCTTGTTTGCTTATAGTGCCTGTACCGCTGTTATTACCGGTAGCGTTTAATGTTACGGTTGCCCATCCCGGCTCAGAAAATTTAACGGTAACGATACCGTTTATCTGGCCGCCGCCTGCTGTAATGGTTCCCCCGTTGCTGAACGACCATTCTACAGCTGTAATTGTATCCCTCCAGCTTTGGTTTTTAAATGCAAAATCCCTGTTTGCATTAGTACACATATAGAAAGCCCTTTCTGAAGTCAATGGTGGTTTTTCCACAGAGAATGCTGCAACAGGAGTTAAATCCTGGCGGGGCTGTAATACGCCGGTTGCTGCGTAGGTAGATGGTAAAATAAGTTCCTGGCGTTTAGCAACAGGGCTTTTCAATGCTTTACGCATTCTCAGTACCTGTTGTTTGGTAAACATATTCGTACAGCTGGAATAGTCCATGATATTCTGTACGTTGGTCGTATCAGGATAATCTACAACTACTGTTTCCGGTGAGTTGGAACCTGCAGGCAGGTACGAATAAGTTTTTACATAGCCGGTAGCACAGGTAGTATCATATAAAGGACAGGTACTAAAGTGACCGGTTGTGGGCGGAGTATCGTCTACTTCGTCATCGCCGCATACAGCACTACCAGCCTGCTGCTGGTTACTGTTCCAGGGGTGGTATAGACTTAAATAGTGCCCTACTTCGTGCGGGATAGTTTTGGTAAAATCGTTAATATAAGGCGAGGCTGCTATTACCCCGTCTGAATAGGGGTTTTGAGCTGCGCCCGAAGGCAGTGTGGCGTAAGCCAGTACGGTACCACCTGATGCACCCCGGCCTATTACTTTTTCTATCCAGATATTCAGGTACCTGTTCGGTGCCCACTGGTCCATTTTAGCCTGGTCGTCAGCCCCGTTGGTCAGCAAGGTTTGCTGACGTGTAATCCCGTTGGTAGGATTGCCGCTGGGGTCTTTCTGGGCCAGCCTGAACTCAATATTCGCCCTGCCGATATAGTCTTGATACGGAGCAATAACGCTGGCCAGGTCTGCGTTTTTGGCCTGGTAAACTTTATTCATCTCACTGATCATCCGGTAGATAGCGGTATCAGGAACATACTCTGAACCATAATCATGAAGTACGTGTACTACTGTAGATACAATAAGCGTATCTTTAATCTCATCTTTGTACAAAGAATCTATATAGTTAAGATAATCTGCCACGCCCGTTGTTTTATAAACAGACCCTCTCCACTCCATATCCATAGCACGTTGAATCTCAGCAACCTTAGGGTTGTTTTTGATAAACTCACGCTGTACTTCGTCAGTTCCACAAACCTGTGCGTTGGCCGCGTTGCAAAGACCGGCCGCTGCAGATAATAACAAAATAGCTTTTTTCACCATTTTTAGTAATTGTTAAATCAAAATAAAGACTATGGTTTCAAAGATAGATATTCCTGTTAAAAAATTGCAAAGTTTTTTGTCACAGTAGTTTTATTTTTAGTATATTATTCAAAAATCATGATGTTCCTGTGACAAACCTTTAACAGGTGGTATTATACCGTAAAATATAGCTAACCTGCTATCCGGAAACAGCAGGTATTAAGGAACCACATTTGCGCTTAAGAAAACTACTGCCATTCAATTACCTCCTGCCCCGCTATAACATATATATGCCTGTGGGCGGAGGAATCGAGTAAGTGGTTGCCGGTAAAATTGCCGAAAGCCGGTAATATGAGCCGGTGCTCATCAACGCAAAAACAGTCCAGTTTAAGGTGGCTATGGCCTTTGCTGCTTATACGCACCGCCGGGTGTATGTGGCCATGTATACAAAACTGTTCGCAAGTGGCAGGCATATCATGCGCTATGTAGAACGGTTCTTCCGTCAGCCCCTGCCTGTGAACAGTAAGCTGGTTATCGTGATAAAAAGACGTTGGTAAAATATCGTGGTTGCCGGTTACAAAATCGATATGCACATGATTATGCACCTTACGCCAGTGGGGGAATAACCCGGTTTCTGCATTTTGCCTGCTATGAAAAAAATCTCCCGCCACAATAAGGCGTTCTGCCTTATAATCAGCTATAAGGGTGGCCAGCCTTATTTCGTCCTGTGTTTGTGTACTGCCCGGGATAGCTATTCCATGCCGCCGGAAATGGCCGCTTTTTCCCCAGTGTAAATCGGCCAGCAGCAATGTTTTTTTTGCCGGCCAGTACACCGCCTTTTCAGGCAAAAGGTGTAACTCTTCCCCTTGTATCCGCACTTTCAGCATCCGGCGCAAAGGTACTAAACCTGTTGCCCGCCGGCAGCAGATAAATCATTAATAAAATTTTCCAGCAGGTAAAGCTCTACATGGTCCATCACTACAATCTTATACCACGCGGGCAGTTCATGGCTGTCGGGCACCAGGCCATGTTTCCGGGCAAGGCCTGCGGGCACATCTTCCGCCCTGATGGTGATAATATTCATTTTAGGATTGCGGTAATACCGCTTGCCGAGTTGATCCAGTTCCCTGCAGCACCAGTCGGTGCGGTAAAGCAGCTTATTTATTTTTTCGAGCCACCCGAAAGGGCCGTATGTAAACAAAATCATCCATACTGCTATGGCATTAGCGCCCGAGCGGCTGCCGCACAGGGTTATATCCATACCGTTTACATATTGCGCTTCTTTCGTGTACACATACTGCATCAACCCTTTGCGGGCAAGAAATACCCCTGTACCGTAGGGCGCCTGCAGTAGCTTGTGGGCATCCAGCGTTACAGAAGAAATATGCGGGTTGGCAAAGTTGACATTACTCTCCGGGTCGCTCACCGGCACTATGAAGCCGCCAAAGGCGCCGTCTGCATGTATTTTATATTCCACCCCATGTTGTTGCAATACAGCAGCATATACATCCGGATCGTCTACGCTGCCAAACATGGTAGTTGCCATATTCGATATAACGATAACATATTTTATCCCGTCCGCCTTCGCTTTCTCAACAACAGATGCCAGCTCTTCTTTTATTATTTCGCGCGTGTCCATGTTTACAGGAACGCGGTACCATTGCAGGTTGAGCAGGTTTGCTGCCTTGGCAATGGAGTAATGGGTATCTTCAGAACCCAGCAACGCAATTTCCTGCTGTGCTGCATGGTATGTTCTTATAAAGTAATTGCGGTATATCCATGCTGCCTGCAAATTCGCTTCCGTACCACCTGAGGCTATATAACCATCACAGCTATCCGAACCGGCTTTCAGCATATCTACACTCAGCAGTTCTATCACTTCTTTTTCCAATGCCTGTGTGCCTTTAAAAAAAGGTTCGGAATCCCCTAACGTATGACAACCTATGTGATTGGGGTTCTGTACATACGTGCGTAGCAAAGGTGCGTCTTTCAAAAAAGGTGCCTGGTCGTGAAATACAAAACTGTCGAGCCGCGAAGCAGGTATGCCCAGGCAAGGCTGGGATGTGTAATCGATATTCTCTTTTAATGCGTGGGTAATGATTTTATCCTGCTCGGCATGTGAAAGTCTTTTCCAGTAAATCATTCTTCTTGTATTTGGGCAAAAGTAGGTTAATCATTTAGTTGACTAAATGACATGTATCATAAAAAAATTACTGTTTTCAATAGGTTGACCTTATTTTAACTGTATTGTATATTTACAATCCATCGCCATGTTTTCGTGGGAATTTTGCCCCTCAAACCTCTTTTATGAAAACTATTTTATTAATAGAAGACCATCCTGATATCCGGAGCGTTATGTCCGATGTTTTGGAACTGGCCAACTATAAAGTTATCACCGCAGAAAATGGTAAAGAAGGCGTCACCCTGGCACTACAAAACACACCCGACCTTATTATATGTGATATTATGATGCCTGTAATGGATGGATATGCCGTTATCCATACTCTTCAAAAACGTCCTGAGACTCAAAGCATTCCCTTTATTTTTATGACAGCAATGGCCGACAGGGCCGATATACGCAAGGGAATGGACCTGGGCGCCGACGACTACATTACCAAGCCACTCCTTAGTACCGATGAGCTGCTTACCGCGGTAGAAAGCCGGCTGAAGCGGGCGGAATCGCTCAAAAAAGCTGCGGGCCGGGGGCTTGACGGTTTGAACAACCTGATTGTATCGGCTGGTGGAAAGGATATTATGCAAAACCTTACGGAAGGCAGGAATACGCAGCGGTACAAAAAACGGCAGATTATATACACCGAGGGCAGCCGCCCTCAAAACCTCTTTTACGTACAGAAGGGAAAAATAAAAGTTTTTAAAACCAATGATGACGGGAAAGAGCTGGTGACAACCATTTACACAGACGGGGATTTTTTCGGGTATCATGCCATTATTGAAGAAGACCGGTATAAAGAATCAGCAGAAGTAATGGAGGAAGCCGAAATAGTGGTGATACCGGGCGAAGATTTCAAAATACTGATGAATAGCAGCCTTGAAGCTTTGAAAAAATTCGCCAAGCTGCTAGCCAATAATATTACGGAAAGAGAAGATAAATTACTGGGTATAGCATATAATTCACTACGAAAAAAAGTAGCCAGCGCTTTGATTTCCCTATATGCAAAATATAAAACAGAAGGAAACGATATAATAAATATAGGCCGTGAAAACCTGGCTAACTTTGCAGGTACAGCAAAAGAATCCGTAATACGCACGCTCAGCGACTTCAAAGAAGAAAAACTCATTGATATTATTGATTCCAACATCGTTATTCTAAACGAACCAAAGCTCAGGAACTTATTCAACTAACCTTTTTGAATAGTCACCCGACTTATTTACTTTTAGTAGTTAAAACTTCAATAAATGATTCATGCCCTCTTTAACAATGGTGCTATAGGTATTATAGCAGTCAACATGAAGGGGGAGATTATACTCATTAACTCTTTTGCATTAAACGAGTTTGGCTACCAAAGTGAAGAAGAACTCTTGGGGAAAAGAATAGAAGTACTAATCCCTTTACGTTTTCATGGACGCCATACAGAGCACAGAGAACATTATCATGCCGAAAGAGAAAGAAACAGGCCTATGGGCCGCGGCATGGACCTGTTCGGGATAAAGAAAAACGGTACGGAATTTCCCGTTGAAGTGAGCCTCAGCCCGTTTCAAAAAGACGGGGAACATGCAGTAATTGCATTTATCAGTGATATTACCATCCGAAAAGAGTCGGAAAAAGCACTGCTGAACCTGAATGAGGAACTGGAGCAGAAAGTAAAAGACAGGACACAGTCATTAATGGAAGCACTGGCCAAGGAAAAAGAGCTGAACGAGCTTAAATCCCGTTTTGTTTCCATGGCTTCCCACGAGTTTCGTACCCCCCTCAGCACCATACAGTCTTCGGCATACCTCGTATCTCAATACATACGCACGGAGGAACAGCCCAAAAGAGATAAACACCTGCAGCGTATTATTTCATCGGTAAACCTGCTTACAGATATTCTCAATGATTTTCTTTCTGTGGGCAAAATTGAAGAAAGGAAAGTGAATGTGCGTTTTTCAGATGTACACATCACACAGCTTATGAATGAACTGATTGGGGAAATACAGCCAATAGCGAAAAACGGCCAGACTATCTTATACAATCATACGGGAAGCGAAATGGTTGTCGCAGACGCCAACCTGTTGAAGCATATCGTTATGAACCTCCTGTCAAATGCTATTAAATTTTCGCCGGAAAACACACCGGTAGAAATAAATACAGCTGTTGATGCAGATACTTTTGTCTTGTCTGTTAAAGACAGCGGCATCGGTATAGGCGAAGAGGACCAGGTGCACCTGTTCGAACGCTTTTTCAGGGGCACCAATGCAATTAACATCCAGGGTACCGGCCTTGGGCTGAATATCGTCAGTAAATATGCAGAGTTGATGAACGGAACCATAACCTGCAAAAGCGAGTTGGGAAAAGGCACTTGCTTCACCATCACATTTGATCTCAAAAACCAAACTTATGAGAAAGAAAATTCTCATTATTGAAGACAACAACGACATCCGCGAAAACATGGCGGAAATTTTAGAGCTTGCAGGTTATGAAACATTAACCGCAGCTAACGGCAAAACAGGCATTGCCGAGGCGTTGCAGCATATACCCGACCTAATTGTGTGCGACATTATGATGCCGGAGGTAGACGGGTACGGGGTAATACATGCCCTGCAAAAACACGATACCACACAAAATATCCCTTTTATATTCCTGACTGCCAAAGCAGAGCGGGCCGAGGTAAGAAAAGGAATGGAACTGGGCGCTGACGATTACCTTACCAAGCCATTTAGCAGTACCGAGTTGCTGAATGCAATTGAAAGCCGCCTGAAAAAAAATGAACAGTTCAGGCAGCATTTGCTAAAAGGCCTGGAAGGTTTAAATGAACTGGTAATATCGGTAAGCGGGAAAAATATACTGGATAATTTTAAAGAAGACCGGAATATACTCCGGGTAAAAAAGAAGCAGTTGGTATATACCGAAGGCAATCGCCCTTTGCGTATGTTTTATATACATAAAGGAAAAATAAAAACCTATGTAACCAACGATGATGGGAAAGAACTGGTGACCAACATTTACTCAGAAGGCGAGTTTTTCGGGTTTAATGCCATTATAGAAGAAACAAACCATAAAGAAACTGCCGAAACCCTGGAAGAATCAGAGCTGGCAACCATACCTTCCGAAGATTTCAAAGACCTGCTGAACAGCAGCCACGAGGTGTTAATGACTTTTGTACAGTTGCTGGCCAACAATATAACGGAGCGCACCAGGCACCTGCTGGACCTTGCATACAGCTCACTGCGCAAAAAACTGGCAAACGCCCTTCTGAATATTGCCTCTAAATACGAAGACAGCTCTAAGTTTAAAATAAGCCGCGAAGACCTGGCTAATTTTACCGGTAGCGCCAAGGAATCGGTAATCCGTACGCTCAGCGATTTTAAAGACGAGAAACTGATAGATATTAAAGACGGGGAAATAGTAATACTGGATATGAAAAAGCTGCAAAAAATGCTTAACTGATACCCGGGGTATCTACTATGAACTGGTTAAAATCTTTGACCAGTGATGCAAAGTCATTCTCGATTTTTTTAATCTCTTTTTTTATTTTTTCATGCTTCACAGCAAGCATGTTCTCTTTGTTATAGTACATGACTTCCTGCTCTGTAATGACCTGCTGTATCGAAATTTTTAGTTTCACGCCCGATACGGCACTGTCAATGCCAAGAAAACGGTTATAAAAGGTTTCAATCTTAACCAATATGTCAGGCTTTACCCCCCGCAATATTAGCCCGGACAGCATCATCTTTAACCTGACATTCTCTTCCTGCAGGTCTTTTAAACCCTTCATCCATTCTGTTCGCTCATCGTTCGATTGCATCTGATTATGCGTACTACGCAGATTTAAATACCAAAAGTATAACGGCGCAAGGGTATCTCTACTGACGCTTGAAAGCTAAAAAACTGATATAGATCATCTTTTTTGTGGAAGGGAAATGTATGGCAACCGGAATGCGAAATATGAAATGTTGTAGTATAGTTTTCGAAAATAAAAAAGCCGACTCCTAAGAATCGGCTGTAACCTGTGCCCCAGGCGGGACTTGAACCCGCACTCGCATTGCTGCGAACAGGATTTTAAGTCCTGCGCGTCTACCAATTTCGCCACCAGGGCGCCTGTATTACACAACATTCGCGAAAACGTGTGTAAATAAAAAATTCCAAACCGGGAGGCTTGGAATTCTTTAGAGCGGAAGACGAGACTCGAACCCGCGACCCTCACCTTGGCAAGGTGATGCTCTACCAACTGAGCTACTTCCGCATGTGCTTTAAGAACTTTGGGACTGCAAAGATAGAGGACATGCGATAATTTCCAAACTTCTTTTCAAAAAAAAATTTCTCTAAACTGTTATGCCGCACATATTCTGTTTTTAAAATACCGCAGTAATAAAATAGCAATACTACCTTTGGTGTTTTATGTTACCCGCGCAGATATATTCTTTAGTCCGTAAAGACCTGCTGATGGAATGGCGGCAGAAGCACACCTTATTTGGCGTGTTGCTGTACGCAGGGTCTACCGTTTTTGCGATATATATGATGAGTGGCCAGCCGGAAGCAAAAATGTGGAATGCGTTGTTCTGGATAACACAGCTATTCGTATCCGCCAATTCTGTAGCACGCAGTTTTTTACAGGAGCACAGCAACCGCTTCCGTTATTACTTCACACTCGTGAACCCCGCCGGCTTCCTTGCGGCTAAAATGATATACAGCGTCATTGTGCAACTGGTGATGAGCCTGGTAAGCCTGCTTTTGTTTTGCATCATGCTGGGCACCCCCCTTTCACAAACGGGGCTGTTCATACTGGTTACCTGTACCGGCAGTATCAGTCTTTCCGTTGTATTTACATTTCTTTCGGCCATAGCGGCCCGCGCCCAGCAAAACGCCGCCATGATGGCGATACTCGGCTTTCCTATCGTTATACCCATATTGATGATGTTGAGCAAACTGGCATTAAAGGCGGTTGCGCCTGTTTACCAGGAGGGCTGGTGGAGCCTTGCACTTATACTGCTGCTGCTCGATGCTATGGTTGTGATACTGGGGGTTATCCTGTTCCCCTTCCTGTGGCAGGAATAGGGTACCCTGGACACCTCACAGGCTGTAGCTACCGTGCTAAGTACATGACAGTTAATAAAATTGCCGAATTCTCTCAATTGACTACCTTTGCCCAAATTTTAAAAATCATGCGCCGTTCGTGGTGGAAAATACTGTGCGTCCTGCTGCTTGCATACACCATAGCAGGAGGTATATTAATGCCGGTGCCACGCCAGCATATTATCAATGAAACCATACGCAACCTGTACTATCATGTCCCCATGTGGTTCACTATGATACTGCTGTTTGCCATAGCCGCCGTATATGCGGTGAAGTACCTGCGCAGCGGAGACATAAAAGACGATATCGCTTCTGCCGAATTTACCAAAGTGGGCATCTTCTTCAGCGTACTGGGTATGCTTACCGGTATGGAATGGGCTAATTATACCTGGGGCGAACCCTGGAGCAACGACCCGAAGCAACTGGGCACAGCCATGTGCATGCTCATTTACTTTGCATACCTGATACTGCGCGGCGGTATCAAAGATGAAGAGAAGCGAGGGCGCCTGAGCGCTGTTTACAATATTTTTGCTTTTGCCATGATGATACCTTTGCTGTGGATATTGCCACGCATGGTCGATTCGTTGCACCCCGGCAATGGCGGTAATCCCGGCTTTAATAAATACGACCTGGACAGCAATATGCGTATGGTGTTTTACCCTGCAGTAATAGGATGGTTCCTGCTTGGTTTATGGTTATCAACACTGGTTATACGGCTCAAACTGGTTGAGCATAAACAGGAAAACGAATATTAACAGATAAATATATTATCCATGGGCAAAAAATCGTTTTTGTCGTTATTAATGATGTTGTTTGTACCGGTTATTTTGATGGCGCAGGAGGCTCAGCCGGAGATGGCGGATGCGATGCGTTCGAACGGTAAAATATACGTTGTTGTTTTAGTATTAGCCACTATCTTTGCGGGGATTATTGCGTACCTGGTAGTCCTTGACCGCAAGATCAGCAAACTTGAAAAAAATCAAAAAGCTTAATTTTTTCTTTATTAACTAACAAACAATATGGTAGAAACAGCAACTGCCAAAGCCCCTCAGCAACACTACAGCTTCTTTGCGGGCGTGGAGCGCAACTTCGACAAAGCCTCCACATACACTAGGTTTGAAAAAGGTATCCTTGAGCAAATCAAAGCCTGTAACTCTGTTTACAGGATGAGGTTCCCGGTTCGTATCGGCGACAAAATTGAAGTGATCGAAGCTTACCGTGTACAACACTCTCATCACAAACTGCCCTGTAAGGGTGGCATCCGTTACAGCATGGATGTAAACCAGGATGAGGTAATGGCCCTGGCAGCGCTGATGACCTATAAGTGCGCTATCGTGAACGTTCCCTTTGGCGGTGCAAAAGGCGGTATTAAAATCAACCCCAGGAACTACACCACTTTTGAACTGGAAAAAATCACCCGTCGTTATGCTTCGGAACTGGTAAAGAAAAACTTTATCGGTGCCGGTATTGACGTACCTGCCCCTGACTATGGTACAGGCCCCCGCGAAATGAGCTGGATTGCCGATACTTATGCTTCACTGGTGCCCGGCGATATTAATGCACTGGGTTGTGTTACTGGTAAGCCTGTAAGCCAGGGTGGTGTACGTGGCCGTACCGAGGCTACCGGCCTTGGTGTGTACTACGGTATACGCGAGGTGTGCAGCATAGCCGACGATATGAAAAAAATAGGCCTTGCCCCCGGCATTGCAGGTAAAAGAGTAATTGTTCAGGGATTAGGAAACGTGGGATACCATGCAGCCAAATTCTTCCAGGAAGGCGGTGCCATACTTGTTGGCCTGGCAGAATACGAAGGTGGTATTTACAACCCCAATGGCCTTGACCTTGAAAAAGTCGTTGCGCATCGTAAAGCTACCGGTTCTATACTGGGCTTTGAAGGTGCTACCGATATTAAGAACAGCATGGAGACACTGGAACAGGAGTGTGACATACTTATACCTGCTGCACTGGAAAATGTTATCAACGACACGAATGCCGACCGCATCAAAGCCAAAATAATAGGCGAAGCTGCAAATGGCCCGCTTACACCCGAGGCAGATGAAGTACTGCTGAAGAAAGGTGTAATCATCGTACCCGATATGTACCTGAATGCAGGCGGTGTTACCGTATCGTATTTCGAATGGCTGAAAAACCTCAGTCACGTACGTTTCGGCCGTCTCGACAAACGCTTCAGCGAAAACCAGAACGGTTCTATACTGCAAACGGTAGAAAGCCTTACCGGTAAGAAAGTAACCGACATCGAACGCCGCCAGATACTGCATGGCCCCGATGAAGTGGACCTTGTATATTCAGGCCTTGAAGATACAATGATCGGTTCTTACCACGAGATACGTGAAGCTATGCTGGCGCATAACATGAGCGATATGCGTACGGCTGCATTTATTGTTGCCATCAACAAAGTAGGCGTTGCATACGAAGAGCTGGGTATCTTCCCATAAACAGATTATATTTCCAATAAAAAACGGCTGTCACACAAGACAGCCGTTTTTTATTGCAGCACATTTTTCGGGCATCAAAAAAGGCCACATAAATATGCAGCCTTAATGAATCCACGGTGAAAGGAAAATGAGTTATAATACAATATTTGTAGTCTGGATTCCCTTAAAAATTGTTTATTGGTACTGCAAAGCTGAGAAAAATATTTTGAATAAAATACCGTGTTTTCACGGTCTGTTTTAATTTTCTTTTCATGTAGCCATATCAATAAAACGCAATTCAATAAATTAACAATCAACAACTTACAACATTATAATTATCAATTGTTAAACAAAAATATTTTTGCACAAGTAAAAAGCGCAGGCAAAACCTGCGCTTTTTATCAAAATGAACCGCTTTAATTACTGTTTTACCAGTTTACCGGTATAAGTATAATCATTACCTGTTACCTGTACAGCATATAAGCCCGACGGCAGTATAGCAAGGGGTACTTTATTTTCACCGGCATGTACGCTCAACGTTTTTAACACCCTTCCTGAAAGGTCGCTGATGATTACCTGTGCATCTGAGGAAGACACAAAAGTGGCCATGTCAGAAACAGGGTTAGGGTATATATTGAAGTTGTTGGCCACAGGTATGTCATTTACACTTGTAGTAACCGCTTTTTCATCCATAACAGCAAATGGGCTGAGCGATGTAATATTGCTGCGCGAAATTTTAAACATACCGTTCGTAGTAGTTGTTGCAGCAGTTGCTGTTGACATATCCCAGGCGCCGTTTGTATAGTGGGAAATATAAGCAGTATTACGATTGAAACCATTTACCTCTGCCCCGCTGTTCCACATCAGGTCCAGGTTCAGGTCTATGTTGGTAGTAGTAGTACTTGACAGGTACCATGTATTATTTACCAATGGCTGGTCGGCCGAAAGCGTTGCCCCGCTCATGCCGTCTACATATACATTCGTATTCACGCCTACGCTTACATAGCCGCTTGCCGAGCCGTTATTGGCAGAAACAGTGGCAGGATAATACCCGTTGGCATTACCTACGTGATACATATTAGAGCCTGAAGCAGCCAGGTGCATTGTTAACTTGCCGCCTATCCCCGTCATTACATAGCTTGATGACGAGCCATTGCTCACACTACCGGCTATGTCTACCGTTACTTCATGCGCATCTGCATCCAGTATGCCCGATTGCAGGTCCAGCGTACCTTTTACCATCAGGTCTCCACCCAGTTTTATACTGTTGCTGCTGTTACCCATGTTCAGGGTAAAATTATTCACAGTGTTGCTGCCTGAAGCAAAATTCAGGGAACCGTTAACACTGTTTGCAGTAGCAACCATTATATTGGAACCGGAACCCGCTTTAATAGTACCGCTGCCCATGGTATTGATATTTGCATTCCCCATTAGGTTAAGATCGTGGCCATTCAGGTCAAGCACGCCTGAATTGAGTGACAGCATACCATACACATCCATATCTGAAGTCAACATCAGTGATGCCCCTGAGCCAAGGCTTATATCAATATTCATGATGCCTGTACCCAGCAGCTCCAGGCCGCTTGTTGTATTAGTTGAACCCATATAATGCACATTATAGGCGGACGTCAGATTCAAGGTACCACCGTTCTGTGTTACCGATCCACCATTTACATAAATAGTGGCGTTATTACCCATCATAATATTGCCCGAGAGCAGGTTCAGGACACCGCCCATCAGGTAAAGACTATTATTTACTGTAACATTGGCGGCAGAAGATATGGTTGCACCGGTTGAGGTAAATTTATCTGCGGTAATAGCGCCGGTAAAACCAAAGCCGGAAGCCAGCCCCATAGACATACTGTCCACATCGATTGTACCGTTTCCCGAAAGGCTGCCGGTATTAATCACAAGGTCTTCATTCTGGGATGCAACCAGGGTACCGTTTACAACCAATGTAGCCAGGAGACCATCGAAGGTGGCATTCTGGTCAAGCGTTACCGTAATATTAGCAGGAACAATTACAACATCTGATGTAGTAACCTGTGAAGGGGCAACCCCGCCCCATGTTGCACTGCTACTGAAGTTTCCGGAGGCAACAGCAGTAAATGTAGTAGCGCTTGCCGACATCGAAAACAACCCAATTCCCATAGAGGCTAACATGAGCCCTTTTTTGGCGACGTAAAATATTTTTTTCATAACAACACGTTTTAGCTAGCTATGAAAAAAAGACCATGCCATTGTGAAAACAGCAAATTCACGGAAATAGCTATGTTATTGCAGCACAACCGCCTGCGGCATTTGTTAAAATACCTTTAAAACCATTACACGCCTTCCCCGCCTATAATGCGGAGCGCCATTTGCTTTATGGACGGGTACAGGTGCTCGTAAATTTCTTTTTTACTTTCCGGCACATCGGTATTTTCCATTCCGAGGATGTAGATCAGCGCTTCGGGAATTTCAAGAGAAGAGCAAATTTTCTTCAATGTTTTGAGGCTTGGCCGCTTCAGGCCATTTTCTATCTGGGAAAGGGCGGTTTGTGAAAGCTGGCATTTACCTGCCATTTCCTGTTGTGTCAGGCCCAGTTTTTTTCTTATAAGCCTGATAGAGTTGCCTTCATTCATGTCGCAAAAAAGAGCTTTTTATAATGTAAAATAAAATAGGGAGCCATGATGAGCCACAACTCCCCGGTTATTACTAACCGCCTTTTTGTGTGCTCACCTAAATTATGCGACAGCCTTTAACGCTGTTTATATAATCGGGAAAATTAAAGATTTCTTTGCTAATAATTATAAATAAAAATAAATAAATTTGTCATTATTAACCGTTGGTAAATAAGGAATAGGCGTTTCTCCATCAATATATTGGCCTCATCTGCCGGGGCAAGTCACTATTTAAGAAAAAACAATATATATACCTATCTAATTACTTATTCTTTCGTATTGATTTTCTTTTGATTTTCATTTTTGGTAATTTCGCATCGCTCAAAAGAAATACTTAACTATTATAAACGTTTTGCAATGGCATTTGACCTCGACCTTGTACAAAAGGTTTACCAGCAGCTACCGGAAAAAGTAAACGAAGCCCGCAAATTACTGGGGCGCCCGCTTACCCAGGCAGAAAAAATATTGTATGCACATACTTATGTTGCAGCTGAACGTGCCTACGAGCGCGGCAAAGACTATGTAAACTTTGCACCTGACCGTGTAGCTATGCAGGATGCCACTGCACAAATGGCCCTGTTGCAGTTTATGACCTGCGGACGTGCACAGGTTGCCGTACCCAGTTCTGTACACTGCGACCACCTGATACAGGCCAAAACAGGTGCCAGTGCCGATCTTGCAACCGCCAACGAAGTAAATAAGGAAGTGTACGATTTCCTTTCTTCCATATCTAACAAATATGGCATTGGCTTCTGGAAGCCAGGCGCAGGTATCATTCACCAGGTAGTGCTTGAAAACTATGCTTTCCCCGGCGGTATGATGATTGGCACCGACAGCCATACGCCCAATGCCGGTGGCCTCGGTATGATTGCCATAGGTGTTGGCGGCGCAGATGCAGTTGACGTAATGGCCGGCCTGCCCTGGGAGCTGAAAATGCCTAAACTGATTGGTGTAAAACTGACAGGCCGCATGAACGGGTGGACGTCTGCCAAAGATATTATACTGAAAGTAGCGGGTATACTTACCGTAAAAGGCGGAACAGGTGCCATAGTTGAGTATTTTGGCGAAGGAGCAGACAGTCTGAGCGCTACCGGTAAAGCTACTATCTGTAATATGGGTGCCGAGATTGGCGCTACATGCTCGCTGTTTGGCTACGATGAAAAGATGGCTGACTACCTGCGCGGCACCAACCGTGAAGATATTGCAGAACTGGCCAACGGTATAAAAGCACACCTGCGTTCAGACGATGAGGTATACGCCAACCCTGAAATATTTTACGACCAGCTTGTTGAAATAAACCTGGATGAACTGGAGCCCTATGTAAACGGCCCTTTCACCCCCGACCTGGCTACCCCCATCAGCAAAATGGCCGAAGCTGTTAAACAGCATAACTGGCCCGATGAAGTAGAAGTAGCCCTGATAGGCTCTTGTACCAACTCTTCTTACGAAGACATCAGCCGCTCTGCTTTCATTGCTGAAAATGCAATGGGCAAAGGCTTAAAAGCAAAAAGTGAATTTACCATCACCCCGGGTTCGGAGATGGTACGCTTTACCATCGAACGCGACGGCTTCCTGGATACATTTGACAAAATGGGCGGTGTAGTGCTGGCCAATGCCTGCGGCCCCTGTATCGGGCAGTGGGCGCGTCATATTGACGATCCAAACCGCAAGAATACAATCGTTACCTCCTTCAACCGCAACTTTGCGAAACGTAACGATGGCCTTGCGTCTACCCACGCTTTCGTAGCTTCTCCCGAAATCGTTACTGCATTTGCGCTGGCTGGCAGGTTAAGCTTTAACCCGCTGAAAGATAAACTGGTAAATGACAAAGGCGAAGAGGTAATGCTGGATGAGCCGAAAGGATATGAGCTGCCCCCCAAAGGTTTCGCTGTAGAAGATGCAGGGTACCAGGCGCCTGCTCCTGATGGCAGCAAAGTGGAAGTAATCGTAGCCCCCGACAGTGCCCGCCTGCAGTTGCTTGAGCCATTTGCTGCATGGGAAGGCACCGACCTGCACGGTCTGAAACTGCTCATCAAAGCTTTCGGCAAGTGTACTACCGACCATATATCCATGGCCGGCCCGTGGCTGAAGTACCGCGGCCACCTCGATAACATATCGAACAACATGCTGATTGGCGCCATCAACGCCTTCAATATGGAAACCAATAAAGTGAAAAATGCCCTTACCGGCGAATATGGTGAAGTGCCCGCAGTACAACGTGAGTATAAAGCCCGCAATATGGGTAGTGTGGTAGTAGGTGATGAAAACTATGGCGAAGGCAGCTCGCGCGAGCATGCGGCCATGGAGCCACGCCACCTGGGTGTGCGCGCCATACTGGTAAAAAGCTTTGCCCGCATCCACGAAACCAACCTGAAAAAACAGGGTATGCTGGCGCTCACCTTTGCCAACAAAGAAGACTACGATAAAGTACAGGAAGATGATACCATTGACATTATCGGTCTGACAGCATTTACACCCGGTACGCCACTCACTATAGTACTGAACCACAAAGACGGCAGCACTGATACGTTTGAAGCAAACCACACTTACAACACTCAGCAAATAGAGTGGTTCAAAGCAGGTGGTGCGCTCAATGTTATCCGCCAGGAATTTGCCAAATAATACGGACTTTCTAAATGATTAAAGCCGCCCTGTTACACGGGGCGGTTTTTTCATGTAAGTGTAAAAAGCGGCATAAAATTTGGTTGTAATTTTATACTTCGGCTATCGTTTAGTAGTTTTACAATCACTACATTATGCAACGCAGGTTACTGGATATTAAAGATTTCATCGAATGGAAAGCCTTTGGCGTATGCACGGCTATAGGTGAGCGCATCGGTGTAGCTACTTCCAGGATAAGGTTGTGGTTCATTTACATTTCCTTCCTTACTATGGGCTCCCCTATTATCATCTACATGATACTGGCATTCTGGATGAACCTGAAACGCTATATATGGATGAGCAGGCGCAACCCGCTCCGCTGGCTGTAACTATTTTATTCTATATAAGGCCCAGTGGTCAAAGGGCTGCTGTAAGCAACGCATAATAGCTCCCAATTCCCCATTAATTTCAGTAGCTGTTTGAACACACAAAATCTACTTTATACTGTGGGAATACTTATAGACAACATTTCATCTTCTGCCCTGCTTAAATCATTTTGCATCGGTAACGCAAATTCTTTTGTAATTGTTTTATAATATTCAATCCCGGTCTGTAAGTTACTTTTAAAAGTTACCAGGTACTTATACCGTTTGGGCTCCGGCTTAAATTCTTTAATTGCTTTTTTCAGGTAATCAATATATAAATGCAGTTCATTGATGAACATGTGAGGCCGGGGCAATGAATTTAGAATACGTTTTCTACCATAGATGTGACCTATCATATCTGATAAGGAAAATATTCCTGAGAAGTATGCAAGATTAGGCCCGGGGCATATACTAACGGCTTTAAGTTTATGGGGTAACGGTATATTATCCTTCAGCAAAGCAGGGGCAGTGAGGCCTTCACAAAGACAATCTTTTTCAATTATCTTATTATATTCAGCACTATACAGTTCATCCGGTAAATTCTGCTCTTTTAGTTGTTTAATTTTCAAATGCTGGTATTGACGGGATGCAGTACAAATAGGTTCATCTGTAAACTCTGTATCCGACACTAGAAATTTTTTATAACAAGGGCTGCCCGGCCTGCCATTCTTCGCTCTTTCCTGTCGCTGCTTTTCCGCGCTGCTTTTCCTGAAGTTGTTGAAAGGCACGCCTAATGGAGAGGCATTACTGAGATAGTAATCTTCCTGCTGCGCTGTAGCCAGTTGTTGCAATGTTGCTTCATCTACATTGGTAGCTTCCGGTACCAGTAAAAAGGGACTACCCCAGCCGGTAGCATTTACCTGATAATATTTAAGCAGAAAATCTTGTTCGTCTGAGGTGCCGATGCCACCCTGCACAGTAACCTTCAGGTTAGGAGGTTCGGCAAACGAAGGAATATTTTTGCGTTGGTGTGCTTCCCTGCATAATGTATACAATTCTTCAATTAAGCCCGCACGGTTCTCTTTGAATTCTTCCAGTATAGGACCAAGCAGCATACCATCTGTTGCAAAAGCATGGCCGCCGCAATTGAGGCCCGATTCTATTCTGAATTCAGAAACCCATATACCTTTTTTAGCCAATATTTTTCCCTGAACCAGTGCCGAACGATAATCGCTTACCTTAATAATGATTTTCTTTTTTAATTGCCCGTCTTCACCGGGAAAGAAATCGGCAAAGCTTTCGATATATGCATACAGGCGCGGATTGTAGCCTGCTGATAATATTACGGACGATGTCAGGGTGCTGTTGGCAAAACCCCTGAGTGCCGATAGTGCATCGGAATACTCAGGCGGCAAGGGAAGACCTGTCTTGTCTTTGTTGGTTTTATCCACCTTTACCATAATATTTACATTTATATCTCCTGCTTTTGCCTCGTTTCGCAGTTCATGCTGAAAGTTGCTCTTTTGTAAACTTTCAGGTAAAGATTTCATTTTTTGATACTTCAACTTCACGGCTGAATCATCCGGTAATAATTCAAAGTACTTATCCAGGGCATTATCTTCCCCGAAAGGCAATTCCTTTAAAGCGGTTATCTGCAAGGCTACCATATCATTTATCAGGTTCAGGTAGGCTGTGGTTCTGCGGGCCCTGCTATCCTCCTCGTTCTTGCCGATGCGTGTATAAGGTATTTGCATTTCGTAGCAATAAAATTGTCTCATTTGCTCCAGCAGTTCATCATCCATAACAGATATAACAGATGATATTCCAAAACGCGCTACCTTGACGGGTGTATCTATTGAATACCCCAGCCCTAAAACCGGGATATGAAACGAATGTAACTCAGGCATAATTAATATTAAACGTGTAACATCCCGTGGGGGAAAAAGCAAATATGGCTTTATTGAGCAACTATATGAATGACTAAAGTCATGTTTCAGCATTTAATGCATAAAACATGATAATCGTCATAGACCTTAAAAGAATTTCTGGTCAATTTTACACCCATCATTTTAAAATAATGAAGAGACTTAACCAACCAACGGATAAAACCCCTTCGATGTCAGAAACTATAATGACCGAAGTTGTCTATCCGAATGATGCAAATCCAATGGGCATGTTGCAGGGAGGACGCCTGATACAGTGGATGGATACAGCTTCTGCAATTTGTGCCCAGACCCATGCCGGACGAATAACTGTTACTGCATCTATTGACAAAGTTAAATTCAAGAACCCGGCCAATGTAGGTGATATCATATCTATTAATGCTAAAATAACGAGGGCTTTTGCACGGTCGGTAGAAGTGTATGTACATGCCTCATCCAGAAAAATAATAAGCGGCGAAATACATCCTGTTTGCGAGGCATATTTCATTTTTGTTGCACTGGCTGACAATGCCCACCCCGCTACTGTTCCGAAAATAAAACCGCAAACCGATTCGGAAAAAACAGACTATAAAAATGCCCTGTTGAGAAAAAGGAACAGGAAGTTGTAATAACGTAAGGAATATATGGGTATGCAAAAGGAAATACAAGAGTTTCTGAGGGCAAACAAAGTCGGTACAGTATGTTATGTAAAGAATGGCTTACCCTATTGTTTTAACTGCCTGTATACTGTTATACCGGGTATGGAAGGCATGGTGTTTAAATCATCAAAATCATCTTTGCACAGCCGGGTAATGCAAGATGGAACACGTGTTGCGGGTACGATATACCAGACATCAAAAAGCGGGTTGAACAATAGTGGTGTGCAATTCAGCGGCCAGGTAACAATGGATCATAAAATATATGAAACCGCTGAAAAAGTCTATTATAAATGTTTCCCAATCGCGTTACTTATACCCGGAAGTTTATTCATCATAACTTTTGATACTATTAAATTTTCACAAACGACAAACAGGGGCAGGCGTAAAATGAACTGGGAAAGAGCACAAAATGAATAAATCACACAACAACATATAAGAATTTTATACGAGTATGGTTGCTTTCAGAGAATTTACTTTTGACTCGGCACACTTTCTGCCAAATGTACCCGAGGGGCACAAATGTAAAAACATGCACGGCCATACCTACAGGCTAAAAGTTTTTATTGAGGGGGAACCGGATGAGACCTATGGCTGGATAATGGACTTTGCTGAGTTAAAGCAGAGCGTCAGTGTTATATTGGATATCGTAGACCATAAGATACTCAACAATATACCGGGCCTGCACAATCCTACATGCGAATTACTGGCAGAATGGCTGTGGCATAAAATAATACCGGCAGTGCCCGCCCTGAAAAAAATTGAACTTAATGAAACCCCGTTTTCAGGTGTGGTATATAGCAAACCGGGGCATAGTATGAGTAACAGTTTATGACATTTATCATTTTTAGTGCATAGGAATGGTGTAACTTTGCCGCACATTATTCAATAACCTCAATAAAAGAAAAGGAAGGTACACCATGCCAGTGTTACACAACCGCATCTCGAACGAGGAACTGAAGCAGCGTATGCTGGCTGAGACTGAGCCGCGTACCACAGTTTCCTTCTACAAGTACTTCAACATCGCTGCGCCGCAGGCATTTCGCGATGAACTGTACAAAAAGTTTTTCGACCTAAAGGTTTTCGGCCGCATTTACATTGCGCACGAAGGTATTAATGCACAGGTAAGCGTACCTGCATCCAATTACGAGGCTTTCCGCGATACGCTGTATGCCTCTGCCCCTGAACTGAATGGTATTCGTATGAATATTGCCGTTGACGATGACGGTAAATCGTTTTGGGTACTACGCATGAAAGTACGCCTTAAAATAGTAGCCGATGGTATTGACGACCCCTCTTTCGACCCGGCCAAAACAGGTGTGTACCTGAAAGCGAAAGACTATAATGAACTGGCGGAACAACCGGGTACCATCATTGTAGACATGCGCAACCATTACGAGTATGAGGTTGGCCACTTTGAACGTGCCATTGAGATACCCTCCGACACCTTCCGTGACCAGTTGCCTATGGCTGTAGACATGCTGAAGGACCAGAAGGATAAAAACATCATTATGTACTGCACAGGGGGTATTCGCTGCGAAAAGGCAAGCGCCTATATGCTGCACAATGGTTTTAAGAATGTATTCCACGTAGAAGGCGGCATTATTGAATATACCCGCAAAGCAAAAGAAGAGGGGTTGCCTGTAAAATTTAAAGGAAAGAATTTTGTTTTTGATGAGCGGCTTGGCGAACGGATTACAGACGACATCATAGCGCAATGCCATGTGTGTGGCACGCCATGCGATACGCATACCAACTGTAAAAACGACGGATGCCACCTGCTGTTCATTCAGTGTTCCGCGTGTGCCGAAAAACTGGAAGGCTGCTGCAGCGCCGAATGTATGGAAGAAAAGAACCTCCCTCCTGACGAACAGCGCACCCGCCGCGCAGGCAGGGAAAACGGGCCTATGATTTTCAATAAATCAAAAGACCATCCCTTGCGCAAGCATCGCGACGAATGGAAAATAATGAGAAATCAATAATCAAAAAACGGGGAGGCTGCTATAGCCTCCCCGTTTTTCTTAGCATAATTTAGTGCCTTCAGCCATTATCGTTACCCTTGCTTTTCTCATTGCCTATAAGATAACCATACGGCTGCAGGGGTGGAATTTTATCAAAAATGATTTTAACGATAGCGAATAGCGGAAGAAATAACACCATACCTGCAACACCCCACACCAGCTCGCCCAATACAATGGCCAGTATGGTAAATACGGGATTAATGCTTATACCCTTGCCCACTACCAGCGGCTGTAGAAAATAAGACTGGATGAACTGTACGGTAGCATAGGTAGCCAAAACACCTATTACAATGCCCATACTTCCCTGTGTCAGGGCCATAAGTGTGGTTAAGGTCGTGCCGGTAATATTTCCTACAAACGGTACCAACTCCAGCAACCCGCACAATATGGCAAAGAATATAGGATACTTTACGCCTGCTATCGAAAACCCGATGCTGTACATCACCCACAGGCAGGCAATCATTTTGGCCAGTCCCCACAGATACTGTTGAATAGCCTGCGCGGTCTCATTAATGATAGCATCTGCCTTTCCCCGGTTATCCTGCGATACGGCCTTAAAAACAAACTTCCGGAAACGGGCGCGGTAATACAGGAAGAGGAATATATACACCATCACCAGTATAAAATTCCCTAACACACCGAATATGCCACCCACAGCACCCATTATCACACCAGTTATGGCGCCTCCGCCTGATTGCGCCTGTTTCTTTACCATTTCTTCCTGCCGGTCAGGAGGCACACCAAAGTAATTACTGATATATCCCTGTGTTTTATGAATGGCATCTTTCACGGAAGATTCAATCCGGCTGCTGTCCTGGGCCAGCCCTTTCAACTGTAACGAAAGCAATGTTGCTATCAAGGCTATAGCCGCCAGTATCATAAGCACACAAGCAAGGGTCGATAAGGCCCTGTTCCATTTCTTTTCTTCCAGTTTATTAGCCACCGGCAGCAACAGCAATGTGAGCAGCCATGCCAGGCATACAGGCACTAAAAAAGGCTTTGCGAAATACAAACCTGCAAACAGAAGACTTAGGAAAAACAGTACTTTAACCGGTTGCGATAATAATATATTGCGTTTATTTTCCAATACAAGCTATTTAGGACGGAAATAACATAGTAGTTTTATTTCCACGTAATAACCATGCCAGTTACCATCAGTCCATATTGCCTGCCCATTACATTTTCTGCTGGTCAATACATTTATACATATAACATATTTATAGCACTATTAAGATGTTCGTCGGTTTTTTATTAGGTTTGCACCCTAATTTTTACAATACATGCAGCAATCTGTATTTGACTTAATGCAGCAAATGGGCCACGAACAAGTGGTTTTTTGCCATGACCCTCATTCAGGTCTCAATGCCATCATAGCAGTACATAACACGACCCTTGGCCCTGCCCTGGGCGGCACGCGTTTATGGAACTACAATACACATGACGAAGCCATAATAGATGCCCTGCGCCTAAGCCGCGGCATGACTTATAAAGCAGCCATCAGCGGCCTGAACCTGGGCGGCGGTAAGGCGGTTATAGTTGGCGATGCTTCCAAAATAAAATCAGAAGCGTTGTGGCGCCGCTATGGCAAATTCGTAGACAGCCTGAACGGTAAATACATCACCGCGGAAGATGTGAATACCTCTGCCCGCGATATGGAATATATAGCCCTGGAAACCCAATCGGTAACCGGCGTACCCGAGTATATGGGCGGTAGCGGCGACCCTTCTCCTTTTACTGCCTATGGCGTATTCATGGGTATGAAAGCCTCCGCCAAAAAAGTATGGGGGGATGACAACCTGAGCGGCAAAAAAGTACTGGTGCAAGGTGTAGGCCATGTAGGGCAATACCTGGTAGGCCACCTGATAGAAGAAGGTGCAAAGGTGAGCATTACCGATATCAACGAGAAAAAGATTAAAGAGACCACCGAGAAATTCCCCAATATAGAAGTAGTTACAGGCGACCTGTTCGACAAAGAATTTGACATCTACGCACCGTGTGCACTGGGTGCTACCGTAAATACGGAAAGCATTGCAAAAATGAAATGCCCCATCATTGCAGGTGCTGCCAACAACCAGCTGGCCGATGAGAATGTTCACGGGCCTATGCTGGTAGAAAAAGGTATTCTTTACGCGCCTGACTTCCTGATAAATGCGGGTGGGCTTATCAATGTAAGTGCCGAGCTGGACGGGTATAACCGCGAGCGTGTAATGGGCAACGTACAAAAGATATACGACCGCACGCTGGAAATATTTGCACTGGCTGAAACGGAGAAAATACACACACAGGCTGCTGCCATGAAACTGGCCGAAAAACGCCTGCAGGATATAGCCAATGTAAAATCAAGATTATAATTACATTTCTATACGATAAAAAAGAGACCTGGAAATGCAGGTCTCTTTTTTATTGGACAGCGGCATTGGCTACTACCCTGTTCAGTATATTGGCACACAACTGCCGTATTATTTTTATCGGGCAAGCCAGGCAACGCCGCAAGACCTTGTTATATATATTTCAAGTTCTGCATCTTATATATTTTAGTTCAAACAAACTTTTCTGAAACTTTTTTGTTTATGGGTTGGACAGGCTCCGGTGGGATAAAAGTCTTTTGAGCCTTATCTTTGCACCCTAAACAGACATTTGCATTATGTTTCAATTTCCAAATCAAACCAACTTTTATAAGGGTAAAGTACGCGATGTGTACACAATTGATGACAAGTACATGGTGATGGTGGTAAGTGACCGCATCTCTGCTTTCGATGTAGTGCTGCCCCGCCCTATTCCTTACAAAGGACAAGTGTTGAACCAGATAGCAGCGCAGTTCCTGGATGCTACTAAGGACATTGTGCCCAACTGGATGATAAAGGTGCCGCTACCCAATACTACCATTGGTTTTAAATGTGAAACATACCCCGTGGAAATGGTGGTACGCGGCTACCTTACCGGCCATGCATGGCGCACCTACAAAAGCGGCAAACGCGAACTGTGCGGTGTACCCCTGCCTGAAGGCATGAAGGAGAATGATAAATTCCCTACTCCCATCCTTACCCCAACTACAAAAGCCCATGTAGGTCATGATGAGGATATTTCGCGCGAAGAAATCATCAGCAGCGGGCTGGTGTCTGAAAAAGAATACGAACAACTGGAAAAATATACCATGGCCCTTTTTGAGCGTGGTACGCAAATAGCCAAAGAACGCGGGTTGATACTGGTAGATACCAAGTATGAATTCGGGAAAATAGGCGACACTATTTACCTGATTGATGAAATCCACACACCTGATTCTTCACGTTATTTTTACCTCGAAGGTTATGATGAACGCCAGGCAAAAGGTGAGGCGCAAAAACAGCTATCTAAAGAATTCGTTCGCGAATGGCTGATGGAAAACGGCTTCCAGGGCAAAGAAGGCCAGCAGGTGCCCGAAATGACCGACGAAGTGATCAACGGCATTTCTGAGCGTTACATAGAATTGTATGAACATGTTACCGGAAAGAAATTCGAGAAACAGGATATTTCGGAACAGGAAATGCAGGACACGCTGAAAAAGGAACTGGAAAATATGCCACCCGTTCCCAATGCAGTAAATGCCTAACCTTCCACATATTGAAAGGGTATTAAGACGAACCTGATAAATTATTATTAAGAAAAACTGATAAAGACCCTTTTTAGGGGGTTGGGGGTTATGGAAACTGTACAACGTATAATAAAAGCACCTACAGGCAATACACTGACCTGTAAAAACTGGGTTTCGGAAGCAGCCTACCGGATGATACAAAACAACCTCGACCCCGAGGTTGCAGAAAGGCCGGAAGACCTGGTAGTGTACGGCGGCATAGGTAAAGCTGCCCGCAACTGGCCCAGCTTTGATAAGATACTGGAACTGCTGAAAGAGCTGAACGAAGATGAAACACTCCTTGTACAATCAGGGAAACCTGTAGGAGTGTTGCGCTCGCATAAAGATGCACCGCGTGTACTTATAGCCAATTCCAACCTGGTAGGCCGTTGGGCCACCTGGGAACATTTCCGCGAGCTGGAAGCCAAAGGGCTGATGATGTACGGGCAGATGACTGCGGGTAGCTGGATTTACATTGGCTCGCAGGGTATTGTGCAGGGCACTTACGAAACATACATGTCACTGGCCGGCCAGCACTACAAAGGCTCACTGAAAGGCACGCTGAACGTAACTGCCGGGCTTGGCGGCATGGGTGGCGCGCAGCCACTCGCCATTACCATGAACGAGGGCGTATGCCTTGCTGCCGAAGTGGAAGAATGGCGCATAAAGAAACGTATAGAAACCCGTTACCTAGACAAATGGACGAGTGATATAGATGAGGCTATAGACTGGGCGCTGAAAGCGAAAGAGGACAAGGAAGCTGTTTCCATAGGTGTTTGCTGCAATGCAGTTGACCTGTTGCAGCGCCTGCTCGACCGTAACATTACACCGGATACGCTTACCGACCAGACATCGGCACACGATGAGCTTATCGGCTATTTTCCCGAAAATATGACGGTGGAAGAAGCCAATGCCCTGCGCAGCAGCAATCCTGATGAATACATCAAACGCTCGCTGGATACGATGGCACGCCATGTGCGCCAGATGCTGGAGCTGCAAAAACGCGGAGCCATCACCTTCGACTATGGCAATAACCTGCGCGGGCAGGCACACGATAAACGTGATGTAAAAGACGCTTTCGATTTTCCCGGTTTTGTACCGGCATATATACGCCCGTTGTTTTGCGAAGGCAAAGGGCCATTCCGCTGGGTAGCATTAAGCGGCGACCCTGAGGATATATACACTACGGATAAAGCCCTGATGGAGCTATTCCCCGAAAATAAAGGGCTGCACCGCTGGCTGACCATGGCCAAAGACCGCATTGCCTTCCAGGGCCTCCCGGCACGTATTTGCTGGCTGGGCATGGGCGAGCGGGAAAAAGCGGGGCTGCTCTTTAACGAGCTGGTACGCACCGGCAAGGTAAAGGCGCCCATCGTCATTGGCCGCGACCACCTCGACTGTGGTTCGGTAGCTTCGCCCAACCGTGAAACCGAAGCCATGAAAGATGGCAGCGATGCGGTTGCCGACTGGCCTATACTGAATGCACTTATCAACACCGCAGGCGGTGCCAGTTGGGTATCTTTCCACCATGGCGGCGGCGTGGGCATGGGCTATTCCCTGCACGCAGGTATGGTGATAGTGGCTGACGGTACAAAAGATGCAGAAGAGCGTTTGCGCCGCGTGTTGTTCAACGACCCTGCCATGGGTGTGTTGCGCCATACCGATGCCGGGTATGAACTGGCTGAGGAAACCGGAAAAAAGTTCGGCTTAAACATATGGTAATACCGTCTTAAACAATATTTAACGGTCTTTACTTTTCTGAACCGCAAAGTTTTATATATTCGACAAAACTTTGCGGTTCTTTATATATTACGGCACATCACTTTGATTTTTTGACTTTAAACTTTCGACTTACTATGTCATTCAGAATTGGACAGGGAATAGATTTTCACCAGTTGGCAGAAGGCCGCAAGCTATGGCTGGGCGGCGTGGAAATACCGCACACCAAAGGATGCGTAGGCCATTCAGACGCGGATGTGCTGCTACATGCCATTTGCGATGCAATGTTGGGCGCACTTGGCCTGGGAGATATAGGTAAGCATTTCCCCGATACCGACCTTGCCTATAAAGGCATCGACAGCAAAGTGCTGCTCAAACGCAGCTATGCCATGGTACGCGAAAAAGGCTACTGGCTGGTAAATATCGATAGTACTTTGCTGCTGCAGGCCCCCAAAATAAGCCCTTATGTAGAGCTGATGCAAAAAACCATTGCCAATATCGTACACCTTTCGCCCGAAGACATTTCGATAAAAGCCACTACAACAGAGCATCTCAGCTTTGTAGGCCGCGAAGAAGGTGTGGTGGCTACCGCCAACGTGCTGCTGCAAAAATATTAGTATCTTAGGTGTTTGAACGTTTCATCTATGAAATACCTGAAGCCACTATTTGCTGCCCTTATCCTGCTATCTATCAGTGCCTGTAAAAAGGATACAGACGTTAACACGGGCAACGGCATGACCGGCAACTATGTTATTTCAGCCCTTGTTAACGGCCAAAACTGGGGTGCGGATGACGGTTTTGCACAATACAAACCGCCTTTCGGGCTGGAAATACGCGGCAGCTACGGTACTGCCAGCAACATCATTATCAATATTTCCCCTTATAATGGTATCAGTACCTATTCGCTTAACGGTATCACTAAAATCACCTATTATGAGGGAGGGAAAGAGTACACCTCCACTACCGGGCAAATATCCATCACTGCCGAGGACAATAATTATATAGATGGGATTTTCAACTGCGAAGTAATCAGTAATTCAGGCGGGCCTTCGCTCAATTTTACAAACGGGGAATTCCACGTTCCCAAATATTAAAAAAACGGCAGTGATATTCACTACCGTTTTGCTTTCACACACACAGGAAATGCAGGGGCTGTTTATATAACCCCGTTACTTAAATGATTTTTACTATTGTAGGCCATATCGCTGGCATCGTCAATAATAGTAAGTATCCGGTGTTTTACGTCCTCACTCAATCCGTCAATTTCTTTGTCGAGGAAAGCCCGCAGGTCATCCAGGTCAACTTGCGCGCGCCCTGTTACCCTGTCCAGTTTTCCTTTCCATTTAGTAGCTGTTTCTGCAATGTCGTTTCGCAGGTCTTCTCCTCGTTCGGGTGCAATCAATAGCCCGGCAACCAGCCCGCACAGAGCCCCGGCTGCAAATTTTGAAATACTCATACCTGATGTTTTTTTATCACGATTTAGAAATTGTTACTTGCCTCCAAACAGTTTTGCCAGTAAAAAAATAACCAGGGCAATAATGCCTACCACCAGCAACACACCTGCCCATACACCGGCTTTAAAAATATCGCCTACCAGTTCGCAACTGCTTAAAGAAAGCAGTACAGCCATCAATGGAAGAAACCATAATTTTTTCATGTTGTGTAGTTTAATTTTTTTGTTAAAACCCTATTCATAACGTTTAAAAATTATTTATAAAACCATGCCACGAATTTGATAAATTGCCTGCCGGTTCATGCCGGGGAGCTAGGCCCGGCATACTGACAACATTACCAATGAAAAAGTTGCTGAACATCTGCCTGCTGCTAACCTCGCTTGCAGGATATCTTGAATGGGGAAAAGGAAACTTTGCTTTCCTGTTCCAGGTAGAATACGAACTCTTGTTTGGAGGAAAGGGGTCCCGGAATTTTCTACATCCGTTTGTGCTGGTGCCGCTATTGGGGCAACTACTACTGGTCATAACCGTATTCCTGAAAAAACCTCCCCGCATACTTACTTATACAGCACTGGCCAGCCTGTCCCTGCTGATGCTGTTTATATTCCTGATAGGGGCTATGACACTCAATTTCAGGATATTGTTTTCCGTTGTTCCATTTATCGTTACAGGTATATTGATATTGCGGTATAACAGGCGGCCTCAAACACAGGCGGGGAGCTAACTGCTGCTCCTCTGTTCAACTATGTGCAGTAACAACAAAGCCACCTGACGGTGGCCTTGTTATCGGTATTTTGATGCTGTCAGCAATGTTTACTGCCATCCACCGCCCAGTGAACGGTAGACATTCACCAATGCATTCATTTGCTGTTTCCTTGTTTCAATCAGCTCAAATTTGGCTTCCAGTGCATCGCGTTGCGTTAGCAATACTTCCATATAATCGGCACGTGCCGATTTAAACAGGTCGTTGGAAATATCAACCGAGCTGGATAATGCCTGTACCTGCTGCGATTTCAAATCGTAGCTCTTTTCCAGGTTGCCGATGTTCGAAAGCTGGTTGGCCACTTCTACATAAGCACTCAAAACAGTGCGGTCATAATTGTAAACAGCCTGTATCTGCTTCGCGCTGGCGCTGTTATAGGTCGCTTTAATGGCATTCCTATTAATGAGCGGCGCAGCTAAATCTCCGGCAAGCGAGTAGAGCAACGATTCAGGATTGACGATGTACGAAGGGTCAAAAGCCTGGTAGCCTACCGATGCAGATATACCCAGTGAAGGATAAAACCTTGCCCTTGCCACTTTCACGTCCAGCTTTGCAGCCGCCAGCTCCTGCTCGGCCTGCCTGATGTCGGGGCGGTTGGCCAGCAACTGTGACGGGATACCTGCATGTATCACAGCCGGAACAATACTATTGAAATTCTGTGTTGCCCTGGGTATGGGTTGGGGGTACCTACCCAGCAGGAAGTTTATCCTGTTTTCCGTTTCCGTAATTCTTTGCTGAATGCCGTATTGCAGGCTTCTTGTATTCAGCACCTGCGCTTCAAACCTGCGTACCGCCAACTCGGTAACTTGTGCTGCCTGCTTTTGCAGTCTTACTATTTTCAGCGCATTGTTCTGAATTTCTATATTCCTTTTTACAATAGCCAGCTGGTTATCCAGCGCCAGCAATTCGTAATAAGAATTGGCAATCTCTGCAACAAGGTTGGTCACCATAAAATTCTTCCCTTCAATGGTAGCAAGATACCTGAGCATCGCAGATTTTTTTGCATTCCGCAGTTTACGCCATATATCTACTTCCCATGTTGCATACGCTGCTGCTTTGTAGTCGGGCAGCGGGTCGGGCATTTCCCTGCCCGGTTCAATTTCCGTTGTTGCTTCCATAGCCCCTATGTTGGTGTACCGGGCTACTTTATCAACCCCGGCTCCTGCTTTTACCCCTAAAAAAGGTAAATACTCGCCCTTCCTGGCCCTGATTTCGTTTTTGCTGATGGCGATTTCCTGCAAGGTAATGTTGAGTTCCTGGTTGTTTTTCAGTGCAGTGTCAATCAACGCGTTCAGGTATTGGTCGGTAAAAAAGTCCTGCCGTAAAACCTGCGCTGTATTGGTAGTATCCTGCGAGCTGTTATTATAGCTCGCAGGAATGTTTTTACTTGCTGTTTCTTCAACCAAAGAAGGGGTATTACAAGCCGCATACATCACCGATATGCAGGCTATTCCGGCATACTTATATATTCTGCTTCTAAGCATCATGATTGTTTTTTTCAGTTAGTGAATCTTCCTTCTCTGTTTTAAAAAGTTTTAGCTCAACAGCACGGAAAATTTTCAGCTTTCTTTTCTTTTTCTTTTTGCCTGTATTATGTGTGAAGTCTTCTGTCAGCGGCACTTCATCTTCATCCCTGATGAGGTGGCGGCCGTCAGCCATTTTGCCGAATACATAGTATAAACCAGGTACTACAATTACCCCGAAAAGAGTTCCGAGCAACATACCGCCTGCCGAAGAAGAACCGATGGTACGGTTGCCTATGGCACCGGGGCCAGTTGCAAAAAGCAACGGTATCAGGCCCGCAATAAAGGCAAAAGAAGTCATCAATATCGGGCGGAAACGCACTTTGGCGCCTTCAATAGCAGCCTCCAGTATGGTAGCCCCCTGCTGGTGCTTCTGCACGGCAAATTCCACAATCAACACCGCATTCTTACCCAACAGGCCCACGAGCATTACCAGGCCCACCTGTGCGTAGATGTCGTTGGACAGGCCCATCAGTTTCAGTAATGCAAACGCACCGAATACGCCCACCGGCAGGGAAAGGATTACCGCAAACGGTATAATGAAGCTTTCGTATTGCGCAGCAAGTACCAGGTAAACGAACCCTAATACGATGAGGAAGATATACAGGGCTTCGTTACCCCTTGCTACCTCATCCTTAGAAAGGCCTAACCAGTCAATGCCATAACCACGGGGCAGTGTTGACGCTACTTCCTGTATGGCTTTGAGCGCCTCACCACTACTGTACCCTTTGGCAGGCGAACCGTTGATGGCCGCAGCGGGGTACATGTTGTAACGCGTCATTTCGTTCATACCCTGCGTTTTCCTTATTTTCATAAATGCGGAGTAAGGCACCATTTCATCGCGGTCATTTTTGGTATACAGCTTCAACACATCTTCGGGAAGCTGGCGGTATTCAGGTGATGCCTGTACATACACTTTATAAAAGTTACCGAACCGGATAAAGCCCTGCTCGTAAGTACTACCTATCAGAATGGAAAGATTGTCCAGTGCTTTACCTATGGATACACCTTTCTGCATGGCCGCTTTATTATCTATCTCCAGTTCATATTGGGGATAGTTGGCCGCAAAGAAGGTGAATATCCCTGTCAGCTCCTTGCGCTTGTTCAATTTCTCCATAAACTCATCATTCACCTTTTCAAAGGCCTTATAATCGTCCGTATGTGTTTCATCGAGCAAACGCAGGGAGAAACCACCTGCTGCACCATAACCGGGTACGGCCGGCGGCTGGAAGAATTCAATTTTCGCACCGGGGATAGCCTGGGCTTTTTCTTCCAGTTCTTCGATGATTTCAACAGCCGAATGTTTTCTTTCCGACCAACCTTTCAGGTTAATCAAACAGGTACCCGCGTTTGAACCGCGGCCTTCCGTCAACACCTCGTAACCTGCCAGAGCCGATACGGAGCGTACACCTTCTACTTTTTCTGCTATAGCCTGCAACTGGCGGGAGATGTCATTGGTCCTTTCCAATGTAGAGCCGGGAGGGGTCTGGATGATGGCATATATCATTCCCTGGTCTTCGTTGGGGATGAAGCCGGAAGGTAAGCTTTCAGAGGTAATCCAGATGCCCGCACAGAACGCGATTAATAGCCCGAATGTAACCGTTCGCCTGCTCACAATCTTCCGCAGGAAGTTGGCATACCGGCCTGTCAGCCTTTCAAACCAGTTGTTGAATGCATCCAGCATCCGGTTCATCGGTGTTCTCTTCTTCGGCTGTCCATGCGTGTTTTTCAATATCATAGCACAAAGCACCGGAGTAAGGGTAAGTGCCACAAAACCCGAAATGACGATAGAGGTGGCCATTGTAATGGAGAACTGCCGGTAGAAGATACCTACAGGGCCAGTCATAAATGCAACCGGCACAAACACCGCAGTCATCAACAGGGTAATCGCAATAATGGCCCCGCTGATTTCTTTCAGTACCTCTTTCACCGCTTTATATGGCGACAGGTGTTTCTCAGCCATTTTGGTGTGGACGGCCTCCACTACCACAATGGCATTATCCACCACGATACCGATGGCCAATACAAGGGCAAACAGCGTTATCAGGTTGATGGTAAGCCCCAATAGCTGCATGAACATAAACGCACCGATAAGCGATACAGGTACCGCCAGCGTAGGAATAAGCGTAGAGCGCCAGTCGCCCAGGAACAGGAACACCACAATCGCTACCAGTATAAATGCCTCACCAAGCGTGTGCACCACTTTTTCGATAGAGGCATCCAGGAAGCTGGATACGTCATAACTGATTTGGTAGTCCATACCCGGCGGGAAGGAACTGCCTTTGATTTCTTCCAGTTTCTCTTTTACTTCTTTAATTACATCGCTCGCATTACTACCATACGTTTGTTTAAGGGTAATGGCCGCAGACGGGTGACCGTCCATATTGGAGTAAACGTCATAAAACTCACTACCCAGCTCTACATCGGCAATATCCTTCAGGTGCAATATTTCACCATTAGAGTTTGCCCTGATAATAACATCCCCATATTGCTCGGGGGTATTATACCGGCCCTGGTAGGTCAATACATACTCCAGCGATTGTGAGCGTTTACCTGTTGCCTGCCCTATCCTACCGGGAGAGCCAATCACACTTTGCTCGGCCAGCGCTTCCATCACCTCGTCTGTCGACACATTATAAGCGCGCATACGGTCAGGTTTCAGCCAGATACGCATGGCGTATTGGCGTGTACCTAATATTTTGGCAGCACCCACACCTTTCAACCTCGCTATTTCCGGTATGATATTTACGTTGGCAAAGTTGTACAGGAATTTCTGGTCGGCATGCGGGTCTTTACTATACAGGTTCACATACATCAGCATGTTGGGCGAGGTATAACTTACCACAAGCCCTTCGCGCTGTACCAGTGGCGGCAGGCGGTTTGTTACCTGCTCAATCCGGCTCTTTACGTTTACCATTGCCTGGTTGGGGTCTGTACCCAGGTTAAATACCACTTGTATTGTTGCTTCACCCGCACTGGTGGCATCCGAAGTCATGTACTTCATGTTGGGCGTTCCGTTAATGGCCCGCTCCATCGGGATGAGTACCGAGTTAACCAGTACATTGGCACTGGCACCCGGATAGGCTACGTTCACCACCACCATAGGCGGCGCAATAGCCGGGAATTGCGAAACCGGGAGGGTCTCGATGGCCAGGATACCCATAAAGATAATGATAACAGAAAGCACTATCGCGAGTACCGGCCTTTTAATAAATTTATTAAACATCTTCTTGTTTTTTTAAGTACTTGAATTATTCTGCTGGTAACTTCAATTCAGAGATTACCGATTTAGGATCCTGGTAATCGTACGATATCTTGTCGTTATCTTTTACTTTACGAAGGCCTTCGAGCAGTATTTTCTCATTGGGCTCTAACCCGTTGTTCACCACATACAGGTCTTCCATTTCTTCGCCAATGGAAATCTGCCTTGTTTTCACCCGGTTGTCTTTCCCTACTACGTACACGTATTTTTTATCCAGTACTTCAAATGTGGCTTTTTGGGGAATGATAAGTGCGTTCTTGATGGGAACGGTCATTTTGATATTGCCGGTTTCGCCGTGCCTCAATAACCCATCAGGGTTGGGGAAGGTGGCCCGGAAAGGGATATTACCTGTTTCATTGTCAAAGTCGGCCTCTATGGTTTCTACCACGCCGGGGTAGTTAAACATTTTATTGTTGGCCATCAGCAGGTTTACCTCGCGGCTGTCCTTTTTGGTTTTCGATTTATAATCCAGGTATTCAGCTTCCGGAACGTTAAAGTAAACCCACATCTTGCTATTGTCCGACAAGGTGGTGAGCAAATCCCCTTCATCCACAAGGCTTCCCTGCCTTACCTGGAAACGGTCGATGATACCATCAAAAGGCGCCCTTATTTCTGTAAACTGCAGGTGCACCTGTGTCAGTGCCAGTTCTGCTTTAGCTTTGTCCAGCTTCGCTTTGGCCATTGCCAGCTCGTTGGGCGATACAATGTTGCTATCCGCCAGCCTTTTGGTGTTTTTATATTCTATTTCTTCAAATTTTACTTCAGCCTGTGCTTTTTGCAATTCTGCTTCATAAAGTTTCGGCATTATCTGAAATAACAGTTGCCCCTGCCTTACGAACTGGCCTTCATCTACAAAGATTTTCTGCAGGTAACCTCTTTCCTGGGCCCTGAGTTCAATATGCCGTATCGAACGGATCTGGCATACATAATCGTTTACAATCGATGTGTCTTTTCTAAGAGGGGTAGTAACTAAAAGTTTAGATTCAACTTCTTTCTCCTTTTTTTCTGTTTTACAGCTTGTATGGCAAAACAAGGCGCACAAGCCCATAAGCATGAGTGTTCTCTTCATGACATTTTTACTATTTAATAATATAAATTTTCTGCTATTTGAGGGGTATGTATAAAAATATAACTGCGCTACCCCTTTTGCCATTCAATATTGCGGCTGTAAGGCAGCGAAACAGAAGAACGGCAACGCATAAGTTGCCTGTAATGGAATCAAATCCTGAATACCTCGATGTAGATATACAGCTTATTGGATGGGATATACGAAAAATGCTTACCGAACAGTAAGCGTTTCTTTACATGTTGACATAACCCGTATACCGGGCTGTAGAAAGCAGAAAAATAATTATTAACGGGGGGACACTTCCTGAAGAGAATCAATTCTATGCCTGTATCCTCGGTTTCTTCTACATAAATCCTTTCTTTATTTTTTTCAGAAGCCGATGGCGTATTGTTGAGGCCTGTGTCAGGGCCCAACGAATTGACAGAACTGCTATCGTCCGTTTGAAAAAAAACAATATCCTGCTGCGCATGAGACTGGTCTTGTTGAGCGGAGTCAGCATATGCGTGGCTATATCCATTCAACACCAAAAAACTCAGCGACAGAAAAACTCTAAATAGCAGGTTCATTTGTGGCGCAAAAGTATATAAAA
Source organism: uncultured Flavipsychrobacter sp. (assembly GCA_964621795.1). GTDB lineage: Bacteria > Bacteroidota > Bacteroidia > Chitinophagales > Chitinophagaceae > Polluticoccus. Next base: position 83,803 of record CAZUMM010000012.1, read on the forward strand.
ATGATTATGCAATTAATAAAACAATGTTAATTACATGCGTTAGTTATATAAGGAACTTTAAACATGAAAAAAATCCGGGAGTATTTTCCCGGATTTAACATTTCATTATTTAATCTTCCAGCTTCAATACTGCAAGGAATGCTTCCTGCGGTATATCTACCGATCCTATCTGGCGCATGCGTTTTTTACCTTCTTTCTGTTTCTCCAGCAGTTTGCGTTTACGGCTGATGTCACCTCCGTAACATTTGGCCGTAACATCTTTCCGCATAGCAGAAATTGTTTCGCGGGCGATGATCTTAGCGCCGAGGGCTGCCTGTATGGCTATCATAAACTGCTGGCGCGGCAATAGTTCTTTCAGCTTGGCGCAGAGCTTACGGCCAAAGTCCTGGGCACGGCTACGGTGTATCAATGCGCTCAGGGCATCTACTTTATCACCGTTGAGCAGTATGTCCATTTTAGCAATATCGCTTTCGCGGTAATCAATCGGGTGATAATCGAAAGAAGCATAACCACGGGTAGATGATTTCAGTTTATCGTAAAAATCGAAAACGATTTCAGTCAGCGGCATTTCAAATATCAGCTCCACGCGCGTAGGCATCAGGTAGTGCTGGTTGATAAGCAGGCCGCGCTTGCCAAGGCACAGGCTCATAATGTTGCCTATGTAATCGGGCAAAGTGATGATCTGTGCACGGATAAAAGGTTCCTCTATACGGTCGAGGCGGCTGGGGTCAGGCATCTCGCTCGGGTTGTTTACAATTATAGGGGTCTCTTTATCACGCGTGAGGTATGCTTTAAAGCTAACGTTCGGTACAGTAGTAATTACAGTCTGGTTAAACTCACGCTCAAGCCGCTCCTGGATGATTTCCATGTGCAGCATTCCCAGGAAGCCGCAACGGAAACCGAAACCAAGGGCCTGCGAAGTCTCCGGCTCAAAAGTAAGAGAGGCATCGTTGAGCTGCAGTTTTTCCATACATTCACGCAGCTCTTCAAAATCGTCGGTCTCAACGGGGAAAATACCGGCAAACACCATAGGTTTCACCTCTTCAAAGCCTCTTACGCTTTCCTGCGTGGGGTTTACTACAGTGGTTATCGTATCGCCTACTTTTACCTCTTTCGCATTTTTAATACCGGTAATAATGTAACCTACGTCGCCCGCGCTCACGGTTTGCTTTGGCGAAAGGCCCAGTTTCAGTACACCTATTTCATCTGCAAAGTATTCGCCGCCTGTATGATAAAATTTTACTTTATCTCCTTTTTTTATTGTTCCGTTCAATATACGGTAATAGGCAATAATGCCCCGGAAAGAGTTAAATACGCTATCGAAAATCAGCGCCTGCAGCGGTGCATCAGGATTACCTGTAGGGGCAGGTATACGGTCTATAATGGCCGTCATAATATCTTCTATACCAATACCGCTTTTACCGCTGGCAAGAATGATCTCTTCGGGCTTGCAGCCTATCAGGTCTACTATCTGGTCGGTCACCTCGGGTATCATGGCGCCTTCCATATCTATCTTATTGATAACGGGTATTATCTCCAGGTCATTATCCAGTGCCAGGTAAAGGTTGGAAATGGTTTGCGCCTGTATGCCCTGCGAGGCATCTACAAGCAATAGTGCGCCTTCGCAGGCTGCAAGTGCACGCGATACTTCGTAAGAAAAATCAACGTGGCCGGGTGTATCTATAAGGTTCAGGCGGTATTTTTCGCCATTGCGCTCATAGTCCATTTGTATGGCGTGGCTCTTGATGGTAATGCCTTTCTCCCGCTCCAGGTCCATATCATCCAGCACCTGTGCCTGCATATCCCGCTCCGATATGGTTTTGGTATGCTCCAGCAGGCGGTCGGCCAGGGTACTTTTACCATGGTCGATATGGGCGATGATACAGAAATTCCTAATGTTTTGCATATATCCTAAAAAAGAATGTGCAAAGGTACGCTTTTAGTTGATTGGTTGATTTTTATTGAATGAAGCGGCTTTACCATTTTTATTATCAGGAATATCTTTTTATAAAACAGGAGCATGACATATTTATGACGGTTGCTATATCCCTGCATAATACTTTAGCCAAAAGGTTAGAGCAACTATGATTCCTGATGACGCTACTACTTACCATTTCTTCAAAGCTATCTCCGCTGACCAAAAATCCTATCTCTGCGATTTTCATAAAATAAATTACCGCCCGGGGCGTAATGCCTACCGGGTAGTGTTGCAATGTTTTAATCAAAAAGATATAACGGCAGACCTGGAATGTGCCCAAAACGGCGCCTGGCATATTGCCGATGCCACTGAAGATATTTCACCCGACCTGGAGTGGAAACTGATAACCGCAATTGTGGAGCAAACGAATAGCAGGAAATAAGCTATTCATAACAGGCATACCCGTTTCCTGAACTATTCTGAAAACACAACGTATGTTGCAGCCAGCTTATCGTGCAGGCCTTATTTTTTCTTGTCCCATATTATCATGAGATAACCTATACATAAAATAAGGCCTGATAAATATTTACCGAAAAAACGTCCAACACCCTGGCCAAATGAAATACGGCCACCTTCCGTATTAGTAACCTTTATATCCATTACCCTCTTGCCCAAGGTAGCTTGTTTACTACTCGATTCTAAACCTGCATAGTACGCAATGTTTATTGCATAATATAAAATAACCGTAAACGTATTTCCGAATAAGCTACCGGAGAAGAGAAATGTTACAGTTATGACTACGACAAACAAAATGATACCATCGATAAGTGCGGCTACAAAACGTGTGAAAAAACCTGCGTACTGTACATTTTTTTCAGGGAATATAGAGTCGTATTGCTGTTCCATACATTGAAATAAATAAACAGAATCTATTATTGCAATACTACGCAGCATATTGCTGTTACAATATGGAAAAGCGCCCGCCGTTATCAAACACATACTTCGACAATGGGGCCCTGTATATATAAGCATAATCGCCGGGGGAACAGTGATAATAAAATGCCCTGTCCACCTCATGGTGCATATAATCAGGATTATCAAAACTTACGAAGTACTGCCCTGTATGTTCAAAATACTGCTTGCGTACAATGCGGAATGAAATAAGTTCCTTCTCACCCCGCAATGCATCCTTCCTGAAAGGACTTACCCGCCTCCGGTAAGTGACCCAGGCAACCGACAATATGGGTGCGCCCAGTATGACCATTCCCAATACATGCCCTGCACTAATGCTAAATGCAAGACAGCTCACGCCTGCAAAGCTGATAAGCCAATATTTCAACCTTGTATGGTATATATACATAAGGTGGTCCTTTTCTTCTCTGCTCATCTTTTCAAAACGGCGTAAGGGCTCCATGAAAACATTTTTAATAAATGGCTTTTTATTGTTTTAAAAATACCGGCTGTTAGCAAATATTAGAAAAATTTCCTCAACCAAATACAAAAAAAAGCCGGGCATGAAGCCCGGCTGAATAACAACAAAATACTATAATTAATCTCTGCGGCCACCAAACAGGCGCAGCAGCATCAGGAACAGGTTGATAAAGTCGAGATACAGGCGCAGAGCTCCCATAACGGCCATTTTGCGGGTATTATCTACACTTACACCTTCATACTCCACGCCCATACCTATGCGTTTCAGAGCCTGTACATCGTATGCCGTAAGCCCGGTAAATACCGCCACACCTATGATGCTGATGATATAATCCATACGCTCGCTGCCCAGGAAGAGGTTGATCAGCATGGCAATCACAATACCTATCAGGCCCATTTGCATCAGGCGGCCAAAGCTGGTCAGGTCTTTATCGGTAGTATAGCCCATCACGGCCATTACACCAAACATTGCTGAAGCCGCAGCAAAACATCCCACTACCGAGGAGGTGGTATAGAGTAGTAATATAAAACTAAGGCTGATACCTGTAATGGCTGCATAAGCTACAAATAAGCCTATCATCGCCGAGGACGAGAGCTTATGAAAGCGCAAAGACATAAACATTACAAAACCTAAAGGAGCAAGCATTACTACCCATCCCAGCATACTCAGGCCGGTCGCAGTTGTCAACAATCCCATCAAAGCAGGCATGCTGGCAAACAGGTACGCGAAAAACGCGGAGATACCCAGTGCGGCAAACATCCATAAAAAGACATTGGCCATGAAGTTTTTGGCAATAGGCCTGGCAGATGAGCCTACCACGGTGTAGTCACTAAAATTTTGATCTGAATTTCCGAAGTTCATATTGTAACCTTTTAAAGAAAGTTAGTGCAAATTTACCAACTTCCTGCCAGTTCTCCGGCTTTTATAGCAAACATTAACAGATGGCTTTATGGTCTCCGTCTTCTCTGTGGCCCCATTATCTGCTCACTCAGCGCCCCCACCAGTTCATCCAGCTTTTCCTGCTGCCCGGGGCGTAATATGGCACGTAATTTCCTGAAATGTTCAAATGTAACTTCTTCCCTTTGGCGGTCGGTCTTTTCAATAATATTCATCAGGCTGTCACGGGTGGCTGCCGGTACCTGTTCCTGTTGCAGCAGCGCGAACAGTACTTTATGCAGGTGCGCCGATGTCTTTTGTATCTCCACCATTTGCCCATGGTGCTCCTCCCTCAGATGGAAAAACTGTTCCTGCTGTTGTTTATCAAGTTGCAGCCTGTCTATAATCACCCGGTCTGGCGGCTGCGGGTGCCCGTCTTTTCCAGGCCCTCCCCTGCGCCCCATCCATAAAAAGCTGAGCGTTGCCAGGTTCAGCAATAGCAGTATAATAATTACCACCCTGTAAAATGCATCCTTCTTCATAATGCTGCCTCCATGTTATCTGTTAAACCATAGTAACTGGCCATACTCCGAAGGGGGTCTTGCTTATGTGTAAAGGGGGTATTTTGTTTTGAGAGTATGAATACATTCGCCACTATCAGCAGCAATATACATGCTGCTGCCAGCGATATGCGCCAAAGAGGTATGGTGCGCACCACTGTGTACCCGGACTGCACACGCTGCTCTATCCTGGAAAATAAAGATGCCGGGGGCACCGCAGGCTGCATGCCCCTGATGCTGTTTATGATATCATCTGCACTATGTTCTCTGTACTCTTTCATACACTAAAAATATAGACGTTATTATGTTTGTTTCCCTTCGGTTTCATTAAAAAAATCGGACAGTTGCTTACGCAGGTTTGCTTTGGCCCGCTGTATCAGCGATTCCACAGCTTTTTCGCCCAGGTGCATGATAGCCGCTATTTCTTTCTGGGGCAACCCTTCCACTTGTTTCAATATAAAGGCAGTTTGCTGGTTCTCCGGCAGTTGCCTGATAGCTGCAAACAGCCGGGCCGATTTTTCCCTGTTTTCAGCTAATACCCCGGGGTGATTGAAATGGCCCGGGTCGTGTATCAATTCTCCCGTATCCCTGTTGAACAGGCTGGAGATAAATGCAAAACGCTTTTGGCGCTTACGGTATCGCAGCCTGTCCAGCGAGCGGTTAACGGCTATGCGGTATATCCATGTGGTTACAGATGCCTTCCCTTCAAACTTTGCTGCCGCGTTGTACACCTCCACAAAAACATCCTGGGTAGCTTCTTCAGCCTCTTCCCCGTCCTGCAGGTACACCAGGCAGGTATTGTATACCCGGGTGCTATACATTTCATACAACTGCCTGAAAGCCTGCTGGCTTCCTGCTGCTACTTGTTGTATGAGTAGTTCGGGCTGCATGTAGTATTATTGAATTGGTTGTTCCTTCTTTATACCGGCAGGTTTACCTATAGCATACACAATACCTATCATAAATACGATAACATTCCAGTAGTTATACCGGAAATCCCGGTCGTGCTGGTACACCGGAAACTGGCTGAGCATATACAAAACGCCTGAAAGCTGGATAAGGGCTATCGTTTTACATGCCATGCATCGTTTTTTTCTGAATTGTATATAGTAATAAATCAAAAAACCGATATTTAAAACCAGCCAGAACCACGGGTCGAAAAACACTGTATCATCTAAAAACATCAGGGCAAACCTGCTGGAATGGCTGTTATGCGGCTTATGAAAATGCATAGGGTTCTCAGGTGCCACCTTTAGTGTAACATTCCAGTATTCTGCCGGCTTGAACCTGTGGTGGATTCGCAGGTAGTATAAAAATCCTTCCCACCTGTTTTCAAGATATATAAAAGGATGTTCCCACACCGCTTTTTTCCATGCCGCAGCTACATCATTATTCAACGCTTCATCAGGCCCGGGTATCATTGCCGGTTTTGTTTCCCCTTCGTTCCAGTAAATATTGTCGAAGGTAACAGGGGTATACATCTGCATCAGCCTTGCAGAATCAAAAACAGCAGTATGGGTAATGGATGCGGGAAGGTAATTAACACCTGTGTGTTTGCTGATGCCTGTTATATCAAGCAGCATCAGTTTATACTGCGGGTATGTTCTTTCAGCCCGGAAAACCCGGTAAGTAATAATATTATTTATTCCCATTAACAAAAATGCCAGCAGACCGACACCGAAAATTTTGAGCAGCACCGACCGGATACGGGGAACATATACCGACAAGTAAATGTATAATAATGGCAGTACCGCGACTATTGCATTGATACGCACAAATAACCCGTAAGCAAGTAATAAAATGGCAGCGATGCCTCCAATATATCTTGTACGGGTATCCTGCGGAGGGTCCAACATGATAAGGCAGCCAAAGCCCCATGCTAAAACAGACTGCGTGTCTTTCATTACATATTGAGGAATAAACAGGAACAATACCAGTAACGCTACCCCTGTCCAATAGCCTGCTTTACTCTTATTTATTTTTGCTACCAGCCAGTAGCCCATCACCCAGTATGCCGCCATCTGCACAATATAAATGGCTTCGTAAAGGCTTGTAAGCTTGTATAAGCAGTACCATACAAAAGCCATAACGGGCGAATGCCAGTCGCTGTAATGCCGGTTCTGAAACTGGTAATAATAATTATAAGAGTCGACGCTGTAAGACCCCGGCATAAATATCATCAGCGTACCCAGGAAAAGGCATGCAAAGAAAATCCGCTTAACAGTGGGCGTGTACACACTCATCGCTCTAAAATAATACAAAGGCCCATATCTGTATGCCGATTTAACAATCTCCTATCCTATTTGTCCATAGCTTTGAGGGCAAAAAACAGGATATATCATGCGCAGCAACCACGAAATAGACTACCGTATTTACGGTGAAGAAATGCAATACGTTGAAGTGGAACTCGACCCCGAAGAAACAGCCGTAGCAGAAGCGGGCAGTTTCATGATGATGGATGACGGCATACAGATGCAAACCATTTTCGGAGACGGCAGCCAGCAACAAGGCGGAGGCATACTGAACAAACTTTTCTCGGCAGGGAAACGCCTGCTGGTGGGCGAAAGCCTTTTTATGACTACCTATACCAATGTAAGCCATGGCAAAAAGAAAGTATCTTTTGCCTCTCCTTACCCCGGAAAAATTATCCCCCTCGACCTGCAGCAACTGGGCGGAAAAATCATTTGCCAGAAAGATGCTTTCCTCTGCGCAGCCAAAGGCGTGGCCATCGGTATAGAGTTCCAAAAAAAACTAGGTACAGGCTTGTTTGGCGGCGAAGGTTTTATAATGGAGAAACTGGAAGGCGACGGTATGGCCTTCGTACATGCAGGTGGCCACGTATTGCAGCGCGAGTTGCAGTCGGGCGAACTGTTAAAGATAGATACCGGCTGTATTGTAGCCTTTACCCGGAATGTTGACTACGACATACAGTTTGTAGGCGGCATAAAAAATACCCTGTTCGGGGGCGAGGGCGTTTTCTTCGCCACACTACGCGGCCCGGGCACCGTATGGATTCAGACATTGCCCATCAGCAGGCTCGCAGGCAGAATACTTGCCTATGGTACTTACAAGCGCAAGGAAGAAGGAAGCATCCTTGGCGGCCTTGGCAATATTATGGACGGCGATGGCTGGTAATATTTTAATCTTATTAACTAGTAAGGGCTACCCGGTCGGGGTAGCCCTTACTTTTATCTGGAAGACTTATTGTTTTAGATGTGTATAGCTTCACCCAAAGCCACTTCAATGGCATCTTTCACAGCTTCACTCATAGTCGGGTGCGGGAAGATAGTATCCAGTTGCTCCTGCCATGTAGTTTCCAGTTTGCGGCTAGCTACAGTTTGTGCAATGATTTCGGTAACGTTGGCACCTATCATGTGTGTACCCAGCCACTCGCCGTATTTAGCGTCAAAAATCACTTTTACAAAGCCTTCATTGGCACCGGCAGCACTTGCCTTACCTGAAGCAGAGAAGGGGAATTTACCTACTTTCACTTCATAACCGGCTTCTTTAGCTTGCTTTTCAGTCAGCCCTACCGAGGCTATTTCAGGCGAGCAATACGTACAGCCCGGTACATTACCGTAATCCAGCGGTTCAGGAACATGATGGTACTTACCTTCTTTTTGTGCTATCGCTTCTACGCAGATAACGGCTTCCTTCATACCAACGTGTGCCAGCGCCTGCCCGGGGGTAACATCGCCTATGGCATAAATACCTGCCACATTCGTGTTGTAATATTTATCTACAGTTATTTTACCTTTATCCGTTGCTATTTTCAGTGCCTCGAGGCCTATGTTTTCAATATTGGCAGAAACGCCTACCGCGCTGAGTACTACATCGGCTTCCAGTGTCACTTCCCCTTCTTTGGTTTTCACGAAAGCCTTCACTGTTTTACCACTGGTATCTACACGCTCTACAGAAGCTTCGGTCATTATTTCTATGCCCTTCTTCTTGTAATTCCTTGCCAGTTCTTTAGATATATCTTCATCTTCCACAGGTACGATGCGCGGCATGAACTCAACGATGGTCACTTTCGTGCCCAGGCTGTTATATACATAGGCAAATTCAACACCAATAGCACCCGAACCTACTACAATCATCGATTTGGGCTGGTTAGGCATTGACATTGCTTCACGGTAGCCTATTACCTTTTTACCGTCAATCGGCAGGTTAGGCAGTTCACGTGCACGGCCGCCTGTAGCCAGTATGATGTGTTTGGCCTGGTAAGCAGTAGTTTTACCATCGGCGCCTGTTACTTCCACTTCTTTTTTTGCATTCAGCTTTCCCATTCCCATCAGCACATCTATCTTGTTTTTCTTCATCAGAAACTGGATACCCTTGCTCATTTTATCGGCTACACCGCGGCTGCGCTTGATTACTGCCGCAAAATCGGCCTTCGATTCGCCAACCTGTATGCCATAATCCTGCGCATGGCTGATATATTCAAATACCTGTGCAGATTTGATCAATGCTTTTGTAGGGATACAACCCCAGTTCAGACAAATACCGCCCAAATTCTCACGTTCTACTATTGCTGTCTTGAAACCCAATTGTGATGCACGGATAGCAGCCACATATCCTGCAGGACCACTACCAATTACGATTACATCGTATGCCATAAAAAGGAGAAAATTTTATAAGTTAAGCTTAATAATAAACCGGACAAATGTAGCCATTTTTTTCAGTTCTGAATAACAGCAGTATTCCGGGGCCTGTTTATAAAGCAACAGGCATTCCCGGCAAAGCCGGAAACGCCTGTTATGATCATCTACCGGCTACCTACCACCGGCAGTGAACATTTCTTACGCTTCTCCTGTATTGTGATTGTGGTGCCCGTTGGATGAAGCTTTGCGATGGTGTGGTTTATGCTTGCCCCTGTATGCAGGAAAAAGCTTATAATGGGTCACTTCTCCCCCGCTGTTATTTCTCGCTGCCAGGTATTTATACAATCTGAAGGCAGGATAAGCTAATAAACCAACGCCCAGTGCTACAAGACCGGCGTTTCTCCATGTTTTGTTAACAGACCCGATATCCATTTTCATACTTAAATTTTTTAAATGAATCATAAAATATCGCGCCACCAGCTTACCTCATGGGCATATACGTAAAAAGCACCCGTAAACAGGTGCTTTTACAACAAAAAACATTAAATATTAAGCAATGTGTTTTTTACCTCTGCCCATTGAGAATATGTATATGAGCAAGTGTAAAGCAGCAAAGCCCAGGGAGAAATAGAACAGAGCGGCATCTTCAGACCCCGGTGTGTTATGGTGCATCAGGGCCACAATCGACAATATTACCGACATCACTATACCCACATACGAAACTGTTTTGTAGCTCTTATTGGTAAAGCCGTCCATATTCAGCCGACTATGCTTCATACCGTAAAACAGGTACACATCAAAACCAACCATCATCCATACAATCAGCCTTATCCATGTATCCAGTGGCAGAAAAACCATCATAAATAAACAGGTAATCACTCCCAGTACCGGCACTAACGGTACCAATGGTGTACGGAAGGCCCTGGGCGCATCGGGCATATTACGGCGCATGACAATAACACCGATACATACCAGTATAAAGGCAAACAGGGTGCCGATACTGGTCATTTCGCCCACCACATTTGCCGGTACAAATGCGGCAAACAGGCTGACGAACAGCATGAACAGGAAGTTGTTTTTTGCCGGTGTGCGGAATTTCGGGTGCACATCGGAAAATATTTTAGGTATCAGTCCGTCTTTACTCATAGAGAAAAACACGCGCGACTGTCCCATCAGCATCACCATAATTACGGAAGAATACCCTCCCAAAATGGCCAGTATAATGGCCTGGTTCAGCCATGGATAATCGGGTTTTATCACTCCATTAGCACCCGGATGGCCCATATTATCAATAGCTACTGCTACCGGTGCAATACCGTTGCGCCCTTTGAACATTTCAAAATTGGCCACCCCGGTCATTACATGGGCAAATAATATATAAAGTATCGTACAGATAGCCAGTGACAATAATATACCGATAGGCATATCGCGCTTGGGGTTCTTTGCCTCCTGCGCGGCTGTCGATACTGCATCGAAACCTATATAGGCAAAGAATACGATAGCTGCGGCCCTGATGATACCACTAAAACCGAATTCACCGAACGTACCCGTGTTTTGCGGTATATAGGGATGATAATTTTCAGGACGGATGTAATTCCAGCCCAATGCTATGAAGATAAGCACCACGGATACTTTAAGCAGTACGATAATGCCATTGACAAATGCAGACTCCCGGGTCCCCCTTACCAGCAGCAACGACATCAATAGTATGATACATACTGCAGGTATGTTTATTATTCCCCCTTCTGCCGGGGATGAGGTGTATGCCGGGTTCAAATATATATTATAGCCATCCAGCAATTTTACCAAATACCTTGACCAACTTATGGATACCGTTGCCGCACCTACAGCATACTCCAGTACAAGGTCCCAGCCTATTATCCATGCTACAAATTCGCCCATAGTGGCAAATGAATAGGTATAAGCACTACCAGCAACAGGAATCATAGAAGCAAATTCGGCATAACACAGGCCTGCAAAGGCACATCCTACAGCTGCAACTATGAACGAGATGGTAATAGCAGGGCCTGCATTGTTGGCTGCAGCCAGGCCGGTAATGGAGAATAACCCTGCACCGATGATTGCACCTATGCCCAGGGCTACGAGTGCTGTGGCGGATAGCGTTTTTTTCAGGCCTTTTTCCGATTCGGATGCTTCGGCCAAAAGTAAATTGAGTGGCTTCCTTACAAATAAGCTCATAATAAGATATAAGTATGTAACGTGTTCAAACCTAAAGATAATATGTGGTATCTACAAGTTGGAGGCAAAATGGCGTGAATAGCAGGGGATTTGTTAGTAAAATGAAAATCTTCAGCAACGACGGTATCTCTATCATTTTTTTGCAGTAGGTTTGGGCACATGTTCCCGAAAATATTTTCCAGGTTTTTTCTGTTCTTGTTAGTTAGCATTCCGTTCTGTACTTCGGCACAAACTATGCTGCCGGATATACTGGGCGCTACGGAAAAAGGCATTAACCTGTTAAGCTGGAATTGTCAATATGAGGGCATCAAATCGATAGCAGTACAGCGCTCGTCTGACAGTGTATTCAACTTTGTAAGCATTGGCTATGTGAAAAACCTGAAAAAAGGGCCACAGGCATATATTGACGGGCACCCTATGCCCGGCAACAACTGGTACCGCCTATATATTGTCTTTAATTCTGACCTTACCTGGTACAGCAACAGGTATAAGATATATGTAGACAGCGCTTCGATAATGAACCAGCCGGTACTGCCACCCAACGATTCGCTGCAAAAACTGGCTAACAATATAAAAGTAGACATTGGCACTACCACAAATGTATCTACTGCCGATTCACTCAAAGCTATCGTTAATAAGCTGAAAATTTCTATACCAGGGCCGGAAGATGTGAACCCGTTTACTTATGTACGTTCCCAGTATGTATTTACCAACCCCTTTACCGGTCACGTGAATATGGAAGTGCCCGATGTAAAAAAGTACCACTACTCTATTAAATTTTTCGACCAGGCTGATAAAAAGATATTAGAGATTGAGCACATCACGGAATCGCCTGTTATTATAGACAAACGGAACTTTCAGAAAAACGGGCTTTTCCGGTTCGAGCTGATGAAAGGAAAAAATAAACTGGAAACAGGGTATATCACTATATACTAAACATCGTCCCACTCATGCTCCTGCAGCATTTTTGCCCATTCGGGGCCAAGGTGCAGTTCTTCGCCTACATAAAGTTGCATCATGCGTACTATTTCTTCTGCATGCCATGAGTAGACCCCACGGGCAAAGCGGACGGCAAACCCTTTATAGTTAAAATACATATTCCCTTCGTGGTGAAGGCTTTGTATCAGGTGCTCCTGTGTTTCAAAGCCGAGATAATCGAAACTTTTCCCTTTCAGGGGGTGGTCTGTTTTAGATGGTTTCCCCACATAATGCAAAGGGCCTATGTCTTTCCACTTGTAGGAGCGTGTTTTTAAAGAAAAAGGGGTACGTTCAATTACAATAAAAGAAGCAGCATCTATCAGGAGCTTCTCTTCGTAAAACATACGTGATAAAAAGCGGTAAGCTGCCAGCAGGTACAATACGGCGGCACCAACGGCAGCTACAGCGTGCAATACATTTTGATACACCGGCCACGCCTCTTTAAGAAAAATAGTAGCCATGCCTGTAGTAAACAAAAACTCTGACCAGAAAAGCAGTTTAATGCGCGGCTGTATGCGGTTGCCCAAAGAAATGATTAAATGGTCATCTCCCCACCGGTACGATATCTTATTTTTTTGTTCTTTACTATTATCTGCCGCGGCAACCATACACCTAAATTAAGAAAATTTGTGCGTTAATCCAATTGTAAAACCTCTGTCATAAAAATCCTGCCAAAAGCTTTTTTCAACTCTGTTTTCACCTCTTCCATATCTGCTTTACGCCCTGTTTCCGCTTCGATAGATGTCACTTTTTTATCATTGATACCGCAGGGAACAATGGAGTTAAAAAAAGACATATCCGTATTCACATTCAGGGCAAAACCGTGCATGGTTATCCACCGGCTGCATTTTACGCCCATTGCACATATCTTCCGCTCCCTGCCTTTGATGCCCGCATCGAGCCAAACACCCGTAGCACCTTCCAGGCGCCCGGCTTCAATACCAAAATGCGCTAATGTTTGTATGATCACTTCTTCAAGGCTGCGCATGTATTTACCCAGGTCGGTAAAAAACAATTCCAGGTCAAGCACCGGGTACCCTACCACCTGCCCCGGCCCGTGGTAGGTTATATCTCCCCCGCGGTTTGTTTTGTAGAACGAAGCCCCCATCTCCCCAAGTTTCTGCTCATTTACCAGCAGGTTTTCTATGTGCCCGCTTTTCCCCAACGTATATACATGGGGGTGCTCGCAAAAAAACAGGTAATTCTTTGTGCCGGTATTCTCTTTCCTGTCTGTTTCCGGGGTGCTGTACCATTTCGACTTCGCTTCTACCCCTTGTTTCAACAAAACCTCCTGCCGCTCCCACGCTGCACCGTACTCAATCACTCCCCAATCTTCAAAGTATACTTTTTGCATGACATCCGGATAAAATGCAAAATTAGCTATTTGCCACGGTAAAAATCCCCCTTTCTGTGCCGCCGCACATTGCCTTTGATTAGCGTTTTTTTAACAGCAAATCAGTTACATTTGTTTCTAATACTTTTATTTAACTATTAGATTATGTTGAGATTCATGAGGAATAAAATTTTGATACCGCTGTTGATTCTTGGGGCCCTGGCTAGTTTCTTTTCATTTACCTACGGTGGAGACGATAACAGCACGGAAGCAAGAAAAGAGCTGGTATTGAAAAGTGTAATGAAGGCCATTAATGAAGCGCATTTCTCTCCATTGCCCGTCGATGATTCACTTTCGAACAGGGTATATAATAAAATATTGACCAACCTCGACTATGAGAAAAAGTTCTTCACCCAAAAAGATATTGACGAACTGCAGAAGTACCAATACAGTATAGATGACGAGATAAAAAGCGGCTCGTTGGAATTTTTTGATAAATTGAATAATATTTTCAGCCAGCGTGTAGACGAGGCCGAGTCCTACTATAAAGAAGCACTTGATAAACCTTTCGATTTTACCAAAGAGGAAGAAGTAAACCTGAATGGCGAAAAGATAACTTACGCCGCCAACAAAGAGGCGCTGAAAGAATACTGGAGAAAGTACCTGAAATACCGCGCCCTGGCCAAATACGTTGACCTGAAAGATGAACAGGCAAAGAAAAAAGAAAATAAAGACAGTGTAAACGCTAAAATGAAGACTGATGCGGAACTGGAAGTGGAAGCACGGAATGCAGTACGCAAAAACCAGGAATCATATTTCAAACGCCTGAGAAAGATTGACGATGAAGACCGGTTTTCTTTATTCATAAACAGCATTACGAACAGCGAAGACCCCCATACCGATTATTTACCTCCTGCTGATAAGAAGCGCTTTGATGAAGCAATGTCGGGAACATTCTTTGGTATTGGTGCACAACTGAAAGACGACAATGGCAAAATAAAAATTGCCGCTATTATTGCAGGCAGCCCTTGCTGGAAACAGGGAGACCTGAAAGCAGGTGACGAAATCATAAAAGTGGCGCAGGGCAATGCCGAGCCGGTGGATATACAGGGTTATGATATAGAAGATGCGGTAAAGCTTATACGTGGTGAAAAAGGTACAGAAGTACGCCTTACGGTGAAAAAGGTAAACGGCGCCATACAGGTAATCCCCATAATAAGGGGAGAAGTACTGCTGGAAGATGTATTTGCCAAGTCTGCGGTCATTAAAACGGACAACGGCCCTATCGGGTACATTTACCTGCCTGAATTCTATTCAGATTTTCAGCACATAGATGGCCGCCGCTGTGCAGAAGATGTGGCCGTTGAAGTAATGAAGCTGAAAAACGAAGGCGTAAAAGGCATTATCCTTGACCTGAGGTATAACGGTGGCGGTTCGCTGAGCGATGTAGTAGATATGACCGGCCAGTTTATCGACCAGGGGCCTGTGGTACAGGTTAAAAGCAGCGGAGCCCCCGCTACTACCCTCGTTGATGCACAAAAAGGAACGCTTTATGACGGGCCGATGATTGTTATGGTGAATCAAAGCAGCGCTTCTGCTTCTGAAATTATGGCTGCAGCATTGCAGGACTATAAACGTGCGGTAATTGTAGGTAGCCCTACTTACGGAAAAGGAACCGTACAGAAATTACTTTCACTCGATAATATGAATCGCTTTAGCGGGGCAGCCCTGGCTGACGCGCTGAAAGGGGTGTCAACTGAACCAATTGGCTCTATAAAACTTACTGTCCAGAAATTTTACCGTGTAGACGGTGGTTCTACCCAGTTGAAGGGTGTTACACCTGATATTATCCTTCCCGACCCGTACGAGCATATAGATATAGGCGAAAGAAGAGACAAAGCTGCATTGCCATGGGATGAAATACCCGCTGCCCAATACATGCCTTTCAAAAACCCTGTAAATGTTGCCCCTCTCGCAGCACAAAGTGAAAAAAGAGTCGCAGCTAATCCTACTTTCAACTTGATTGAAGAGAATGCAGTACGACTGAAAAAACAACGTGACGACGATGAGTTTTCTTTAAACGAAAAAGCCTACAGGGCTGAAATGGAAGAAGCAAATGCCACTTCTAAAAAAATGGAAGAACTGGAAAAGAAAGCCACTACGCTGAACATACAGAACCCGAAGGAAGACCTTGCGCGCATTAACATGGACAGCACGACTATTATTAAGAATAAAGAATGGTTGAAAAACCTGAAAAAGGATATATACCTGGCCGAAACGGTCAACATAATGAATGACCTGAGCAAGCAAAGTATGAAAGTGAACATGGGTACAGGAATGAAATAGCCTGCAATAAACACCTTTAGAAATAGTAAAAGCGCCGCATGGCGCTTTTACTATTATCATTCTCCCGGGTCTTCGTAAATATTGCCGCCGCCGCCCGGATTGCTGCTTTTATTTTCCTCCAGCAACTGTTGCTGCTGTATTTTCATTTTATTTGCCTTGTACCCCTGGTAACATAACAGCCCGATGAGCACTAGTGAAAATAAGAATAATATTATCCTGTCCCTTTTATAGGTAGCAGCCCTTTTCTTTAACCGTTTATATTTACCCGATAAATGATGGTATTCTTTTAGTTCTTTGTTTTTATCGTTTATAGTGCCTGTAAGCTGGTCTATGATGCCTTCCAGCTCTACTATCTTTACCTGTTCGTTCGATGCGTTGTCCATATACAGACGATTAATGGTAATAAATATACAAAAACGCCTGATTCCACATGGGCAGGAAATATGCCTAAAAATTTATCCTGCCGGGGCTATTCATTATCTTTACTCATAAAACCGGAAAAATGATTAAACAATCCATCGTTCTGTTATCGTTTGTCTTTCTTGCAGCGTGCAGCAACCAGGCCAATAAAAACGAAGAAACCGCTGATGACCAGGCACAAACTGCAACTACTACCGAAACTTCTGCCGAAGCTTCATCCAATGTAGCGAGGGACCCTATTTGCAAAATGGAAAAAGAAGATAGCTGGACTGATTATGTAGTGAATAACGGCGGAGATACAGTATGGTTTTGCAGCGCTACCTGTAAGGACGCTTATATGGCCAAAAACAAGTAGACAGCGTTTAACCTGCCTTAGTACACTTACGGCAACATAAATCAATACTGTTTCCTATGGATCGGGGGGAAAGCTTATACATGTTTGCAATAGTACCGCCCCCCGGCCTTTCGGAGAGAATACATAAAGAACGTATCCTCTTTGCTGAAAATTACAATTGTAAAAAGGCGCTGAAGCCTCCTGTTCATATTACATTATACCCTCCCTTTAGTGCCGTCGAAAATTTCATTACATCTATATCGGCACTTGATGCCTGGGCGGGCAGGCAACACGGTTTTGACATTCAGTTAAAAAATTTCGGCTTTTTCAATAAGCGCTCCCCTGTTATTTATATTGATGTGGTAAGAAGCGCCCCGCTTAAGGCTTTTCAAAAAGATTTTACAGCGCAACTGGGGCAGTACATGCCTGTTACGGGTACTGGCGAGGATTACAAGCCGCATATAACCATTGGTTACCGGGATATTCCGCGGCACGCCTTCCCCTCTATAGTCAATAAATATACGCACCTGCAGTTTCATGCATCTTTTTTTGCCGATGCATTTCAACTTTGGAAACATGACGGAACCCGCTGGCAAACTGCCAGGACATTTTCCCTGCAATTAAAATAACACGATTGAGCCAGTAGCCATATACCTTCCATGAAAGATGAAAGGGGGCGTTAAAACTACTGGTACCGCCAGGTACATTTTTTATTTTTTTGTAAATTAGGGTAGGTAAAACAAGGAGATTTATGAAGCTAAGTGACACATGGTTTATAGAAGGGTATATCGATTTTGAGCTGCAGAAATATAAACTGCTGGCCTATCTTAAAGAAGTAAACAGTTACTTCAATACCAACAAGCTATATCCGCAACTGGGCGATGTAATTTTCCATTATAACAACCTCGTTTCTTTCAGGGAAAATAAAAAACTCATCCAGGACAACTTTCCTAAAGAGCTGGACAGCATCAACACACAAAAGCTGGAACTATTGTACAAGCAAATGCTGAACGACGATGAAACGATGCATGAACTGGAGCGGATTGTTACTTATGCTGCCGATGAGCTTAAATCAACCATTCACAATGGCACTGAGATTTATGATATGATCGAGAGCAGGATTAAAATAGAGCCTGTAGGGATACTGCCCATATATAAAGATGAAGGCTATGCACTCCTAACCTGCAACCCCGGTTCTGAAATAAAGGCGTATTACTACACTGTCAAGCTGTTTGAGCATTATAATGCGCGCTACAAGGCCATACAAGTAAATTATATCGATAGCTGGACGCATAGTTTTATCAATACTTTTGCACAAATAAAGAAAGAACTGTTGCGCACTTACAAAGCATTGCCTAACCCCGCAGTATATAGCATAGAGTCAGGTTTCCAGATACCTTTTACTGAAACTTACCTGCCTATAGCCAAAAGAATGCTGGTAAAACACATTACGCTTGGTGAAGCTTAGTGCGCTACCGGCTCTTCTATCATTTCTTTGTGCTCAAAGGCAAGCTCTATCTGCTTGCGTGTCGGCAACAGTATCAGGCGCAGTGTAGTATCGTTGGTAAAATAACTGATTGCCCAGTTGAT
Organism: uncultured Flavipsychrobacter sp.; assembly: GCA_964621795.1. Lineage (GTDB taxonomy): Bacteria > Bacteroidota > Bacteroidia > Chitinophagales > Chitinophagaceae > Polluticoccus. The sequence goes on from CAZUMM010000012.1 coordinate 102,390, forward strand.
GAATATGATTAGCTTGTTTTTAACACTTAATATAAGCATCAGGTGCAGGAACATCCAGAAAAGCCATGCCATAAGGCCCTGGAAGCTAATCCACGGTAAATCCACTACTGCCTTTCTTTTACCTATAGTGGCCATAGTGCCGGGGTTCTTGTATGTAAAAGGTGTAAGGTCCTGCCCCCGCAGCATTTTTTTCATGTTCTTAGCCAGGTGTTTTGCCTGGTTAATGGCAACATTGGCAAGCTGGGGATGCCCTTTGGGCCATTCAGGCGTTTCCATATATGCAATATCCCCAAGGGCATATATATCAGGATGGCCACTTACCCTGTTATATGCATCTACCTTTATCCTGTTTCCTCTTACCACAATATCTTCGGGTATGCCCGGCGGTATATTGCCTGCCACACCTGCTGCCCATATCAGGTTATTACTTCGTATGCTCTGCCCGTCTTTTAACGTCACTACTTTACCATCGTAATCGCTTACCAGTGCCCCGGTCCATACTTTCACGCCCAGCTTTTCCAGGTATTCCTGCGATTTTTCCTGCGATACTTTGCTCATGGCCCCCAGTGTAACCGGGCTGCCTTCCAGCAAGTGGATTGTAAGCTTGCTGAAGTCCATATCCGGGTAATCCCTTGGCAACACATTCTTCTTCATTTCTGCCAGCGCGCCTGCCATTTCCACACCGGTAGGGCCACCACCTACCACCACGATATTCATAATACCTTCCAGTTCTTCACCGGTACAGGCCAGCGCTTCTTCAAAGTTCAGGAGTATACGGTTACGGATTGTAATGGCTTCCTCGGTAGATTTCATCGGGAAGGAATACCGCTCGATGTTTTTATTTCCAAAAAAATTGGATGTACACCCGGTTGCAACCACCAGCTTATCATAAGGATATGTACAGTCGTTGGTAACTACCTGCTTATTCACTATATCTATATGCTGCACTTTACCTATACGGACATGCACATTTTTTTCCCGCTGAAATACTTTACGCAACGGAAATGATATAGAGCTCGGTTCAAGCCTGGCTGTAGCAACCTGGTAGAAAAGAGGCTGGAACTGGTGAAAATTGTATTGATCTATAAGGGTGATCTCATAAGAAGTGTTATGAATACCTTTTGCCAGTTGGAGGCCTGCGAAGCCAGCCCCCAGAATGACTATTTTTTGTGAAGTCATGCGATTGTTTTTTTGGCACTGTAAAGTTACAAACGTAAAAACAGTGCCATCGCTTTATCTATAAAAATGATAGTAGCATCAGGAGGATTGAATAAGTTTTTTATTGCAAAAAGCAGATATGTTTTATACGCGTTTTGATGTATTCTATCCGTATCCCGTACTTATTTTAAAATAAAATTTGCGTAAGTAAATACTTTCATTTTACTTTGCGTAAGTAAATACTTACACAAAATGTCTATCGAAGCCAGAAGAGATGTATTCCAGGCAATTGCCGATCCTACGCGGAGGCAAATCATTAACCTTATTGCCAGCCAGCCGATGAACCTGAATACCATTGCAGGAAATTTCGGAATAAGCCGCCCTGCTATATCGCAGCAGATAAAGATTTTAGCCGACTGCGGTTTGATAGTCATCCGCCAGCAGGGAAGAGAGCGCATTTGTGAGGCAAAACTTGAATCTCTTAGTGAAGTTGCAAACTGGGTAGAACAATACAGGCAAACTTGGGAAAGGAGGCTGGATAAATTGGGGACGGTTTTAACAGAATTAAAGAAAACCAAACATAAATAAAATGGGAAAAGAATTAGTAGTCACCCGGGTGTATGATGCGCCTGTTGAACTGGTTTGGAAAACATGGACAGAGCCGGAACTCGTTAAACTATGGTGGGGGCCGGATAAATTCACTTGCCCTGTAGCCGAAATTAATTTTTATGAGGGTGGCATTTCACTGGTAGCCATGAGGGCGCCGGCAGTATTTGGTGGACAGGATTCATTTTGCACCTGGGAATACAAAAAAATTATTCACCTGCAGCATATAGAGTTTATACAGAACCTGACCGATAAAAGCGGTAATAAAACCAACCCTGTAGCGCTTGGTATGCCTGCCGATTTCCCTGAAGACATACGGACTGTGGTAACTTTCAAACCTCTCGGTAGCGACAAAACAGAAATGACCGTTACTCAATATGCAGATTTCGGCCAGATGTCAACATTTGCAAGAATGGGGATGGAACAAAGCCTGGATAAGTTGAAGGCAATATTTAAAGCGTAATTGTATCAATAACCTGCCTGCCGGTACAGGCATTAAAAAACGAAAAAATGGAAATCAAAAAAATCACTCCGTTCCTTTGGTTCAACAACCAGGCAGAAGAAGCAGCACAGTTGTACTGCTCCATTTTTAAAAATTCTAAAATTATCAGTTCCAACCCTGTGATGGCAACTTTTGAGCTGGAGGGACAACGGTTTATGGCCGCCAATTTCGGCCCCCAGTTCCGGTTCAATGAAGCCATTTCTCTTTTTGTCTATTGCGACTCACAGGAAGAAGTTGACTATTTCTGGACAAAGCTCACGGAAGATGGTGGCCAGGAAGGCCGGTGCGGATGGCTCAAAGACAAATTCGGCCTGTCGTGGCAAATCGTCCCTTCTGAATTCATGAAACTGGCAAGTGATGCTGACCCTGCGAAATCACAAAGGGTAATGGCTGCCATGCAAAAAATGAATAAAATGGATATTAAAGCATTACAGGACGCATATAACGGGGCATAAAGAGCATTGGACTATTATTTCATAATAGTGTAGTATCAAAACACAAAATCCGCTTACAGGCGGATTTTGTGTTTCTATAACAATATAGCTGAGCCGTTCATGATGTGCTATTATGGTGATAACATTTTAATTACAATAACAACTATAGTACCTGTACCGGGTTCCGGCTTATCTTTATATTCAACGCTAACCTGTACTTCATTATCGCTGTTAATAAGTTTCACAAGGTCTGATACAAGGTCTCCGCCATAAGATTCACGTTTCCCCTGATTATTTCGGTTAATTTCCGCAGACTTTTTTCTGCCGATCCCGTTATCGTCTATTCTACAAGTTATTTCATTTTTAGCGCTGTTTGAAAAAAACTCTATTAACAGCATACCTTTCCCTTCTTTATGTACCAATCCATGGTTAATGGCATTCTCAACAAATGGCTGCAACAGCATAGAAGGTATCAGTGTAGCAGATGTATTAATATCATTGCCCACTATTACACGGTAATCAAATAAACCTTCAAACCTATACTGCTGCAGGTCAATGTAATTGGTAAGGTTTTCAATTTCTTCTTCCAGTGTTACGTATTTCTTCCTGGTAGATTTTATATAGGCACGCAGCAATTGCGAAAATGACGAGATATGCGAGTAGGCTTCTTTGTTTTTATTTTCTTTAATAAAGTACAAACCTGTATTCAGCGTATTAAAAATAAAGTGCGGACTTATTTGTGCGTACGCCAGCTTCAATTTTAGAGACAACAATTGGTTTCGTTTCAGGTGTATTCTTGACACCGTCAAGCGGGTATAATACACAGTAAATGCAATCAAAGACAATAAGGACACAATAACTCCGCCCCATAAAAGCCATTTTCCCGTTGTGGTTTGCCAAAACGTAGGCGGCAGGTACACGACCAAACTCATGTCCGGGCTTTCCCATAAATCATCGTATGCCTTAAGAAAAATATGGTAGTACGTACCTGCCTGTATCCAGGGCAGATGAAGTTCATTACTATTCAGCTCATTCCATTTATTATCTGTGCCTTGTATCCATGTTGCAAATCGTAGATTACCCGCACCAGCAGGATGTATGACATCAAACTGCAAAACGCGTTTGCTACGCTGTAAACGAATCGTATCGCCGGGATTGATGTTCCGGGAATAATTATCTTGCTTCAAAACAAACCTGTAAGGTGTACCGGCAGTTGTATTTGCATGTACTGAGGTGTCCAGCTTGTATAATCCATTTCCCGTATTAATGAAGATATTTTCCCTGTTCAGGGAAAGGTCTTGTACACTGTTGTACAACAACTTTTTGGTGTTTGGGTATACGGCAACCGTTCTTACCTCCCCGTTCTCCTGTATTACGGCAAAGAGCACACCAAATTTTCCTGCTGCAACCAGTGTACTCCCCCAAAGATGAATAACCGCTCCGCCAAGTTTATATTTATTCAGTAATCTCGTGAACCTCTTTTTCTTGAAATTATAACTGTAAAGCCTGTTGTAATCTTTAATAAAAAGGTTCCGGCAAGCACTATCACATATTATTTGTTCAATTTTTGCAATTCCGGCGGCGTTCAATGCAGACCTGCCGACTTGCAGCAGGGTATCCTGCGTTTGTATTACTATATTATTATCACCATACGCTATGTAACTTTTATATAGCGGGATGTACATCATATCTTTAAACCGCCCCTTTGCCAATATGGTTTTAACCAGCGTATCGTCCCTTTGTACATAGCTTACGTAACCGTTGCCCCTGGTGATACATAGTATAGCACTATCCCTGCCGTACATGCCACATTGCGCACCAGGCTCATTATTTTTCCCATTGTACGGCTGCAACTCCTGCGACATGGCAGGGTCAGCAAGATTATAACATACGAAGTACTTTAAGTGGGTAAACAGGGGTGAAACATTCATACTTTGTTTATCCAGCAACTCTATACTGTTTCTTGAAAACAGCAACATTTTATCATCAGAATATTCCAGTACACGTTCAATATGTTCAACATCGCCAAACTGCTTGTATACAACCTGCTCACGGCTGTCCATCATGGCAAGGGTCCTGCTTTCTTTATTCCACCAAAACTGCCTTCCCGACTTATCATTACCCAAATATTTAAACTTCACCAACCCGCTATTTACTTTTACAAAAGCGGTAGTATCATAGCTTAAAAACACACCTGATTTTGTTGTACTGATGCAGTTATTCCATAAGTTATCCGGCTCAATGTATGTTACCTGGTTGTTTGTTAGTTGCGTGGCCGGCAGATAGGCCGTCAGGGGCTGCGAATTAAGTTTATTCCCCAGTTGTCCTAATGTACTTACAGACTTATCTGTGATAATATAGTATTCGTTATTACACTCATACTGGGTATACGTCGTTTCCCATCCGGGCAGAACAACCGTGCTTTGCCTGCATGTTTCTATATTCGAAATCTTTATCTCCTTTACGGTATAACCGGGGGCGGGTAAAAGCACCCTCCCTAATAGTTGAAAATTAAGATACCCGCTTAACAGGCATTTTTCATTCAGGACATACCCCCCGCCCGCCGGAACCACACTATAAAGCGTATCATTTCTCCGGCAGTACACATCACCGCCGGGGGCAATAAAATAATTGCTTTCCGGAGCATATCTTGCCAGGGGAGTTGTTGCAACTTCACCATCCTTTTCCCGGCCTATATAAATTTTGTTATCGAATGTTGTAAGGAATGTTATCCCGTCTTCGTTCTCACGTATATACTTAGGATAATACAGGAAATCATTGGTGTCCGGCGTGTTGGCTTTATAATAGCGCCCGTTATACATGTACCCAATCTCAGAGGAAATACATGATAGCCATATCCTGCCCTTACTATCCTGAAAAAAATCCCATACATCAGCATCGCCCATCCCGTTCGATATATTATAGTGTTCAGCAGTGTATCCATTATACCTTACTACACCGTTATCTGTACCTATCCACAAATAACCCAAATCATCTATGAACGTACGGTAAACATGATCTGACGACAAACTGTTATGGCTATTCAGGTTGTATTGGACAACCTGCCGGGGAAAAGCCTGTGTACAAGTCAACAGGGCAGATATGACTAAAAGCAGGCTTCGTTTAATACCGGCAAGTACTTGCACAAAACAGATCATAAATCATGGATATTTGCTGCTTATAGAAAAATAACCCCTGTAAGAAAGATAACAATGATTTTCTGATACTCAAAGACTTCTTACAATGGGGTTATCTTCTTTATATAGTAGTCACCTTTGATAAGTCAGCTCCGAAACCTTTGAGTGCAGCGTAAGTCAGTTTATCCATCATTGCTCCGTCGAAGCAGATGGTTTTGATTGCACGGTAATATTTGTTGGTCAGCGCATAGGCAGAACGGAAAGATACATCTTTGAGTGTCGCACCTCTAAATGTCGTTTCGTTTAGTGCAGCATTATGAAACTTTACACCTGCAAAAGTTTGACCGTCAAGACATAACCCACGTAAATCGGAGTACTTAAAGTCTACCCCGGTAAATGTGCAATTTTCAAATACCGTCTCTTTAAGGTCGGTTTTGGTCAGTTTTACATCATTCAGATTTACATCTGTGAATTTTGCCCCTGTAAGACCGGATGCACTAAATTCAGTACGTACAAGAATACTTTTGTTGAAGCTTGCATTTGAAACATCATTAGCGTACAGGATACAATCCGTAAGGTTTGCACCATCAAAATTAGCTTCGCGCATATCGCTGCCCTTAAATGAGCTCCCGGTCAGGTCTGCACCCGTAAAGTCGGAGCCGCGCAGTGCACTCCCGTTAAATTTCCTGTTATGTGCAGTTACACCGGCAAAGTCACTCTTCAGTAAATTGCTTCCGCTAAAGTTGGTCAGCAATTGTGCTTGTGAGGAGGAAGGGCTAAGCTCTTCCTGTTGTACATCATCACTGCCGATGGCCGGGTTTGAGGCAGTCTCATTGTCTGCGGGTTGAAAATTCTCTGCAAAATAATTAAGGTCAACACTTAAAATTTCCGCAATGCGGTTAAATGTAAGAATGTCGGGGACCGATTCTCCGCGTTCCCATTTCCCAACTGCCTGCGGGCTGATGAACAGAAGCCCTGCAAGTTGAGCCTGGGACATATTTGCTCTTTTCCGCGCCCGGGCAATTTTGCTGCCAATCGTTTTCGTGTCCATAAGTTCAATTTTGTTTTATTTTTTTAATACAGCAAAGTTATCCCGGTGCATTCCCTTAGCCAGCAAAACCGCATAACCTGTTAGTTGTATTTACACTACTTACCGTTGTTTTTACACAACCGGCAGTAGTATTTACCGGAAGTGGGGCATAATGGGCTGAATAACCGGATTAAAGCCCGTATAAAAGCAAAAAATGATAGCTTGTCTTTGCCATCAGTATTCAACGGCAGATTCTTTATTATACCTGTTTTTATACTCCATTGGCGATAAGCCGGTGATTTTTCTAAATACTTCCCTAAAAGCCTTTACATCTGAGTAACCCACCTCATACATAATCTCGTTAATGGTCTTTCGTGTGCTTTCCAGCGCTTTTTTTGCAAACTCCATTTTTACCCTTTGGGCATATTCTACCGGGGTATTGCCGGTAGCTTTAATAAACCTCCTGTCGAAATTTCTGCGGCCAACCGCAAACCTGGCAGATAGATGCTCCACGGAAATTTTTTCATCAATGTTATTCTCTATATACGTCTGTGCTTGTTGTACTACGGTATCCCCGTGTTGTTTTTGCCCGGTGAATATAGCAAACGCCGACTGGCTGTTCCTGTCGAGTTCTACCTGGAATACCTTTGAGCAAAATATAGCAGTCTGCCTGTCGTAGTATTTTTCAATAAGGTATAGTACCAGGTTCAAAAAAGAATAGGCACCCCCATTTGTGTAAATGCCTTTTTCATCTGTAATCAGTTTATCGGAGTGCAGGTTTACTTTAGGGTACATATTTTTGAATTGGTCAGCAAACGACCAATGGGTAGAGCAGCTTCTGCCATCCATTATACCGGTAGCCGCCAGTATAAACGCCCCTGAACACATGCTGGCTATTTCCGCCCCTGCTTTGTACTGTCGCGTTATCCATTCAAACATCACCTGGCGACCGGGTGTGTTTTCACCGGGCATGGCCGATGGGATAATAATCAGGTCTGTTTTAGCAATATGTTCAATATAAGTATCGGGGTTTAAAGCTACCATGTTATGTATATATTGAATTTTGGGTGAAGTGCCAGCTACTTCCAGCTTATATTTTTGCTCATTGCCCTGCTGCACCCAATAGTTGCCGGCCCTCGAAAATATTTCAGCGGTACCCACTATACAAGCTATGGTACTAAGGTTGCACTGCCCTTCAGGATATAAGAGGGTGATATGTTTCATTGGACAATTTTTCACAAAGCTACATTTATCAAATGTCCAAATCAACCCTATACAATGTCTATTTCACCACCCTTAACACTTTTATATAGACATTAATTTTGCTCTGTCGTCATTTAAAACAACTACAATCTTTTTAAAAAATAATAAAATGAAAAACCAAGATTTCACTACTACCATACTGGTAGAACAAACACCTGAAAAGGTCTATAATACTGTTTTAAATGTCAGGGCCTGGTGGTCGGGGCTATACGACGAATCTTTTGAAGGAAGCTCAGAAAAGCCGGGTGATGAATTTAGTTTTCGCGCAGGGGGCGGGGTACATTATACCAGACAGAAGTTAGTGGAACTCGTACCAAATGAAAAGGTAGTATGGCTGGTAACAGAAGCCAACCTCAGCTTTGTAGATAAAACAGATGAATGGGAAGGAACTAAAATCAGTTTCGAAATTTCAGAGGAACGCGGCAAAACCAAAATCGTATTTACCCATGTAGGCCTGGTGCCCGAATTTGAATGTTTCGACTCATGCGCACCTGCATGGACGCAATATATGCAGGAAAGGCTTGTGGCGGCGCTGGAAAATGCGAATTAACGAAAATGTAGTATCCACTCAAAAAACAATAACAATGACAACATCTGATTTTACTACAACTGTTTTAGTAGACCAAACTCCGGAAGAGGTTTTTAATGCCATTAATAATGTGCGTGGCTGGTGGTCGGAAAACGTTGAGGGCAATACCGATAAGCTTAATGAAGAATTCCTTTATTACTACAAGGATGTTCACATCAGCAAAATGAAAATCATAGAATTTGTTCCGTATCAAAGGATAGTATGGCTGGTGCTGGAAAACCACTTCAATTTCACTAAAGACAAAACAGAATGGAACGGGAACAGGATTGTTTTCGGGATTTCCGGCAAAGACGATAAAACAGAGTTACGGTTTGCGCACCTGGGGTTGGTTCCTGCTTATGAATGTTATGATGTTTGCCACGATGCATGGACAAGCTATATACAAGGCAGCCTGAAGGATTTAATAACTACAGGGAAAGGCAAACCTAATGCAAAAGAAGGCGGGCTGAACGCAGAATTAATTGAAAAATGGAAGCTTCCTGAGAAATAATATAAACGGAACAACCCGGAGTTGATGATATAAACGCCCTGAAATCGGGGCGTTTTACTTTCCTGCGAGCTGAATCAAGTATCTTGTGTACTACGAATTAACACCCGCATGCTGATAAACACCGATATCGAATTTAAATACGTAAAGCCCGAAAACAACCTCGCTGATTTCGTTGATAGTTTTTGGATGTTGGAGAACAAATCAGACGAAGGGAAAAGTGTTATTGGCCTGCCCGACGGCAGAATAGATTTGTTTTTTGTGCAATCGGCTTCCCAGCCATTCAGCATTATACTTTTGGGCCTCAATACTCAACCCGACCAGGCTATAATAGCACCTAAAACGCTGATGTTTGCTATAAGTTTCAAATTGCCCGCCACTGAATATATTTTAAACACTTCCATTACACACCTGGTAAATAAGGCAGAAGAATTACCTGTTGGTTTTTGGGGATTCGATGCAGCTATTTTGAATGATTTTGATTCCTTTTGTAAAAGGGCTACACAGAAAATCCATACGCTTTTACCTAAAAAAACGGACGAACGAAAGCGCAGATTATTTGAACTAATTTACGCTTCAAACGGGGAAACGAGTGTAAAAGAGCTTTCTGAAAAAGTCTTCTGGAGCGCACGCCAAATCAATCGTTACTTCAATCAGCAATTCGGCATTTCATTAAAAGTATATTGCAGCATTTTGCGCTTCCGGGCATCGCTGCAGCATATTGTACACGGCAAACTCTTTCCCGAACTCAACTTCTCTGACCAAAACCATTTTATTAAAGAGATAAAGAAATTTTCAGGAGCCATTCCAAAAGACCTGTTCAAAAACCAAAACGACCGATTTATACTATTATCCGCTATCCGGCAGCAATAATTTTGCAGTCAAAAGATGACAGTATGAAATTAAATGGTAAAAAAATAGCAATTATAGGAGGCGGACCTGCCGGGCTTACTTTGGCAAGGCTTTTACAACTTAAAGGTGCAGATGTAGCAGTATATGAAAGAGACCTTGATAAAAATGCCCGTGTACAGGGGTCGCCGCTTGATTTGCACGACAAATCGGGCCTGGCGGCCATCATCAAAGCAGGCTTGCTACAGGAGTTCAAAAACAATTTCCTCATAGGGGCCGACAGGATGAAAGTTGTTAATCCCAATGCAGAAATCTTTTATAGCGACCACGACACCAAACCCCGTGAAAACTTCGGGCATGAGCATTTTCGCCCTGAAATAGACCGGGGTGCCCTTAGAAAAATATTACTGGAATCATTACGCCCGGAAACTGTGGTTTGGAACAGCCATTTTATTTCGATGGAGCGGCAGAATGAAGGATGGTTGCTGCATTTCAAAAGCGGGAATACTGCTTATGCAGATATTGTGATTGGAGCCGATGGCGCCAATTCAAAAATACGCCCCTATATTACGGATATCAAAGCATTTTATTCCGGTATTACGATGCTCGAAGGCACTGTGTATGATGCAAAAAATACCGTTCCCAAAATGGCTGCGTTGCTCAACGGTGGCAAAGTAATGGCATTCGGAGCATCGCGGGATATATTGATGGGGCAAAAGGCAAATGATGAAATCGGCTTTTATGCAAGCTTTAAAGCAGAAGAAAACTGGGCAGCAAATTCCGGCCTGGATTTCTCTGATAAAACACAATTGCTTCAATGGTTTAAGGCAGAATACCCCGAATGGAGCAGCATTTGGTATGAGCTGTTTGAAAATGCGGCTACACCTTTTGTTCCACGCCCTATCTTTTGTATGCCATTAGACCAGGACTGGGAAGCTTTGCCCAATCTTACCATCATTGGCGATGCAGCGCATGTTATGCCCCCTTTTGCAGGCGAGGGTGTAAATATGGGCATGTTGGATGCGCTGGAACTAAGCGAATGCTTAACAGAAGATACCTATATGAGTGTTCAGGAAGCCATTGCAGCTTACGAAATAAACATGCGAAAAAGAGGAGCTATAATGGCAAAAGAATCTCTTGAAAACGGGGAACGTATGCATAGTAAAAACGCTTTAACTGTAATGTCAGCCTTTTTTAGCAGTCATAAGCAGTAACCATGAATGCAGTGCTTTGGATAATGCAGTTTTTACTTGCCGGGATGTTTGCTATGGCAGGTTATGGCAAAATCAGCAATAGCGTACAACAGCATATAGCAGACGGGCATATAAAACCCGGCGCATCCATAGTGCCTATACGAATACTTGGCATACTTGAATGGCTAGGCTGTATAGGCATTATTGTGCCGGGGCTAACCGGCATTGCCCCTGTACTGACACCTGTCGCCGCTCTCGGTTTTTGCCTGGTCATGATAGCAGGAATAGTAAATCATGCTCTGAAAGGGGAATACAAGATGTTGCCATTATTAAGCGTTATTCTTCTTCTTGCTGCCACCGTGGCCTATTTCAGGTTCAAGTTGTTGATATGAGTAAACGGGTACTTGATTAGGCATTGTTTACTAAAAGGAAAAAGCGCTGAAACCAGCGCTTTTATTTATCTGCGGAGAGACAGGGATTCGAACCCTGGATACCCTTTGACAGGTATACACACTTTCCAGGCGTGCCTCTTCAACCACTCGAGCATCTCTCCGGTTGAGGGCTGCAAATGTAACAATATCCTTTAGTTAGTAAAAATTTTTTCTGCGTTACGGGTAGTCACTTCAGCAACCAGGTTTATATCTACCCCTTTTACTTCGGCTATTTTTGCAGCTACGAGGGGGATATAGCTGCTTTCATTTCTTTTTCCCCTGTAGGGTACAGGGGCCAGGTAAGGGGAGTCTGTTTCCAGTACCATGTATTCAAGAGGCACCTTTTCCACTACCTCGGCCAGGCCGCTTTTCTTAAAGGTAACTACCCCGCCTATTCCCAAAAACAAACCTGTTTCAGCTATTTCCTGAGCCTCTTCCGCCGTACCGCTGAAACAGTGGAATATGCCTTTCAATGCGCCGTTCTGCTTCTCCTTTACTATGTCTATACACTCGCGTGTAGATTCCCGGCTATGTATCACTATGGGCAGGTTATATTGGAGTGCCCAATCTATTTGCATTTTAAAAGCTTCGATTTGCTCCTGCTGAAACGTCATATCCCAATAATAGTCCAGCCCGATTTCACCCACGGCATAAAACTTTCCTTCGGATAAATGTCTTTCAACCAAAGCCAGCTCTTCTTTATAATTGTCCTTTACATAACACGGGTGCAGGCCCATCATCGGGAAACAATGTTCCGGCCACTTCCGGGCTAAGTTCATCATGCCTTCTATTGTGCTGCTGTCACAGTTAGGCATATACATTTTATGGACGCCTGTGCCTATAGCACGGTCAATCACCGCATCAATTTCGGTCATTATCTGCTCATCGTACAGGTGCGTATGCGTATCTACGTAATTCATCCGGGTAAAGCTTTTAGTTGCCAGTTCTTTTGGTGGCAGTATTCCAATACTTTCGGCAATGCATATTGCATTCGTTCTTTTGCCTTTTCACTATCATGAAACACGACAATGGAACCGGGGGTTATATTCTTCAATACATTTTCCAGGCATTGTTGCGGTGTTATCCTTACATCAAAGTCGGCACTTAAAACATCCCACATGTATATTTTCCATGCCGGGTTTTCTGCCTGTAATTTTCTTGCCTGCGATTTTTTTATTCTGCCATAAGGCGGCCTGAACAACCGGCTGTCAATGTGCCGCCCTGCATGGTGTATATTTTCTATATATACGTCATCAGGTGTCTTCCAGCCGTTCATGTGGTTTTGCGTATGATTGCCTACCCCATGCCCCGCTGAGATAATAGCGTCATACACCTCCCCATGTTCCTGTACATTTTTCCCGATACAAAAAAAGGTTGCTTTGGCATTATATGCTTCCAGTTGCTGCAGTACAAAAGGGGTAATGAGTGGATGCGGGCCATCGTCAAAGGTGAGGTAAATACTATCGGTACTATCCTGCACATCCCACACCAGGTTCCGGTAAATGGCTTTTAGCCACCAGGGAGTTTTTGCACGATAAGCCATATTGCAAACCAACAAAAAAATACCGGAAATATCAGATAGTGCTTACCAATTCCTGCTCCATCCAGCCAACACGGCCATCCGGCAGTTTTATTTCCAGCCACATTGCCTTTTTTCCTGTAATCTCTACGGTAGTGCCTTCGGGAACAAGATTAGCTGCTTTCCCTTCTGAAGGGGTTGGGTACATCGGAGCATCATTTTCCATAACCACCCCTTTGCCGCTGTCCCTCCTGTTTGCAGCGGCAGAAAAAGCCAGTACCAGCACTATCATGTTCACTGCCGCCAAACCGATAAAAACCTGTACCGGCACACGAATCGATTTTTTCAGCAGGCGGCTTATCGCCAGGCCGATAATAACCAGGAATATGGCCACGCTTAAAAAAGCCCACATTCCCGCTTTGCTGCCCGAGGTAAGATGGTGCCACCATTGTAAAAAGAAAATTTCCTGCATGGGCTGTATCCTGTTGCCGATACGGGATTGCGTAAGGGCCAGGTTATCTTCCGCTTCTTTATACGAAGGGTCTATGTTCAAAGCTTTTTCGTAATTGAGCACGGCGGGGCCGATAAGGTTCAGCCTGTAGCAGGCATTGCCCAGGTTGTAGTACACGTGGGCATCGCGGGGGTGCAGCCGTGCAATTTGCCCGTAGTAGTAAGCAGCGCTATCGTACTGCTTATGTTCATAATATAAATTTGCTTTCTGCCAGTACGCCTTCTCTGCGCCTGCTGCATTACACTTTACCGAAACAGAAAAAAATGCCAGCAGTACTAATAAATATCTCATGCGTTGAACGATTCCTCCAATTTACTAATTATGTCCACAGCTTGCTGATATGTATAGTTCATTTGCTGTAAGCCGCCCGACGGTGCATATAATGCTGTTTCACATTCATTCATCACATCTGCTACCTGCTTTTGCATGTCTGCTGAAATATTACGCGCATTCATTGCTTCTTCCGCACGCTCGCGGGAGAGGGATGACAAAGGTATATTCAGCTTATCGCTCAGGTACAGCCATATTGCTTTCGATATTTCTTCATAGAATGGTTTACGGCTGTTTTGCTGCAACAGCTTTTGAGCAATGGTGAGGCGTTTTAACGCTACTTTATTCGCCCTTTTATTTCGCAGCAACACGGTATCTTTCGATAGTTCGTCTTCCCTGCGCTTCCATACCGTTATTCCTGCAAATGCCAGCAGGGGTATGGCATATAATGACCAGTAACCCACGGAAAATAATACCGGCTTGCTATTGAATACCAGGTCAACCGGCTGCTTGTATATCGGGTGTATGTCTGTAAGCGTAGCTATACCCCTGTTATCGTTACCTTTTATACGTTTACCCTGCTTCACATGCACATTTACAGGCTCTGTATTCAATGTCACATATTTGCCTGCCTGCGGGTTAAAGTAGGAGAACGACATGGAGGGAATGGTGTAATCTCCGGGTGTTTTAGGGGTAATGGTATAGGTAATGATTTTTGAACCGCTGATAGTTGTAGTACGCCCGGTAATAGTATCTGTAATCTGCGGGTCGAAAGCGGAAAGACCGTTAGGCAACGACATAGAAGGGGCTTCAAACAGTTTCAGGTTACCACTGCCGGTTATGGTCAGTTTGTAGGTAAGCACATCATCTGTGGTAATATCGGTTTTATCCAGTTTACCGTTCATGGTAAAGTTGCCAACAGCACCGCCGAAGTCGGCCGGTTTGCCCTCTTCAGGCAAAGGCAGTACGGTTATTTTTACCGGGCTGCTTTTCAGGTGCACCTTTACATCTTTGTACGACACCGTATTAAAAAAATCATCGTTGAAGAAAGGGTCGCTCATCATAAGGCTGGCAAACGGGTCATCGTCAAAGAAACCTCCGAACGGGTTTCTTTGGCGTACCTGCTGTACAATACGTGCCACACCGTCGGCTTCTGCCGGGTCCAGCTCCAGGTTGCCTGTCTGCTGCGGAAACAAAGCCGACTTTTTCAAAAGAAAAACCTGGTATTTTTTACCATCAATTATTTCTTCTGTCGGCTTAATATTGGTTTTAGGTATATCGAAATCCTGTGTCCAGAAACCGTTCAGCGAAGGGAGCTTCGATATGCTTACATTCATCGGGATGCGCGCATATAATTTATAACTGGTAGTTATCTGTTCGCCTACATGCACTTTACTTTTATCAACGGTCACCCTGATGAATAAGTCTTTATCCAAATCTACTTTCGAGGGCTGTGCATCCTGTTGCTGGAGCTGGGATTGTCCTCTTTGCTGTTGCTGGCGTAAAGCCTGCATACGTCTTTGCTGCATTTGCCTCATGGCGGCAAAAGGGTCGTCCCACCCGTCGCCGAAAGGGTCCTGCTGCTGTTGCTGCTGTCTTCTGTCGGCATACAAACTGCCCTGCACCACCTGTATATTCACTGAGTTGGACTGGTAAGAGTGCCCTTGTGCATCTTTGGCCACGGCTGCAGGTATGGTAAGGTTACCGGTATGCTTTGCCTGCAAAACATAGCTTATAGAAAGGCTTACCGTTTGTGTCACTTTCCCGTTCGTATAATACGTCTGGCTGCTCTGCGATTGGAATGGGCCTCCAAGCACGTTGAAATCCTTATTGATATTTACAGGTGTCAGTGTCTGTAAATCCTGCGCGTTTTGTATGGTATACGTAACCTGGAACTGGTCTTGCGAGCCCACTTTATCTGCACTTGCCTGGGCCGTAAAAACTACGTTTTGCGCCAACGCATGGGTACATCCTGCCAATACAAGCAGGCATATGATGCTGTAACGCCACATGTTTTTTATCTGTATCATTTATGGTAAATACAAAATTAGAATGAACCTTTGCTCAGGCACAGATATATACGGTTAAAGCTAAGTTAAAATATCATATATCTCCCTGCTGTGGCCGCATTACGATATGCTCCACATCGGCCGCGGCAGAAAGTGTATATGCCGCCCAAAACATGCTGGCCACATCTGTGGGTTCCATAATCCTTCCTTCAGGCAGGTTAGCCCCCTGCCACGAACGGCTGTTGGTAGCGCCGGGGCTGATAGCCGTCACTTTTATTTTATGTGGTATCAATTCATGCCGCAGGTTTTCAGAAAAACCCAGTAAGGCATACTTTGTTACACTATAGGCGCCCCCATTCGAGTAGGCCCTTAAACTGGCAACAGAACACATATTGAAAATATGTCCTGACTTCCGTTTTTTCATCACAGGCACTATCTGCCTGGTCAGGTGGTACGCACTGAAAAAATTGACGTTCATCAGTGTTTCCATATGCCCTTCCGGCTCATCAGATAATTCTCCCGGGAAAAATAAACCGGCATTGTTGACGAGGACATCAATAACCGGAAATTTTTCCAACGTCTGGCGGGCAAAGCTCAGCACCTCCTGCTTCACAGACAGGTCGGCACAGCAGGCCAGTATCTCAACAGCAGGATATTTTACCTTCCATTCGTTTTCGAGGTCATGCAGGTCTTTACGGCTGCGGGCACATACCGATACGGAAAAGCCCTCAGACATTAACTTCTCCGCTATGGCCTTTCCTATTCCCTGCGTAGCACCTGTAACTATAGCGTATGGCATAACATTCTATTTTTTTGAGAACAGGGACAATTTACTTGTTTTGCACTAACATGTCAAAGCAAGTATACGATAACAAGATAAAAACAGTATTAAACTGGAGTTCGGGCAAAGATGCTGCACTGGCTTTTCACCTGCTGCAAAATGACCCTGCTTATACGGTAACGCACCTGCTTACGACCGTTAATGAAGAACATAGCAGAATTGTGATGCACGGCGTAAGGGAAGAACTGCTGGATGCACAGGCTGAAAGAATAGGGTTGCCGCTCAAAAAGATATCGTTACCTGCATCACCACAGGATGATATATACAAACAGGCCATGACCCATGCCTTAGGAGCATTAAAAACAGAAGGTGTTTCAACGGCTGCATTCGGCGATATTTTCCTGGAAGACCTAAAAACATACCGGGAACAGCAATTGCAGGCCGTAGGTTTCAATGCCCTGTTTCCGCTATGGAAAAAAGATACCCGCGAAATAGTAGAGAGGGTTGAAGATGCCGGTATCGGGGCAATGATTGTGTGCGTGAATGAACAATTTTTAGGTAAAGAATTCCTGGGAAGGAAAATAGACCGTTCTTTCCTGGCCGACCTGCCACCGGGCGTAGACCCTTGCGGAGAAAACGGTGAATTCCACACGTTCGTATATAACGCGCCTTACTTTTACCATCCTATACCTATCGCAAAAGGAGATGTAACCTACAGGCAATACATGCCTGCTGATAACGATAAGGATAAATGGAATACGGGGTTTTATTTTTTAGATATACTACCCGTTTCCTGATTTATTTTTTTATAAACTGGTCATCCGTAAGCGCCAGCAGGAACGCTTCGAGGTCTTGTTTATCCTGCTCCGTCAGGCCCAGCGGTTGCGACAGTACAGAATCCTTGTTGATGCCATCGGGCATTAAAGCATGGGGATTGTTGTAGTAGTCAATCACCTCACGAAGGGTTTTAAAACTGCCATCGTGCATATAAGGTGCCGTTACGGCTACATTGCGCAGGCCGGGCACTTTCATCTTACCAATGTCTTCCGGCTTTTTAGTAACCATATACCTGCCCGAATCATTATGGCTTTTCCCGTTAAACAGGCCGATGCTCCTGAACTCATCGGCTGTAAAATCGGGTGTAAAGTGGCATTCAAAGCATTTCCCTTTAACGCGGAATATTTCCCTGCCCCTTACCTGTTGTTCCGTCATCCCGCCCTCTTCGTCATTCAGCCACCTGTCGTTAGGTGTATTGGAAGTTTCCAGCGTACGCTCGAAGGCAGCAAGTGCAGCCCCCATATTTTTGGGCGTAGGTTTCGACCTGAAAACATTACGAAAGAGAACCCTGTACTTCTCACTATTGTTTAGCCTGCGTACCGCTTCGGCTACCGGCAGGTTCATTTCATTGGCATCAGCTATAGGGCCCAGAGCCTGTTCCTCAAGGGTTGCTGCCCTGCCATCCCAAAAGAATGCATCGCGTGCCGACATATTCATCACAGATGGTGCATTACGCTTGCCCAGCCTGCCATGCACGCCCCTGCTGAACGGGGTAGTATCTGCAAAAGCAAATTCAGGCTTATGGCAGGAAGCACAGCTTATACTGCTGTCTTCTGAAAGAATAGGGTCGAAAAACAACATTTTACCCAGTGCCTCTTTACTCATTTTCTCTTTCGGGCTTGAAAATGAAAAAGCAGAAAACACCGTGATAATCAATAATATTATGACTATGATTTGCTTCACGGGTGCAAAATTAACAGAATAATATATTCGTATTGCATTAGTCCCGATTTAATACCTTTGCGGGCGTTCATTTATCTAATTAATTCAAATCATACAGAATTTATGGATTTTCGTATTGAAAAAGACACCATGGGCGAAGTAAAAGTACCCCGTGAAGCTTATTTCGGCGCACAAACACAGCGTTCTATCGACAATTTTAAGATTGCACAGGACATCAACAAGATGCCTAAGGAAATAATCCGTGCTTTTGCTTACCTGAAAAAAGCTGCTGCACTTACCAATACAGAACTGGGCGTACTCCCCGAAGAGAAATCAAAACTCATTGCACAGGTATGCGATGAAATACTGGAAGGCAAACTGGACAATGAATTTCCGCTGGTAGTATGGCAAACAGGTTCGGGCACACAGTCGAACATGAACGTGAATGAGGTAGTAGCTTACCGTGCACACGTTGTAAACGGCGGGCAGCTTACCGATAAAGAAAAATTCATCCACCCCAACGACGACGTGAATAAATCACAATCGTCAAACGACACCTTCCCTACGGCCATGCACATTGCCGCTTATAAAATGCTGGTAGATGTAACCATACCCGGCATTAAAAAGCTGCGTGATACACTGGCGGCAAAGTCGAAAGAATTTATGCATGTGGTGAAAATCGGCCGTACCCATTTTATGGATGCCACACCACTTACATTAGGACAGGAAATAAGCGGGTATGTATCGCAACTCGACCACGGCCTGCGCGCTATCAATAATACACTGGCCCACCTGAGCGAACTGGCGCTGGGTGGTACTGCCGTAGGTACCGGCATCAATACCCCTAAAGGCTATGCGGAAAAAGTAGCGGCAAAAATCGCAGAGCTTACCGGCCTGCCATTCATCACGGCAGAAAATAAGTTTGAAAGCCTTGCCGCGCATGATGCAATAGTTGAGGCACATGGCGCACTGAAAACAGTAGCGGTGAGCCTGATGAAAATAGCTAACGACATCCGTATGCTGAGTTCCGGCCCACGCAGCGGTATCGGTGAAATATTTATCCCGGACAATGAACCCGGTTCCTCTATCATGCCCGGAAAGGTAAACCCTACACAGTGCGAAGCGCTTACTATGATAGCCGCACAGGTGATGGGCAACGATGTTGCTATTAACATTGGCGGCGCTACCGGCCATTTTGAGCTGAACGTGTTCAAGCCGGTGATGATATACAACTTCCTGCACAGTGCAAGGTTAATAGGCGATGGTTGTGTATCATTCAATGATAAATGTGCCATAGGCATCGAACCGATACAAAAGAACATAGACCAGCACCTGCATAACTCACTGATGCTGGTAACCTCGCTGAACACCAAAATCGGTTACTATAAGGCTGCTGAAATAGCACAAACAGCACATAAGGAAGGAAAGACCCTGAAACAAACAGCAATTGACCTGGGCTATCTTACAGCCGAGCAGTTTGATGAGTGGGTACGCCCTGAAGATATGGTAGGTGAACTGCCCGAAAATTAAAAATGTAAAAGTCAAAATGTAAAAGGCGCTTGTATTTCTACGAGCGCCTTTTTTACATTTTACATTTTGACTTTTACATTTTTTGATTCACATTTTACATTTTGCCTTTTACATTTTAACTTTTACATTTTACATTACTACTGCCAAACGTATTGTTTCTTGTTCAGCAGTAATGCTTCGCCGGCAATGGTTTTATCGCCTGTGCTTACTTCGTATACGGCACAATCGTACAGTATGCGGTTTTTTTCAGGGTAAATCTCTTTTACGGTTATCACCGCTTCATATTCCGTATCTACAAACATAGGTTTCAGCCATTTCATGCTCTGGCTCATATATACATGCCCGTCGGCATACCACAGCGCACCAAATATCTTAGTAAACACACTGGCGCCTAAAAATCCGTGAATGATATTACGGCCAAACATGCTTTCCTTACCGGCCTGCGGGTCTATATGCAGCGGGTTCACATCACCGCTTACACGTGCATAAGTATCTACATCATCCTGCGTGTAGCTGAATTTATGGCGGAATTCGTCTCCAATTTTCAACATATAATCAATATTTTTTTCCAAAGAATACATTTTGCGCTATAAAATGCAAGTTTTGGGCAGAAATACCGGCCAAAATAATTTTAATATAACCTCAACCTCCCTGCGTTAAAGCATTTGAGCACACCGGGGGCCGTTAAATTGAAAAAAAATTAAGATTTTATTTTTTTATAATGGGAAATGCGTACCTTTGCGCCGCCTAAAGGAAGTACAGGAAAAAGACATGTATAATTAACCACAGGTTATTATACAATTAACACCGGGATTTGAACTTGCAAGATAATTAGAACGACGCTTTAGTGCAACAGGTTGATTAATAAATTTTTACTTCATAAATAATTAAACAATGGCTAACCAAGACAGCAAAAACTTTTTTGAAAACGTGGTAAGCGCTCAAAAACAAGTGGTAGACACAATGGTAGAAAACACCAAAAAAATGGCCAATGGCAATGCAATGGTGAACGATACTGTTGAGAAAGGCAGCGAGTGGTACAAAAACTGGTTAGACAGCCAGAAAAATATTTTTACTAAAACTACAGACCAGGCTGCAAACGCTACGGAGACTGCAAAAGACAATATGTCTAAAATGAACGAATTCTACCAGGGTTGGTTCAACACGCAGATGAACTGGGCGAAACAAATGTGGGAAATGAACCTGAACCACATGAAGAATACAACTACGGCAAACAATACTGCCGACATGAACCCCATGAATATGTGGAACAACTGGATGAACTGGATGGGCAATATGAACCAGGCAGCTAACTGGACCAATGCCGCTAACAATTGGATGAGCCAAATGCAAAGCTTTAACCCCATGAGCACAGATACATGGAAAAAAGCTTCTGAAAACTGGACCGGCATCTTCAACCAGTATTATGAAATGCTGAACAACAACTTTGCCGAAATGCAAAAGAACATGCAGAACGGCACTGCGCAGGATGCATACCGCAATATGGTAAATGTTTCTGAAGGCTTTACCCGCTTTGCTGAAATGTGGATGCCTATGTGGAAGTCTATCCAGGAAAAAACATTCAACATGGATATGTACAAGCAATGGATGAACCCTGCTATGTACAAAGACATGATGGACAAATATTTCGGTTTTATGCCAGAGAGCAGCCGCGAATATTTCCAGAACATGGCAAATATGATGCAGAATGGCATGGGCAATATGAGCCAGAATGCTATGAACAGCTACCAGCAAATGCGCAGCATGATGGGCAATATGATGCCGAATGCATCTGATATGTTTGCCAATATGCTGAACGGTTACAATACATGGTACAACATGCTGAACAATGTTACTGCCCCGATGGTGAAAATGATGACACCTAACCAGCAAACCAAAACTATGCTGGAATGGAACGACATCGCCAACCGCATGATGGTGTATAACATCAAGAATGCAGAACTGCAGTATATGATATATACACAGGGCACCAAAGTGATGGACCAGCTTGCTGAGAACGTAGCTGCCAAATTGCAAAGCGGCGAAGAAATGAACAACATGCTGGCTATGTACCAGGAGTGGCTCAACATCAGCGATAAAGTATTCGTTTCATTGTTTGAAGGTGAAGAATACAGCAAGTTGATGGCTGAAGTAAGCGCACTGCAACTGAACCTGCGCAAGGATATGGAAGGCCAGATGGAAAAATTCATGGTGGCTATCCCCGTTGCTACACGCAGCGAAATGGACGAGATGTACAAAACCATCTACGAACTGAAAAAACAAGTGCGCCAGCTGGAAAAAATGCTGGAATTAGACAACGAAGAAGTAGAAGAGAAAACAACTACCAAGCGCAGCACTAAGAAAGCTTAATTAGTTTTTAAGAGGATATATAATATGAGGGCTGCAGTTTTGCAGCCCTCTGCTTTTACATGTAATAGTTTGCACTTAATCTGACAATTTTAGTTTTCTAAGTTCCAGGGTTTA
>CAZUMM010000013.1:0-122828 GCA_964621795.1 uncultured Flavipsychrobacter sp.
GTTATTTCGTAGGCGCCAAGGTCAGGGGCCCCGTCTACCTGTGTGGTAGGACGTGTATTGCCGTCTGCATCGGTGCTGTTGCCGGCTATATGCACACCGCGGCCGTTTACAGCCCAGGCTGCAGGGTCGGTCACATCAGGGTGCAGGTCGCCGGTGGTTCCATTCACAAACGCGGGTGCATACACCAGCGAGTTCATATCGTTGCCGGTAGCAGTGCGCCAGCCCTGGAGGGCGCTGGCATAGAACGACTGGCCGGTTTTTGACACATACCATGTAGTACTGGCAGCCGGCACATTATACATGTTGTAATCGAAAATAATATTCGTTGGGTCGTACAGGTAGAAAAAGTAGGTAGTAGACTGGGTACAGTTAAAGATATTGTTATAGAAGTATTGCTTGCCGGGATATGAACTGTTATACAGGTAGTTGGTGTAATAATTACCGTAGTTACCGCTCATGTCGATAGTGTTATTATACCAGTAGGTAGCTGTACCTTGTGTATAAGGCGCATATATTGCATAATTAGCATAATAGCCTTTTGCATGAACGGCATTGTTCCTTATGATATTATCGTATGGATAGTAACAATAGCCCAACGCATAACCGATATAGTTATTGGAATTGAGGTTAATGGTATTGTTTTCAAACGTAAACCTGCAGGTATACGGGAAATAAATACCATAACAATAATATTGCACATCTGCAGAAATCTTGTTGCCGCGCGCAATATTGTTTGCATAGGCAGAAGACGCTGCATTGCCGTAAGCGTAGAATGCGTATGTATAACCGTAGGTATATGTATTCTCAATATCGATTGTATTATCTTCTATCAATACATCGTTACAGTAGTAAGCGAAATAAGGGTATATATAACGCGATTGACCGTTTATGTCAATAATGTTGTTTCTAAAAATACCACCGTCGGTATAATAAGCGAAATACCCGTAATCATAATAAGAGGTATTGTTGGTGGTAATATTAAAGGTGTTATTTTCCATTACCGAACCATTGGCATAGTATAAGCCATAATTATACATATAACCATAGTAACCGGATGTGATATTTATAGTATTATTACTAAATATACTATTAGGAGAATAATACAAATCGTAAGTATAGGCTGAGTAATTCGATGTAGTACCTGTAATGGTATTATTTGTCAAAACACAACTACCGGAATAAGTATTATACAATGGATAAGGATAACCTGAACCGCTTACGCTTACAGTATTGTTGCTTACAGAATCATAGTTACAATATGCATTGGTAAGACCGTAACGCGATACCGTAGACGAACCTGTAATGTTAATGTTGTTATTCATTACACGGCCCATCTGGTTCGGGCTGGCTATGCAGTAAGAATTGTAGATACCATATAACGTTGAAGAACTGGACGGCGTAATGTTCAATGTATTGTTCGAAATATCAAACTGGCCGCCGCCATAATAGTTGTTCAAGCCATAGAAGGTGCTCTTGGAACCTGATACGGATATGGTATTGCCTGTAAACTTAAAGTCGTTGCTGTAGTAATTATACATACCCATATAGCGTGGGTTGGAGAATGTATTATTACTTACCGTCAGGGCATTACTGCGTAGTGAGGTAGATATACCCCACCAGTACAGGCCATAACTACCATTCTGGAAATCATTCCCGTCAAATGTATTGTCTTCACCAACGAAGTTGTAAGCATACACCAATGCTTTATTACTTGATGTAGATGTTGTACTCGTTGAGTTGATAATACAATCTGTCACTTCGTTATCTGATGCATCCCCGTTGAATACAAGCACATGTCCATAAGAGGAATTTGAGTTGACCAGCTTCAGGTCTTTTATGGTTATGTACGATGCACTATCCAGGGTCAGTACATAATTGTTACTGCTGGTTCCCGAATAAGTAACAGTTACATTATTGGCATTATTAGTCTCTGATTGAATGGTAACACGGTTCACCGCGCTACCGCCTTTTACAGGTTTTATGGTAGCATGCCAGTTAGCACCTGAATAACTACCGTTACGGATATTGAATGTTACTGGGCCACATACGCCTGCCGTGTTCAGCGCCGAAATGGCTGCTGACAGGGTGGCAAAGTCAGGGGTTGTTCCTGCTACGGTATATACACCGCTCAGCGATGACTGCAATACCTGTGTCAGGGTATCGTCTCCCGGTACGGGGTCCGCCAGTGAGTTCGGCTGGCTCGTCCATGCTTTAATCGTACGCGCCGGGCCGGTGAAGCTCACGTTGCCCAGTGTTACGGTTGCATTGCTGTAGGCCGGAATGGTGGTCGTATAGTTGACGTTCGGCTGTGCTACGCCGTCTACGGTCCATTGAAGGGTCACGCTCGTAATGGCGGTAGCACCAAAGTTGTTCACTTTTACCTGGATGGGTACGGTACCGGGGCAGAAGGTGCCGGTAGGGCTTACCATAGCACTTACACCTGCGTTCAGTACGCCGTCTATGCCGGTGAACAGGCCAAAGGTGTTCAACCCGGTAGTGGTTATAATATTACGGCTGCTGTTGGTGGTGCTGGCGGGCGGCAGATAGCCGGTCCAGGGGTTGGCGCCGTCTTTCTTGGCCAGGCGCAGGCCGGCTTCTGTCTGGGTAGTGCCGGTCCAGGGGTCTTTATAATAAATGTTGGAGGTATGGGTGTAGGAGCCTGAGGGTATGCTGATGTCTGCATAGAAGTACATGTTGGTGGGGCTCAGGCTGCTGATGGAGGGCGGCACGGTGCCGGTGTATTGCCTTACGGATATAGAGGCGGGCACTGAGCCTGCAGGCCATACGATGGTGGCTACGGTATCCTGCCCGAAGGTGAATACCTGGGTGCTGCTGGAGGCCGGTGTTGCCGGGCTGGCTGCTGCTACGGGAGGGGTAGCGGTCGGGGTGAATTCATAGGCCCCGATGTCGGGTACGCCGGCGGCTTTGCTGGTCACACGGGTAGCTCCGTTGATGTCTTTGTCGTTGCCGGCTATGTGTATACCGCGGCCGTTCAGCGACCAGCTTGCTGAGTTGGTGGCGTCGGGCTGCAGGTTGGTGCTGCTCATAAAACCGGGGTCATAGCTGATGGAGTTCAGTTCCTGCTTAACGGTATTTCTCCATGCCTGCAAACTGCTGGCCGAATATGAAGGAGTACCACGCTGCAGCAGGTTAGTGCCTGCCGTTGCATATATATTGTTATAATCGCTGTTAGTATTATTAGGATTATAGATGTATAAAACAGTCCCGTTAGACCCTGTTTTAGAAAAAACGTTATTCCGTAAAGTGCTGGAATAAGATGATGAATTATCATAAACATATCCCGCATAGTTTGTACCACTTGATGTACCGTTACTATGAAAGCTATTATTATAATAACGCACATTCCTGTTATAATATGATCTTAGTACATAAATACTTCCTGAGTTAGAAGTAGCAATTACTGCATTATTAAACACATCCACATTTTGCAGGTATTGAGGGTACATACCATAAATAGTTCCGTTATTCGTAGTTGCATTTACCTTATTGTTTGAAACTGCTCCTTCAGCATAGTTACCTGAAGTGTACAGGTATACAGGATAGTTGGAACCGGATGTGGTTGTAGTATTAAAGGTATTACCATCCAGGGTAAAATGCGAGTTGTAATAGAAATAGCCATATATGGTGCCCGATGTGGTATGGGCATCCAAAGTATTACCGCTCATAGTCAGGTAGTCGTTACCATATATATAGTTAGCATACATGGTGCTGCTGCCACCGCTCAGGCTCACATTGTTATTCATGATTTTTCCCTGCAGGCTGGGATTGGCAGGGTCGCCCTGCCCATATTGGGCATACAGACCGTAAACGCCATACGGTCCGTTTATGGTGATATCGTTGTCACTAATCTCAAGACCGCCATAGCAATAGCTATTCATCATTGCATAAACGGAGTAAGATGATGAAGTAATGTTGATATCATTATTCAGGATCTTCAGGTCAGTAGTATAGTAGGAATATAAACCGTAGTAATACGGGTCATTTATTGAACTGTTTTGTACAGTAAACTTCGGAACCCTCGCAGTGGTCGTCAAGCCATAGATATAAAAACCCATGGAGCCATGATTGATGCTGTCGCCTGAGAATACGTTATCTGTACCAAACAGGTGATATGCATAAACAACCGCCATGCTTGAACTGGAGGTAGAATAAGAAGGTGCTTCCAGTGTACACGAGTTCACGCTGTCATAAGATGCGTTTGAACCCATAACGACAACATTGCCGTACGAATTACTAAGGCTTTTCAGCGACATGTTTCTTATGGTCAGGTAAGAAGCCGTCACTTTAAAGATATAGTTGCTGTTGTATGAACTGCTGAAACTGAATACACAATTCTGTGCATTGCCCGTTTCAGATTGAATGGTCACACGCTTGGTAGCACTGGCGCCAGGTATGTTAGGTATCATTACCTGCTCGTTATAGCTGCCGTCGCGCACGTTTAATGTTACCGGGCCCGAAACCCCTTTGGCAACAAGGTCGTTCACGGCTGCCGTCAATGTTGCGTAGCTGGGAGAACTGCCCCCCACAGTGTATGTTCCGCTCATTGGCTGCGCGAATGCCGGAACAGTTCCTGCCAGTAAGAGTAATACCGGCAAGAGGTACCACCTCTTCAGATAGTTTAAGTGCTTCATTTACTTAATATTTTAGGCGTTTACATAAAAAAATAAACTCAAAAATTACATAGCATATCAAGGCGTAGCAGTTTGTCACTACAGCGTCACGATACACTCTTGTAAA
The DNA here is from genome assembly GCA_964621795.1 of uncultured Flavipsychrobacter sp. Taxonomy (GTDB): domain Bacteria; phylum Bacteroidota; class Bacteroidia; order Chitinophagales; family Chitinophagaceae; genus Polluticoccus. The sequence goes on from CAZUMM010000013.1 coordinate 4,759, forward strand.
ATTAGTTTTATGTAATTTTTAACTAATTAAAAGCCAGTTAAAATGGAATTAACCTAGAATTAAATAATGATTAGTGAAATCTTAAAATAAGATTAATAAAGGATTAAAAAGCATACTTTTTGCTGTATTGTTGCAGGTATAAAAATTATTGCAACCTGTTAATGCCTGCTTTGGCCATCTGGTCTATGGAGTTTTGGAAATCATGGCCTTTCATACCAAGGCATTCCCTGTATTTTTTTATTGCAGCAGTAGTATTGCCGTTATGCTCATATACAAAAGCCATCTGGAGCACTGCTCTTGCAGCATAGTATTCTTTCCGCCCCCGGCCCATAGCCTCGGTTTTACTATAGCAGGCAAGCGCTTCTTTATCTCTTCCCAATTCTTCGTATATACGCCCCATTCTGAAAAAATATTCGATTCTGGAAATCTCATCCGTAAAATCATCCTCGCTGTACTTGCCAAGTATAGATAATGCCTGCTCGTAAAAGCCGCCGTCAATCAGCAAACGTGCAGATAATAATCTTTTATCCGGGTATTGCTTTTCCTGCGCAAAGCGCTGGGCTTGTTTATCAGCATCCACCATTAAGCTGCCACTGCTCAGAATTTTACCCCGGCAGGTTTCCGCCCCGCGGGTATTGCCTGCCAGCCAATAGGCATAACACATTTTTTGCCAGGCATCCTTTATGAATATCCTGCCATGAAAATTATTTAAAAAAGAATGTAAATAGGTTATAGCCTGCAAATCGGTTTTATTCAGAAAAGCAGAACCCATTTCATAATCGAGTATAGGGTATTTTTTATATAAACTACCCTTCTCTGCTACCTTAAGCACATCAATAGCACTTTGGGCCTTACGATAATTGATAGCAATATTGGCGTAGACAAACTGGTTCAGCAAATTATCTTCAAGGGTAAATTTCCTGCTGTTGTTTATGTATTTCCAGACAGCTTCCTGGTCATGCAATAAATAAAACTTCAGGTAAATGCTGAATATGGCAGCCTCTCTTTGTAAAAGGTCGTTTTCCTGTTTAGATGCTACAAAACGGTCCAGCTTCTCTATCCCCTTTTTCACACTCCCTTTCATACCGAATATAGCCGCAATCCACCGGTAATCGTCGGGGATTACCCCAACAGCCGTTTCTTCCAGCCCGAAATAAACATTGTTATATTCAAACTCTGGGAAAAGCTTCCTGTTTTCTTTCAGCAATAGGTACGATTTCCGGAAAGCTGTTGCTGCTTTAAAATTATCGCCGAACCGGATATGCACCAAAGCCCAGTGCATATATATACCTGCTTTCGACAACCGGTACCAGGGATTATGGCCGTCCGCCTTGCTCAGTAGTTGCAACCTCAGGTCCAGGTGGGATTTTCTTTGCTCCAGGTCTTTTTTATCACCGTTAAACAGGAGCAGCAGGCAATCTTCGTAGTCTGAAATGAAAGTAGCTGCCAGGTTATACGGGTTGTCCCGCATGGCCTCAAGTATATACTCCCTGCCTTTATCCAGGTGCATCGACATATATTCCGTATAAGCCGCCCTGCAGGTTGCATTATAATCGAAAACATAATTCTGTGCCGTCCCTTTAATGGAATATGCCAGTGCGAAAGCAAAAAACAGGTATTTGAACAGCATCTGCAAATGTATTAAACAAGCAAAGCTTTCCCTATTATTTCATCAGCGCATACAGTATTTTAGGCTGGCACGACTTTTACATACATTACCCCAACTATTCTTAGGTAGTTTATAGCACTCATACACCTTGCACCGCATGAACAAAACACAAATCATTAATATTAAATAGTTAATGCATTATACTATTAATAAAATTTGATTATACCCGTTGCTATCGATAAATTTGGCACAGCATTTGAAAAATAAATTTTTAACTCAAAAATTGATCTATCTATGAAATCAATCCGCAACATTGCTTTTTCCGCACTTTTAACTGTAGGTGCATTTACCGCTATGACTTACACATCTTGTAACAAGGACGAGTGTAAAGATGTAGTATGCCAGAATGGGGGTACTTGTGATGCTAATACAGGTAACTGTGTTTGTCCCACAGGATACGAAGGCACAAATTGTGAGACCAAGAGCCGAGACAAATTTGTTGGTTCTTATGTAGGGTCTGAGACTTGCGATGCAGGAACAGACAATTATACAATTACATTAGCTGCAAATTCAGACAATCTGAAGCTAACAATGACTAATCTGTATAATGATAATTATACAGCTATTTGCAGTATGACTGGAACTTCATCGTTCTCGTTTAGTGGTACACAATCTGGTGCAACTTTCACTGGAACAGGTGAATTGGTAGGTAACCAACTTACTGTTAAGTACACGCTATCAGATGGCATAATTTCGAATAGCTGCACATTTGTTGGAAATAAATAGTTATTAAATTTATCCATAAAAAAATAGACCGTAGTTCACGGTCTATTTTTTTGGCTTGTCACAAATTTATTTGCCAATTTTGGGCTTGCCATTCCCTATCGTACCCTCTTCTTTTTTATCACCGATTTTTGGCTTACCATTTCCTATAGTCCCATCTTCATTTTTATTCCCGATTTTAGGTTTTCCATTCCCAATTGTTTGAGCTTTTTTTGTTGTTGTACTATTACTACCCGAGTTACCATTCACAGTAGTAGTCCTGGTAGTAGTAGTTCTCGTAGTAGTCTTTGAGCCACCTTTCATAGCTGCAATAATAGAATCAGCCTTCATTTCGGCCATTGCATTAATCAGGGAATCATTCTGGGCCATCATTTCCAGCCTGATTTCTTCAACGCGCGCATTTACCATTGAGTCAATCTGGGCTTGTGATGTTCCTTCGTTTGTAGCGGTGTTACAAGACGCAAAGGCCACAATAGCCCCCGCCATCAGGAATAATGCTTGCTTTTTCATTCGTTTTGGTTTTATGTTATGATTATTGCAAAAATATTGCAGTGTTTTGTTATTTACTGCAAAGAAAATGCCACTGAATACAAATCTATCAAAGAGATCGTTTAAATATAACGAGTGATTTTTAAAAATTTATATTCTAGGCACTCTATACATAATCACTAATCAATATATCACTTGAAAATCTCCCTTTAGTATCACCCCATCAGGATGATCACAATTTTTTATTATTAATTGATACCTATAAGATCCTAAGTCAACATATTTCCCACGATACATTCCATTCCATGACAATTCTCCATTCAAAAACCCTTCGCATGGAGCATATTTCTCCTGATGGTGAACCCTTACGCCAAAACGGTCATAAACGGAAAAATCATAGTACGTAGCACGGTATGCAGGCGATACACCCGCAGGAAGTCCCCATTCGTAAAGCGTAAAATAGGTGATAGGAACCTGAACATTATTGAAAGTCCCACCCAAAGGGTAAATTACTAATGGTATTTTGATTTTACCCGGATCATAAATAGAGCTAGATTCAATATCGCCACCTAATGGGTGAAATGTTGTAAGATCAATAGACGCTGTATGTGTATAACAACCATTTGTTATAGTAACATTATATTGTGTTACACCCGGATGAACTGAAATAGATTTAGTCGTTTCACCCGTACTCCATTGATATGTAAGGTTAGCATCATCTTTGCTTAACTCCCATATATACTCATCAAAATCTGACCCACAATAATCTACACTTGAATAATGTGTAGTAGCATTTAGAGTATTTATAGCACTGATATTACAATCATAAAAACAAAAATCAGTTGAAATCCCAGCACTAAAGTCACTTTTATTAATCACATAAACCCACTTTTCATTTTTACATCCATTATGATCAATATATTGTACTTTATATTTTCCGTTCTGGGCAGAAGGTGGGGTAAAAGTACTTGATAACAAAATGCCACTTGCAGGTATATCTTCAGTCGATATGGTTCCTGTACTAATTACAATACCCGAATTATCAATCCAAGAAAATTCTCCTGCATCCGCAAGACTCGGAATAGTTGTAGTTGCTATGAAAATAGGAGAAACTGGATCACTACAACACTTATAAGCATATTGTGTAACATTAATCTCCGGTAACCTCAGTTCAATCACTACACTTTTTTCTATCCAGACTCCAAAGCAATTTTTAACACCTAATGTTAGTTTATAATAACCATTGGGAAATGAGAAAGCTTTAAGCTTTGTGCCCTTTAATAAATCTGCAATATATCCAGGTGTTTGATTATAAAAATATACTATTTGGGTCGTATTGGGTATAACATTAGAAATATTATTACTGCTAAGCCTATCAAGTTTCCAATAGTAATCTGTGGCACCCTGAGAAGATGATCCATCAACCGACAATGCGTCATCAACACATATATAGGATGGATATGTAAAATCAGGTACTGCATTATTTATTGTACATAGTCCATCGATATAAGCATACGCAGTATGGAACCTATACGCACAAGCATTAGTCATAAAGTATATAGTTACAGTTTGTCCTACGTACCCACTGAGATCAATACATTCGGTTTGCCAATCAGTATATACTAAACTTCCGTTATTTAGACTATGAAAGTACGGGCTAGCGGGGTCAGCAAGAAAACTTTTAGATTTTATTGTATTAAACCGAACAGCTTTCGTTAAAGCGGCGTTCCCAGTGGCAATAAAATAACTAAATGCGGGTCTCTCCCATAATTCATGTTGAATAGTTGGCGACTCAAGAATCATTGCATACCTAAACGAAAAGTCCGCACTGGTAACTGGAAAAGTATATGCTATTATTTCAGCTTTAGCACTGCTTGAATTACCAAGACGTATTGAATGACTACCTTCCGCTACAACTGGTAAGTTGACTCCATATGATGACAATATAGGATCATTACCTGCATTCATAATAGTTTGTCTACCATTTACTATACCCGGAACCATTTTATTCCATGGAACGACCCCAGGATAATCAACAACACCAGTCCATCCTGTCCAATTAGTGAAATTATTTGCCTCGACGTCCCCATTATAACATTGAGCAGAGGTAGCATTATATATAAAAAGCGAACTTAAAATACAGCAAATCGCTTTAATAGTTTGTTGTAACATATAGGTTGTTTTAATCGTGAGAGTTTATTTTGTAATAACAAGCTTTACTGTTTTAATGGTATGCGGAGAAAAAAGAGTTACACCATATATTCCATTTGGCAAGTCAGAAATATCTTCAGAAATAGAATGGGTTACCTGTGCCTTTAATCTGCCAAGTTCAATTTTTTTGACCATTTTCCCGGTCATATCAATAACTGAAACAGTAGCATCGCCTTCCTGTCTAAGCATTACATCTAATTTCAGTAGAGTTTTTGCAGGGTTAGGAGTAATAGTAATGCATTCCATATTGCTTAATGAAATACTTGAATGATATATGCCAGAAGGTTTAGCAGCTGAATTAGTAACATCAAAATATTTATCTGTGATTAAGTGTCTTTCTGAAAACATTTCGCTATATGCAATTATTGCCTGAACATCTGTATTACTAGGTTCATAAATTACATAATAATTATTTTTAACATCAATAGGGGTTGGAAGTTCGTCACTTGTAATGGTTATCATTTCAATAATATGCAGACAAAATAAATTAGAATAATATACATTATCTAAAACTGTTTTATTAAAATTTTTTCTTTCAACAGAATAACTATGTCTTTTATCATATGACTTCCCATCATATGTAAAACTGACACTTGTTTCAAGAAGAACATTATTATCGTCTTCATCAATGGTTAGATTATAATCGTCGATCAGTGTTCTTACTTGGTCGCTATTAAGTATTTCATAACCTATAAAACTCGATGGCTCACTCAATGCTGCTGTAGTAAACTTTAAAGTATCTGTGTTTGTTGTATCTACAAATGCAGCTTTCAGGTTGTTTAACTCATCATAAAAAATATCTGCCTCAGGCGTGTAAGGATCCTCTTGAGCATATGAAGAATAGCTCATTAATAAACAACTCATGATAATGTAGGTAAACTGAGCAATTGGTTTGTTTTTTTTCATATAATATTGAGTTTATTGGTTTGAATTTAGTGAATTGTTTGGTTATAAGTCAATATTATCTTCAAATGTCAATAATATATCTTTAATCCTCTACAGGTAAAAATATCTTAAATGTAGTACCCTTGCCAATCTCGGTCTCAACCTCTATCCTGCCCTTGTGCAGGTTAACGATGGTATGCGCCAGTGCCAGGCCCAGCCCCGTACCGTGTATCCGGTTATCCTGCTTATGCCCCCTGAAAAACGGCTGGAATATATGATCCAGGTCGTCCTGGGCTATTCCCGGCCCCTTATCGGCTATCTCTACCACAATCATGTCTTTGGTAAACCTGAGGTGTACTGTTGCCCTGTTATCTTTTGAAAATTTGCAGGCATTATGCACAATGTTTTTAAACGTGCTGTACAAAAGCGCCTCGTTGCCATATACACTAAAAGACGACTCCAGTTCAGGGAATTCATCAAAAATAAGCTGGATGTCATATAACGGGCTTATCCGCTTCATCTCAATAGGTAATCCCATCAGCAGTTCATCTATACGTATCACAGAAAGCTCTATACCTCCTGATGAGCCGCTTGCCTTGGCCATTTCCAGCAGGCTTTTTACCAACAGGCCCAGCCTCCGCATATCATCTTTTACCGACCTGATTACCCTTTTATAATCTTCATTTGTCCGTTCCCTTTGCAGAGCCACATCAAGCTGGCTGGTTATGGCCGTCAAAGGTGTAGATAACTCATGCGACGCATTGGCAATAAACCTTCTCTGTGTTTCAAATGATTGCTGCAACCGGTTAAGCAACTGGTTGATAGTGCCTGCAAGCTGCTGCAATTCATCTTTTTCATCGCCTGTATCCAGCCTCTTTGAAATATCTTTAAGCGATATATGATTGATTCTTTGTGTAAGCGACCTGATAGAGCCTACCAGGGTGAGTGAAAACATATACCCGGTAACCAGTACAATAGCTATGCTGCAGAAGAATGCCACAAATAATATCCTGCTCAGCTTTGTGAGCCATTCTACCCGCCCATCATCAAAAGCAGCAACAGCCACAATGTAGTCATACATTTTATCGGTATAGTGTATGGCTATGGCATCCCTGTTTCCTACTTTAAAATAGAGGTATTTATTCCGCCTTGTTTTTTCAAGTACATCATCTTTCAGCAGCAAAGGGGCAATATTGCTATCGCTTATAGAAAACGTTTCGTCATACTTGTAATCGTAAACAGTAAGGCTTTTTTGCGCCAGCGAACTTGGAGAGGTCTGGTTGATTTTGGCAATCTTTTCGGGATTGAAGTCCTCAATCTGCAAAAGCTCAACCGTGCTGACAGCCTTATTCAGCAATCTTTCCTGGAAATGCACCAGGCTGGTTTGATAAGCAAAAAAATACACTGACCCGCATAACAGCAATAGTATAACTGAAACTATTAATGTATAAACTAGTGTTATCCGGTATTTTATTTGCATTAATCCGTGTCTACTTTTAGTATATACCCCATGCCTACCTGCGTATGTATCAGTTTGGGGGTATAATCTTTGTCAAGTTTTTTACGCAGGAAATTTACGTAAACATCTATAACATTCGTCTGTGTATCGAAATCTATTTCCCATACATCCTTGGCAATATCCGATCTTGAAACCACTTTCCCCGTATTGCGTAGCAGGTACTCCAGCAGTTGGAACTCCTTGGCAGTTAGGGGTATCTTCTGGCCGCTTCGTTTCACCTCTTTACTATCAATATTCATTTCCAGGTCAGCAATTTTGAGTAATTTCTCATCATTAATATGCTCATTGGCTTCAACACGCCTCAGTAAAGCCTTTACCCTGGCAGAAAGCTCCCTGAATTCAAAAGGTTTTGCCACATAATCATCCGCACCAAGTTCAAATCCTTCAATTTTATTTTCTGTAAAGTTCAGGGCCGTTAGCAACATAATGGGTATCCGCTGGTCGTTTTGCCTGATCATCTTACATAGCTCATAACCATTTATAAACGGCAAGTTAATATCCAGTATTACCATATCATACTTCCCTTCATCATAAAGCTGCTTTCCTTCCAGTCCATTGTATGCTATTACAACATTATAGTTTTGTTCATGCAAACCGGCTTGTAAAGTATCTGCAATCTTCTTTTCATCTTCTACGAGTAAAATATTGTATTTCATAAAATAACATTTTAACGATTTATCAGTCGTCCGGCTTAACACCAATTTATTATTGTCTTAATAATAGCAAAATGTTTTATTCCCTGCCATTAAAATAAAGTTAAAAGAATAAATATTTTAAAACAATTAAAAGAATTTCAAATAACTAAACATTTAAAATATTTAAATTAATCAACGTAATGACCACAAAACAAAACACCATACATACCGATGAAATAAACGTCATACGCATGGCATGTTCATAATCCGCGTACCGTTTATCCTTCATAGTTTTCAGGGCCCAGTAAATGAAATAGAAAAGGATAGGAAGGATGGCCAATCCGAATGCAATAAACTGTTTTAAGCTGTAAAAACGGGTAAAATAAAGGTAGGCTACCCCAAAGCCGCCCATAAACAAAACAGCAGAGAATATGAAAGTACCGGTTATCCCCAGCTTATAGCTTATAGTTAAATCCCCCCTGCTGCTGTCTTCATCATGCTGGTATATTTGGGTCAGAGGATAATATGCCCCTATCAGCAAAGTGGCAATCAGCATGCCATAAAGGTTCCTGGCAGTAAACCATCTTGCATCAAACACATCTACCGCAGCCATATTGGCCATCAGGAATGTATAACCTCCCTGGAAAAATGCAACCATCAGCCACCCCATGTAAGGGTATTTTTTCAGTCGTATGCCATGCCAGCTATATGCTTTCGAAAAAGCTACATACCCTGCAATAGTCACTACATTCTGCCAGCCAGCCAGCAGGCAAAGCAGCAAACCTGTAATATCCATCACCATACTGGCATAATATAGCTTCGGTGTAACAGGGGGCGGATTTTTCAAACCGCCTATACTTCCCGTATCTTTATCCATGTAGCTGTTGTATATATTGCTGCCGGGATAGATAAAAAAATGGAGCGCGATAAAAACTATTAAGGTATTGATGGCATGAATATTGGAAGCCTGACTAATACCGAAAACAAACACCGGTAAAAGGAAAAATGAAAAAGGCAGCCTCAGGTGCAAAATAGTATCCCTGTCAAAAACTGTACGCAACCGTATCTTTTCGTTATGCAAAACAAAAGGCTTTTGGTTATTGTTATAAATATACCACAATTGAATGGTTTATGAGCGGACCTGTTATATATGCGATCGGCACGGCCGTACCTCCCAACAGGATATCGCAGCAACATCATTATTCCATATTGGAATCTGCCAACGGCTTAAGCCGTCTCGAAAAACTTACTTTAAAAAAGATTTACAGCAGGAGCGGCATTTCATACAGGCACAGCGTGTTGGACGAATTTGCGGAAGACGATAGACCGGGCAATATGATATTTCACCCTTCGGGCAAATATGAAAACACAACCGTGGCAAAACGTATGGAGCTGTACGAACAACATGCTGCCCGGTTAGGCAAACATGCCGCAGAGAAATGTTTTGAAACATTGCCTTCCTTAAAAAAAGAAGACATAACCCATATTATCAGCTTCAGTTGCACTGGCATGTATGCGCCGGGGCTCGATATACATTTGATAGAACAACTCGGCCTACGCAGAAATATTGAACGTACCTGTATAAATTTTATGGGCTGCTATGCTGCAATCAATGCAATGAAGACAGCATATCATATTGCGCGTTCGCAGCCATCTGCGGTAATCCTGATTGCAGGTGTTGAGTTATGCTCCCTTCACTACCGGAAAAGCAGTGACACCAACCAGCTTGTTGCCAATGCACTTTTCAGCGATGGCGCGGCTGCGGCTATCATTTCTGCCAGCCATATTGGCACAAACAGGCACAGCATAAACCTGCAGATAGAAGATTTTTATGCCGAGTATGAACAATCAGCATCCGAAGAAATGATATGGCGTATAGGCAACACTGGCTTTGACCTGCGCCTGACGCCTGAAGTGCCTGTAGTAGTAAAACACAACATTAAAAAACTGGCAGATAAATTATTTACCAAAACAGGTTTGCATCAAAAGAATATCGACTACTATGCCATACACCCCGGCGGCGTGAAAATACTGGAAGCATGTGAAGAAGCCCTGGATATAACCAAACAGCAAAACGACGTGTCTTACCATGTTTTGAACGAATATGGCAATATGTCATCAGTTACTATATTATTTGTTCTTGAAGAATACCTGGAAAAGCTAAAAGGACAAACCGGCAAAAACCTGCTGGTATGTGCATTTGGGCCCGGCATAAGCATGGAGTCTTTAATATTGCAAACCTGCTAACAGCTTCTTATGCCAGATTTCAGCAAACGCAGTACACTACCCGAAAAGATGGACCAGCCCGGCGTTGCGGAACATGAAATACAGCAGGCCCTGCGCGAGTTGGAAACAGTAAACAAAAAACTGGGAGGGCACAGCGTGATACTACACGCCCTCGAAAAATTAAAGTTTCCCCATGAGGAGATAAAGATTGCTGACCTCGGCTGCGGCGGTGGTGACGTATTGAGGGTAATTGCAGATTGGGCGAAAAAGAAAGGCATAAAAACAAACCTTACAGGCATAGACTGGAATAAAGCAATGACGGAATATGCACAACAAAAATCAAGTGGATATGCAAATATCCGCTACAAGACCTTGAGCGTATTTGACGATGAGCTGCTTCGAGAGAAGGTACACGTTGCGACATGTAGCCTGTTTTGTCACCACTTTGAAAAAGATGCTGTGGTAGATTTACTGCAGCGCATGAACAAAATATCTACACAGGCAGTTATTATTAACGACCTGCACCGTCACTGGTTTGCCTACTATTCCATCAAATACATTACTGCACTCTTTTCCAAAACTTACCTGGTAAAATATGATGCGCCGCTCTCCGTAGCCCGTGCATTTACCCGTAGCGACTGGACAGAAATACTATACGCTGCAGGCATCAAAAATTATACTTTACACTGGCGGTGGGCATGGCGATGGGAGCTAACCATTTATAAACAATGATGAACAACCACCACATATACGATGTAGTTATTGTTGGCGGTGGGCTGGCGGGGCTTATTGCTGCCATTGAATTATCGCGCAACCGTCTTTCTGTATTACTGATAGAAAAGAATCAATACCCTTTTCATAAAGTATGTGGCGAATACGTTAGCAACGAGGTATTGGATTATGTGAAATCTTTAGGCTTTAACCCGCATAAACTGGGAGCAAGTACAATTAGTACATTAAGGGTTTCAACGCCACAGGGCAAAAACTACACCATCCCTCTTGACATGGGTGGATTCGGCATCAGCAGGCACACAATGGATAATGTCCTTTACCAATTAGCAATAGATAATGGTGCAGATATTGTAACCGGCACAAAAGTTACCGACATACAAATGAAAGACAACCTGTTCATTACCGAAACACGAGATAGCACGTACTATACATCTAAACTTGCTATTGCAGGTCATGGCAAACGTGATGTATTGGATAAGCGCCTGAACAGGGACTTCATCAAGCACCATACAGGCTATATGGGTGTTAAATACCACTTAAAAACCGACTACCCTTCCAATGAAATCGGGCTCGACAACTTCAGGAACGGGTATTGCGGTATTGTTCGTATTGAAAACAACAGGTATAACCTTTGCTATCTTTATAAAAAAGAAGCTGCTTACCATTTTAAAAACATACCGGAACTGGAAGAAAATGTGCTCTATAAAAACCCGGTATTGAAAAGCATCTTCCGCAATGCTGATTTCCTTTTTCAGAAACCGGAAGTAATCAACGAAATATGCTTCGATAAAAAGGAGCCGGTGAAACATCACATTTTTATGTGTGGCGATAGTGCCGGTCTTATCACACCATTATGTGGCAATGGCATGGCTATGGCTATAACAGCGGCCAAAATGTTGTCGGACTTACTTATCCGCTCAGGTATATGCAATCAAAAGCAGATTACCATGCCGCAGCGTGAACAAATTGAAAACATTTACACTTCAGAATGGAACAAGTTATTTAGCAGGCGTTTATTCTGGGGCAGGGCAATACAACAATATTTCGGCAATCCGCTCTATACCGGCCTCTTTATCAAAGCTGCTTACCATAGCCCTTTCAGGAATTGGCTTGTCCGGCAAACACATGGTAAACCATTAGCAGTATAACTGAATAAAGCTGCCCAATGACAGCTTTTATTCAGTTTACCAGGTCTTTTTTCCTGTCAGATGCCACGCTTTGGGCTAAAATTTAATCCCACCTTAATTCTTTCATTTGTCCGTCGTTCCTGGTGACCTCCTCGGTCTTTTTTCTGCTCATTTCTTTATCCTTTTCCTTCATGCCCTCCACGGTGCGGTCAGTACCACGCGGTTGTACATCTTGCAAACCGTTGGTCTCCTTTATGTGTTTTATAGGGTCATTGATATATTGCCATTCTTCTTTCAACTCCGGGCTTGTCCCTTTGTTCCACGGGCCACGTACCTCTGCCCCGTCAGACATGCTGAAGTATAAATTACTATAGCGTGGGTCGCTCTGTAACACTCCCTGCGGGAAGTTTGGCTTAATAGAATCAAGCGCCGCTTCAAACATCTGGAAGTGTGCCACCTCTCTTGTCATCAGGAACTGCAGCGTCTCTTTTACATAAGGGTCATCCGTAAACTTCATCAGGTACTCATACACAATCTTGGCCCTCGATTCTGCTGCCATATCTGAACGCAGGTCAACCGTAAGGTCACCGTTGGCATTCACATAAGAACCCGACCAGGGAATGCCCTGGCTGTTGGTAACAGAGGGGCCGCCACCGTTTGGCACTAAAAATTCAGGATGCATCATTGCGTCATGTATCACCTCCTCTTTTCTCGCCTTTCCTTTCATAACTTCCATAATATCGGCCGTATCTGCAGCATCTTTTAATTCGCCGTTTACTCCTTTCAGTAACAATTGTATAGTTGCCCCCACAATCTCAAGGTGGCTAAACTCTTCAACCGCAATATCCATTAACAAGTCATATTTGTCGGGGTATGCATGTTTTGTACTAAATGCCTGAACAAAGTACTGCATAGCAGCTTTCAATTCCCCGTTTCCGCCACCAAACTGCTCCAGCAGCAGGCTGGCAAACCTTGGGTCAGGCTTAGATACCCGTACATTAAACTGTAAATCCTTTACATGATGAAACATAAGCTTCTGTTTTAATCGTTAACACTCTACTTCCACCTTGTAAAGGATGAAAACTATGCCATAGACAAGTTATGCCCTGTTGTTAATCCAAACTTTTAAAACATAGCGCTTAATCAATCAGTCCGCATTTCTATATATAAGTACAATGCGGTTTTTCATCTACATAAGATTTGCGGTAAAGCGGCGCTACATTGAGTTTGTTTAAGCAGTAGAAGAAAAAAGCTTTACAGAATGATTGTAACGGCAATCTAACCTCCCCACAGGAACAACGTCAATTTCACTAAGGAGGTGAAAAGCAACACAATCCGCATGGAAACTTCTGCATTTTATATGTCAGGATATTGGGCAAAAAGTGTGCAGAATCAAAAGTGAACTTCCGAAAGATTACCATGTCTTTGAAATAATGCAAAATTCATTTTAGAAACCAATTAAAATCATGACGAAAATCATTTTTTGACAGTTATTATCCAGGGTATCTTTATGCATCTGATACAACCAAATCTGTTCATGTATGGATAGCTACTTTAATGATAGCAAGATTGCATTTGAATATCGCAGCGACAGGGATTTACAATTATCAAAACTAATTTATAGCGTTATTAGCTCACCGTCTGTCACGAATACCGGTATAGCAATTACACAGGCAGCCTTAATGCTCGGGTTGCCGGTAAATACAATATTCAAAAAAACGCTCTTTAAGCAGTTTTGTGGAGGTATTTCATTGGATGAAGCAGGCAGTACGGCAAAAAATCTACTCCTGTATAACGTACAGACAATACTTGATTACGGCGTAGAAGGAAAAAGCGGGGATTCGGATTTTGAGAACACGACACTTTACCTGGCAAATGCAGTCAGATATGCTGCAGAAAATAAAATCCCGTTTATCAGTATAAAAATTACAGGCATGGGCAGGTTCGCACTACTTGAAAAGGTGCATCAAAAACTGAAATTGACCCATGCTGAGGAAAACGAATGGAAACTACTCGTAAACCGGGCGGACACTGTTTGCTCAATGGCGGCCAACATGGGAGTAATGGTACTGATAGATGCGGAAGAGACCTGGATACAGGATGCGGTAAATATTATTACTGAGGAAATGATGCAAAAATATAACAGAACAAGTGCTGTTGTATTTAATACCTTCCAACTTTATTGCAAAGGGACACTTGAATTCTTAAAAACCTCATTCATAAAAGCGAATGTAAAGGGATATATATTGGGAGCAAAACTTGTAAGAGGCGCTTATATGGAAAAAGAACGGGCAAGGGCAAAAAAATACAATTATCCCAGTCCGATTCAGGAGGATAAATTTAATACAGATAAAGACTTCAACGAGGCCGTAAAATTCTGCCTCGGGCATATTACTGAATTAAGCCTATTTATAGGCACGCATAACGAGGAGAGTTGCAGGATGGCCGTAACCAGTATGAAAGAAATGAATCTTGCTGCTGGTCACCCGCATGTTTACTTCTCGCAATTGTATGGTATGAGCGATAACATATCCTTTAATCTCGCCCACAGCGGTTACAATGTGGCAAAATACCTTCCCTATGGGCCTGTTAAAGAAGTAATACCTTACCTGTTGAGACGTGCAAAGGAAAACAGCTCAATAGTAGGGCAATCAGGCAGAGAACTGAATCTGATAAAAACCGAAATAACCAGGCGAAATCGACGCCGCTAAACCCCTGAAAATTCTTCCCATAATAATCGGCCGGGGTTTATCCTAACATCTGTGCCTAATCCCACAACTTTTCAACTTGATCCGTAATTTTTATATTTCGAAGAGGAGATATCCATGTAAAAAACAAAAAGGCTTACAAAACTGTAAGCCTTTTTGCGGACCGGACGGGACTCGAACCCGCGACCTCCGCCGTGACAGGGCGGCATTCTAACCAACTGAACTACCGATCCGTAACCCTTGGTTGGGGCTGCAAAGATAAATGCAATTTTCTGAATTCTGCAAATGTTCTTTTAAAAAAATTCAAACCTTACTTTTGTATTCTCAAACACTACTCATATATGCAGTTTCTTGATTTTGAAAAGCCGTTGGAAGATCTCTATGCGCAGATAAATAAGCTGAAAGAAATGTCGGCAAAGAACAATGTGGATGTAAGCAAAACCATAAAGGAACTGGAAACCTCCATAGCAAATACACGTGCAGAGATATATAACAACCTGACCCCGTGGCAAAGGGTACAGCTCAGCCGTCACCCTGAGCGGCCATATACCCTCTATTACATAGAAAAAATCTTCAACAACTTTACCGAACTATATGGCGACCGCCAGGTGAAAGACGATAAAGCCATAGTAGCCGGTATGGCCGAACTGGACGGCATGCCCGTAATGATAATGGGCCAGCAGAAAGGCGTAAATACCAAAATGCGCCAGATGCGCAACTTTGGTATGGCCAACCCCGAAGGGTACCGAAAAGCCCTCCGCCTGATGAAAATGGCTGAGAAATTCAACCGCCCCATCATCACCTTTATCGATACACCGGGGGCTTATCCCGGCCTCGAAGCCGAGGAGCGCGGACAGGCGGAAGCCATTGCCCGCAACCTGTTTGAAATGGTGAACCTGAAAGTGCCGGTTATATGTGTGGTAATAGGCGAAGGTGCATCGGGCGGCGCACTGGGCATAGGCATAGGCGACAGGGTATATATGCTGGAAAACACATGGTACACCGTTATCTCTCCCGAAAACTGCTCAACAATATTGTGGCGTAGCTGGGATTATAAAGTGCAGGCCGCAGAACAGTTGAAACTCACATCTGAAGACATGAGCAGGTTTCACCTCGTAGACGGGGTAATACCTGAACCATTGGGCGGTGCGCATGCCAACCCTGAAGAAATGGCGCAAACCCTTAAAATACACCTGCAAAAAGCCATTGCCGAACTAACCCCTATAGAGGCTGACACACGTATACAGCAACGTATAGAGAAGTTTTCGAAGATGGGCTTTTACGATGAATTGCCTGCATAATTTTAATCACAGCTAAAGAAGAATACAATGGCACATCAATTTCGTGGCACAGGTGTAGCACTCGTTACACCTTTTAAAAATGACGGCAGTATCGATTTCCCGGCTTTGGAAAAACTGGTAAATCACGTGATAGACAATGGTGTGAACTACCTGGTAGCATTGGGTACTACTGCCGAAACCCCTACGCTTACCAAAGAGGAAAAGCTGCAGGTGCTTAACTTCATCATTGAAAAATGCAACGGGCGCGTGCAGGTAGTATGTGGCATAGGCGGCAACAATACCGCAGAAGTCATCAACCAGATAAAGACCTATCCACTCGATAAAATAGATGGTATCCTTACCGTAGTACCTTACTACAACAAACCTACACAGGAAGGCCTTTACCAGCATTTCAAAGCAATAGCAGAATCAACAGATAAACACCTGATATTATATAACGTACCGGGGCGTACCGTAACTAATATGCTGCCGGCAACTACTTTGCGCCTTGCTAATGAGTTTAAGAATATAGTAGCCGTAAAAGAAGCCAGCGGCAACATGTCGCAGTGTATGGACCTGGTACATGGCAAGCCGGAACACTTCACCATCCTTTCGGGTGATGACGACCTTGCTTTCCCGCAAATAGCGCTGGGCATGGAAGGTGTTATATCTGTTGCAGCCAACTGTTATACCAAAGACTTTACCGATATGGTAAATATTGCCTTGAACGGCGATTTTGATACGGCAAGGATACTACACTACAAACTATTGGAAGGCATCAGGCTGTTATTTGCCGATGGCAACCCTGCCGGGGTAAAATATGTTTTAAGCAAAATGGATATTTGCCAAAACAACCTGCGCCTGCCGTTGGTTGCTGCTACTGAGGTTACCCAGTCGCAGATTGACCAGTATCTTTCCAACAATTAGGAATATTCTTTGTTTTATGTTGATGCAGGTAATGTTTAACTAATGCTTAAACATATTACACATGTACCTAATAGCAGGGAAAAGCTTACCTTTGCATCTCTCAAATTATAAACTAAATAAATAGTGAGCATGAGCACAATGACTCGTTCAACAATTGACTTTAAACTCCCTTACAAAGTGAAAGACATCAGCCTGGCTGAGTGGGGACGTAAGGAAATTAAACTGGCAGAAGCTGAAATGCCCGGCCTGATGGCCATCCGTGCAGAATACGGCCCGCAACAACCACTGAAAGGCGCACGTATTGCCGGTTGTCTGCACATGACCATACAAACTGCAGTATTGATAGAAACACTGGTAGCCCTGGGTGCGGAAGTACGCTGGAGCTCATGTAACATATTTTCTACACAAGACCATGCTGCGGCGGCCATAGCTGCTGCAGGTATCGGCGTATTTGCCTGGAAAGGGCAGACACAGGCAGAGGCTGACTGGTGTATAGAACAGACCCTGTTTTTCGGCAGCGAAGACCGCCCGCTGAATATGATACTGGATGACGGCGGCGACCTGACCAATATGGTATTTGACAACTATACCGAGCTGGTACAACACATCAAAGGCCTGAGCGAAGAAACCACTACCGGCGTACACCGCCTGTACGAAAGGATGCAGAAAGGCACCCTGCCTATTCCAGCCATCAATGTAAACGATTCTGTTACCAAGTCTAAATTCGATAATAAATATGGCTGTAAAGAATCACTGGTAGATGCGATACGCCGTGCTACCGATGTAATGATGGCCGGTAAAGTGGCCGTTGTAGGAGGTTATGGTGATGTGGGTAAAGGCTCTGCAGAATCGCTGCGTGGTGCGGGTGCCCGCGTTATCGTTACGGAAATCGACCCGATATGCGCCCTGCAGGCTGCAATGGACGGCTTTGAAGTAAAGAAAATGGAAGATGCCGTAAAAGAAGCCGATATTATTGTTACTGCTTCCGGCTGCCGCGACCTGATTACCGAAAAGCACTTCCGCCTGATGAAGGATAAAGCCATTGTTTGTAACATCGGCCACTTCGATATCGAAATCGATATGGCATGGCTGAACAAAACTTACGGCAACACTAAAGACACCATCAAACCTCAGGTTGACCTGTACAATATAGACGGCAACGACATCATCGTACTGGCTGAAGGCCGCCTGGTAAACCTGGGTTGCGCTACAGGCCACCCCTCTTTCGTAATGAGTAATTCGTTCACCAACCAGACACTTGCTCAAATTGAACTGTGGACTAACCACGCCAACTACGAAAACAAGGTATATGTACTGCCTAAGCACCTGGATGAGAAAGTTGCCCGCCTACACCTTGCTAAAATAGGTGTAGTACTGGACGAACTGACCGATGCACAGGCTACTTACCTGGGCATAGCTAAAGACGGCCCTTACAAGCCGGAACATTATCGTTATTAATCAGCACCGCTGCTTACTGATACTAAAGGCTTTCCCGGGGCGGAAAGCCTTTATTTTTTTGCCTGCCAGCGCTCTGGTGGGAATACTGGCATAGCATATACCCGGAATTATGCAATTCTGCCAATGAAACTTTGTTATGTTTGACATAAGAAACAGACAATATGGGACTGTATACTATTCTGACGATTATTATTTCACTTGCGGCAGCTTTCGCTTATATCAATTACAGGTTTTTGAGATTACCTGCTACTATAGGCATTATGGCTTTATCACTGTGTAGTTCGGTAGCGCTGGTGTTGTTGGGCAGCCGTGTACCGGAGCTTTTTTCTTCTGTTACTATCATTGTAAAAACACTGGACTTTTACGACCTGCTTATTAACATCATGCTCAGTTTCCTGCTGTTTGCAGGGGCCATACATATCAATGCCTCAAGGCTACGGAAAGAGCGATTGCCGGTAATGACACTGGCTACAGCGGGAACATTACTTTCCACTTTTTTAGTAGGCGGCATGTTGTACGCATTATTCCGCCTGTTCAATTACCCAATCGACCTCATATATTGTTTGCTGTTCGGCGCATTAATATCGCCTACCGACCCTATAGCTGTACTGGGCATCCTGAAAAAGTCTAATATACCGCAGTCGCTGGAAATGAAAATATCAGGCGAATCATTGTTTAACGACGGCGTGGGCGTGGTGGTATTCCTTACATTGCTGGAGATTACTAAAAAAGGTCTTGCGAATGTTTCAGGTATAGATATCATCGTACTGTTCCTGAGAGAAGCGGGCGGCGGTATCCTGTATGGAGGGCTACTCGGTTATTTAGGTTTTTACCTGCTGCGCTCCATCGACAATTATAAAGTAGAAGTACTGATAACGCTGGCCATTGTAATGGGCGGCTATGCACTGGCCAATGCCATGCATATATCAGGCCCGCTGGCTATGGTGGTAGCAGGTATTATTACCGGCAATAAAGGTAAAGAGCTCGGCATGTCTGATACCACACGCGATTACCTGGATAAATTCTGGGAGCTCATAGACGAAGTACTGAACGCAGTGCTTTTTCTGCTCATAGGCTTTGAAATGCTGGTGGTACAGATGAACCATTACCTATTCATTATGGGACTTATTACCGTACTTATTGTTTTACTGGCAAGATGGCTTTCCGTGGCCATACCTGTTATTGCGCTATACAAAGCCGCCACTTTTGAGAAACATGCTGTTACCATGCTTACATGGGGTGGCCTGCGTGGGGGTATATCGGTAGCTCTTGCCCTGTCGCTGCCCGAAGCAATGTTCAGAAATGAATTCGTATCGTTAACTTACATAGTTGTCATTTTCTCCATTATAGTGCAGGGGCTTACTATTGGCAAACTGGCTAAACGGCTGAAGCTAGGATAAAGGTTCAGGTGTCGGTGGCCCGCCCGCAGGCCTGCTCTTATCTTCGGGCAATGGAATGAATTCCTGATTATCGGTGGGAGGTAAAAGGATACGGCCCTGCTTCCAGTCTTCTTTTGCCTGCTCGATACGTTCTTTACGGCTGTTTACAAAATTCCACCAAATGTAACGCTCGCCCAGCGGTTCACCGCCAAGCAGCATCAGGGTGCTGGTTTCTTTAGCATGTATAGTGGGGTCAACTGCCTTGGTGAATACCAGGAATTTACCGGCATCGTAACTGATACCATTTACTTCAACCATGCCTTTTGCCACATATATAGCCCTTTCGCTATACCCTTCGGGCAGTGTAAACTTTGTGCCTGCCTGCAATACTACGTGCAGGTAAAACATGGGGGAGCTAGTTTTTACACTGCTGGCAAGGCCATAGGCATCTCCTGCTATTAAACGCATCCATACACCCTTATCCGTAAATACAGGCAATTCTTCTGCTGTATAATTATTAAATGTAGGGGCAGCCTCTTCATCTTTTTCCGGCAGCGCCACCCATGTTTGTATCATTTCGAGGCCACCGGCAAGCAGGGCCGGGTCTTCAAAACGCTCACTATGCGCTATACCACTACCGGCCGTCATCCAGTTCACCTCACCCGGTTTTATTATTTGTTCCACCCCGAGACTGTCACGGTGCATTACCTGACCGCTAAACAAATAGCTGACCGTTGATAAACCTATATGCGGGTGCGGCAGTACATCAAGATTAGATGCGGCTGAAGGTGAAATATCAACGGGGCCTGCGTGGTCCATAAAAATAAACGGCCCTACCATCCTCCTGAGGCGAAAGGGAAGAATGCGCTTTACATTCATACCCGGTGCTATAGCAGCCTTGCGGGCTTCAATTACAATATCAAGCATACTGTAAATTTAAGTTATTCTTTCACTGTTTCATTTTAACCGATGTATCGTAAAAGCCCGGCGGTTTGTTACGTAACCATTTTATGAAGCGGGCTATTTCCGGGTGCTGTTGCAGGCGCTCTATAGTATGATAGTAGTTTTTCAGTTCAGTTTCGGTAAGTACCGTATGTATTTTATCGTGGCAAATCTTATGCAGCAAAATAGTAGGCGTATTTTTACCGCCTTTGCTCAGCGGCACCAGGTGATGCCTATTGCAAGGTTCTGCCAGCGGGCGGTTACATAAAGGACAGATATCCGTCATACAGATATCAATGCAAGTACCGCACCTGCCGGGTCCTGTATCACGCAAAAATCCTTGCCACCCATTTTGCGCGGGCCATCTATTACCTTGCCACCCATTTGGGCGCAGGTTTCCGCACTTTTGTTCACATCTTCAACAGCCACATATACCAGCCATTGCGGCGGCAGGTTGGCATTGCTGCCACGGGCATGACATACGCCTGCTACGGGTGTGCCTTCCGATGTTTTTATAACATAATCTTCATACGCACCATTTGCCATGCTGAGCGGCTCCTGCTGCCAGCCTGTAACTTTGGTATAAAAATCTCGTATTTCAGTGGCGTTCGGCACTGTTAAGTCAGTCCATACAATATCGCCGGGTTTGTATTGTTCCATTATTTAGTAAGCTGTTCTATATCATCGAGATCTTTGAACACTTCGATAAAATCGAGAAAGTCGTTATTAAAGATGTTTCCCATTATCTTTTTCTTTTTGAGAATATTGTTTTATCCATACGCACATCCGGAGAAACGCCATAAGCTTTATAAATAAGATACATCGCTGCAGAAAGTCTCTCTTTATAGGTCTTGCTTCTCCAGTATTCTATATGGTTATCGGCTTCCTTCGCAGTAGTTGCTTTAAACGTTGTTTTGTCTAACCTGAAATTGTGCTCCATAGTAGCAAATTAGGGAATAATTATATAGCGTTTAAGCCTGCATGGTCTAAACAGGAGCTACAGGTGTTTTCAAAAATTCATCAATAAGCATAGCAGTCATATCCGGCACTTTACTTTCGGGGTGAGGAGTACATACTTCACCGATACATTCCCCATGTACGCCGGGCAGGATGGCCAGTTTTGCATGTGGTAAAGTTTTGGCCAGTTCAAACGCATGTTCCGTTTTTATCACATCCGCATCACCATTTATAACCAGTGCCGGGGATTTTACAGACTGTACGGCTTCATCGCTGATGTCTTTAAAATCCAGCATACGTGCCTTATCCCTGTCAAACATTGCCTGCAAGCCCCCGGGGTCGGAGTTAGCAATGTGGTATGCTTCTTTGAGTTGCGGTGGCATATTATCAAGTGTGGCCAACTGCATACCATCCCAAAAGCCGTTCATCATACCTGAACGTTTATACAGCGCCGCAACCAATACCAGTTTACTAACCAATTGCGGGTGACGGATAGCAACCTGCAAAGCAGTTGTTGCACCGTTGCTGAAACCCATAATATCAGCCTTGGGTATATCAAGATAATTAAGCAGAGCCGCTACATCATCCGCATCCTGTTCAAAACTGAGCGGACGGTCTATATCAGCCGTATGCCCGTGTGCCTGCAATTCAATAGCAATGATACGGTGTGTTTCTACTAATTTGGGTAAAATACGTCCGTAGGTCGATTGTATAGTAGACCCGCCGCCATGCAGCAACACCAGCGGGTTACCCGCACCATGTAGCTCATAATATATGTTCAACCCGTTTATCGGTGTGTAGTGGCCATTGTCTTGTTTGTTTTGCATGTTTTTTGCTTATGTGGCGATTTTGTCAAAGTTGCATAAATAAAGTACATTTGTTTTAAAAAACTTATGAACTCTTTTCTTTCTCTTTTATTAGCAGGTCTTTTGCTAGTAAGTCCCTGTTCCGCTCAAACCTTTGACTGGGTACGTACTTTTGGAAGCGGAAACATAGACTATGCCTACAATGTGACGACAGATGCGAATGGGAATGTACTTTCCTCTGGCAATTTTAGCGGAACTGTGGATTTTGATCCGGGTCCAGGTAATTCAAACCTGATATCTAATGGTGGGCAGGACGTATTCATCCAAAAAATGGACGCTAATGGTAATTTCATATGGGCTAAAAGTATAGGCAGTACGGATAACGATTGGAGTACTCAGATTAAGACAGACGCAGCCGGAAACGTATATGTATTATGTGGATTTAAGAATCAAATGGATGCCGACCCCGGAGTTGGAGTACATATACTATCTGCAGGAAATGCTACATACAAAGGCTTATGTATCATAAAACTTGATGCGAATGGAAACTTTGTATCAGCAATACAACGTTTTTCGCCTCAGCCAAACAAACCGTATATCAGCTCAATGGATTTTGATATGGATAACAGTGGTAACATATATATGACTTATGGCTTTGGCGGGGGAGGATTTGATTTTACACTTACTACTGTTGAAAAAATTAATAGTAGCGGTAACACTGTTTGGAGCACGCAAATTCAATCTTCTCCTGCTAATCCGGCTTATATTATTTCCCAGATAATAACACTTAGCCCTTCAGGAGATATAATTGTTGGAGGTCTATTTTCAGGCGACGTAGATTTTTCCCCTACAAATCCTCATATCTTAAGTACTTTATCAATAAATACTTATATCCTAAAACTAACTAATGCCGGAAGTTTTGTTTTTGTAGAACAACTTGGCGGGGGCGTGGCTGATGTTTCGTACCTAGGTGACATTACAGCAGATGCAAACAACAATATAATCATTGCAGGGAATTATTCCGGCACCATTGATTTCGACCCCGGAGCCGGGGTGCAAAACTTAACTGCGGTAAGTTCGGGTAACAGTATGTACATGCTAAAGCTTACATCCGCTGGTGCATATTTGTGGGTAAATAGCTACGGCACAATTGGTGATAATTATTTTTGTGGAGTTACAACCGATGTAGCAGGGAATATCTATTCCACTGGTTCATTTGCCGGCACATGTGACTTTAGCGTGCCGTCTGTAACATTAAACAGTGCCGGCTCTAGAGATGCTTTTGTCTTAAAGGTTAACCCACAAGGAAATTACAGTTGGGTCAAGCAATTTGGTGGAAGCGGGGCAACAGCTGTTTGGGGTTATGATATAAGTGTAGGGACCAATGATATATATACATGTGGTGAATTTAATTACACTGCCGATTTTAATTATAATAATCCTAATAGCTATAAAGTTACTGCAAACGGGTGGTCTGACGGATTTGTTCATAAAATGGGCATTTGCCCTGCAATTGACACTTCCGTTTCCCAGTCATCTGCTATCATGACAGCTAATGAGACCGGGGGCACTTACCAATGGATAGATTGTAGCAATAACCAGGCTATACCCAATGCTACAGCCAAAACCTTCACAGCTACAGCTAATGGAAACTATGCTGTTGTAATAACAAAAGGTAGCTGCTCTGATACTTCGCTGTGCCATACAGTTAGCGGACTGAGCGTAAATGATATTACCCATACAACAACATCGATATACCCTAACCCTACAAACGGGCAAGTACATATTGTTTTCAATAAAACATACGATAATATTGAAGTTATTATCACATCAGCTATTGGTCAAACTATTGCTAAAAATGAATACCACCATACGAAAGCAATTGACCTGGAATTGCAAGGCCCTGCCGGTATTTATAATATAACGATTAAATCAGATGGTATTATTGACCATAATACGATAAGCAAAATATACTAGCAGAGATTAATAATCAGTAACAAAGCGGGTCTTAGTACCCGCTTTTATATATCTATCAATATTTATTAATGCTACTTGAAATAGCATTATTTAATTTCACTGTATGAAAACGGCAACTTATTCTCCACGACAAAAAGAAATAATTGATGGCTATGTAAGGGAACTGGATAAACACCTTGCATCTATAAGGAAAGGAGAAACGGATGAGATGTTTGAGGTAAGCGATTTTGCCAGCATACTACATATTCACCCCACACATCTCAGCAATACAGTACATGAAGTCTTAGGTGTCTCTGCCTGCAGCATTTTCGAAGATAAAATACTGGCTATGGCTAAAGATATGCTCCTAAATACCAACATGAGCATAGCCCAGGTAGCGCGACAGCTAACGTATGACCCTTCTAATTTCACTAAGTTTTTTAAAGCATACGAAGGGATGACGCCTAAACAATACCGCGAGCTGTATATGGAAAAATTCTGAAACACTCACCATTTTTTCTGAAACTGACACCATGCCGGTAAAACGGGAAGATTGGAAATTTGCATTCTAAAACATTATAAGATGATGACTACAAAAATTGCATTGGTAACAGGTGGCAGCCGCGGGCTGGGTAAAGACATGGCTATTTCGCTGGCAGAAAAAGGCATTGATGTGATATTGACCTATAACAGTAATAAGGCAATGGCCGAAGAGGTAGTAAAAACAATTGAGGATTTAGGAAGAAAGGCCGTTGCCCTCCAATTTGATGCGGAAGACCTTAAAAGCTATGGCGGTTTTTATGCTATGGTAACTGCCGCATTGAAAAGTATATGGCAAGCCGAAAAATTCGATTTTCTGGTCAATAATGCAGGTATTGGCGGAGCCACCCCCATTGCCGAAGTAACGGAAGAAATGTTTGATAAGTTTATGAACATCCATTTCAAAGGCGTGTACTTTCTCAGCCAGAAAGCTTTTCCGCTGTTGAATGACAACGGTGCTATCATCAATATATCTACAGGTACCACCCGTTTTTGTGTGCCGGGCTATTCGGTATATTCATCGCTCAAGTCGGCAGTAGAAACTTTTACCAAGTACCTGGCCAAAGAACTGGGCGCAAGAGGCATCAGGGCCAATGTAGTAGCCCCCGGCCCCATAGCTACCGATTTTAATAACGGCCGCACACGCGACGATGCCAAACAAAATGCATTCCTTTCCAGCCTGAGCCCTATGGGGCGTGTTGGCGAAGCCGAAGACATCGGCCCGGTTGTAGCATTCCTGTGCAGCGATGAAGCCAAATGGATAAACGGCCAAAGAATAGAAGTATCCGGCGGTATTAATTTATAGGGGCGCTGGTGTGAGGAATTGGGAATTAGTAATTGGGTGTGAGTAATTTTTACTTATAAAACAATTAATCCATACCAGCTTTCTACTTTCTACTAACGACTTTTCACTAAAGTCTATATTAAGTTTTTTGCATTTTGATTTTTTACTTTTGAATTAATTACATACCTTTGCCCTCCCAAAACCAGTCCGGCCACAGGGATTTTGCATTTTGACTTTTCATTTTGCATTTGAACCGTGTCCAGCGTTGCTGCCGGGCCGTTTGGGATAATTTTTTAACAATTTAATTTTTTATGGCAACACAAAACCTTCAGGATTATGAGCTGATGGTCATCTTTACGCCTGTTTTGGCTGAAGACGATTTCAAAGCGGCTCAGAAGAAGTTTGCAGACTTCATTACAGAAAATGGTGGCAAGATTGTTCACCAGGATGCATGGGGCCTCCGTTCGCTGGCCTACCCGATTGCAAAAAAGACAACAGGACTGTACTGGGTACTTACTTACCAGGCGCCTACAGAGGTGAATGCTAAGCTGGAAATCCAGATGAACCGTGATGAAAACATCATGCGTCACATGATTACCCGTCTTGACAAGTATGCAGTTGAGTACAACACTAAGAAACGCAACAAGGCTACAGAAACTGTATCTGCTTAATCCATTCAAACTTCTGAAACAATGGCAAAACAAAACGAAATAAAATTTTTGACCTCAACCCGTGTTGAAAAGCGCCAGAAGAAATACTGCCGCTTTAAGAAAATGGGGATCAAATACATCGATTATAAAGACGCGGAGTTCCTGAAAAAATTTGTTAACGAACAAGGTAAGATGCTGCCCCGCCGTATTACCGGCAACTCACTGAAATTTCAGCGTAAAGTGGCACAAGCTGTAAAAAAAGCACGCCAAATGGCCTTACTGCCTTATGTTACTGACCTTTTAAAGTAAAAAGCAATGCAAGTAATTCTTATAAAAGACGTAGATAACCTGGGCGGAGCCCATGAACTGGTTGAGGTAAGGCCGGGGTATGCCCGCAACTACCTGATTCCTCAGAAATACGCTATTGAAGCCAGCGCATCTAACCTGAAAATATTGGAAGAGCGCCGCAAGCAAAAACAAAAGCGTGAGGATAAACTGATGGCCGAAATAGCCAAAGTAACTGAAGTACTGAAAGCATCGCCTGTGAAAGTAGGCGCTAAAACCGGTACCAGCGGCAAAATTTTCGGTTCTGTTACTTCTATCCAGCTGGCACGCGCTATCCGCGAGCAAAAAGGATATGAAATTGACCGCCGCCGTATCAGCATCACCGACGAGGTGAAGGAAGTGGGTATGCATAAAGCTCAAATCGATTTCGGTAAAGACAATGTACTGGAAATTGAGTTTGAAGTTGCTGGCGAATAATTAGTTAGCCAATAATATGACAATTAGCTGGTTAGCTGTTGTCTGTTAGAAAAATAAAGGATACCGGCCGGTATCCTTTATTTTTTACTCTGCATTATAACTCTGATTTCACATCAACCAATCACCAATCAACTAATCAACCCTGCTTATGCTCAGTGCTGAACATCCAGTTTACCCCGAACTTATCGGTGCACATACCAAACCGTGAACCCCAGAAGGTATCTTCAAGTGGCATTGTTACCTGCCCGCCGGTAGAAAGAAGCATAAATGCCCTGTCTTGCTCTGCATTATTATTGAAACTGAGGGATATAGAAAAATTATTTCCGAACTGTACATTATTGCTGGCATCGCTATCGGAAAGAAGAATATGGGTACCCCCTACATCCAGCGATGCATGCATTATTTTTTCCTTCTGCTCTTCGGGTGTATCCATAGGTGCATCTTTGAAGCGCTGCATAAAGGCAACAGAGCCATTCAGCGCTTCTTTATAAAAATTAAGCGCTTCTTCGCAGTTTCCATTGAAAAAGAGATAAATAGTTGGTTTCATATTATTTGTTTTTAATTCGTTGCTGAACAGTTTATTTCAACCGGTGTAGCTTTCTGCCGCGCTCGGTAAAAGTTTCGATGACACCTGTAGCCTCCAGGTGCAGTTTTACACTCACCGTATACCATTCCGGAGAGCCATCGAATTGGGGGTCGCGTTTGGCTATATAGTTTTTTGCACCCTCTGCTATAGCCGCAAACGGCAGGGGCGATTTTTTCTTCAATGTGTCAATTACCGCCCCTTCAAACAGGTCGTATATCTTGCGGCTGATAGCCGGGGCATGTTTCCCTTCAGGGTGCTGCAGGTGTACTTTTTCTTCTACCATCACAAATAAAAAATAAACACAATAAATAAAAATCCTATTGCAACATACAAAGCAGCATAATAAACGTGCCTGCGGGCAGATTAGTGAATACAGGGTAAATAAAGTTTAGCCAAATCTTCAAATATCTTTATTTTTATCGCAAACAAATTGAATGCTAAGAAA
The DNA here is from genome assembly GCA_964621795.1 of uncultured Flavipsychrobacter sp. Taxonomy (GTDB): domain Bacteria; phylum Bacteroidota; class Bacteroidia; order Chitinophagales; family Chitinophagaceae; genus Polluticoccus. The sequence continues at coordinate 33,155 of CAZUMM010000013.1, forward strand.
ACTAAACTCAGTAACAAAAGATTTTTTATTGGGTATACGATTGGGGGTAATCCTATCACCCCTCAAAGGCTGGGCAAGATTTATAGGTCATTTTTCCGAGCTTAGTTTATGGATTGCAAAGCATAACAAAGCTATACCATATAATGATTTCTATAAAGTAAACAGGACTTATGACAACAGAAAAAAATTGTATCAATATGTGGCAGAACAAAACAACTTGCAAAATAGCCCTGTGCAGTATTATGAATTTGGGGTTGCGAGTGGTAACTCTTTCAAATGGTGGTTAAACGAAAATAAACACCCCGATTCACGGTTTTATGGTTTTGATACTTTTGAAGGACTGCCCGAAGACTGGCATTTTTTTAAGAAAGGCGCTATGAGCCACCAGATACCGGAGGTAAATGACAAACGGGCTTTATTTATAAAAGGATTATTTCAGAATACATTTCCCGGTTTCCTGAAAAACAATCCGCCCGGCAACCATTGTACCAAAATACTGCATATGGATGCCGACCTGTATTCCTCTACCCTGTTCATTCTTACCTACATTACCCCATACCTGAATGAAGGGGACATTATCTTTTTTGATGAGTTTAACGTGCCCAACCACGAGTTCGCCGCATGGAATGACTATGTGCGCAGTTACTACGTGCAATACGAGGTTTTGGGTGCTGTAAATAACTATTATCAAACTGCGTTCAAATACCTGGGTATCAAAGCCGAACTATAATAAACACTGATATATTCATTAATACCGGTACAATATTTTGGTTCAATATGTTTCGTACCTTCGCGGCGCTATGTACATAGAAGTATTAAAGTCGAAAATACACCGTGTAAAAGTGACAGAGGCCAACCTCCACTACATTGGCAGCATCACTATTGATGAAGCCTTGCTGGAAGCGGCTAACATGATAGAGAACGAAAAGGTGCAGGTGCTGAATATTGATAATGGTGAGCGGCTTGAAACCTATATTATAAAAGGTACGCGCGGCTCGGGTATGGTATGCCTGAATGGCCCTGCCGCCAGGCGCGTATCTGTAGGCGATACGGTCATAGTAGTATCTTACGCCAGTATGGACTTTGAAGAGGCCAAAAAGCACAAGCCGGTCATCGTTTTCCCCAAAGAGGATAATACACTATAATAATTATCTTTACTACATGAAGAAAAGGACCCTGCTCACAATTGCACAATACATCATATTTCTTGGGCTGGGTATCGCGATTATCTACCGCATGTCGGCCCAGATGTCTGAAGCCGAGAAAACTGAAATGATGAATGCCATCAGGCAGACAAGGCTCTGGATGCTGGTACCTGTTTTGATTGCCGGTTTTTTTTCCCATTTTTTCAGGGCACTCCGCTGGAAACTGCTGCTGAAACCCCTTGATATTCATCCCCGCACAGTAAATATTACCCTTTCTGTTTTAATAGGCTACGTGGTAAACCTCCTGCTGCCGCGTATGGGTGAGGTAGCCAAATGTACTGTACTGGCAAGATATGAGCATGTACCAGCCGACAAAATGGTAGGGACCATCGTATCGGAAAGGGCCTTCGATGTACTATGCCTTGCCGCTATAACCATTGTAGCTTTTGCACTGCAGGCCGATGTAATAGGCAGCTATGCCCAAAGTATGTTTGGTAAACTGGCAGCCAAGCAAACTATGTTGATTGGTGCATTAACCGGGCTCCTGTTTATCATATTGTTTATGATATTCCTGTACCGCAGGAATAAAGAATCAAAGATTGCCAAATTCATTAAAGGTATGAGCGAAGGCGTGCGCTCCATACTCAGGGTAAAAGAGCGCGGTTTATTCTTTTTCTATACATTTATGATATGGGGCCTGTACTGGTTCCAGGTAGTGCTGGGCTTCTGGGCTATGCCTGCTACCGAGCACCTCTCATTACTTACGGGCCTTATAGTATTAATATTCGGTAGCATTGGTATTATTGTAACACCGGGAGGATTAGGGGCATATCCTGCCCTGATTGGGGAAATACTGGTCTTTTATGGCCTTGATAAACCTATAGGTACCGCATTCGGCTGGGTATCATGGAGCGTACAGACTGGTATAATCATTGTATTGGGTTTATTATCGCTGCTGATATTGCCGATATATAACAGGAATAAGAAACACCACCATCATGCACAAGCTTGACTGGATAAAAAATAAAATCCTGGCTAATGATATAGCACTGGGCAGGTTTTGCCATGTAAGCCGCTCATTGGGTAAGAAAATAGTATTCACCAACGGCTGTTTCGATATTTTGCACTATGGGCATTTAGACCTGCTGGCAAGGGCTGCTGACCTGGGCAATATACTGATTGTAGGACTGAACAGTGATGCATCCGTAAAAAAGCTAAAGGGAGAAGACCGGCCTGTAAATAATGAACATGACCGTGCATTTCAACTGGCATCGCTCCTTTGTGTTGACGCGGTGTACCTGTTTGAAGAAGACACCCCGCAACAACTCATAGAAACCATCAGCCCCGATGTGTTGGTAAAAGGCGGCGATTATACTATTGACACCATTGTAGGGGCACAACATGTGCTGCAACAGGGGGGGGCAGTAGAAATCATTCCTTTCGTACCGGGGTACTCTACCAGTAGTCTGCTCGACCGTATTAAGAAATTATGAAATCTCCATTAACCGGGCGGCAAACATTTCCGGTTCATAACCGGGCTGTTAGCTTTGCACCGGTATTATTTTAATACATACGCGTGAAGTCGAACAAACAAACTATTATACGGGATATCAGCTGGCTTTCTTTTAATGCCAGGGTAATGCAGGAAGCAAAAGACCCGTCCAACTACTTATATGACCGCCTGCGCTTCCTGGGTATTTTCTCCAACAACCTGGATGAGTTTTTTCGTGTACGCGTGGCCACGCTGAATAAAATGGTACGCCTGCGCAAACCCGAACGCATGCACCTGGAAGCCAACCCAGAAAAAATACTGGCGCAGATACAGCGTACAGTAATGCAGCAACAATCTGAGTTTGACCAGACTTACAATGAGATAATTGACGAACTGGAGAAAACGCAAAAGATATTCATTAAGAATGAAAGGCAGCTCAATAAAGAGCAAAAGCAGTTTGTAACCACATACTTCGATGAAAAAGTACGCACACAGATCATTCCGCTAATGATAGAAAGCATTCCGCAAATGCCTTTGCTGCGGGATAAATCTATATACATGGCTTGCGTACTGGGCAACACCGGCAACCCCATGTTGCAGCGCTATGCGCTGATAGAAATTCCGACAAAAGTGTTACCGAGGTTTGTAATACTGCCATCAGATAGCGATGAAAAAGATATTATACTGCTGGAAGACATCATCCGCTTTAACCTGCGCCACCTGTTTGCCCCTTTTGGCTTTAACCGGTTTCTCGGCTACATCATAAAAGTGACCCGCGATGCGGAACTGGAAATTGATAACGATGTAAACACCAATGTAATAGATGAAATAGAACGCGGGCTAAAAAACCGGAAACGCGGGCGCGCCACACGTTTCGTCTACGATAAAAATATTGACAGCAACCTGCTCGAATACCTCACCAAAAGACTCAGCCTTTCTAAAAAAGACAACCTTATACCCGGGGGAAGGATACATAACTTCAAAGACTTCATGAATTTCCCCTCAAGCGTATTCACCAATCTTAAATCGCGCAACAAACCCTTTGTACATCCCTTGCTGCAACAGCCCTGCCGCATAATGGAAGTGCTTGATAAAAGGGATGTAATGCTGCACACGCCTTACCATTCGTTCGACTCAATTATCGACCTGCTGCGTGAAGCGGCCATAGACCCTTTTGTGCAGAGCATAAAAATAACCTGTTACCGCCTCGCAAAAGATTCTAAAGTTGTCAACGCCCTTATCAATGCCGTACGAAACGGCAAAAAAGTGACTGCTGTGCTGGAACTGCGTGCCCGCTTTGATGAAGAGGCCAACCTTGCCTGGAAAGAACGGCTGGAAGAAGAAGGGGTAAAAGTAGTATTGGGCCTGCCCGATATGAAAGTGCATGCCAAATTGTGCATTATTAAGAAACGGGAATTCAATAAAACGAAACAATACGGCTTCTGCTCCACAGGCAACCTGAATGAAACCACTTCTGAATACTACGGCGACCATTGCCTGCTGACCACCAACCGGAATATACTGGCCGATATAAACAGGATATTCAATTTCCTGGAGGCACCTAACCGCAAACCGGAAATGCTGAAAAGCTGTAAAACACTGCCGGTGGCACCTACCAATATGCGCAAATACTTTATGGATTTGTTGAATAAAGAAATAAAGATTGCCAAAAAGAAAAAACCCGCATCTGTCACTATTAAGCTGAATAGCCTTACTGACCAGTTACTGATCACCAAACTATACGAGGCTGCAAGGGCAAGGGTTGATATACAACTAATCGTACGTGGTAGCTGCTGTGCCTATACCGAGCAAAAATCTTATAAAAAAAATATTAAAGCCATCAGTATTATCGACGAGTACCTGGAACATGCAAGGGTATTTGTTTTTCATAATGAAGGCAAACCTAAAGTCTTTATTTCATCAGCCGACTGGATGGTACGCAACCTGGACCACCGTGTAGAAGCTGCCTGTCCTATTTATGATGTTACCATACAACAGGAATTGATTGATATATTGAATATACAGCTTGCGGAAAACGTGAAAGGCCGTATATTAGATAATGAACAGAGCAATACCTACGTGCAGAGAAAAGAAAATGAGCCGGAGGTGCGCTCGCAAATAGCCATTTACGGATATTTGCATAACAAACGTTATAAGGATTGATACTTGCCGCTATTGATATAGGTTCTAACGCCGCACGTTTGCTGATTAATGAGGTGTCGGTGTATAAGGATGGTACAGTTGATTATACCAAGCTGAACCTGCTACGCATACCATTACGGCTGGGTTTTGATGTTTTTGATAAAGGCCTCATCACCGATGAAAAGAGGCAAAGACTGATTGCAACCATCAAAGCGTATAAACTGCTGATGAATATCTATAAGGTTGAGGCACTGCGGGCATGTGCCACATCGGCCATGCGCGATGCAGCCAACGGGCAGGAGATACTGAAAGAAATAAAAGATATTACCGGCATCGATATCAATATCATCACCGGGCAGGAAGAAGCCAACGTAATATATGAAACACATATTGCCGAAAACCTCAGCGGCAATAAATCTTACCTGTATGTAGATGTAGGCGGCGGCAGCACGGAAATAACCCTTTTTTCAGGCGATAAAATCATCTTTAAAGAATCGTTTAATATAGGCACTATCCGCCTGCTGCACGATAAAGTGACCGAAGAGCAATGGGCGCACCTGAAGTGGTATATAAAAACCCATGTAAAAAGTTACCAGCCGCTGGAAGCCATTGGCAGCGGCGGCAACATCAACAAAATATTTTCCATTTCGAAAAAGAAGGAAGGTAAGCTCCTGGCGCTGGAACTGCTAAAGGACTACTATAACGAATTGAGCTATAACACAGTAGCAGAACGGAAACACATTTACCATTTTCGCGATGACCGTGCAGATGTGATTGTACCCGCCCTGCAGATATACATCAATGTAATGCGCTGGGCCGGTGCCGATGAAATATACGTGCCTAAAATAGGCCTTGCCGATGGCCTTATTAAGATGATGTATAAAGAGCTTTCAGAAAAATAAAGAGGCTATAAAGCCTCTCTTATTTTATCTGTCAAACAATCTCAAAATTTAGCTGAGCGATGCCAGTGTCTTCTGAATCGCATCAAAATCAGGTACTTCCCCGGCATTATCCAGCACTTCTGCGTAGCGCACTATGCCGTCTTTATCAATGATGAAAGCTGAGCGTTTAGACACACCTTTCATATCATTTGAAAAAGCATCATATATCGTATCATAAGCGGTAGACACTTCTTTATTAAAATCGCTGAGCAGTTCGAAGTTCAGGTTTTGTTCTTCTTTGAATTTTTTGAGCGCATATAGCGAGTCAACAGAAATGCCATACACGGTCGCATTGGCATTATCATAAAGGGCAATATTATCCCTGACAGAACATAACTCTTTGGTACACACACTGGTAAATGCTAAAGGAAAGAACAGGAGCAATATATTCTTTCCTTTATTGTCGCTAAGGGTTATTTTATTCTTTTCTGTATCGCGGAGGGTAAAATCGGGCGCTTGCCGCCCTACCTGTATAGCCATGTTTTTATCTGTTGGTTTTAAATGAACATTGTAATTAACACCGAAAATGCAAAAATGTTCGGGGAAATGAAATTTTGACTGTCAAAAAAACCATACCCATAAACATTTTTCATGTTTTATTGAAAAAATGGCAGAACTTCGTGCCCCTTCGGGCATTGGCATAAAAGATGCTCTGGAAGAAGCAAAATTGTATAATTCATCTTTAAAAAATAAGTAGAAACTATGGCAAACAATGTGAACATTACCCCACTGCACGACCGGGTAATCGTTAAACCGGCCGCTGCTGAAGAGAAAACTGCAGGTGGTATCATCATCCCCGACACTGCAAAGGAAAAACCACAACGCGGCACTGTAATAGCTGCAGGCCCCGGCAAAAAAGATGAACCCATGACCGTAAAGTCGGGCGATACGGTGCTGTATGGCAAATATGCCGGCACTGAAATATCGCTGGAAGGTATTGATTACCTCATTATGCGCGAAAGCGATATACTGGCGATTGTTTAATGCAAAATGAAAAAGGTAAAATGAAAAATGCCTTTTCAAGCAATCTTCAATCTTTTACATTTTAAATTTTACATTTTAACTTAACAAATATGGCAAAGCAATTATTTTTCAATATAGATGCACGCAACAAAATGAAGCGTGGCGTAGATACACTGGCAGATGCGGTAAAAGTGACACTGGGCCCCAAAGGCCGTAACGTGGTTATCGAGAAAAAATTCGGTGCTCCCGGTATCACTAAAGACGGTGTTTCGGTAGCAAAAGAAATAGAACTGGAAGATGCTATTGAAAACCTGGGTGCACAAATGGTGAAAGAAGTAGCTTCAAAAACCGCCGATGTAGCTGGTGACGGTACTACTACTGCAACCGTACTGGCACAATCTATCATAGGTGAAGGCCTGAAAAACGTAGCTGCAGGCGCTAACCCTATGGACCTGAAACGCGGTATCGACAAAGCAGTAGCTGCCATTGTTGAAAACCTGAAAAAACAATCGGAAAAAGTAGGTAACGACAACCGCAAAATCGAGCAGGTTGCTACTATTTCTGCCAATAACGACAGCGCCATCGGTAAGCTGATAGCCGAGGCAATGGCTAAAGTGGGCAACGAAGGCGTTATTACCGTAGAAGAAGCAAAAGGTACCGATACTACCGTAGAAGTCGTAGAAGGTATGCAGTTCGACCGCGGTTACCTGAGCGCCTACTTCGTAACCAATACGGAAAAAATGCAGGTAGAACTGCAAAACCCGTATATCCTGATTTACGAAAAGAAAGTCAGCACACTGAAAGATATACTCCCGATACTGGAAAGCGTAGTACAAAGCGGCCGTCCGCTGCTGATTATTGCTGAAGATGTGGATGGTGAAGCACTGTCTACACTGGTAGTGAACAAGCTGCGCGGCTCTCTGAAAATAGCTGCAGTAAAAGCACCGGGCTTTGGCGACCGCCGTAAAGAAATGCTGCAGGATATCGCTGCCCTGACCGGCGGTACTGTTATCAGCGAAGACCAGGGCTACAAACTGGAGAACGCCTCTATCTCTTACCTGGGCCAGGCTGAAAGCATTACTATAGATAAAGACAACACTACCGTAGTAGGCGGTAAAGGTGAAAAGGATATGATTGATGGCCGCATCAACCAAATCAAATCGCAGATAGAAACTACTACCAGCGATTATGACCGCGAAAAACTGCAGGAGCGCCTTGCCAAGCTGAGCGGCGGTGTTGCCGTACTGTATGTAGGTGCTTCTACCGAGGTAGAAATGAAAGAGAAAAAAGACCGTGTCGATGATGCACTGCACGCTACACGCGCTGCCGTAGAAGAAGGTATCGTACCCGGTGGTGGTGTTGCATACATCCGTGCTATCGAAGCGCTGGAAAGTGTAAAAGGCGACAATAACGATGAAAATACAGGTATCACAATCATCCGCCGCGCACTGGAAGAACCACTGCGCCAGATAGTTGCCAACGCAGGTATCGAAGGTTCTATCGTAGTTCAGAAAATAAAAGAAGGTAAAGCTGATTTCGGTTTCAACGCACGCACCGAAACTTATGAGAACATGCTTTCTGCGGGTGTTATCGACCCCACAAAAGTAAGCCGTGTTGCTCTTGAGAACGCTGCATCTATTGCCAGCATGCTGCTGACTACAGAATGCGTTATAGCTGATAAGCCCGAACCTAAAACCGCGGTCGCCCCTGCAGGTATGCCCGGTGGTATGGATATGGGCTACTAATCAGGGTTACCTGGAAAGTTTCCATAAAAATAAACGGGGCTCAATTGAGCCCCGTTTATTTTTATCTGTTATTTTATTATCCTGTTACCAGAATGAGTGCGGACATATAGTCTTTGCTTTGTCCCTTTCAGGATCGTTGAAGAGGCCCGTTTTAAATGCAGTTATTTCATAGCCCCCCCTTGAGTTACTCAAGGCACTTACATTAGACAGGTTCACATCATAGCTTACACCAAAAGTATAGTCCTTGTATTTGATTTTACAAACCGGCACCAGTGCATCATTGTTCAGCAAACGGTAGTACACGCCTCCGAAAATTCCGAACTCCACTTCATCGTCTATATTCTTCTTACCCCATCCTAAAAGCCCCCCAAACATAACTTCGTTATAAGGGCCCTGCTTCATGTAGTTGGCGTGAAACTGGAAGTTATAATGCTCGTCTATCGCCATGCTCATACCGCCGGTCACATTCCATTTCATATCCAGGTTTACCGTATTATCGTTCATGAACGAATTTTTGGGCTGGGTAAAGTGGTAACCACTGACACCAAAGTAATAAGAAATATTATGGCGGTTATCTGTACCGGTAGTACTGCTAAAACTTACACCCGCACCCAGGTCAAAATTGTTGACCTGCGGGTTGTTGAAATTTTCGCCCGTCGCATAGTTTTCATCAAAAGCATTGCCCTGGTACTGGTTGTCAGTAGTTATTTTTGATGCATCGAAACTGCGCTGCATAAAGCCACCCGTAAAACCTACGGAAAGAAAAGAGTTGTAATTATCTTCCAGCGATTTGTTATAGTTGACGGCGGGATAAACCGAAAGCGTTTTCAGTCCTATGCTTCCCGCTTTATCATAATAGGCAAGTAAGCCTACGCTGATAAAGTCATTTATTTCCCTGTTCACCCCGAAACGGGTTTCAGCACTTACCATAGCTGTCTGGAAAGGATTGCTGATACTGTTCCACTGGCTGCGGTAAGATGCACCCAGTTTATAATCGCCGGAGAAAATACCTGTCAGTGCAGGATTACGCAAAATGGTCGTTTCGTAAAACTGTGAAAAGTGTATATCCTGGGCCTGCAATACTGCCGGCATTACCAGCATCGCACCTATTCCCGCAATTGTTTTTATTGTCCTGTTCATCTTCAGTCTTCCAGGTTCTTGTTAACGAATCAATGTTATATCTCCTTTCAGTTTCAGCGTCTCTCCATCGTCGCACTGCGCTTCTACTATGTACACAAATACATCCGGGGGCAACTGCTTACCATTATAAGTACCATCCCACCCGGCTTGCTTATCATTCAGTTTCATATTACCCCGGTCGTACACTATTTCACCCCAGCGGTTATATACACGGAAAGTAACTATTTTGTCAAGCCCCGTGCCTCTCGGGTAGAACACATCGTTCATACCGTCACCGTTAGGCGTAAAGGTATTGGGTATAAACAACTGGCTTTCGTCACAGAGCACCTCAACAGTAACTTTTGCAGAATCGGCACATTCAAAATCTGTATACGCTGTAACCGTGTACGTAGTAGTCCTGGTCGGAGTTGCATACGGGCTGGGGCAATCACTGCAGGACAACGTTTGCGAAGGTGTCCAGGCAAACCGCTTGATAAGGTCTCCGCTTGCGTCAATAGGAGTAGACTTACCTGCAATTATGGTTGTACCCCCACTGGCCTTTACTGTCGGCTTGGGGTGTACTACTACTTTTACATAGTTCGTATCTGGTATACAACTGCCTTCCGTTGCCACCACCATAAAGTTGGTAGTTTTATGGGGCGATGCTACGGGATTAAACACCGTACTGTTATCTACATCTTCTGCAGGGCTCCATACATAGTTCTGTGCCCCGCGTGCATATAACTGGATGAATTCATCATCGCATATCTCACCGCCTTCACCTACAACACTGGTAGTTTTCAGTTGAATATCAACCAAAACTTTGGCAGTATCGCTACAGCCGTTTGCATCTGTACCTATTACAGAATACCGTGTCTTTATCGGTGGGTATGCTTTAGGGTCGGGGCAATTGCTGCACGACAATGTCGCAGCAGGCGCCCATGTATAAGAGACACCTCCAAAGCCCTGCAATTGTGCTGCATCGTTCAGGCATATAATAGTATCCGGCACAGTAGTAATAGTAGGCAGCGGGTTCACTGTTATCGTTTCTCTTACAGAATCGCTACAGCCGTTGCCATTGACTAATACAAGATTTACCGGGTACTGCCCTACAGACGGGTAGTAATGATATGGTTTGGGTATAACCGAACTGCTGTTATTGTCTTCAAAAGTCCACTTCCAGCTTGTTATCGGCGAGAACATGCTTTTTGAAGTATCTGTAAACTGGACTATATACCCTTCGCATGCAGGGGTGTGAATAAAGCCAGGTAATATGCCATCCACTTTTATGGTGTCTTTACCGATACTATAGCTGGTACAGCCGCCTCCGTCACTAAATATAATGCGCGGCACATAAGCACCGGGGTTATTATACGTATGGCTTACAGGCGCCGTATTCGTCGCTTGTAATACGTTACCATCGCTAAAATCCCAAATGATGGAGGGCACATTAGTTACAATAGCACTAAAGTCTACCTGGAGCGGGCTGCAACCTAATAACGGCGTATAATTCAACGCTCCCGAATAGCCAAGTATATTCACATGTGCTTCAGTCGTATCTGTACAACCTGCCTGGTCGGTTACGACTAATACAACCGTATAATAATTTGATACAGTATAAACATTCACAGGGTTTTGCTGCGTAGATGTTCCGTTACCGAAATCCCATGCGTATGTCAGCGGGCCTACTGAGGTCGATTGATCGGTAAAGACGACAGTGTGCGGCGGACAAATAGCAAACGAATCATCCATAGTAAATATAGCTTCGGGTTGGGTAATCGTCACGGCACCCGGCACCAGCACGGTATCCTTACACCCCTGGGCATCAGTCACAATCAGGCGCACATCGTAAGAGCCTACCTGTGTATATGCATGGTGGGCATGGTAATCGTTGGACACATGGCCGTCCCCGAAATCCCAATATGCGCTCACAGCATCTGTTGAGGTATTTGAAAAAGTAAGGCTCTGCTCAATACATGCGTTGGGGTCGTCTACGTTAAACTGGGCAGCTGGTTTATGGGCATGTATGTATAGTGGCTTCCTCAGCGAATCTATACAGCCGTTTATATCTGTTACAGTCAATTTGACATCATAGTCGCCTTTCACAGGATACAACTGTGAAATATTTGCACTGGTAGTAGTAGCGGTACCATTGCTAAACTCCCAGTACCTGGTAACAATATCAGCCAATGGCGTATTCGGGAACCGCGTACTGTTGTCTGTAAAATCCACATTCATCGGGATACATCCAACTGTAGGGTTCGCTGTAAAATTTACCGTAGGTTTCGAAGTAACTATGTAGTTGACCTTCTTTAAAGAAAGCGGACATAAATTGACATCGTTAGAGACCAATTCTACGGTATGAAAGCCGGGATTGAGGAACTGGAAAGAAAAACTACTGCCGAAGTTTTGATAGGCATTATCTACATACCAGTAAAAATCACCGGTAATACCATTGGCCGCACTACCGGTAAAATTAACCCAGTCTTTCGGGCAAATAGTAGTATCGGAAGCAGTAAAACTTAGCTCCGGTGCCTGCAACATAATATTGACCTTGAAAGTATCGCTACACCCGATGGTATCATTAAAAGTTACCAGCATAGCAGTATAGGTGCCTAAGGCCGGGTATTTGAATGAGGGGCTATAAACGGTGCTGGTCGTATTAGACGGGTCTCCGAAATACCACTTGTACGATAAATTGGAAATCCCGAAATAGCCAGACGACATATTGGTGAAGTTCACCTTGAGGGGGGTATCACAGCTTACATGATATTGAAAATACGATTTAGGGTTATCCACCCTTATCATTGTATCAACGTAAGCTGTGTCCCAACAGAAATTGCGGGCAGCATAGAATAAAACAGAATACAATCCGGGGTCCGTAAACAGGTAAGTAAAGTTTTTTGTGTGGCCGATTATCGGTGGGATCGTCAACGGCGGTTCCGGAATAATTTTCCATGTCCATGCATTGGGATTATACTTACTGGTATCTATAAATGATACTTCATTGCGGTTACAGATGCGTGTAGGCACTGCATAAAAACCGGCTATAGGTAGCGTATCGCTTTTTATCTGGGCTGTATCTTCAAAAATACACCCATTTACAGTAGTTACTTTTAGCTTTACAATGTGCGTACCTACCGTAGTATATGTATGGCAGGGGCTTTGAGTTGTTGAATGCGGAGACCCGTCTCCAAAGTCCCAATCATAAGCTACAATCTGGTGCGGATAGAGGTATTTATTCGGCGGGGGTGTATGCGTCCACAGATAACTGCCGAAACAAACCTGCTGGGGAATACAACCGCCCGGCGTATCAGCAACTATGTTTAGTTCCCCGTCATATATCTTCACTGTATCCTGGTAAGTTAAGGTATCCTTGCAACCGTGTACATCCGTACCCACAAGGGTAACGGTGTAAAAGCCGTTGCTGGAGTACAAATGGGAAGGATTCGCTCCCGAACCGGTGGGCGCAGAACCGAAATCCCATGCATAGTTGGAAGCACCGGTACCTGTAAAATTAAGTACCTGTGGTGCAGGGCAGGGCTTAGCCGGGGTAAAGGAAAAATTGATATCAGGTTGCGGGTAAATCGTAACAATTTTCGATATGGTATCCTGGCAGGCACCGTTTTGCGCAGTCAGTTTTATTTTTTTCTGGCCCGGCGTGCTGTAATAGTGTGTTGCCGGTGATCCAAGCGTATTACCTGTAAAGTCACCCCAATCCCATGATGTATAGGTAAAATTGGGAGAAGTCGTATTAGTAACATTAACCGGTGTAAACATGCAGGCAGCAGACGGAGATAATGTAAAATTGGCAGTTACTTTTTCTACATTGATGTAATTAGGCTTGTTCAACTCTGTCTGGCATCCGTGTGCATCCGTTACCTTCAGTTTCACATTGTAAGATGCAGGAACAGACGTAGTATAAGTAACACCAGACGGATTAGCCTGGGTATTAAGCGGAGCCCCTATACTATTTCCAAAATCCCATAAATACGTGTACGGGCTGGTTCCGCCCGATACTACACTGGTGAAGTTTGTATTATATTGTGTAATACCCTGTTGCAGGCAGTGCGTGGTTGGGTTACCTGCAAAACTAACGGTAGGCTTACAATGGGCCGTAATAAAATTCGGTTTCGATGTTGTGGCTTCACAACCGTACTGGTTCGTTACTTTCAGAGTAATATTATAAGTACCGCATGCAGTAAACGTGTATGTGGGATTTTTAGCATTCGAGGGTACAGAACCGATAACCCATGCATATGTATTTGGCCCTGAACCTCCGGGTGTAGACGCATCTGTAAATTGCACAGGTAAATCGGTACAGCCGCTGGTAGGGGTAGCTGTAAAATCTACCACCGGGCTTGGGTCTACTGTTACTGTTTTGGTTTTTGTATTAGAACCGCTACTGTTCGAAACGGTAAGGGTAACGGTATAGGAAATAGCATTCGGGTAGGTAGCCCCGGTAGATGTCGGGCCCGGATTGGTTACTGTGGGCGCACCATTACCAAAATTCCATGTATAGGTCGTGGCATTTGTAGGTGTAGGGGTAAAGGTAACAGTTAGCGGCGCACAATGCTTTGCAGGATAATTTATCGTAAAATCTGCAACCGGGGCTTGTGCTACTGCTGAAAAACCGACCAGTACCGATGAGATAAGTAATAGTGTTAAGCGTATATAACGAGGCATAGGTTACTTTAAAAAGTTTTACAATGGGACAATAAAGTTAACGAATACTTAAAATATTTAACCTTTTTTATAGACATTCTTAAATAATAAATCGTTGGCGAAAACCCTTTTAATTATTGATTAAAACACTGTTTAACTTTAAGGAATAGTGAGCGCTCATCGATATCACAAAACTTATTATTTCGAATTAAATAACCGTTTGTTCTGCTAAATTTGCTGCCTTATGCAAAAAGCAGTTACAAATCAGCAGTTAATCGATATTGCTAATGAATACGGCACGCCCGTATATGTTTATGACGCAGCAACTATTGCCGGGCAGTATAAAAAGCTGCAGGAAGCATTTAAAGACCATCCCACGCGTTTTTTCTATGCTTGCAAGGCGCTTACGAATATAAATATATTAAAATACATAAAATCCCTGGGCGCTTGTGTAGATTGTGTGAGCATAAACGAGGTAAAGCTGGCGTTGAAAGCTGGCTTCGAACCTGAATGTATTTTATTCACCCCCAACTGTGTCGATTTTGAAGAAATAGTTGCTGCAAGGGAATTAAATGTCAATATCAACATTGACAATATTTCTATATTGGAACGCTTCGGCAACAAATATGGCAACAGCTATCCCGTTTGTATCCGTATCAATCCGCACATCGAAGCAGGGGGCAACTATAAAATCTCTACTGGTCATATCGACAGCAAATTCGGTATATCCATACACCAGATGCGCCATATAGAACGCATTGTAAAAACAACCAGGCTGCACGTAAAAGGATTGCACATGCATACAGGCAGTGAAATAAAAGATGTAGACGTATTTCTTCGCAGCCTGGATGTCATGTTTGATATAGCAAGCCATTTCGACCAGCTTGATTTCATAGACATGGGCAGCGGCTTTAAAGTGGCATATAAAGAAGATGACCGCGAAACCGATGTCGCATCCTTGGGTAAAAAGCTCACGGCTGCCGTAAAAGAATTTGAAGCTGAATATAACCGTACCCTTGAAGTATGGTTTGAACCGGGGAAATACCTGGTAAGCGATGCAGGCTTTTTTGTAGTGAAGGCCAATGTAATCAAGCAAACCACAGCTACCGTATTTGTAGGGGTAAACTCAGGCTTCAATCATCTTATACGGCCCATGTTTTATGATGCTTACCACCGCATTACCAATATTTCAAACCCGAACGGGCCCGAACGCATATACACTGTAGTAGGAAACATCTGTGAAACAGATACATTTGCATGGGACAGGGTGCTAAACGAAGTGCGCGAAGGCGATTACCTCGTATTTCATAACGCAGGGGCGTACGGCTTCGAGATGAGCAGTAATTTTAACTCGCGCCTGAAACCCGCAGAGGTATTTATTGTAGATGGCAAAGCGCACCTGGTAAGAAAACGCGATGAATTTGAAGACCTGCTCAGAAACCAGGTAGAAGTAACATTTTAATGCGCATCGCATTTGATACATAAAAGAATCCGCCGGACTAAACCCGGCGGATTCTTTTTTATTTATCGATCCTGACAATCGGTATCTCTTCTGTGGCTGATTGGTTATATGCCTTAAACAGGGTAGCCCCGGGGTTTACATGATAGTTTAAATTATAGCCACCAGGTAAAAAACAATGTATCAGGGTTGCATCCCTGCTATCTTTTACCTCTACATCAGTCATCTTCTTATCAGCAATTATCCGTGCTATTTGCACATGGCTGTACTTCAGGTTCTCAGTCTGCTGCACATTTTTATAAAAAAGGAACGCTGCCGGAACAACAAAGAATACCAGTGCCCCATATTTAATGGCAGCGCTTCTTACATTTTGAAATAGCAACTGCAGAAATAAAGCAATAAAAAGGCAATTGAACGGAACGCTGAATGAAAAATAACGATTGTAAAAAGGGGTCATGTGGCCGGCCTTTAAACTGAGAGCAGTAAGTACTATGCTGCCGCTTAAAGCAAGGCCCAATAGCACAAACAATAACTGTTTCTGCCTCTTTTCATGTGCCACACGCTTAGCAACAATAAGAATAATTATAAATATTGCTGCCGATACTAACTTGATAACATTAGACGGATTAAAAGCCGGCAACAGGATTTTTATATTCTGGGTAGTAAATTTTATAAAATTGAAAAACACACCCGTATAACTAAAATCACTTTTACGGGCTTCTGTTATTGCGGCATTTTGTTTATCCATTATCAGCAGCCCGCGAAATGAAAAAAGAAAATACACAGCAAGTAAAAGCAACGGCAACAAGATGGGAACTACATATCGTTTAGCGAAAAGCCCTTTGCCCTTTTTAGCCAATAGAATCAATCCATATACAAAAAGTATATAGACAGATAAAAAATGAGAAAGCAATGCCCCTACGGAAAACAACAATACCAGGAAAAGGTTTCCGGGGCTCTCTTCCTCATATATAAAACGGAAAAGATAAAGGGCAGAAAGGCATATAAATAAGATGCCCAGGATGTAAGCCCTTATTTCTATACTCATACCCAGGAAAATAGCATCTGTAAACAGGAAAAATAGAGCTAAAGCCCTGAACCCGGGCGATGAAATCAGTTTTTGGCTAAGAAAATAAAACGCTACGAGGCAGGCCACCCCAAAAAGCCGTGATAACAGCAGGTATATATTTATACTGTTGCCAAACAACAATGTGAAAAAATGAAGAGAAATATTATACAGGTAACTATTGCTATTGTCTGTAACCGTTGCATTAAATACGTTTCCGGATGTATTGTATGCAGACAGTTCTGTATTAGTAATCAGGGCTTTGTTATTAAAATCTAACGGCGTATTGTGACTAATACCTTTACTGCACAATATAGATACGGTTTCATCGTACCACACTTTTTTATCTACAGAGTAGAAAAGAATAAACAACACCGATAACAATAACAGGAACAGGTCAAGCCTCCTGAGTATATTATTATTCGTAAAAGAAACCGGCATAATAATATCAGGATTATGGTTTCAGCCTGCCTGTTTTATAGGAATATAATAACCTCAGCGTTTGCTTAATAGTCCTGTTGACCTGCATCTTTGAGGCGCCCTGTTTTTGATCGTACCTTAATATCATAGGCACCTCATTTATTATGGCATTGTTGCTACCGAATTTCAGCAGTACCTCAACCATACAGCCAAACCCTTTCTGAGTGATGAAATTGTCTTTATACAAATCCATAACATTCTTAAGAAATGAGGTTCTGTACGCCCGGAAACCGCAGGTATAATCTTTTACACCGTCAAAACCGACAAACATCCTGAAAAGCATCCCTGCAGCCCAACTCATTAGCTTCCTCGACGATTTGAGGCCGCGTATATGTGCCCCTTTCTGGTACCTGGAAGCTATCACCAGGTCTGCACCTATAGCTATTTCATGCAGCATCTGGTTGATGAGGAACGGATTTTGGCTGTCATCAGCATCAAGGGTAACAATCACGTCATCTTCTCCTGAAATAGATACAGCATGTAGCAGGCCTTCGCGCAATGCTCCTGCCAGCCCCCTGTTGGGCTGTAAATCAAGCACCGATATAGGCACATTTGCTTTAAAATTCTGTGCTACATTTAAGGTATTATCCTTACTCCCGTCATTTACAACTACAACTTCTGCATCCCAGTTATATAGTTTACTGGCCCGGTCAATTCTGCCCAGGAGCGGTGGCAGTGACTCTTCTTCGTTGTAAGCGGGTAATACAATTGTAACTTTCATAATACTTAACTCAACCCTTCAGAAACCGACAATAAATATAGTTTTGGCATATAATGAACAAATGTAGAAAATACAATCCTTAAAGTAGGTATGATTCAGAGTATTTTATCATTAATTAATTTAAAGGCCGGACAATACATAAGTATTATTCTACTGCATATTTTTCCTTGTTATTTTCCGTAATATGCTTTTGTTAGCCTGGCTATCTATTATATAGTATCTTACCGGTATAAATACACAGCATGGCTTTAAGCAGGATTTGGGCTGCATTTATTATTATAGCAATATCTGTAGCTGCTTATCAATCTTTTTGGGGCGGGGATAAAAATATATTCAACCGGATGGTGAGCGGCAGGGCAGATGATATACCCGATACTGTATACTACCGGTTTTATGGCCATCCTGAAACGGCAGGCTACGGTTCGGCAGATGCTTTCATACAGCGACTTCGCACCTATGGATATTGTATTGCCGATTCAATCCATCCTCCTGCAGTTATCATAGCTGAAAAAGGTATGCAGTTGCCTGCTTCTGCCACCGGCTACAAGGGCGTGAAAACCTATAACTATCATTCAATACGGTCACAACTGGTGCACAGGGCCGATGGCATTATTGAAACCTGTAAAGTAGCAGTTAACATCAGTATCAGCCTTATAGGTATAATGGCATTGTTCATGGGCTTTATGTCCATTGCAGAAAGGGCGGGCGGCGTACGGCTCCTGTCACGGATAATTGGGCCGTTTTTCTCCAGGTTATTTCCCGAATTGCCTAAAAATCACCCGGCTATGGGGCACATGATGATGAATTTTTCAGCCAACCTGCTGGGCCTTGACAATGCAGCTACCCCATTCGGCATTAAAGCCATGGAAAGCCTGCAGGAAATTAACCCTGATAAAGGCCGTGCATCTAACGCACAGATCATGTTCCTTTGCCTGCATGCGTCCGGCCTTACCCTCATACCTGTATCCATTATCGCCACAAGATTCGCACTCAATGCTGCTAATCCTACCGATATTTTTATTCCCTGCATGATAGCCACATTCGTTGCCACTATTGCAGCCATGTCTATCGTTTCGGTACGGCAAAAAATAAATATTTTTCAGCCGGTGATACTGGCCTGGGTTGGCGGGGTTTCTGCCATTATAGCCTTGCTGGTATTATACCTCACCTCCCTTTCCTCATCAGCATTACAGTCATTTTCAGGTGTGCTGAGCAATGGGCTCATTCTCACCATTTTCTTGTTAATAATACTAGGTGGGCTGTATAAAAAAATAAACATCTTCGACGCCTTTATAGATGGTGCAAAAGGAGGTTTTGAAACAGCCGTAAGAATTATCCCTTACCTCGTTGGTATACTAGTAGCCATCAGTATGCTGCGCACTAGCGGCACTTTCGATGCCGTGGTAAATGGTATGAATAGTTTTTTTACCATGCTGGGTACCGATACCCGCTTCGTAAACGGTCTCCCTACCGCACTGATAAAACCTATGAGCGGCAGCGGCGCCCGTGGTATGATGATAGACGCTATGAAAACTTTCGGGCCCGATAGCTTTGCCGGGCGGTTATCCTGCATTTTACAGGGTTCGTCAGACACCACATTTTATGTAGTAGCCGTGTATTTCGGTGCCGTGTCTGTAAAAAATACACGCTATGCAATTCCTGCCATGCTCCTTGCCGACCTTGTAGGTATCATTACATCAATACTGTTATGTTACCTCTTCTTTGGCAGTATAGCGTGAATGCAAAAAAGGGCCGCCGGTTGGCAGCCCTAGTAAGTAATTATCTATAGTTTATTTATTGCGCGGAATCTGCAGCAGGTGTAGCAGCAGCAGTACTATCATCCATTACAGGCTCCTCTTCAGGCACATCATTCATCTCGTTGTTGCCGTCCTGTTTTGACCATTGTACCAGCCATTTACCGTTTTGCTTCACCATATCCAGTTTTTGCTCGTTCGGGCTTTCTGAAGTGACATAAGTAACAACAGCCTTATCACCTTCTTCCTTCACATCTTTGATTTCTACCTTAATTTTTTGGGCATTTGCTTTACTTGAATCGGGCAGAACACTTGAGAACTGCTCCATCATATCCAGCAGTTTTTTCGTATCGTCCGTAGCTACTTCCTTAGCCTTATCATACTCCATGTGGTAAAGGCTTGTTAGGAATTTGTCTGCTGAGGCCTTAGGAGAGTTGTTGCTACAGCTGGTGATAGAAATCGCCAGTACGCAAATTGTAGCTATTGAAAGCAGTACTTTTTTCATAAAAGATATTTACAAATTTGAACGGCAAAGGTATTACTTAAATCTAATTTGGCAAATGAAACGGGCGTGCCTGTTCAGAAACAAATTATCAATACCTACGAAAGTATACCCCATTACAGTTACAGGTTTTATATAAGCGCTGTCTTTCATTGCTTTGTTTATGGTTTTATATACAAACTCGGCGCAATAAAAACGGTCATCGGTGTTAATATCGAAGTGCATATCAAACTTTTTGCGCAGTTTATAGTAATAGCGTGTCCAGCTGCACAGGTTTACAAGGTTGCTATCAGGCATATCCAGCCGTACAACACCGTATTCCTCGTTGCGGGCAGCCGACAGCCATACAGATGCCGAATCGCGCCTCAGTTCCTGGTCGGGGTTATCTTCGCCCCCAATGCTATGATATACAAAAGGATACCCGTTTTCTACCAATACGATGCCGCAGTGGGAATAGGTTTTATTACTGGCATTGAGCTGGCAAAGCATGTAGCTGGTAATGTCATTGCCCCGGCGCAGCACAATATCACCCGTTTTGAGCAGCGTGACCGACGAATCTACCACCTGCCGGTTCCAGGGATTGTTCTTGCGCAGGTTTATCTTTTCAACCAACTTGCTGTTAACAGGCTGGTGCGGTCTAATACATCCCGGCAGCACAACAGCAATAAACAGGCTTAAAAAAAAGAGGTGATTCTTCATCGGCAGTACAAAATTACACCGTATTCGGTCGCGTTCGGCTGCTATTTTCTTTAATTTGTTCTATATCATTTCTGCCCTGCCGGCGCTTTATGGGCCGTCAATAGTAACTTTGTACCGAAAATTGAACATTCCCGTTTACAGACTGTATATATATCATGGCATATAAATCGCTGAGTGCATTTATTGAGGCACTGGAAAAAGAAGGTGAACTGTTACGAATAAAAACATTTGCCGACCCTGTACTTGAGATAGCAGAAATAACCGACCGCATCAGCAAAACCCCGGAAAGGAACAAAGCATTACTTTTTGAAAATACCGGCACAGAATTCCCGCTGCTGATAAATGGCATGGGCAGCGAAAAACGCATGTGCATGGCCCTGGGCGTGAACACCCTTGACGATGTGGCAAAAGATATCGAGGATTTATTCAAAAAACTTTCAGCACCTAAAAACGGGTTGCTGGAAAAACTGGCAATGCTGCCCCAACTGGGAAAATTTGCATCATGGATGCCCAAAGTAGTAAGCGGCCACGGAGCCTGCCAGGAGGTAATTATGCAACAACCCAACCTGGATAAACTACCTATACTGAAATGCTGGCCCAGGGACGGGGGCCGCTTTCTGACTTTGCCCGCCATACATACCAAAGACCCGCATACAGGCGTGCGGAATATAGGCATGTACCGCATGCAGGTATTTGCCCCTGATATGACCGCCCTGCACTGGCACAAACATAAAGTTTCGGCAAGGCACTACAGCGAGTATAAAAAGCTGGGCAAGCGTATGCCCGTAGCCGTGGCACTCGGCGGCGACCCCGTATATACCTATGCAGCCACAGCCCCGCTGCCTGAAAACGTGGATGAATACATGCTGGCAGGGTTTCTGCGCAAAAAACGTGTGGAACTGGTAAAATGCATATCGCAGCCCGATATAGAAGTACCCGCAGATGCCGATTTCATTATAGAAGGTTATGTAGATACGGACGAAGAATTGATTTGGGAAGGGCCTTTCGGCGACCATACCGGCTATTATTCCCTACCCGACTGGTACCCCCGCTTCCATGTAACGGCTGTTACCCACAGGAAAAACGCAGTATACCCGGCCACCATAGTAGGCATCCCCCCGCAGGAAGATGCCTGGCTGGGAAAAGCGACAGAACGTATTTTCCTTGCACCTATAAAAATGACCATGGTACCGGAAATAAAAGATATGAATATGCCGGTAGAAGGCGTATTTCACAACCTTGTTATTACCACTATTGAAAAAGAATATGCCGGGCAGGGACAAAAGGTGATGAACGCCATGTGGGGTGCGGGGCAAATGATGTTCAACAAAATACTGGTACTGGCCGATGGCAATGTAAAAATTGATGACTACAGGCAACTGGCCCAATACGTTTTCAACAATGTAAACCCGGCAACAGACATCTACTTCAGCCAGGGGCCTATGGACGTATTGGATCATAGCTGTTCCAAACTGGGCTTTGGCGGCAAAATGTGTATCGACGGCACGCATAAATGGGAGGAAGAAGTGACAGAACCACTACTGACTTTTCATCTTTCACCCGGTTTCTCCACTGCAAATATTCAAAAGCAGTTTCCTGAAATTGTAAGCATCAACGACCGCCTCGCGCGCGAATGGCAGATACCCGTACTCTTCGTTGCGGTGAAAAAAAACAAAACAGGACAAGTACAAACCCTGCATAACGAACTTTGCCGGCAGGATGCGCTGAGAGGCATAAAAATGGTGTTATATGTAGAGCATACGGTAAACACCTCTGATATAGCAGATACACTATGGCGCTTCTGCAACAATCTTGACCCACGCAGGGATCATTTTTATGGCGGTGACGGTAAAAACATACTGGGGCTTGACGGCACCCGGAAAAACAAAGCACTGGATGGCTTCGAAAGGCCATGGCCCAACATCATTGTAGCAGACGATGAAACTATAAAGAAAGTAGACCGGAAATGGGATGATTTGAACATCGGCCCGGTAATAAAATCACCTTCCCTGAAGTATAAGACCCAACTATATGGGGAGGGTGCATCTGTCTTAGATAGTTAGAGTGGCATTTATATTTATTATTTCTCTAACTTTATAAAAAACCGATTATGAAACGTCTCCTATATATTTTTATCGCTTTTGTAACACTTGCAGTTGCAACGCCGGAATGTTGTGCGCAAACCATATCGCCGCAGCTCCAGCTAAGCAGTGATATAAATGGGTATGAAGCGGGAGTACTACGCAATACACCCGGTATTGCACAAACGTCATTCAATTCGGCCATGACTATTATTAGTAACGAAATCAACTCCCTTAACCAGCAAATACAGAATACAACCAATCAATCTTTAATTGCAACGCTCACTGCAAAGAAAAACGCGGAACAGCAGATATATAACGATTTACAGGCCTTGCAAAATAACCTTAGCGGCAATTTTGCCCAGATCAAATCCAAGCTGAAAGACTTTCTTGCTATGATGTAGCTATCGCAAACGATTATTAACAGGAAAGGGATGCCTCTGAACGGCACCCCTTTCTTTTTTGAAAAACTGCCGGTAAATGTTATAACATGGTTTAATTTTTACGTTAATTGGCATCCATCCAAACTGAAAGTTTATTTTTGCGGCAGGTTCACCTTTAAAAACGTATAGCTTGTGAAAGCCATTATACCCGTTGCCGGTGCCGGCACAAAATTGCGCCCGTTAACCTATACCCAGCCCAAGGCTTTGATACCGATTGCAGGTAAAACCATTCTCAGTGTTATTGTTGACCAATTGCTGGAAGCAGGGGTCAATGAATTCGTTTTCGTAATCGGCTACCTGGGCGAAAAAATACAGCGCTATATAGAGAAAACATACCCTCATCTTAAATATACACTTGTCAACCAATCGGACAGGAGGGGACTGGGCCATGCTATATGGCTGACGCATGAAGCAGTACAGAACGAAGAAGTACTGATAGTACTGGGCGATACAATCTGCGATTACAATGTAAAAGAAATATTGACCAGCAGCATATCGCAAATAGGCGTGAAAAAAGTAGATGACCCCCGCAGCTTTGGTGTTGCAGAACTGGATGACAAAGACCGTGTATTACGCGTAGTGGAAAAACCGCTCATACCGAAATCGAATATGGCTATGGTGGGTGTTTACTACATTAAAGAAACGCAGCAAATGTACGAGGCGCTGGACTCACACCTGAAAAGCCGCCAGTTTGACGAAGGGGAATACCATTTCACCAATGCACTGGAACACATGTTGCAGGAAGGGGTTCAATTCCAGGCATTCCGCGTTACCAACTGGTTCGACTGCGGTAAGAAAGAAACCTTGCTTTCAACTAACGCCATTTTACTGAAACAGATGAATGACGAGCGGGGCCGCCCGGAATCGCATACTTATGATACCAGTGTTATTATTCCACCAGTGAGCATAGCAGAAGGCTGTAAAATAAGCTACTCTATCATAGGGCCTAATGTTACTATTGGCGAATGCACCACCATACAGGCATCCATTATAAAAGATACCATCATCGGTTCTTATGCCGAGCTGGAAGAAGTCGTTCTGCACTCAAGCATTATAGGCAGCGATGCCTTTGTAAGAGGGCTGAGCCAAAGCCTCAATATAGGAGATAATACAGAAATAGATTTAGGATAAATAAAAGGGGCGATTGCCCCTTTATTTTTTTAGTTGAGTTGAATTCTTTCCGCTTCTTTTTTCATTATCAGTTCCCATTCCCACGCGGTCGACATCATCTGGTCAAGGTCATACCTGATTTCCCAATCGAGCAAAGCGCGCGCTTTATGGTTATCGGCATATACGGCCACCACATCTCCCGGGCGGCGCGGGCCCGTTTTGTAGTTGAGCGGCATACCCGATACTTTTTCAAAAGCATGTATCAGCTCCAGTACCGTTACACCGTTGCCGCTGCCCAGGTTGAATACATCGCAGTTATGCTCATTATTGCCTTCCAGTGTATATATAAGCGCTTTGGTGTGTGCATTGGCTATATCCATTACATGTATATAGTCGCGCACGCACGAGCCGTCTCTTGTATCATAATCCGCACCGAACACCTGCATTTCCTTACGCTTGCCCACGGCCGTCTGGGTAATTACCGGTACAAGGTTTTCCGGTTTTTCCTGTAGCTCCCCTATCAGTGCTGAAGGGTGCGCACCTACCGGGTTGAAGTAGCGCAGCAGGGTAACATTGAATTCCGGGTGCCGGGCAGCAAAATCGCGGCAAATAGCTTCCCCCATCTGCTTGGTACGCGCGTACGGAGATTCCGGCTCTTTAAGCGGTGCATGTTCATCTACCGGCAGTTTATCTGCATTTCCATATACCGAGCAGGAAGAAGAAAATACAAACTGGTTTACCTTGTACTCTTTGGCACACTGCAGCAGGTTAACCAGCGAGTTAATATTGTTCCTGAAATATTTTAGCGGTTCCTGCACTGATTCGGGCACCGACTTATAAGCAGCAAAATGAACAATACCAACAATATCAGGATTTTCAATAAATATGGCTTCGGTATCTTCCAGGTCGCAAAGATTTACTTTATAATTTTTTACAGGGCGTCCCACTATTTTTTCAATGCCGTGCAACATACGCAATGACCCCCGCGATAAATCGTCTACAGATATAACATCAAATCCGTTTTCAATAAGGTCTACTATGGTATGCCCCCCTATGTACCCACATCCACCGGTTACCAGTATTTTTTTCATCCTGATTATTTATAATGCAAATATACCGTAACTATTTCACCTGTTGCATTTCCACCAGCTTTTTATATAAGCCATTTTTATTCATTAATTCAGTATGATTGCCACGCTCCATGACCCTCCCTTTGTCCATTACCAGTATTTCATCGGCATGTTGTACAGTAGATAAACGGTGGGCGATAACGATACAGGTCCTGTTCTCCATCAGCTTATTGATGGCATCCTGCACAATACGCTCGCTCTGGGTATCGAGCGAAGACGTGGCCTCGTCCAGTATCAGGATAGGCGGGTTTTTCAATACCGCCCTGGCAATGGTGATACGCTGGCGCTCACCACCGCTGAGTTTTGCACCGCGGTCGCCTACAATAGTTTGGTAACCTTCCGGCTTTTGCAATATAAAATTATGTGCATGGGCTATCCGGGCAGCTTCTTCCACCTGCTGCTGAGAGGCACCGCCGGTACCGAGTGTAATATTATTGTAAATAGTATCATTAAAAAGGATAGGTTCCTGGCTTACTACACCCATCAGTTTACGCAACTCGAATAAACGGCACTCTTTTATATTCACCCCGTCTATCAATATCTCACCTCCGCTTACATCATGAAAACGCGGTATCAGGTCCACCAATGTCGATTTACCTGCGCCTGATGCCCCTACCAATGCTATCATTTTACCTTTGGTTATGGTCAGGTTTACATCATCCAGTATTTTTTTATCGCCATAGCTGAATGATACATGCCTGAATTCCACACGGTCGTTAAACGACTGGATAGCGCGTGCCTCCGGTAATTCTTTAATCGTATTTTCTACATTCAACAGGTGCTCAATCCTGTCGAGGGCCGCCGTTCCTTTCTGAACGTTGTACAGCGCAGTAGAAAGATTTTTCAGGGGATTGATGATTTGATAGAACAGGCCGATATAAGCAATGAACCACGGCCCTGTGAGGTGTGTCTGGCCCGAAAAAATCAATCGCCCGCCATACCATAAAATGATGCTCACCACGATGATGCCCATCGTTTCGGATAGTGGCGATGCAATCTCCCTTCTTGCTGATATTTTATTGCGTGTACGGTATAGCAGGTTATTGATTTCCATAAAGCGCAGGTGCTGGTGACGCTCTGCATTGAATGCCTTTACAACACGCATGCCTACCAGCGTTTCGTCAATTACGCCCAGCATATTTGAAAGCTGCTCCTGTGCCAGGTTTGAAGGTTTCTTCAGTGTTTTTCCTATCCGCCCGATGATGATACCGGAAACAGGCAGAAACAATACAAGAAACAGGGTAAGCTGCGGACTGATAATTACCATAGATACCAGTGTTACGATAACCGTTATCGGCTCCCGTATAAAACTCTCCAGCACACTCATGATAGACACTTCCACCTCTGTAATATCGTTCGTCATACGCGATATCAGGTCGCCTTTGCGCTCTTCTGTAAAAAAGCCGATAGGCAGCGATAACGTTTTTACAAACATTTCATTCCTCAGCCTCCTTAATATAGCATGGCGCAAAGGGTTAAGTATTGCCAGCGAAAGATAAATGAACAGGTTTTTGAGAATGGTGAATACCACAACAATTACTACGGCATAAGTAAGCGCCGTCAGCTTGTCCTGCCGCAGTATTATCTCGTTAAAAGTATTGGTAATACGGTTAATGATATTTCCACTTGCTACCCCCGGTTCCTGTGCACCCATAAACAACACCTGCAATACAGGCGCCAGCATGGTAAATGAAAACAGCGAAAATATGACCGATAGCGAAATGGTAGTAAAGTACAACGCTACCTTGCCTTTATAATCGGCAAGATAGCGCAGCAGTTTGGATACGTTTTTCATTGAATTTATTCTATTGTGTACGACACGCTGCCGTCTTTCTCATCTTTTAACTGGATACCTGCTTCGGCAAGGCTGTTGCGTATCTGGTCAGATGTGGCAAAGTCTTTCCGCGCACGGGCATCTTTACGTATTTGTATCAGCAGCGAAAGTACCTGGTCCATTTTGTTGCTTTGCTGCACCTGCAACGGCTGCATACCCAGTATATCTTCCAGGTAATCTTTAAAAGTAGTTTTTAATAAAGCTAATGTATCTGAAAACAGAACATTTATATTTAATTGTCCACCTTTAATACTGTTAATTGTAGGTACAAGATTGAACAAATTTGCAATAACCTTAGCTGTATTAAAATCATCGTTCATGAATCTATTACAGTCTAAGCAATCAATTATAATATCCCTATTAATAAATAACTGATTATGATATTCTTGCAGTTCTGGAAAACTAAAGAGATGTGGTAGTTCTCCGATGATTTCATAAGGGTCATTTTCACTAATAGCTCTTATACTATCAACCAAAACGCTTTCATTATCTGACAAATCTTTTTTATCAATTTTCTGAAGAAGCAAATTCCTAAATGAAGAAATTGAAAGCGCTTTATTGTTTCCTTCTACATTAATCTTTTGCAGCACTTCATAAGCCTCCCACAACCTGCGGAATGCACGTTCCGATGCCTGCAACGCTTCATTCGAAAAATCGAGCGTGCTGCGGTAATGCGTTTGCAGTATATAGAAGCGTACTACCATCGGATGGTAAGGCTGCTCCAGCATGGGATGGTTGCCGGTGAAAAGCTCTGTAAGCTTTATCACATTGTTATAGCTTTTACCCATCTTCTTACCATTGATGGTAATCATGTTGTTATGCATCCAATAGCGCACAGGCACGCAACCATGTGCGATGGTCGATTGTGCTATCTCGCTCTCGTGGTGCGGGAATTGCAGGTCCATACCCCCGCCGTGTATATCGAAAACCTCGCCCAGGTACTTGCTGCTCATGGCCGAACATTCGATATGCCAGCCCGGGAAACCTTCGCCCCATGGGCTGTTCCAGCGCATGATATGCTCAGGCGGCGCTTTCTTCCATAATGCGAAATCGACCTTATTATTTTTTTCGTCCTGCCCTTCCAGGTCACGCGTGGTCTCCAGCAAATCGTCCAGCACCCTGCCCGATAATTTACCGTACGGATAGTGGGCTGCATATTTTTTCACATCAAAATATACAGAGCCGTTCTTTTCATAAGCGTACCCTTTGGCCATGATATCCTGTATCATGTCTATCTGCTCAATAATATGGCCTGTGGCAGTAGGTTCAATGCTGGGGTCTACGCAATTGAACAAACGCATGCCCCAGTGGAACAGGTTGGTATATTTATGTACCAGCTCCATAGGCTCCAGCTTCTCCAGTTGCGCTTTTGTACTCACTTTATCTTCAGCTTCCCTGCCTTCTTCCTCAAAGTGGCCGGCATCGGTAATATTCCTTACATAACGCACTTTATAACCAAGATGTGCCAGGTAGCGGTAAACAATATCGAATGTAATATACGGGCGCGCATGGCCCAGGTGAGACTCACCCGAAACAGTAGGGCCGCAAACATACAGTCCAACGTGGCCTGCAACCAACGGTTCAAATTTTTCCTTCTGGCGTGTGTACGAGTTATACAGATACAAAGACGACATATAGCGAAATAAAGCGCAAAAATAAGATATTAAGGCTGAGGCATGCCTTTTATTTCAAAATTGGCAATAAGCGGGTTGTGGTCAGACAGCTTTGTAGACGGGCATGTGAAACCTATGAGCCGCAGCCCTGAAGTATCGTAGAACATGTGGTCGATACGGAGCGTAGGCAGTATATAATTATAGCTGCGGCCAAGCCCGGTCCCTTTTTCAAGAAAAGCATCTTTCCTTTTGCCACGCATGGTGGTGTAGGTATAAGAGCCGGGGAGGTCGTTAAAATCGCCGCAAATAAAAACGGGGTATGGGCTTTTGGCAATAATGGACGCCGCAAGATCTGCCTCTCTCGCACGTTTGGCAAAGGCATAATTGAATTTACCTATAAACGTTTTGGAGTGGTCCAGGCCGTCTTTCACTTCAGTATTCCGCTTTTTCACCTCATCTATATATGCTTTGTCCTTATCGCTCAACCCGAAGGTGGTAAGGTGCACAAAAAATACACGTACCGTATTATCTCCTGGCAGCAGGACATCCCCCTGCATCATATAAATAAAATCGGTAAGCCTGTGCGATTCATAATTTTTAAACGGGTAGCGCGAGAATACCGCTGTCCCGATATATACTTTATTATTCAGACTATTATCAGGTTGAAAACGGTAATCGATATAGTTTCCCTTGCGGATGATTTTATCTGCAAAGGGCTTCATAATATTGTCTTTAGATAATGAATACTCGGGCAGGCACAGGATATCCGCATCTATACTATTAATAAAGCCGAGTATTTTTTCATCAAAATTTTTTGGCCTGGGACGTTCAAAAATACCCATACCATGCACATTCCAGCTCATGATCTTAATAGTGCCTTTATGCGGCTTCAAGTCATTTTCCGCAAAAGGATTAAAGGCAAAAATCGTCATCACTACTTTATAGCATCCCGCAATTGTCAGCACCGATACCAGCGCCCTCCATTTATGGGATGAGAACAGCCAAAAGAAGATAAAAACGATATTGGCAAGGACTGCAAAAGGGGTAGACAGGCTGAAAAGGGCAATGTACTTAACCTCTGCCGGGCTCACAAACGAAGCCACCGCGCACAATACCAGCCATACCGATGCACCTATATTCAGCAGTAAGAATATACTGCTGAAAAACCTGCGTATGATGCCTGGCCTGTTTTGCTTCATGTACACTATTGCGGTTAGGGATTTTCTTTCCCGGCACGGGTAAGTATTTCCCGCTCTTCTTTGGTGAGCGAGTCGAAACCTTTCTGGTTTATCTTATCCAGTATCTCGTCAACGCGGTTTTGGGTTAAACCTCCCGTATGCTTCTGCTTCAGGTTTTTTATTATTTTATTGCGTCTCACGTTGTGCCTGTAATGGGCCTGCTCATCCGGCGTGGCTGCCCGTTCCAGCGTGTCGAAAATATCATACATCCAGCTTCCCGGCTTAAACCCTTTTTGCAGCAGCTTAATATATCCGAAACCTGTGAGCGAACCGCCTGCAAGCAGCAGCAGGGCCGCCGGCTCCAGGTTGGCATTCATTACCATTAATGCAAAAAATATCACCGATACGACAACTATGGGTATACTGAAGGTGGGCGTAAAGTAAAAACGGTAAGAAGGTGCTATAGTAAGTGCGGCCACGGCAAGTGCAATAACGCCGCCCTGCGCCCCCACCATATCTGCCCTGCCATGAACAGCCGGTATCAGCTGGGCGCCTTCATAAAAAAGCCCTCCTATGGCAAGCGCATACAAAAACAGGGGTATCACTTGTTTATACCCTACCAGCATTTGCACTACAGAGCCAAACGTGTACAGCCATATCATATTGCTGAATAGCTCCCAAAAACCGGTATGTGTCCACCCGTAGGTAAAAATGGTCCAGAACCGGGGCAGGAAATTATGCACCTGCGGCAGTACCACATAGGGTTTAATATGGGTGAAAAAAAACATAGACTCCGGCTCTGCCAGTTTTATGATTACCCAGATAAGATTGTAGGTAACATAGCCCACACCAGAAGCTACTATCAACTGCAAAACTGCATTCTGCTCAAAAGACGGTATGCGCGATTGTGAAGACCTGCTATATGTAGATTTCATATTCATGTACTCGTATCAATAAAAATGTTTCCTGTTTGTCCTGTTCCAGATTTTTAATAAAATAAACGCCACCAGCATACCGCCTATGTGTGCAAAGTGGGCAATATTATCTCCTGCCGAGTTCCTGATACCTGCAAATAGTTCAAAAAGCGCATAAGCACCTACCACATATTTGGCCTTTATAGGCACCAGGAAATAGATATACAACAAGGTATTGGGAAATAAATAACCAAAGGCAAACAGGATACCGAATACCGCCCCCGAAGCGCCCACCGTAGCTTCGTCGTATATGCCCGGCAGGTATTGCTGTGCAGGCGCATAATACAAGCCATTCAGGTATTGGTTGATAGCCGTTACAGACTCATGTGCATAATTATGAGAGGGGTTGCTCATCCATGCGTCCCTCACACCATTTAGTTGCAGGCTAAGGGGGTTACCTGTACTCAACTGCACATGCTGTTTGATAAACAGGTCAAACTGGTCAAGTGTAGGGTTTTGCTGGTAGTGTACAAATGCCTGCTCTATGGTATGAAATTCATAAGCCACCACACCCATGTGCAGCATAGCCGCGCCGAGGCCGCATACCAGGTAAAATATCAGGAAACGCTTCGGCCCCCATACATTTTCCAGTATGCTGCCAAACATCCACAGGGCAAACATATTGGAAAACAGGTGCATAATTGTCCCGTTCACATCGTAGTAGCTGCCGTGCATGAACATGTGTGTAAAGAACTGCCACGGCTTAAAATAGTGTGAACGCCAGTAGTGCAGGCCAAAATAGTCTGCCATATCAATACCGAACTTGCCTAACACATACTGTGCAAACACTATCAGCGAATTGATAATAATCAGGTTTTTAACTACAGTAGGTAATATCTGGAAACGGCCTGGCCTGAAATCTGTCATATCTTATTGAAAACGTCTTTAGGTTTCTTCTTCTCCTCCTGTTCTTTTCTCCGCCCCAAAATTAACGGTAATTGACGGCTTAGCCCTCAAATATAAATGTTAATATTATATAGATATATAAAGGTATTATATAGTTAGGGTTTCCTCAAAAGGTCAAGTACTCCTTCCTTTTGCAATATGCGGTAGCCTATGCGGTCGTTGGATATGCCTTCTTTCAGTTCATAGGTAAACCGGTAGCTGTCGTCACTGCCCATTTGGGTAACAAAGTAAGAGAATAGTATATCGTTCCTGCTTTTAAAATGCTGCGCTACTTCGTATAGGTGGGTAGATAAAACCATAATATGATGGGGCTTGTGCAAAAGCCCCTCTACTATGGCACGGGTACACTCATATGCGTCATGTACATTGGTGCCTTTAAACAATTCGTCCATCAGCACCAGGTGCGGCGGCGATTGCTGTAACTGTTCGGCAGTATGTTTTATCCGCTTTACTTCGGCAAAAAAGTAGCTTTCCCCTTTCAGCAGGTCATCTTCCACATGCATATTGGTAATAATGCCTTGTAAAAAGCTGATACTCATCTTTTGCGCAGGCACGCCCATGCCCAGGTGCGCCAGTAATGCCCCCACACCCAGCGAGCGCATGTACGTGGTTTTGCCCGACATATTAGCACCCGTCAGCAACAGGAAATTCTTCCCGTCGCCAAAAGCGGTGTCATACGCCACAGGGGTTTGCAAAAGGGGATGGTATAAGCCTTCCGACTCGAACCGGAGCGGCTTATATGGCAACAGTTCAGGAAATACCCATTGATGGGCTACGGTTGCCTTAGCCATTGCCTGCCAGGCATCCAGCCGGGCATACTGTACCACCAATCTTGCAATAAGGTGCTTCATTTCCCGCCTTGCGCTGTAGCTTAGCCTTGCCAGCTCTTTGAACGGTGTATTTTTATGAACCTCTGTAAGCTCTGCAGTAAGCCGGTGGCCCAGTTCCTGCTGCATCACAGCCAATTCCCTTTGCAATAACGGGGGCAGGTCATCCCTTTCCAGCAGTTCTGTAAGCTGCAGGCAGCCTTTTAAAAAATCGGATAAATGGGAAAGGGAAAATTGTGTAAAGAAGTACTCGCTCCGGTTCAGCAGCTTTTGAAAAAACTTACCCAATGTCAGTGCCACGCCTGACGGCGGTGCGGATACATTATCTGCCGACTCGAAAAATTTATCCAGCATCACCAGCGTACCGTTCGAAATAATACCGGGCCATTTCCCTGCATTGCCGGTCCAGAATTGAACAACCTCCTGGACTTCCTTCAACAGTTCATAAGTATCGGGAGGGTGCAGTATATGCCTGCGCAACATGTCTTTACCTGCTTGCGTGGTGGTAAAGTCGAGCATATCGAAAACACCGCCGCCCTGGCCGGAAGTAAAAAAAGAAAGGTCTTTAAGTGTTATTTTATCATTCTGCATTACCTGTCAAACGATAGCCTTTTGCCCCTTACCTGCTGATTGATACGCCCGTCCTCGTACGCTACTTCCCCGTTCACCAACGTATAACGTATAGCGGCAGGAAAATCGTGCCCTTCAAAAGGCGACCAGCCGCATTTGTACAAGATATTGCTTTTGTTCACAGTAGTTGCACCTTTCATGTCTACCAAAACAAGGTCAGCAAAATATCCCTCGCGGATAAAGCCCCTTTCCGCCACCTGGAAACACTTTGCAGGTGCGTGGCACATCTTCTCCACTACCTTTTCAATAGTTATTTTTCCTTCCTGCACATATTGCAGCATCAGCAACAGTGAATGTTGCACCAGGGGTACGCCCGCCGGTGCCTGCTGGTAAGGTTGCTGCTTTTCTTCCCATGTGTGCGGGGCATGGTCGGTAGCTATGATGTCCAGGCGGTCATCGAGTAATGCCTCCCATAAAGCAGCTTTGTTTTCGGGTGCCTTGATGGCGGGGTTGCATTTTATCAGGTTGCCGTATGTAGCATAATCATCGGCAGTAAAATGCAGGTGGTGCACACACACTTCCGATGTAATGCGCTTTTCTTCCAGCGGCAGCATATTGGTAAAGAGTTGCAATTCCTTAGCGGTAGAAATATGCAGGATGTGCAGCCTTGTATTGTTTTGCTTGGCCAGTTGCACCGCCGAAAAAGAACTCTCAAAACAGGCTTCCACATCCCGTATCAGCGGGTGGTATGATGCATTATCTGCATCAGGGTATTTTTCCTTGTTCGCTTTGATGATGCGCTCATCTTCGCAATGGGTGGCAATGAGCAATTCCGATTCTGAAAATATTTTGTTCAGGGTAATGTAGTTATCTACCAGCATATTGCCGGTGCTGGAGCCCATGAATATTTTAACACCGCAAACATCTTTTTTCTTTTCGTTGGTGCGCAGTACCTCATCAGAGTTGTCATTAGAGACACCCATGAAGAATGAATAATTGGCTACGGATGTATTGGCCGCAATGATATATTTATCTTCCAGCAATTCCTGCGTCAGGGCAGGTGGGTTCGTATTGGGCATTTCCATAAAAGAAGTAACTCCCCCGGCTACTGCTGCCATCGCCTCGGTGGCAATACAAGCCTTGTGCGTGAGGCCCGGCTCACGAAAGTGCACCTGGTCGTCAATAGCGCCGGGCAAAAGCATCAATCCCTCCGCATTTATTTCCCTGCACCCGGCCGACGGCTGCAATCTCTGACCAATGCGTTCTATACGGCCGTTTTTGATTAAAACATCGTTTATTTCCTGTTTCCCCTCATTTACAATTGTTGCGTTCTTTATTAAAACATCACTCATAAATTATCAATAAACAGATTTTATAAAATATTTTTGCAATTTACCACATCGCTCATTAGAAACCGCATTATATGTATAAAAAGGCTGGCAGGCTCATTGGTTGTATCCTCTTCCTTTCCTTGTATTCCGTTGCACAAACTACTTACCTCCCTATAGGACAGGAAGACTACCACCTGCTCGACAGGCTGGAAACGAAGTCAGGATACCTGTCGCCCGATTTGTTTTTAGTCCAGAAGCCGGTTTCCCGTAAAGGCGAAGTTAACTTCCTCCTGCAGCAATCGGGCAGCGGAGATAGTGTGGCAGCAAAAACAAGCATCGATGAATACAACATTGCCCATGCCATATCGGTAAGCGGGGAATGGACGGAAGACGGCAACGGGGCTATCGATTCAAAACACCCTTTTCTCAAAAACGTGTACAGGAAACAACCCGACCT
Source organism: uncultured Flavipsychrobacter sp. (assembly GCA_964621795.1). Classification (GTDB taxonomy): domain Bacteria; phylum Bacteroidota; class Bacteroidia; order Chitinophagales; family Chitinophagaceae; genus Polluticoccus. The sequence continues at coordinate 68,502 of CAZUMM010000013.1, forward strand.
GGTATACGTACACACAAATGATTTCTTTCTTTCTGCTAACCCCGTATTCACCGCAATTGGCACGTATGAAAACAATAATAGCGGTAACCCGCTTTTTACCAGCAACCGTGGAATGGAAGCACGCGGCAGGATAGCTGACAAAATAGGGTTCTATACTTTTCTTACCGATAACCAGGAAGAAACACCTTCTTTTGTAAACAACTGGATAGACAGCAACGATGCTGTTCCCGGTGCTGATTTCTTTACCCGTAAGTCGGGCCGTTACGATTACCTTATGGCAAGGGGTTATGTCGACTTCGCAGCCATAAAGGACCACCTGAATGTCACCTTCGGTTATGATAAACATTTCATCGGCGATGGTGTGCGCAGTCTTTTCCTGAGCGATTTTGGCGCTGCAACAGCTTTCGTGGGCCTGACCACACGCGTATGGAAACTTAACTACCAGAACCTGTACATGGAGCTTACCCCCCAGCATATGAATAGCAGTAATCATAAACTGCCCCATAAATATGCCACCATGCACCACCTCAGCGTCAACGTAACCCGCTGGCTGAACCTGGGCATGTTCGAGGCAGTAATATTTGACAGGCAGGACAGGTACGAATTCAGCTACATGAACCCCATCATCCTGTACAGGCAGGTAGAACGCTCGCTCGGCAGCCCCGATAATGTACTGCTGGGATTTGATATGAAAGCATTGGTTGCCAAAAAATTCCAGTTCTACGGCCAGTTATTGCTCGATGAGTTTACATCGAAAGAACTGGTAGCCGGCAACGGTTATTGGGCCAACAAATTCGGCATACAAATGGGCGGAAAATATTTTGATGCCTTCAACGTCAAAAACCTTGATTTGCAGGGCGAGGTTAATATCGTAAGGCCGTTTACCTACTCACACTTCGACAGTACCGCAAACTATACACATTACAACCAACCACTGGCGCATCCTTTGGGTGCGGGCTTTGCAGAACTGATAGGCATTGCAAACTACCAGCCTGTCAAAAACCTTTACCTGCGTGTGAAAGGCATGTATTACCAACAGGGTGCAGACACAGGTTCTGCCAACTTTGGCAATAATATCTTTAAGGATTATGACACCCGTACACCTGTTATTCCGGGCGATTATACACATGGCTATACGCTTATCAGCGGCGTAAAAACACAATGTGCATTGCTCAATTTCAATGCGTCATACGAACTGCGCGAAAATCTTTTCATCGACTTTGGGGCAACCCATCGCAGGTTTGCTTACGATAATGGTTTGTACCCCACCACTGCCACCACTTATGTATACGGTGGTATACGCTTAAACTTTGTGCGACGCGATTATGATTTTTATTGACAGAAAATTCAATCAATGAAAAATATTTTTTAGATTAGTCTAAATTTATACTTTTGCTAATGAAATAATTAGCAAAAGAGATGTTTTCTTTATTAAGAGCTATTCTTCTTACAGCAGGTACCTGCATCATTATACCGGCCGGGGCACAAACAGGAAGCATAAAAGGCACCATAAGTGCAAATGGCAAAAAACTATCCTTTATAAATGTAGGCATCGGGAAACTGGGTATCGGTACACATACCGATAGTACAGGCGGTTTTGAGTTGCAGGATATACCCTATGGGGTACATACCTTACAGGCTACCTCTGTAGGATATAAGCCCTACAGCAGGCAGGTAAACATACATTCCGGCAAACCTGTCTCCATAGATATTACACTACAGGGCGATGGAGCAGAACTGAACGAAGTAGTAGTAACGGGCACGATGAAGGAAATGAGCCGTGCCGAAAGCCCGGTGCCCGTTGAAATAATAACCCCGAAACTATTTCAGAAAAACCCTACCCCTTCCTTATTCGAGGCCGTAGGCATGGTGAACGGTATACAGCCGCAGCTCAATTGTAACGTATGCAATACGGGAGATATACACATCAACGGCATGGAAGGGCCTTATACCATGATACTAATTGACGGCATGCCCATAGTGAGCGCCTTGTCTACTGTGTACGGGCTGAATGGCATTCCCAACAGCCTAGTGGAACGCATCGAAATAGTGAAAGGCCCCGCCTCTTCGCTATACGGCTCCGAAGCTATGGGCGGCATTATCAATGTGATTACCAAAAATCCCTTAAATGCGCCCCTTGTTAGTGCCGAAGTATTTGGCACAAGCTGGGGAGAGGTAAATACGGATATATCCGCCAAATTCAAGACACATAAGTCAACAGTCTTACTGGGCATTAACTATTTCAACTATCAGAATCCCATAGATAACAACAGAGACGGGTTTACAGATGTAACCCTGCAAAACCGTATATCTGTTTTCAACAAATGGAGCTTCCGGAGAAAGGATTACAGGCAGGCAAGTATAGCTGCACGGTACGTATACGAAGACCGCTGGGGCGGGCAGATGGACTGGACAAAAGAATGGCGCGGCAGCGATAGTATATATGGAGAATCTATTTACACAAAGCGTATAGAACTGACAGGAACATACCAGTTGCCTGTAAAAGAAAAGATTTTTACACAGTACTCGTACAACTGGCACAACCAGAATTCCTACTATGGCACTACACCGTATATGGCCAGTCAGCAGGTAGCTTTCGCACAGGCATACTGGGATAAACCCATCAATGAACATCATGATCTGCTGGCGGGTAGCTCAATGCGGTATACTATATACGACGATAATACACCTGCTACCGCCACTGCAAATGGTGAAAACCAGCCGTCTATAACGCCGTTGCCGGGCATATTTATACAGGATGAATGGACCATCAACCCTACGCATAAATTGCTGGCAGGCTATCGTTACGATTACGATATACACCACGGGAGTGTTCACTCTCCCCGGCTGGCGTATAAATGGACGCCCGGCAAATACAACACATTCAGGTTTAGTGCGGGTACAGGTTACCGGGTGGTTAACCTGTTCACAGAAGACCATGCGGCACTGACAGGTGCGCGCGAAGTAGTAATAGAAGAACAGTTAAACCCAGAGCGTTCCTACAACAGCAATATCAATTACACTTTAAAAGTTCCGTGTGAGCCATTTCTTTTAGGTATTGATGCTACTGCTTTCTATTCCTATTTCACCAATAAAATTGTTGGTGATTTTGATACTGACCCCAACAAAATCATTTACAAAAACCTGGACGGGTATGCTGTATCAAGGGGTATTTCACTCAATACCGATATATCCTTTTATTTTCCCCTGAAGCTGCTATTAGGTGTTACATACATGAATGTATTCCTTGTACAGCATGAAGACAATGTAACAGTCACATCACAGCAATTACATGCACCAAAATGGTCGGGAAATTTTATTGCCAGCTACTCCTTTGGCAAAGGCTATTCCGTTGACCTTACAGGTAAGTGGACCGGCCCCATGCGGCTACCTGTTTTGCCTAACGATTACCGCCCTGAATATTCCCCCTGGTTTTCTACGGCCAATTTGCAGCTTACGAAGAAATGGAAGAACGGTATAGAACTATACGGAGGAGTTAAAAACATCTTCAACTTCGTGCCCGTCAACCCCATTATGCGTCCGTTCGACCCCTTTGATAAAACAGCGGACGACCCGGTCAATAATCCCTACGGCTACACCTTTGACCCCGGGTACAATTATGCATCCTTGCAAGGTATACGTACGTTTTTAGGTATCAGGTATATTTTACGGTAATAAGAAGTATTGCGCCTGTTGTGAACTCACGCAGAACTCATTGGATTGTCTGTAAAGAACTATAATTTGAAGATACGAAACATCGCTTGAATATCCTGCGATTTAGATTGCAGACAATTCATTTACTACTGTTTCTACACCCTTCCATGACCTCTTTAGTAATGGTAATACATCTTCATTATTGTTGAAAAGCTGCTAGCTCATCAATTATTTTATCTAATACTATTTTAAAATTTGAGTAATGCGCGTTATCAAAACTCTCATATTTTTCTTGTATAAGTTTCTTGGCATCCCTTAATCCGTTGAGCTGTGTGTATGAACTTGCATTCTGTAATAGAGTTTCCATCTCAGTTTTATAGGCAACAATAGGGAAATAGTCTTCTAAAATAAAATCCTGTGCATTGGATGCAATAGCGACTGGCGTTTTTGGGTATTTGAAGCATTTGACATTGTTTAAGTTCTCATTCTGAATTATTTCTGTGATTTTGTTGTAATTAATTCTTCCTTTACCATCATCATCAAAAACTGAAATACACATTTGCGTAGGCTTCATAGTGGTTTTTATCAATTCATTAAAGAATGGCACTACATTGTCAGCACCACCACAGTGCACCATAATAACATCAATATCATATTTGGGATCTTGAACCCTTAGTATGTCTATAGCTCTCTTTAAATAATAAGTATCCCATTTCCCTTCAAATAATAAGATATGTTTAGATGAGTTTAAAAAAATGTTTTGCTCTTCATAAGACCAAATTCCGCCAGTTAATCTATCAATAAGAAGCTTTTTATCTTCAGGAATAACTTTTACGCCATCATTCTCTCTATTTAATGCAACAATGTGTTTTATATCAAAAGAATGTGTCAAAGTAGGTGAGTGAGTGGTAATTACATTGTCTCTAAAAGGTTGCCCATCATTATCAAAGAATATTCTTTTCATTCTCTCCTTTCTAGATATATGTATGTGAGAGTCTGGTTCATCAAATAATACAAGGGAGTTCTCATCAGCTACGATCTCTTCAACGGCTTTAACTAACAGTAGCTTTTTCTCTCCTTCACTAAGCAATTCACTTACAAGGTTGGTATTAAAGTGTATAGTGATTTTAGAAATTAACTTATCATCTTTGGGCATATAAGAAGCCGCAAGGAAGCTAAACAACTGTCTTTCAGACGCTACATTCACAGTCTTAAGCTGTTCAAGTGTCATACTACCATCTTCATCAGCTATTTGCTTGAGATTATTTACAAAATGTACTATTTGATTTCCTTGAAATTTTCTTAAGTTATTATCATTGAATTGGAATACAATTTTATCAACTTGAGTTATCCCTAAATCTTCTTCGATAAACTCTTTGATACTATCAAACCCAGGTTCATCTTTTATAAATAGATAACTCAACAACGCTATATTCCAGTAGTACTTATTAATAAATTGTAGTTTTTGTGATGGTACAGACTGTAGACCTCCACCTTTTATCGCATTAATCCAATCAAAATAAGGATACTGAAAAAAGTAACTCCATAGGCGGTCATCTTCGCCACTATAACAAGCAATTACTTGTGAGGGGAGGTAGTCATCAAGCCCATTAATAAAATCTCTCTTTAATATGGTATTACCATCTACTTTGAAAGAATAAGTATTGCGTGAATTCAACGCTATTGAAATCTCTTTATTCCTAAGCACGTATTCAATCTTATACTCAAAATCAGGTTTGCGATCTCTTGAGCTATGTTTATATAGCCCTAAGAATATACTGCTAATTGCTTCAATGAGATTACTTTTACCACTACCGTTGTTTCCAATTAGCAAAGTAACACCATCTCTATTTTGAAAATCTATTTCAAAATCGGTTAGATTTTTATAACCTTTAACTATAAGATGCTTTAGTTTCATGACGTGAATATTGCATTTTCAAACTGTTGTAAAGCTTCCATTTTTAAATGTTGTGACGTGTTTTGCAACTGTGATTTTTTCTCACTGTATTTATTCAAAAAATTGATAATTTCTTTTTGTATCTCTAAATCTGGAAGGGGAATCAAAATATTCTTAATTTTTTCTTGGTTTACTATTGGAAGAGTTGGTAGTAATAAACATATTCTGATAAGGCTTTTTTAGCATTCACAGTAAATCCCGTTATCTGTTGATTAGCACAAGCATAATCATTTGCTACGATCCCAACTTTCCCGATTGTTGATCCGATCCCGACAAATAATATCGTATTTCTTACAAATTTTCTCGCTTTTTTCTCAGATATGGCTTTTAGCGAAACATGTCTTTCTGATTGTACTAGAAATTTCGTATCTCCTAAATCTGCTGGCGTATAAAAATTTACTTCTGGTGTAAAATAACTTGGATTAGTTGTGGGAGGCGTAGTACCTGTACTTATGTCCTCTATTATCTCATGGAGATAGACAATTGGGCAATTAGCATGTACAGTAGACACGATGTTCCAAACATCCCAACGTCTTAGATTTTTGTAATCAAAAATTTTGAAACGATTTACACTAGCCTCTTTTGTTGAAATCTCAAGATTTAACAGATCTGCAAAAGCTTTTTTTATTGCTTTTTCTGTATCAAAAACTCCTTGAGTTGCTCTTTTAGCATTTGATATTTTGCCCTGATAATCACTTATAAGTTGCTGTTGAGTAGGAATTGATGGAAGTGGAATTTTATAATCTAGAACATGATACGGACGTATTGCAGCATAATTTGTACTACCGGTTGCTTTCACTTGCTTTGAAAATCCATTGCACTTTACCACGAGTTCCAAGAATTCGGGCAATAGCTTCTGCGTATCAATTTCAAACAAAAAATAGTGCCCACTTACTATAGCCCCTTCAAGCTCTTTAGGAACAACTCCATAACCACCAAACTTTGCGTCAATTTCGGCAACAAGAAAATCCCCAGTCTTGCAAAGCTGTTGTTTTTTAGTCTTAATAACCGAACCTTTCACAATATCTCTAAGAATGATCCCATTTCCGTAGAGTTGAACACGACACCTCTTGTAGTCTTTTGTATCGTCAATTGTAATAAATTCTTTACGGTGTGATAAAACTGTGCTGAGTTTCTCTATAGGGAAATTGGAATCAAAAGCAGCTTGATTTGTTAGCGTATAATAATCCCAGAAACTAAGATCCTTAAACGAACTAAACTGTAAATACTTATAGGTCTTCTTTCCTTGCATGAGAGTGTTGAGATCAAAAAAATGGTTATCCGTAAATGTTTTCCGGCTCACTTACTACGCTGTCAACAACCCAAGCTCTAGTCATACTATCTCCATCAATCTTATAAACAGCATTTGCACTTAGGTTATTCCAAAGCTTATTAGTAGCTATATACTTCTTAAATTCGGATACCACTTCAGGCAATTCATTTTCACATGGTGCGCCTGTACTAGATATTCCGGCTTTCTCAACTTCGATTACTGGGATTGGATAGTCGAATCTCTCTTTTATCAGTGATTTAATCTCATCTTCCATCACAGTATTTATCTTCTTCAACTCATCGTTGTATTTCTTTTTAGCCTCTTTTATTCGAGTTCTGTCTTTCGTTGCTTGGGCTTCCTTAAGTTCTTCCTCAAACTTTGTAAGCATTTCTTGATGTCTCGCTTGCACTTCCTCTCTGGTGGTTTCCACAATTGCTGAGTATTGTTCAGTTTCTTCATCAGTGAACTTGCGAAGGAAAACCAAACTTGGCTTTACTGTTGCACCGCTTGCGATAAACACGTCCTGCGGAATTGACGTAATGTTTATGATCTTGGCTTTACCTTCGACATAATCTCTAACTTTCTGTAATGCGCTGTTGTTAAGTACGCCTTCCGGCAGTACAATGCCCATTCTGCCTCCTGGCTTTAATAAGTGAAGGCATCTTTCTATGAATAATACCTCAGTTAAACCGCTAAACCTACCTACATCGAAAATGTCGAGAATCGGCTTTTCTTCCTCTGCCCATTTTTGCAGTGGTTCCAGGACATTTTCACGGTAATTATATTCCTTATAGCGTGTATCATAAAAAAGTACCTTTTCTTCCGATGGAACATCTAGGGGTGACACTTTGAGTGTCTTTTCAACTCTTGCTCCAAACGGAGGATTAGTGAGAATTACATCAAAGCGACCATCAAAAATACCGTTGACGTTTAGTAGCCCATCATGATGATGCACACCACCATGTCCGTCACCCTTAAGAGGGGCATAAATTTTATTACTAGGCTTTTTCTGTACCGCCATGAAAATATGCAATATTTTACTATGTAAATGCTTGTTGAAGCGAAAAATACGGTATTTCTCCCGTATAAGCTATAATATCAGTAGTTAACGAAAGCTCCAGAATAAATCAAGACAAACTGCCTTGCCTGATTAGGCTTTTTATACTATGCTCCCCATAGGTTCGCTGTTCTCGCATTATACACATTCACTTTGCATTTAAACTTACTTTTTATGTCATTGATATGTTTCAAGTCATCGTCAGAATAAACGCCTATATAAATGCTATGTAGTTTATCTCCCGCTTTTCGCCCTTTCTTAGCGGCTATGTTAATAGCATCTATGATATGGGTATCATATTCACCAAAATTAAAACCAAAAGTTATCAAAGACCCTTGAATAGTACAGAGTTGTTCATAGCAATGTGACAAGTATTTATTATGCATTATGTGAGTCAGCTTTTCGTTCCCGTTGCCAGCAGTTACGAAAATCGGATACTGTTTATTGTCAATTCTTGTTTTTACATTCTGTAACAAAAAGTGTTCATTATCGTACTCAACTTTAATGATATGAATACCTGTGTCGAATATCGGTAATGTACCGTGCAGGTAATAAACCGTCTGGTTGCCTTTGTGCTTTCCCCATCTCAGTTCCGAGTATTCCAATTCAACTGGGTCAACATAATGTTCTCCATCCAATTCCGTTTCTAGATCTCTTCCAAATCCATCGATGGCATTCTGAGCGCCATTCCTCATCAATACCCAATAGAGGAGTAGATCATAGTTTGTTGAAAATACTAAACCTTCATTTTGAAGGTAGGTCTGGAGAAACTGAATACATGCTTGGCTTTTTTCTTCAGGAACTTTAAAGACATGCGCCGGGTGTAGCTCTTTCACTGCATCAATGAGACTACTTTTTAGCTTTTCGCTAGCCGCTTTGATTTTCGGTACCAGCTCCTTATCGTCACTAAATACTTCAGCTATTTCGCAAAAGTTATCAAGTTGTTGCATAATAAGCTCGAAATTTTTTGTATTCAGTCTTTCAAATAGCTGGGTTAGAATTGGATCATTCGTTTTCTCAATGAACTCGCTCAATGCATTATAAGAGAATATGTCTTTATCATATGCCATGCTAAAGCCATTGCCAAACAAGAGGTGCTTTCTCCTTTTGTTTTTATCAAGGTATTTAATTACATCCTGATATGATGGTATCTTGTCAATATCCATTTACTATGAAAATTGTCTAAACAGTATCATTAGTAGTTGCATTTTCTATATCCTCGCCAACTGCACTCTCGCTTTCAGGCTCTAGTTCAGCAAAACTGACTAACTCAATAGGCAGTTCCTTTGTCGTTCTTTTACCAAGCATTTTTTTAAGTTTATCGCCCTGACCAATAAAGTTGTCCCTTCCTTTATATAGCTGCCCCCTGGCTTCTTGCCATTTTTTTTGTGCCTGGTCAATTTCGCTTCCTACACTTTCAAACGTGTTTATAAAGCCTTGAAATTTTTCATACAGCTTGACTGCCTTTGCTACAATTGTTTCACTATCCCTATTAATTGTATCCTTATCCCACATAATGCTTACCATCTTCATGGCTGGAATAAGATTCGTAGGACTAATTAAAATGATCTTTTTGTCGTATGCATACTGCCATAAAGTATAATCATGTTGCATGGCAGTAATGTATGCTGCTTCAACTGGCATAAACATGATGATGAACTCAGGTGTACCAGGTATATCTGTGTATCTCTTATTGGCTAAGCCGTCAATATGTGTCTTCACCGACATAACCACCTTAGGAATACATGCATTTTGTTCTTCAATTGTTGCTGCATTGCAATAGTCCCAATAGTTACTTAGGGAAACTTTGGCATCTATAACTAAATATCTCTTGTCAGGATAGTAAACAAATACGTCTGGACGAATCGTCTTGCCCTCCTCATTAGTTGCATGATGTTGTAACTTATAATGGACATCCTTCTGTAGTCCTGAATATTCCAAAATACGTTCAAGAATATCTTCTCCCCAATCACCTTGCTTCTTTGTACTTCCTCTTAAAGCTTCTGTCAGAGCCAAAGCTTCTTTTGAAATACTTTGGTTAAGTTGTACAAGACTCTCAATTTGTTGTTTTAGCGATCCCTTTTCTGTTGCTTCTTGCGTAAATTTCGCATCGACATCTTTTTTAAACCCGTCAATCTGTTCACGGAATGGCTTTAGTAGATCTTCAAGTTTTGATGTCTGTTGCTCTGTGAATGTTTTTGCGTTATCTGCGAGCAAGGCATTTGCAACGAGTTTAAACTCTTTTTCTAAACTCTGCTTTATCTCGTCAAAGTCCCTCTTCTGCGTAGCTAATTTTTCGTCTTTACTCTTAACCTCTTCCTGCAATTTCACAATCGTATTTCTTGCAGTGTTGAGATCATCAGTTATTTGCCCAATCTTTTCTTTGAAAGTGTCATTCTCACTTTTTAATTCGCTTGCTCGGGTTGTTGTACTTTCCTTTTCCGATTTAACAGTACTAAGGTCTGCTAAGTATTTGCTGTTAGTTTCCTGTAGAGCAGCTATAGACTCCTTAGATTCAGATAGTTCCTTCAATATGTTGCTTTCACGATCTCTACAAACGGCAAGCTCAGTCTCCTTTATTTGGATTTGTGCTTTCAGACTTTCGAAATCTGTTATTGAAACAACTTTTTTAGAGGAAGTGGCTTTATGATAAAGCCACGCAAGGGCGGCTCCTAAAAGGAGACCTATACCTAGTGATAGAAATACTGTTCCCATACCTGTGAATATTAATAATATAATGCAGGACGATAAATATATCAAAAATACTTTATCATTCAGAAAGATTACCTGTTTATCAATATTTTACAAGTGCAAGAATGAATGCTCGGTGGTGCGATAGACAGTAATAGTTTTCTTATACTCTCATAAACGGCGGAATTGTATTTCCCCCTATAGGTATAGTCCTTACATCAGAGTAGTCCTTCTTATTTTCTTCATGTGATATAGCTATGGCTGTATATATGATTGCGGCCCTAGCCAATTTGAGCAAATTGATTGTTTTCTTTTCCAAATCGTTGCGGGTAATAGTGTAGGAAATATCAGTCTCATAATCAGGCTGCCAAAAGCTGACATCTGCTAAAACTTTTAGACCTTTGTGTTCAATAAAGTTTCTTATTTCTGCTATTTCCTTCGCTTCGGGTTCAAGGACAGAATCAAAATCATTACTCTTTTCATACAAATCCTTACTGAGCCAAAATAATCCACGTAATGCCCAGTTATCGGAACTTATGAAGAATGAACCAAGAGCTTTTTTCTTATGATCTGAATACCAAAGGCTCTTGAAACTGACCTGACGCTCCGGTATTTGTAATTCTAAATAGTCATTTAGTAAATATGCGATTTTATCAAGAATTGAATAGGACAGGCGGAATGCGATTTTCAATTGTTCGATATAATAAGAGTATCTGACAGTTTCCATTGAGTCCATTAAAGGGACATCAATATCTGAAATGTGTTGACTATATCCCATATTGGATTCGTATAACGAATACCTTGCTGTAGCATACTCCTGCTTTATTTGATTAAATAAGTTAAGACATACAGGTGGTCTCTTAGCGGGAATAATCATAGTGGGCAGGTTCAGACAATCGTGGCAGGCTACGGTATACGCTCCTAGATCGTTCAAGGGATTTATATAAAGTTTATTACCCAAACACCATTCCCTGTACTGCTTAAGTTGCACTTCTTCTCCCAAATCATAGGTATTTAAGTCTGGCAATTGCAAAAAATCCTTTGATACATGGTTTTCGATGTGACCTTTTAATGATTGAAACCCTTGCTCTGCATCGCCTTCTAAATATTGACGTAATGATAATCCTGACTCTATAAAATGGTGTGCATAAATAATAAAGATGTTCGCATGTATCTCGTCAAACAGCATACGCCCATAATAGAATAAGCCGTTTCCTTTATTGCCAAGTGCCATCGGAAAGTGAGGTATAATAGCTAATGCTTTATTCCAATAGTCCTGAGCTTCAACAAACCTGCCTATATAGGAAAACGAACTTCCTAAATTGGTATATATCTGGCATTGTCTCTCTTTTTGTACGATATGGAAGCCTGGAGATGCAACCGCTTTCCTTAAATAGAATATTTCATGCGTAAGCTCATCCATTTGAAAATCCCAATCGCTTTTAGTAAAGCGATATTTCAACTTACGTAGGTAACTCCACCCGTTGGCAAGATCATAGTGAAGAACGGTATAATCCTCGTCACTTAGTTTTTCCCTATCTATTTGTTCGCTGAGTTTGAAACCATGTTCAACTCCTTGGATATTGTTGTGATCGTAAGAAAAATCGAACAACGATCCAATGGTATGTACCTGGTCGCTTGGCGATAAGTCCTCAATTGTCTCTAGTTTAAGTAGCTCTTCGTAGTTCATCATGTGTCGTTAGGTACACGTCCAATATAAATCACGCCGGGTACATCGTTATTAAAGTGAAATTCTTTATAGAGCATTTCATTGAGGTGATTATTTATCTTTTGCAATTGTATTTGCCAGTAGCTGTTGCTGTGCTCAATAGGGAAGGCAACGAAAATTACAAATTTATCGTTGTGAGGCTTATCCTGTAAGCAATGTATATCTTTTATAACCTCAGCAATATTTTTGGTTATCGGTCTTGTCATCTTCTCAACATTATTGTAGGCTATGTTCGTATTTACTGTTTTCAACTCAATAGCAACATTGTCAAACGAAACATCAATTCGCCCAATTTCAGGAAGGGCTGCAATGTTTCTTTTTACCAGCGTATCAATAATCTCAACTTTTAACCAGCCTTCAAATTTTGCCCTTCTGAAAACGAAGCGGCTGAGACCTTTAGATTGAGATATCTTTTTTACAATGTCTTCAATTAGTAAATCGTACAATTCGTGTATGGTCATTATACAAGTAATTACGTCCTAAATTTCTTCCCATAAATCAGATAGTGCAATCTCCTGTGGCTGTTGGCCATCGTAGAATACATTTACAACACCGAGGAAGGAAGGATTGACAATTTTGAATAGTCCGTCTTCTATATCTTTAACCAATTCTTCTCTGAAGTCTAAATCAAACCCCCAAAATATTCTTGATGTGAGAAACATCGTAAATGGTAACGATGTCCTTAGTACCTTCCAGTTATCGCTTTGCTTTGTTTGCTGAAGTAATTGTCTGGCAGTATTTATGGGTGATATCCACATGTGGCTTCTCCATGTTCTTTCATCAGGGAACTTGATTTGCAGATCATTTGCTTTGTGAGTATATAGCAAAAGGTGAGAGTATGGAGCATTTGTCCAAATACGATTTAACTGTGCTATGTCCATTGATTCAAAATAGCTTGAATCATTATCACGTTTTGCTTCTATGTTTACAACACCCTTGAGTGTTTCGCCGGATGAGAACTGCACCGTTACGAGAAGTGCGATGTCTCCATAAGCGGCTTCTAATTTGCCTCTATTTTTAAAAGAGCGCCAGTTGACAATCTTAGACCAACTATTGAAATGAATTCGTCTATTCGAAAATATTCTTCTCAACTCTTTCATGAGTTGATACGTGATATGGTTCTCATCCCAATCAAAGGGATAAGAACCATTGCATATCTGTGTGAAAACTTGCTCGAGGCTCGTAACAGTTTGTCTCATAGTTTAATCACCAATAGTAAATACCAGTAATATAACTATGAAACGCTTAAAATCAAACTAAGCTGGGGTAACTTGAGCTGATAGTTTCGATTGTAATTGAATCATATCCTCACTAACCTTTTTATCTAAAATCTTGGCATAATGCTGTGTTATTTTGATGCTCCGGTGTCCCAGCATTTTACTAACGGTTTCTATCGGTACACCGTTTGAAAGGGTTACAGTAGTAGCGAATGTGTGCCGGGCTATGTGGAAGGTGAGTGGTTTGTTTATTTCGCACATGTCAGCTATCTCCTTTAGATAAGCATTCATTTTTTGATTGCTGAGGATAGGCAATACTTTGTTTTCATTGATGCATTTTGGGTGATCTTTGTATTTTTCAATGATTGCTTTCGCTTGGGGGAGTAGAGGAATACGTGACGGGGTATCTGTCTTCTGCCTACTCGTAAAAATCCACTGGTTGCCGTCCACGCCAATCCCAATATTATCCGGTGTCAATTGGAACACGTCTATAAAAGCAAGCCCGGTATAGCAGCTAAACAAGAATACATCCCGCACCTGACTCAGCCTATCAATAACAAATTTCTTGTCTGCCAATGTCTTAAGTTCTGTCTCTGTCAGGTATTGCCGTATAACCTCTTTTTGAGTCATTTTATACCCAAAGAACGGGTCTTTTTGCAGCCAGCCACTCTTCAGGCAGAAGTTCACGATCTTGCGCAGATTGCGGATATATTTAATAGCTGAATTGTGGTTGCACTTCCTCTCACTTTTGAGATAGAACTCAAAATCGGTGGCAAAAGAGTATGTCAGGCTTGTTATGTCTATATCCGTAAGGTTATACTTCCATTGTAGGAACTTACGGGTATGCTCCAAAGTGGTTTCATACCGTGTAACGGTTGCGGAGGAGTATTCCTTGTTTGCTAATGCTGCCATTTGTCGATTATGTTCTGCAAAGACCTCTAACAGCATTCTCGGACGCTCTCCCTGCCCTGTAAGGATGTTCTTAAGACTTTCTGCTGTAATCGGCTTTCGGGCTTCTATAAGCGCGCGGCGCGCCTCATGGACTTGCCTTTCTAACGTATCTAAATAAGTATTGAGGCAACGGCTTGCTTCATTAGTCCCTTTTGCACGCTGTGCATGACTGTTCCAACGCTCAGGATCATAGCTTTGTTTTGTGCCTATCTCTACTCGCTGACCATTTACAGTTATTCGTAGATAAATAGGGACATTGCCTTTTGCATAACCACTTCTTTTTTTCTGATAAAAGAGGATACCTAATGATTGCTCTAACATATAACTACATTTTACGGTTACAAAGTTCGCTTTGTAGCTATTTCAAGACAAGATGTTCAATAATTGAACATGTTTATTATCAATGAGTTAGAGTGGTTCTGGTGAGCAAATTTTATAAAAATATTCTGCTCACCGAATTGCTCACCAAAACTTTGGGCAAAAATGAAGATTTTGATATAGGCTAAAAATAAAAATGCCCTAAAATCAACGATTTCAAGGCATTTTAGTTTCTTTTGATAGTATATAAGTGGAGCCGGCGGGATTCGAACCCGCGTCCAAACATATGCCCGATAAGCTTTCTACATGTTTATTGCTGCATTGGATTTCGGAAGTGTGCCGGGGCAGAACAAACCTACACCCTTCCTAGCCGTTTAAGTTTCATACCTGCACCACGGCAATACAGGCACTATCCTATTGAATGTTTGAGTTAGGCGGCGGGGGCGTCAACAGGCCAAAGCCATCCGCGGCCAAAATGGTTGCGCTAAACTAAATTAGGCAGCCATGGCAAAGTTAGATTCGCCATTTAAAAGTTGAGCATTCAGATTTACGTGCTAATTACACAACGCACGACATGCTTACTTACCCTGCCCTATGCTGTCAAAACCAGTCGGCCCCGGGGTAGTTGTTATTTTTCAAAGAACTATTGCAAAATTACGAAACTATGTGCTATAAATATTGTTAATTCCCCTGCGGGCAAAACAATATTTTTGCAGCGCTGTTACCATTGTACATGTTACACATTGCCTACCATAAATTATATGCGCACCCTTTGCCCGAAGGGCACCGTTTCCCCATGCTCAAATATGAGCTGATACCCGGACAGCTCATTCACGAAGGTATCATCACCACGAAGAACCTCTTTACACCTGGCACAGCCGATGAAGAAACCATCCTGCTTACACACGATAAAGACTACTGGCAGCGCATGAAAAACCTGCAGCTTACCGACAGGGAAATGCGCGCCATCGGGTTTCCCTTATCTGCGGCACTGGTAGAAAGGGAGATACGGATATGTCAGGGCACTATCGATTGTGCGCTATATGCGCAGCAACATGGCGTCTCACTCAATGTAGCCGGGGGCACGCACCATGCCTTCGCCGGCAAGGGTGAGGGGTTTTGCCTGCTGAACGATTTTGCGGTAGCCGCCAATTACCTGCTGCACCACAACCTTGCAAAGCAAATACTGATTGTAGACCTTGACGTACACCAGGGCAACGGAACAGCTTCCCTGTTTTCAGGCAATCCACAGGTTTTTACTTTTAGTATGCATGGCCAGCACAATTATCCTTTTCATAAAGAGGTCAGCGATTGGGATATAGGGTTGAAGGACGGCACCACCGGGGATGAATACCTCGGTATACTTCGCAAAGAACTTCCCGCCCTTATAGAGAAAGTAAAACCGGACTTCGTTTTCTATCTCTCAGGCGTCGATGTGCTGGAAACAGACAAATTCGGCAAACTGAAGCTGAGCATAGACGATTGTAAAACACGGGACGAAATAGTATTCGGCCATTGCAGACGGAAAAATTTACCCGTTGCCGTAGCTATGGGCGGCGGTTACTCACCCGATATCAGGCATATCGTAACGGCACACTGTAATACTTTTAAAACGGCTAAGGAAATATACAACCTGTAAGAAACAAGAAAGCCCAACATTACTGTTGAGCTTTCTGCTGGTCGGGAAGACAAGATTCGAACTTGCGACCCCTTGCACCCCATACAAGTGCGCTACCGGGCTGCGCCACTTCCCGAACCTCGAGGTGTTACCCCCGTTTTGGGGACTGCAAAGATAAAAACAATTTTCAAATACACATGCTTCCTTTTTAATTAAACAAGACTGCACCACTTATATATTTAGGAAAAATCTGTACGAACACCTTATTTTGTCGCCGGTATGGATAGCGGTAACAGCCTGTTGCATAAAAAAGTGATATGGAATATAACAGTAATGCAATTGCTGTTATGGCTGGGCTTTTACCTGTTTTTTTCATCCATTTTTTATGTCGTTCAGTTGCTCACGGGGTTCATGTATATGTATACCGATGGTAAAAACCATATCGTCCCCGCCCTTGTAGCCGAAATATCGGTTGAATTTTTTGCCAAGTCTTTGCTTACCTTACTGCTCTGGTACTTTTTCTTCAGGGTCATACCCCATTGGGGGGTTATCAAAACCCTGCTGGCTCAGGCCATAGCCATAGTCCTGTTCGTGGTATCAGGCATGGAAATACAGCACTACCTTATGGATAAATGGATGGTGCTGCGTACAACCGGGAAAACAGCTTACTGGTTCGATTATTATTTTCCCCTGGTATTTTATCTCGTAGAGTTCGGCCTGTTTTATGCCTATAACTTCTGGCAGCGCACCCAACGGCAAACAGCCAAAGAGAAAGAACTGCTCAATCTTGCCTACCAAAGCGACCTGAAAGCATTGCAGGCGCAAATACAGCCGCATTTCCTGTTCAATACGCTGAACTCTATCAGTGCATCTGTACCGCCGCAGCAGGAAAAAACCCGTGAGCTTATTGCCCGCCTGGCCGATACATTCCGCTATTCACTGAAAGCTACCCAGCAGGAAACAGTACCATTATATGAAGAAATCAATTTTATAAAAGCCCTTCTTGAACTGGAAAAAGAACGCTTCCGCGAAAGACTGCATTTCCATATTACGGTCGATAGGGAAGCTGAAAACATCATGCTGCCACCTATGCTGCTGCAACCGCTGGTTGAAAATGCCATTAAACACGGCATTGCGGGCAAAATAGAAGGCGGGGAGATAACCATAAGCTGCAGGCTGAACGATACGCTGCATATTTCCGTCAGCGATAGCGGCCTGGGCTACGAAGGGAACCCCGAAGCATTATTCCGGACAGCAGGTGTGGGCCTGCGCAATACACAAACGCGCCTGCAACGGCTTTACGGGGCATCTTTGCAGGTAGTACAAAACAATAATGGCGGCCTTACTTTTTCTTTTGAAATACCTGTAACGCATGACTAAATACACAGCCATCATTACAGACGATGAGCAGGCAGCACGCCTGCTGATACGTCAGTACCTGGAGCATTACCCGCATATTGAAATAGTTGCGGAATGCAGCAACGGCCCCGAAGCAGTAGCCGCTATCGACAGGCTGGAACCCGCTCTTTTATTCCTCGATATACAAATGCCGGGGATGAACGGCTTCCAGGTACTACAACAAATAAAGTTCATACCCAAAGTCATATTCACTACGGCATACGATAGCTTTGCTCTAAAGGCTTTTGAGCATAATGCGGTAGACTACCTGTTGAAGCCTTATACAAAGGAGCGTTTTGATGTTTCCATATCAAGGGTGCTAAAAAATGAAGATATGAACCCGGTCCGTAGCTTAACCGAAACGCTGCAGCACCCCGGCGCTTACCCCGAACGGATACTGGTAGAAAAGGGCAACCGGCTGGTAAATATCCCCGTTACAGACATACTGTACCTGAAGGCCGATAAAGACTATACAAGAATTCATACAAACGGGCAGGTGTACCTCAGCACGCATGGCATCAGCCAGGTAGAGCAAAAACTGAACCCACAATCATTCATCAGGGTACACCGTTCCCACATCATCAATATCCACCACATTAAAGAACTGTATAAAGACACACGGCTGTATATGGTAATGACCGACGGCGCTGAAATAAACATAGGGCGCAATTATATCAACAACATCAAAAAGCTGATATTCTGACTACTCCCTTTATTCGTCGAACGTACGCAGCGTTTATCGAAGTATATGCCCGTTTGTCGAAAATGACGGAAACGTTTTTGAAGCCCCTGCTACTTTCGTCTTCAAAAACAAATAAGTATGAAATTGTTCCATATCATCCCCATGCTGCTGGCATTGAGTATGGCTATAAAAGCCCCTGCCCAGCAACACCCCTGCGCGCTCGATGAAATATACCACATGATGGCAGGTGCCGACAGTATCACGCTACAGGCCATGCAGGAAAAAGCGAATGCGCGCATATTGGCAGTCGCCAACTTGAAAACCACTGCAGACAAAATAACTAATGCAGGAGATACCATACCTGTTATCTTCCACATAGTGCTCAATGAAAGCCAGTTGAAAATAGAAGGCGGGGAAGCAGGCATTATAGCGCGTGCAAAAACACAGATAGATGCCCTGAACAGGGACTATAATGCGGCCAACCCCGACAGTGTAAAAATACCTGCCCCGTTTAAAGCGCTATACGGAAATGTAAAACTGTTCTTTGGCCTGGCCCATACCGACCCTAACGGACAATTTACCCCCGGCTATACCATTGATACCGCCCTGGTAAGCGGGTTCGACATTATGAATGGTGGGCACGGTTCCGGGGCTGCATGCAGCGATGCAAAATATAAGGTTTCAGATGGCGCTGATGCATGGAACACTGAGCGGTACCTGAATGTATGGGTAGTAAATATAGAAAGCTCTGTACCCGGCGGCCAGGTAGATGGCATTGGCACGCACCCCGACATGCCTTTCCCGAAAGAAGAGTGGGGCTGCGTGATACACTACGGTGTGTTTGGCCAGAAAACGGCTACAGGCCAGTACTTCCTGAACGGCGCCGATTCGGGCCGTACGCTGGTACACGAAGTAGGGCACTTCTTCAGCCTGTACCACACATGGGGCACAGACAATGGCGACTGCACATCTGACGACGGCATAAATGATACCCCGCTGCAAGGCGGCCCCGTATCAGGTTGTCCCGCGTTCCCGAGGCTGGATATGTGTTCCCCCGTTTCCCCCGGTGTCATGTATATGAACTATATGGACTATGCATGGCAGTCATGCCAAAACATGTTCACCAAAGAGCAAGCCACTACCATGAATCTCGTTGCACATGATTTTTACCCTGAAATAACCAAACACCCTTACCTGCTTGATACGCCTAAAACAGCAGGGGTTTTGTCCATGTCTCCTGTTCACGATTTTATCGTTTCTCCCAATCCTTCAAAAGGATGGATACACCTCAGCTTTGCCAATACACCTTCCGGTAAAGCATCTGTTACCATTACCAACCTGGTAGGCCGGGTAGTGAAATACATCAACGGAATAATGAATAATAACTATGATATAGACCTCACCCATGAAGCCAAAGGAATGTATATCATACAATACCACTCTGAAAACAGCATTATTACCAGGAAAATATTGATAGAGTAATTAGTTAGTCGCTCTCACACAATGAAAAAGCACTGCGTTCGCAGTGCTTTTTTGCTATTCAGTTTCGTTACTGTCATTCAGCCGCATATTCTTTTCCTTTTTCCGGAAGCGGATATTCAGCATTTCCACTGCCAGCGAAAACGCCAGGCATGAGTAAATGATACTCTTGCTTACCTCTTCATGAAAACCGCCGGCAATCAGTACCACGCCTATCACTACCAAAAAGCTCAGCGCCAGCATTTGCAGGCTGGGGTGCGTATTGATGATACGGGCTACCTGCCCCGCAAACAGCATCATGATACCAATAGATACGATTACGGCAATAATCATAATCATCACATTATCTACCAGTCCAACCGCTGTCAATATCGAATCGAAGGAAAAAACAGCATCTACCAGTACAATCTGTATAATAATAGAAGTTAGGGACGAAGTTTTACCTTTTACACTGCTTTCCTCCTCCTGCAACTGTAGTTTGTGGTGTATCTCCAGCGTGCTCTTAATAATCAGGAATAAGCCGCCGGCTATCAGTATCAGGTCTTTTATGCTCAGGGGTACCGCTTCCGTTTCCCCAAACATAGCAGGAATGGTAAACACGGGATCGGTCAGCCCTATCAGCCAGGTAATGCCGAGCAGCAGGCACACCCTGAATATCATGGCCATAGAAAGGCCGGTATTGCGTGCGCTGCGTTGCTTCTCCTGCGGCAGCTTATCGGCAACAATAGATATGAAGATGATATTATCAATCCCCAATACTACTTCCAGGAAGCATAAGGTAAGCAAGCTTATCCAGACACCGGGATTCGTAAAATCGGGAATAGCAATAAGGAGTTGGTGTATCATTGGCTTTTGATAGCTTAATATAAATCTGCTGTTATCAGCTTTAAAAATTCAGAGCGTGTTTCCTGCGCTTCAAACTGTCCGCTGAATGCAGAAGTGGTGGTTACGCTGTTTTGTTTCGATACCCCGCGCATCATCATGCACAGGTGCTTGGCCTCTATTACCACGGCTACACCCAGCGGGTTCAGCGCCTCCTGTATCGCATCCAGTATCTGGTGCGTCATACGCTCCTGCACCTGCAGGCGACGGGCAAAACAGTCTACCACACGGGCTATTTTGCTGAGGCCGGTAATGTAACCGTTGGGAATGTAAGCTATATGCGCCTTGCCGAAAAAAGGCAGCATGTGGTGTTCACATAATGAATACAGTTCTATATCCTTCACAATCACCATTTCGCTGTACGACTCATGAAATTTCGCCTCGTTCAGTATCTCACGGGCATCCATTTTATAGCCCTGGGTGATGTATTGCATTGCCTTGGCTATACGCTCCGGCGTTTTCAACAATCCTTCCCGTTCGGGGTTTTCTCCTACCTCTGTTATTATAGTACGGTAACTTTCCATCATCCTGGCAGTTACATCTTCACAGAAGTGTTCTGTTTTCTTATACGACACAATTAAAAAAATAAAAAGTAAAAAAATAAGAAGCCCCGGCTAACCGAAGTATTCTACATAAATACGTGGGGTTTCCAGCAGTTTTACACAATGCATTTGCGCACCTTCTTTCTCGATATATGGCTTTAACTCATTCCAGATGCCAATGGCAAAATTCTCCGCGCTGGTCAGCTTGCCTTTCATGAAATCTACATCCATGTTCAGGTTCCGGTGGTCAACGCGCTCTACTATGACATCTTTTATAAGGTCGCCCAGTGTTTTTGCATTAAAAATAAACCCTGTTTCAGGATGCGGATCTCCTTTTATGGTCAGGTGCAGTTCGTAATTATGGCCGTGCCAGTTGGCATTGGCACATTTACCAAATACCTCACGGTTCTTCTCTTCGCTCCAGTTTTCGTTATACAATCTGTGGGCTGCATTAAAATGCTCCACACGTGTCAGGTAAACCATTTTTAAAAATTATCGTGCAAAATTAGCGCTACATAATGGTTTGGACAAAAATGTAGTTATTTGCACTATGAAAATCCTGCTAACAGCCGCTACAGCCGCAGAAATAGCCCCATTAATAAACTATATGGATGCCCGCTGGCGCCGCACCGGGGAGGGTACTTTTACCAATGGCCAACATGAAACAGAACTATGCATTACAGGTGTGGGCATGGTGGCTGCATCTTACGCGCTCACCAGGGTACTGGCACACAGGCAGTTCGATATGGCAATACAGGCCGGTATTGCCGGTGCATTCGACCGTAATCTGGAACCGGGCGATATCGTACGCGTGCAGGAAGACTGCTTTGGCGATTTAGGCGCAGAAGACCATGAAACCCACATTGATATTTTTAGTATGGGATTTATAGATGCCGACACTGCACCGTTTTCGGGCGGCAGGCTCGTTTGCCCTGAAACGGAATTCAGCCGTTCATTGGATATTCCCGCAGTATCGGCGCTTACCGTAAATATGGTCAGCGGCAATGAAAAAACAATAAAACGCCTTGCCGATACCTATAATTGTGCGATTGAAAGCATGGAAGGGGCCGCTTTTCACTACATCTGCCTTAGCGAGGGACAGCCGTTTGTACAGTTGCGCAGTATTTCCAACTACATAGAACCGCGCGACCGCTCCAAATGGAAGATAAAAGAAGCAATAGCCGAACTTAACGACTTTTTGATATTCACCCTGGAGGACAATAATTACATTAATAGTTAGATAATGCACATTAATAATTAGATAATGCACATTCCCTTGCAGGCGTTTGCCTGATATAATTTTTTATTCTATCTTAGGTGCTTTAATCCAAAACACTTTAAGCTTAATTAATTTGGATACTTCACTATCTTAATTAATTTTGCCCACGTTCAATCATTTAACTTAAAATAAAGATCTGTGTCGTACGAAAACAAAAATTTCAGCGAGAACCGTAATAACGAGAGTTTATACAGTAAACGTATCAAAGCCGGTAAAAGAAGGACTTATTTCTTTGATGTTCGCTCTACCCGTGGCAATGACTACTTCATAACTATTACAGAAAGCAAAAAACGCTTTGACGATAATGGCTATGACAGGCATAAAATGTTTTTGTACAAGGAAGATTTCAATAAATTCCTGAACGCTCTGACAGAAACCATCAACTATGTAAAAACAGACCTGATGCCCGATTTCGATTTCGATGCATACAACCACGACCAGGAATCGGAAGAAGGTTACACACCTGCTGAAAGCACTGTAGCTGAAATAGCTGCAACTGCGGCAGAAGATAACAGCAGCAGTGTAGACGACTGGAAGATATAATCAACAAGATATACGCACGAAAAAGCGGCTCATGATAACCTCATGAGCCGCTTTTCTTATTCCCGGCCAGTATATTATTGAGTATTTGCAGGCTTTTTCATAATAGCATATATCTCTGCCGCAAAACCCAGCAAAATGATAATAGGTGCTATTGTGATACGGCGCGCGCTGTATATCTCTTTATAGTAAAACTCATGCGGGTCGGGGCTTTTACCGCCAACCATCAGCAAAAAGCCGATGAATATAAGCACCACGCCGCCTATCATCCACATATAGTTGGTTTTATCGAAAAGGAAATCCTGGTTTCCTTTGGGCGTGTTATTGTTCGATTTATTAGTTGTAGCCATAAAGCAATATTAATAAAGAATTTTAATAAAGGTCATCTACGTGCATTTTCAGGTATTTGATTACAGAACGGTGCGTACTTATCAGCGATATAAGAATACCTGTTACCACCATACCGCTCATCAGTATTGCCAATAATGCAGGTTCGTGTAGCGCCTTGAGCGAAGGCAGCCTGCCCTCTGCAAAAGATATGACCAGCCACAGGCCCCCTACAGCTACCATGCCGCTGATAAAGCCGTTCAGTATCGCCCGCCGGTCAAACGGGCGCGAAATAAAATGACGGGTGGCACCCACCATCTGCATCGTTTTTATCAGGAAACGGTTGCTGAACATAGCCAGGCGGACCGTATTATCTATCAGCACCACTACCGCTACAAACATCAGCAGCGATATCACACCCAGTATAATACCTATCTTCCTGAAATTACTGTTCATTTTATCTACCACCGTATGCGGATAAGACACCTCGCGCACAATATTGCTCTGCAATACGAACTTTTTAATTTTTTCCAGGCTGTCCGGGTTCACGTATCCTGAATAGAGGTTCATAACAACCGAAGAATACAGGGGATTATAACCCAGCAGCTCATTGAAGTCTTCACCGCTTTCCGCAATAAACTGTTTGGCAGCTTCTTCCTTCGTTATCACTTCCGTGCTTTTCACAAACGGTTGTTTGTTCAGCACATTTTGCAGTTGTGAAATCATTTCAGGGCGGGTATTGTCGTGCAATATCACTTCCACCTGTATATCTTCCTTAAAGGCACGGCTCAGGGCACGGCCGTTAATGACCAGCCACCCCAATGTACCCAACAGGAATAACACCAGTGAAACACCTACAATGGCGTAGAAATAAGAAGGTTTCGCTTTTTTACCGGTTGACATGCTTTGCTCTTGACGCCCAAAAATATAAAAAACACACAGAAAGAACCGGCCAAAGAATTATATCTGCATATTTTAACAATTAATACGGATGCATAGCGTTATCCTATCTATATAAACTGTAGAAAACCTATTGTACAATTGTTTATTTTAGCCGCAGTTACAACACAACTTTATGCAGGAATTAAGGCCTTTTTTTGAAACGCGACATTTTATGGAAACACAGCCGCCCGGCAGTTATGAACCGCTGCAATGGGGGGCAAATGTACAGTGCGCTTCACAGGAGCATTTCGACTGGGAAGACGCAGACATCATTATTGTAGGCTGCGGCGAATGGCGGGGAGAAGACCGGGATGCCGTTTACAGCAATGGCGCCGACGCCATACGTGAAGAATTGTACAAGCTGTATGCATGGCACCCCTCTGTAAAAATTGCTGATGCGGGGAATATACGTGAAGGGGCCGGTGTGGATGATACACGCGCTGCTTTGCGCACCGTACTACACGAACTGCACGAAGCGGGTAAAACGGTAATAGTGATAGGTGGCAGCCACGACCTGACCATGCAGCAGTACGAAGCATTCAAAAAATCGGGAAACATGATTAATGCATCGGTTGCCGATATGCTGGTGAACCTGGACGAGACGGAAGGGATTACCGCACGGGGCTTCCTGATGGATATGCTTACCGCACAACCCAATTTTGTAGCCCATTACAGCCATATAGGCTTCCAGAGCTATTATGCACACCCGCGCATGATGGAAACACTGGATAAACTACGGTTCGACTTCTACCGCCTGGGGCGTGTGCGGGAACATATAGAAGATATGGAGCCCGTGTTGCGCACCAGCAACCTGTTCAGCTTCGATATATCAGCAGTCCGCTATAGCGATGCGCCGATGAACATCAACGGCTCGCCCAACGGCTTTACCGGCGATGAAGCCTGTGTGCTGACAAGGTATGCCGGCATGAGCGATAAACTGACCTCTATAGGTATATACGGCTACCGGCCCGAACAGGATACGCACAATATGACCGCCAAACTGATATCGCAGATGATATGGTACTTTATAGATGGCTACCATGTACGGAAAACTGAGGCTGAACTGACTGACCATGAAGAGTTTATCGTATTCCATGTCACCTTTACCGACAACGATACCATATTCCTGAAAAGCAAACGTACCAACAGGTGGTGGATGAAGCTGCCCAACCAGTCATACATACCCTGCTCGTACAACGATTACCTGATAGCCAGCAACGATGAGATACCGGAACGCTGGCTGCGCGAACAGGAGCGTCTTATCTGACATATTATTCATAATTTTGCATATTCAAAGCCATCCTTTAAAGGGTGGCTTTATTTATCGGCCAATGATAGAACAAAAGAACATTATAGAGAATGAAGAGCGTGCCATACTGGTAGGCCTCATACATAAGAACCAGACAGAGGACCAGGCTATGGAATACCTGTCGGAACTGGCTTTCCTGGCAGAAACCGCGGGTGCGCAAACCGTAAAAACATTTACACAGAAGCTGCAGCACCCCGACAGTAAAACCTTTGTAGGAAAAGGCAAGCTGGAAGAAATAGGCGAATATGCCCGCGCAAAGGGGGTAAACCTCATTATATTCGACGATGAGCTCACAGGTTCACAGATAGGGAATATAGAAAAAGCCATCAACATAAAAACGATTGACCGCAGCGACCTGATACTCGATATTTTTGCCCGCCGGGCCAAAACAGCACAGGCAAAAGTGCAGGTAGAACTGGCACAATACCAATATATACTACCACGCCTCCGCGGCATGTGGAAACACCTGGAAAGGCAGGGAGGCGGTATTGGCTCGCGCGGGCCGGGTGAAACGGAAATAGAAACCGACCGCCGTATCATTAAAGACAAAATATCGCTGCTGCGCAAACGCCTGGCCGAGATTGACAAACAATCGTTTACCCAGCGCAAAGAGCGCGGCACCTATGTACGTGTAGCACTGGTAGGATATACCAATGTTGGCAAAAGCACGCTGATGACCCTGCTCAGCAAGTCAGACGTATTTGCTGAAAACAAACTCTTTGCCACGCTTGATACGACTACACGGAAAGTAGTGTATGAACAGACCCCTTTCCTGCTGAGCGATACGGTAGGCTTCATCCGCAAACTGCCCCACCACCTGGTAGAAAGCTTTAAAAGTACCCTTGACGAGGTGCGCGAGGCCGATTGCCTGCTGCATGTAGTAGATATATCCCACCCTGCCTACGAAGACCAGATGGGGGTAGTCAATAAAACCCTGCAGGATATTGGCGCATTCGACAAACCCATCCTGACCATCTTCAACAAAATGGACCTGTACGAGGAAAAAACGTTTGACCCTTGGCTGGACGAGGACGTAAAGCAAAACCTGCTGAGGGAGCTACGGGAAAGATGGGAACGGGAAACCAACGGAGCCTGTGTTTTTATCTCGGCTATTGAGCGCCGCAATATAAATTCGCTGCGTGATACTATACTCAACAAGGTGAAAGAGCTTTATAAACAACGGTACCCCTACCTGACACAGTTTTACTGATTATCAGTTTATTGTATTTATATTATATATGTGAGCGCTTTTTGTAAAAAGTGCTCACATATCTTTTATTACTATTCCTTTTAGCAATAAAATTGCTTAACTTTCTAAGAAATATTTTTTATAACTCTAAAAATTGGCCTCATGAAACAGCAGGCGCGCGAGCTACTCGTCACTACAAAAGTAGCGCAGCATTGGCAGGAAGACTTTGACCAGAAAGTGGAAGAGCTGATGCTGATAGTGAGTAAAGTGGACAATGAAAAGCAGGTAAACGTGGCCTCGGAAATGCTGGATGTGTACAACGAAAAGCCCGAGTATACCCCCCAGGGTAAGCGAAGAAAGCGTAAAACCAGTATCTCAGACCGTCCTTTTGAGTTTCTTGTATTTCGTAACTGATTAATCCAACGCTCTATTCAAAAAATCTACTAAAGGCTTCATTACTGTAAAAATTTCCACCACCTTCGGAATAGCGTTTTTCGAAGCAAGGGTTTTATCGTCCAGTTTTGTGCTCACTACAAAGCTTTTCATTTTCAGGTATTCAATAGCCGGATTATCAGCAGTATAGCCCTGGGGCAGCGTTTTAAGCTTTTCGCCTTCTATATTCTTAAAATACTTTTTAAATTTTTTATCGCCTAGTATGGCCTTGAACTCGTTAAAGTTATAATCCACTTCCTGCCTTACCTTTTTAAGCACCGGGCCATCAGGCATCCACATGCCACCGGCAAGAAAGCTTTTCCCCGGCTCCATGTGAAAATAAAATCCTGCATCCATTGCCTTTTTACCCCCTCTGCTGAAGGCCGCCCCGAAGTGCGCTTTGTAAGGCGTTTTATCTTTTGAAAAACGAACGTCCCTGAAAATGCGGAAGATGGCATCCTTCGGCTTCTGATCGGCAAGGGCCGGTTCTATTTTGCTGAGGCCGGCATGCAGTTCTGTCACTATTGCTTCGTAAGCAGCCTTAGCAGCTTCGTACTCTTTACGGTGCTTATCAAACCAGGGCTTATTATTATTTTTTTCCAGCCCGGCTAAAAAACTCATGATAACGTCTGTCATCCTGTTAAGATTTTTTCAAAAAAGAAGTTCTGAAACGGAAATATACAATATGTCTGTTAGCTTTGATGCATTGACAGATTAATTATTGTTTGTCAATGTGATTATAAATGTTAATTGACGGGAGGTTTAATACCTTTGGGGCGGATTATGCAAAAGACAGAAAAGAAAAAAAGACTGGCCATACTGGGTTCTACAGGTTCTATCGGTACACAGGCATTGCAGGTTATCGAATCTCACCCTGAAATGTTTGAGGCGGAGGTATTGAGCGCGCACAGCAATGCAGACCTGCTTATAGAACAGGCAGTCAAATTCAACCCCAATGCTGTAGTAATAACCGATGAGTCGAAATACGAAACGGTAAAAAAAGCGCTTTCAAATACAGGCGTTAAAGTATTTACCGGCGAAAGTGCCTTGAAGGAAGTGGTGCAATGGGATACGGTAGATACCGTAGTAGCCGCTATAGTAGGCTTTGCAGGCCTGTCATCTACCCTTGCCGCCGTAGAAGCAGGCAAGCGTATAGCCCTTGCCAATAAGGAAACACTGGTAGTAGCGGGGGATATAGTAACGCAGAAAGCGCTGGAAAACAAAACAGAGATTATCCCTGTAGACAGTGAGCATTCGGCTATATTCCAATGCCTTGTGGGCGAAAACCCCGATAAGGTGGAGAAAATCATCCTTACCGCTTCTGGCGGCCCTTTTCTTGGCCGCAAGCCCAACTATCTTGTAAATGTAAAGGCCAGCCATGCCCTGCAGCACCCCAACTGGACGATGGGCGCCAAAATAACCATCGACAGTGCTACACTGATGAACAAGGGACTGGAGATGATAGAAGCCAAGTGGCTCTTCGGGTTGCAAAACGAACAGATAGATGTAGTGATACACCCGCAATCTATTATACACTCTATGGTACAGTTTACCGACGGTTCCCTGAAAGCCCAGCTGGGCCTGCCCGATATGAAACTGCCCATACAGTATGCTATCGCTTTCCCTTACCGCTTATACAACGATTTTAAACGTTTCGATTTCAGGGATTTCCCCAAGCTGACCTTTGAACAACCGGATTATAAAACTTTCCGTAATCTTGCACTCGCCAAAGATGCAATGTACAAAGGCGGCAACATGCCCTGCATATTAAATGCAGCAAATGAAGTAGTTGTACATTCATTTTTGCAAAATAAAGTTAGCTTTATAGAAATGAGCGATATAATAGAAAATGTAATGGACCTTGTTTCTTTTATAGAGCAGCCTACCCTTGACGATTACAGCAAATCGGATGCGGAAGCAAGGGCACATGCTGCCGAGCTTGTTAAAAAAAGCCAGCTTTCTTCTTATTAAATATTCTTTAGCACACAGATAAATGCAATTAAATACAGTATTACTCATATCGGGCGGCATGGTGCAGGCTTTACAACTGTTGGCTGCACTGTCGGTCCTGATACTCCTGCACGAGTTCGGCCATTTCTTTTTTGCACGCCTGTTCAAAACGCGTGTTGAAAAGTTTTACCTCTTTTTCGATTTCCTGTTCCCTTTCCCCGGCTTACTGAACTTCGCACTCTTTAAAAAGAAGAAAGGCGATACGGAATACGGCCTCGGCTGGTTTCCGCTGGGCGGTTATGTGAAGATTGCAGGTATGGTAGACGAGAGCATGGATAAAGAACAGATGAACCAGCCGCCGCAACCCTGGGAATACCGCTCCAAAAAAGCCTGGCAACGTTTGTTTATCATGCTCGGCGGTATCATCATGAATGTGCTGGTGGCCATAGGTATATATGCCTTCATATTCGGTGTATGGGGCGAGGAGTTCCTGCCTACGCAAAATGCAGTATATGGCATAGCTGTTGACAGCACCGCCGAAAGCATTGGTCTGCACAGTGGTGATAAAATTGTAGCTGTTGGCGGCCAGCCGGTCGACAGGTTCAACCGCATTACATACGAGTTCATTTTTCGCGAGGCAAAGACTTTTACCGTTTTAAGAGATGGACAAACTGTAGACGTAAGCGTGCCGGAGGGTACCATCCGTAAAATCATCAAAGGACAGAAAAACACCTTCATCATACCGCGTATACCATTGGTAGTGGCCGATGTATCTAAAAAGAGCGAAGCGGAACGTATGGGGTTGAAAGAAGGCGACAGTGTAATTGCAGTAAACAACACGCCAGTACACTTCTTCGACGAGTTTGAAAAAATAAAAAGAGCATCGGCAGGACAGCCTATCTCTGTTACAGTAATGCGTAGTGGGCAACCGGTTGTAATGAATGGAGTAGTACCCGATAATAAAATATTAGGCTTCGCACCCAAAGGGCCCGATAGTTACTTTACCATGGAGAAGGTTAAGTATAATCCCATTGCTGCCGTTGGCAAAGGTTTTTCTTACACCTTCACACAGATAGGCAATTACTGGACGCAGCTTAAAATGATACTTACATCGAAAGAGATAAAAGCCTCTGAAAGCGTGGGAGGCATTGTGAGCTTTGGTAAAATGTTCTCACCAGTTTTCGTCTGGCAGGACTTTCTTGTACTTACAGCTTTCATATCTATTATACTTGCCGTGATGAACCTGCTGCCTATACCGGGACTGGATGGCGGCTATGTAATATTCCTGCTGTTTGAACTGGTAAGCGGCCGTAAGGTGAGCGAGAAAGTAATGGAGCGCGCTACCACAGTGGGCCTTGTTCTGCTGCTTGGCTTAATGCTCTACGCCAACGGCCTTGATATTTTCAGGCTATTCAAAAACTAACATTCAATAATTTTCCATAAAAAATGCCGGTCTGATTCACCGGCATTTTTTGTTTGTGCCACCTGTACTTAATTCCACATACCTACTTCATAGCCACCCGCTTCGGTACGAAAAGATATGTTGATACGGTTGTAAGTGTTGATAGTAGTAACAGCCAGGGTCAGGTCTACCAGTTCTGCCTCGGTAAATTGCGCCAG
The DNA here is from genome assembly GCA_964621795.1 of uncultured Flavipsychrobacter sp. Classification (GTDB taxonomy): domain Bacteria; phylum Bacteroidota; class Bacteroidia; order Chitinophagales; family Chitinophagaceae; genus Polluticoccus. Next base: position 99,538 of record CAZUMM010000013.1, read on the forward strand.
TGCCGCTTCATATACATCATCGGGCACCTGGCCGCCGCTTATTTTCGTAACAGCCTCGGCCCATGCCAGCGCAGCACGTTCCCTGTCTGTATAAAAAGGTGCATCCCTCCATGCATCCAGCACATATAGCCTTTGTTCCGATTCACCCTCTGCCCGCATATCCTTTGCATGCATATCCAGGCAGTAGGCACAACCGTTTATCTGCGATACGCGGAAATAAATAAGGTTTAGCAGCGACTGCTCTACAGGCGATTTTTTCAGGTAAGCACCGATACCATACAGTGCCGCCATTGCACCGCGGCCTTTTTCGATTGCATTCATTCTTTGTTCCATTTTGTTCGTATTTTATTGTTGTACCGTTATAACGAACAGGAAGGGCAAATCCGGACAAAACAGGATTAATTTTTTAGCGCAGGGCGGATTGCCCGTGATGGTATGAAATTATTATCAGCATTCACAGTAATATCATAGGTTATGAAAAAGAATTACTACGTCCTGACTATATTATTTGCTTTTGCAGCATCCATGTTCCTGTATGCATGCCGCAAAAATGCAAATGGCCGCAATACATTATCGCTTGTTGATGACCAAACTGTACGCGCCCTTGCAGCGCAGCAGTACAGTGAGTTCATTGGCGCCAACCCGCCTGTAACCGGCACACCGGAAGCAGATATGGTTAAACGCGTGGGTAGCCGCCTTACCACAGCGGTGCAACAATACCTTACAGAGCAGGGAGAAACCAACCTGATTGACGGGTACCAATGGGAATTCAACCTGGTAAATAATGCCGAAGTAAATGCATGGTGTATGCCTGGCGGTAAAATAGTGGTATACAGCGGCATACTCCCCCTCATCGGTTCAGATGCCGACCTTGCCGTAGTGATGGGGCACGAAATAGCACATGCGGTGTTGAAACATGGTAATGAACGCATGAGCCAGCAATTGCTGGTGCAATATGGGGGTGTAGCATTATCGGCATTGTTATCTTCCAAACCGCAGGAAACACAGCAACTATTTAATGCGGCCTACGGCGTGGGCAGCACATTGGGCGTACTGGCTTTTTCCCGTACGCAGGAAAGCGAAGCTGATGAATCCGGGCTTTATTATATGGCTTTTGCAGACTATGACCCACACAACGCCGTTTCATTCTGGGAGAAGATGCAGGCGCAAAGCGGAGGGTCGAATATACCTGTATTCCTTAGCACCCATCCCAGCGATGAGCAGCGAATTGAAGATATAAAAAGTCATTTGCCCAGAGCATTGGAATACTACAACCGGTAAAAAGGAAGGCGGCTTTTTAGCCGCCTTCCTTTAAAACCACAACCAAACTACTCTGCTGTATAAACCTGCTTCACCGCTACACGTGGCGGTATCAGTTTGTACACTACAGGTGTTACAATCCTCGATAATAAAGTAGAACTGATGAGCCCGCCTATCAGTACAATGGCAAGCGGTGCTATCAGCGGGTTGGTTGAGATAGCAATAGGCGTAAGGCCGCCAATAGCTGTCAGCGAGGTAAGCACAATGGGCAGGAAACGTATCTCGCCCGCTTCCCGTATAGCTTCATCCAGCCCTTTGCCCTGTTGTCTTAACTGGTTGGTAAAGTCAACCAATAGTATCGTATTCTTTACCTCAATGCCTGCCAGCGCTATCAATCCTATAATGGCAACAAAAGAAAGGGAGTTGCCCGTCATCCACAAAGCTATTGCAGCCCCTACTATACCCAGCGGTATCACGCTCAATACAATCAGCGTACTCTTGAACGTTTTAAACTCCAGTATCAGCACCGCAATAAACATGAACACCGTAACCAGTATAATAGTTGCAAAACCGCCAAACGACTCCTTACGTGATTCTACCTCTCCCCCCATCTCGTAAGTATATCCGTCAGGCAACGCTGCCTGGTCCATCTGCGCCACCACATCATTAATGACCCTATCCACAAGGAAGCCTTTCTGTACGTATGCTTTCACAGATACTACCCTGCGCTTTTCATTATGGTTGATGCTTACCGGGGTCGATTCCAGCTTCAACCCTGCCACCTGGCTCAGCGGTATCGCACTGCCTGCACTGTTGTTGATGTACAGGTTCTGCAATTCATCCAATGTGGGCCTGCCATTCTTCACACGGGTCAGCAGCAGGTCATAGTCGTTACCGTTATCGTCTGAGTAACTGCCGATGTTCAACCCGGCTACGGCCATGCGTACGGTTCTGTCGATGTTTACAATAGGTATGCCCAGCATCCTGGCCTTTTGCTTGTCTATATCCACTTTTATGTCCGACTTCAATATGCTTACCGGGTTGCTTACATACATGGTGCCTTGTGTTTTCTTCAGCATATCTTCCACCTTAAACGCCAGCGAGCGCAGCATATCCAGGTTATCGCCAAACAGGCGCACCTCTACCGGGGCTACTACAGGCGGGCCCTGCTCAAAGTTTTTCACCTCCACCTTAGCACCGGGATAAGGTGTCCACTTCTTACGCAGCTTTTCTATCAGGGCCAGCTTTTCATCAGGCGATGTATGCTCATCCAGTTGTACAAAAAGCTGTGCGTAATCGCTGCGCTCATTCTCCGGCACCTCGTTATAGTATATCCTCGGGTTGCCCTTGCCTATGTTGGCCGATACGAATTGTATCTTCTCTTCCTGCAACAGCTCTTTTTCTATATGCTTCGATACACTGTCTGTGTACACCAGGTTCGACTGTGGGGGTGTGGTAATATTCACCAGGAACTGCGGCTTCTCCGAAGCAGGGAACAGGCTGAAACCGATGATATTGAACACCATAATAGAACCGGCGAATATCACGACTGCTATCACAATGGTTTGTACCGGTTTTGCCAGGGCCCTGTCCAGTAGCCGTGCATAGCTTCCGTGTATCAGGCGTTTCAGCCCGCGCATAAAAATGTTTCCTTCCGGGTTGCCGGTATGTTCTTTCAGCAACCTGCTGGAAAGGAATGGTATAATGGTCAGCGATACGAACATCGAGGCCATCACGCAGAAGATTACTGCCATGGGCAATCCCCTGATGAAATCGCCTGCACCTTCGGGCATAAACACCAGCGGCATAAAAGCAATAATCAGCGTAACCGTACAGCCCACTACGGCGAGGCCTATTTGCTTCGTGGCCATCAGCGTGGCTTCCAGCCGCGAGTGGCCTTCCAGCATCCACCGCTCAATATTTTCTACCACTACTATACTATCGTCTACCAGCAGGCCCAGCGCCACCACAAGCCCCACTATGCTTAGCTGGTTCAGGTTGAAACCGAATACATTCAGCAACACAATACCTATGGCCAGCGACAGGGGTATCGATATCATTACGATGATAGCAGGCCGCCCGCCCAGTGGCAGCAGGGTAATGGCTACCAGCAATATTGCTATCAGGAAATCTTTGCCCAGTCCGCCCAGCCTTTTGTTCACATTATCGGCCTGGTCAAAATTCTGAACAAGGTCTATATTGCCCGGCAGCGTTTTTTTAAACTTCGCCAGCACAGGCTGGTATTGCTGTTGTGTTTTACTGATGTTCTCCCCGTCTTTCTGTGCAGCTACCACAAATATGCACCTGTGGCCATTCAGCCGCGTATGGTATTTATCATCTTCATAGCCATAATATACTTTGGCTATATCTTTCAGGTATATATTTTTCCCGTTGGCTGCATATACCACAGTGTTTTTTATCTCATCAATATTCGTATAGTTGCCACTGGTTTTGATATTGAATGTTTTGTTCCCTGCATCCACGCTACCACCCGGTATATTGGCCATTTCACTCTGCATACTGCCCATCACCGCATTCAGCGGTATATGCATCTGCGCCAGCTTTGCAGGTTCTATTTCTATGCGCACCTGCTGCTCCGGCAGGCCGTGTATCTCCACGTTCTTCAGCGGTGTCAGCTTCTCCAGTTCGTCCTGCAGGCGCTCGGCATACAGTTTCAGTTTGTCGCGCGATGCATTTTCGGATATCAGCGCTACCTGCAGTATGTTCACATCAGACGGCTGGAATTTCTGTACATCGATGCTCAATATATCCGGGGGCAGTTCTGTACGTTTATTATTCACCACACGCACTATCTCCTGGTATTTGGCATCCACATCACTGTTGTATTTATACTCTACGCGCAGTACGGCCACGCCGTCGCCTATTGTGCTGCGCACACGCTTTATATCATCCAGCCCGTTTATCTCCTGCTCCAGCGGGTCTACCACCAGTTCTTCCATATCTTCGGGGCTGGTACCGGGATAAACAACCACTACAGGAAAAGTAGGCGCACTCAGCGAAGGGTCTTCGGAGCGGGGCATGTTCAGGATAGTAGTTAGCCCCAACGCAATTACCATGATGAATATGACCAGCGTGAACTGGTAATTCTTCACCGCGTATTCAGAAATTTTCATTGCAGTATCGTATTGGAGGTTTAACGAATGATGTTTATAGTACTATTATCTGCGAGATAGGCGCTGCCGGAAATAATCAGTTGCCTTGCGCCCTCCAGTCCTCCTGTTACATACACCTGCTCTTTGCCTATATCCGCTATGGTCACCTGTACTTTCTTCGCAGTCTTACCATCGCTGGTCACAAATACATAACCGGTGCTGCCGTCGCCATCCAGTATGGCATCATAAGGCACTGCCCATGTATGGTTAACCGCCGTGTTTTCCTTTTGTGTGCTGATAACGGCTTTGCCAAAGGCACCTGAGGCTATGCTCTCCATAGTTTTTCCCTGCAGCTTTACATCTATGCTGAAGGTACCTGTAGCCGGGTCTATCGCTTCAGATTTCCTTATTACAATACCTTCCATCCGGCGGCTGTCATTGTTGCCCAGGCTTACTACTGCTTTATCATTCACCGATATGGCATTCCATTCCCTGTCGCCTGCGCCTACCTTCAATATCCAGTTGCCTGAATGCGCACCGTTGGTTTGCAATACAGGTGTGCCCGGCCCTACTACCTGCCCTTCATTGGCCAGTTTGCGCAATACATACCCGTTTTTCGGCGCCCGTATTTCAGAATAGGCAAGGTTAAACTGCGCCGCCTTCAGTTGTTGTTTAGCCAGTTCCAGTGCGGTTTTGCTGTTCTGAAACTGCTCCAGCGTAGCCACACTGTCTTTATACAGGTTGGTCACGCGCAGGTAGTCGCGCTGTGCTTTTTCAAAGCCCAGTTGTGCCTGCTGCACCTGTGCATTTATTTCCGTAAGGTTCAGCGTGGCCAGTATCTGTCCTTGTTTTACGGCATCGCCTTCTTTCACCAGTATGGAATGTATGACCCCTCCTGTTTTGAATCCCAGCATTACTTCGTCATCGGTAGTAAACTGGCCGGACAACAGGATATTGTCCGCACCGTCATTTTCTGCCAGCGGCATTACCTTCACAGGTATTACTTCGGCAGGTGGTACATTATTGGCTTTGGTTTCATCTCCGCACGATGCCGTGAACAGCAGCAGGGGAAATGCAGCAGCGAGTAGCAGATATTGTTTCATATAAAAAGTGTTTTTTTGTTATTTTGATTAAATGGAATAAGCGGCACTGCAACGTTCTATTTCTGCGGCAGCTATACGCGTGTTCGCAATAGCAACACTCAGTTGCAACTCGGCATTTACTAATTGGTTTTGTGCATCCACCAGCTCTATGTATAGCAACTGGCCTTCTTTATACATCTTCATTTGTTCGCGGTAATACTTTTCAGCCAGTGCCAGTTGCTGGCGGGCGCTCCTGCACGATGCAAACGCCGAGTTGAAATTATTGTAAGCATTTTGTAGTTGCATAAGCAGTAGTTTTTCAGTTTCCTGTTCCAGCGTAGCTGCCGTATTCATATCGGCAACAGCCTGCTGTGTTTTGTATGTGTATTGGTTAGATGAAAACAAATCCCATTGCAGGTTCACGCCCCACATGTAATATTTGGAACGGTCGTTCAGCGCCCAGTCAAATCCCTGCGAACCCAGGTCCAGAAACGTATTGACCTTTGGTATGAGGTGCGATTGCTGCAAGCCTCTGTTCAGGGCATAAATATGTTTTACAGATTGTACCTGTTGCAGTTCTTCACGCTTGCTGACGTCTGTAGTAAAATCGCCGCCCAGGTTATCTATATCGGTTATCAGCAGGGTGTCTATTTCTATATCCGTATCCAGTTCGCGGTTCAGCAAAAAGTTGAAATACATTTTTGCATTACGGCTGTTGGTTTCCGCATTGGTGAGCGAAGTGGTTATCTTTTCTTTTTCTGCCTGTGCGCGTGTCAGCGCCGTGCCGTTTCTCACACCATTGCGGTACATGCTTTCATTCACCCTGATGTTTTCATCCACCAGTTTCATGGCATTCTCATATATGGCTACTTCTTTGCTGGCCTGGTAGTAATGGTAATATGCTTCTTTCACATCTTTCACCAACTGGCGTTTATATACATTTACCGCTGCCTGCTGCCGGTTCACCATTTCTTTTTTTATCTCGCGGTTAAACCATATTTCAGCATTCACCAACGGCAGCACCGTGCGTAGTTTGGCATCATAAAAGTTGTCGGGGTTCAGTTGTATCGATGCATTTTCCAATGTGGGGAATTGCTGGCTTTCCGTAAGCTGGTTCAGGGTGCTGTACACAGGGTTCAGCAAATCGCCTATGGGGAAGTCGATAGTTCGTCCACCTTTCGATTTTACATAAGATGCCTGCAGGCTTACCGTTGGCAGGAAAAGCGATTTTGCTTCCTTTAGCCCGTACATGGCTTTTTCCAGTTGAAACTGTTGTTGTTTCAGGCTTTGATTACCTGCAAAAGCAGCCTGGATATAATCGTCGATGATGCTGTTTTGTGCATACGTGTAACTTCCGGCAAGCAGCAGAAGCATTATTAACGCCGCATCTTTTCTTATTAACGTTGACATTATGAACACTGTTTATTATTAAGGCAAAAAAATTATTAGTTAGAGATTACCCTTAAAAATTCTTCAATCGTGATATCAATAGCATTCAATAAATTTTCTTCGGTCATTTCCATTACTTTCAGCCGGCAGCGTACATCCAGCGATACCAGGCCATGGGTCATCGACCATACAGACAATGCAGCAATCATCACATCATTATAGCGTATCAGCTTATTCTCAATGCATCTTTGCAAAATACCTATCAGTGTGCCGAAGGCATCCGTACCATTTTCCCAGGCTTCTTTCTCTTCCACTACATTCATCGGTGCACGTATAATGAACATCAGATCATATAGTTCCGGGTTGTTCAGGCCGAAACGCACGTAGCTTCTGCATATCTGGCGCAACTGCTCCAGCGGCTCGCCAGATGTGATATCTTTCAAAAACGTTTCGTGCAGTTGTATGAATGCTTCTTTTTGTACTTCGTATAACAGCTCATCTTTATCTTTGAAATACAGGTAAAGTGTGGCCGGGCTATACTCAATCTTTTCGGCTATATTGCGTATAGACGTTTTATCATACCCTTCTTCCAAAAACATGGTCATGGCAGCATGCAGTATACGCTTGCGCATTTCCTGTTTTTCCCTTTCTTTTCTTTCCGAAATACCCATACTTTAATTTACGATGCAAACATAATAAACACTGTTCATTATTTTACATTGTTCAAATAAATATTTTTTACATTAAACTGTAATTAGCTAATTTATAAATAAAACCTATAAAAACAGGGCATATCCTACAATAGAACTGATAGGTACCACCCCCTTTCGTACTTTTGCAGCTATGCAAAAAGCAGGATATAACCTGGAAGATATATTGGTGCGCCTCAACATTAAGGGCCTGAACGATATGCAACTGGCCTCTGTTGAAGCCAACAGTAAGCATAAAGATGTAATCCTGCTCTCTGCCACCGGCTCAGGCAAAACACTTGCCTTTCTGCTGCCTGTGCTGGAAACACTCGATGCTGCCAACCGGCAGACACAAGCGCTCATCATAGTGCCCAGCCGCGAACTGGCACAGCAAATTGAAAAAGTATTCAGGCAAATGGGCACGGGGCATAAGATAACCGCATGCTACGGCGGGCACCTGCGCGAAACGGAAGAAAACAACCTCATAGAACCACCAGCATTGATTGTAGGCACACCCGGCCGTCTTGCCGACCACATACGCAGGGGCAACATCACCGTAGATGCTATTAAAACCCTGGTGCTGGACGAATTTGATAAAACGCTGGAGCTGGGTTTTCAGGAGGAAGTATCCTTTATAACCGGTTCATTGCCCAACCTTGAAAAGAATATCCTTACATCAGCTACACAAGCCGTAGATATACCCGGTTTCCTCGGTATGGAAGAACCGGAAACATTGAACTTTCTCAGCGAAGAAGAATCACAGCAGAGGCTGGAAATAAAACTGGTGCAGTCAGCCGATAAGGATAAGGTGGATACACTATTCCAACTGCTGTGCTACCTGGGCAACCGCCCCGCCATCATTTTTTGCAACCACAGGGAATCTGTTGAGCGTACATCCCGTTTGCTCGCAGAGAAAGGTATATACAACGAGTTTTATCATGGGCAAATGGAGCAGCAGGAACGTGACAGCGCACTCAGCAAGTTTCGTAACGGCAGTACCAACTTCCTGGTAACTACCGACCTTGCCGCCCGCGGGCTCGATATTCCTTTTATCCGCTACATCATACATTACCAGTTGCCGCACACCCCCGATAGCTTTACCCACCGCAATGGCCGTACTGCACGTATGGAGGCCAGCGGCACGGCAATATTATTACTTGGCCCCGACGAAAAGGTGCCCGAATATGTAGAAGGGGAACCGGAAGTAATGAACATAGAAGGCAGTCACCCTTTACCCGACCGCCCGCAATGGACTACGTTCTTTATTGCCGCAGGTAAAAAGGATAAAGTAAATAAGATAGATATCGTTGGCTTCCTTGCTCAAAAAGGGCAGCTCAGGAAAGAAGATATAGGACTGATTGATGTAAAGGACTTCTTCTCGTTTGCCGCCGTGCGCCGCAGCAAGGCCAGCCATGTGCTGCACCTCATCAAAAACGAAAAAATAAAAAACAAGAAAGTAAAAATAGATATAGCAAAATAGCTTAACGCCCTCCCCCCTGGGGGGAGTTGGAGGGGGCTGCCGGTTTCACATCAATCACCTTCACCTGTAGCTTGGTTACGCCGTTGAACTCGTTTTCCTCAACGGTGTACACCATGTCAAAAGGCCCGCGCGAAACAATGTCGTACTTATCGGCAAGGCCAAAACCGATGCCATCTACCACGTCCCGGTTAAACTGTTGTACCACGAATTTCAGGTGCTGTTCTTTGACAATGCGGGAATAGCCCTGGAAATCCTGCACATTGCGCGTCAGGAATACCGGCTTCATATTGGCAGGGCCAAAAGGCTCAAACTGGCGGATGATATTGTAGAAAGCAGGCTTGATATCCGCGAAATTTATCTCCGCGTCTATCTCTATTTCCGGTATCAGCAGGTTAGGGTCTATGGTACGCGATACCACTTCTTCAAAACGGGTAGTAAAAGCGGTTACCCTGTCAGGGTGCATGGTCATACCCGCTGCATAAAAGTGCCCGCCGTAGTTATCCAGCAGGTCGCGGCACTCATGTATGGCCTCGTATATGTTGAAGCCGCTTACCGAACGTGCCGAGCCAGTCACCTTGTCATTGCTCAGCGTCAGCACAATAGTAGGCCGGTAATAATGGTCTATCAGCCGCGATGCCACAATACCCACCACACCTTTATGCCAGTGCGACTGGTAAAGCACGGTTGATTTACGTGCGGCCAGCGCAGCATCGCCCTGCAATATGGCCAGGGCTTCTTCAGTAATGTTCTTATCCACCTCTTTACGGTCTGAATTATCAGACTGCAGCGCCTCTGCCAGTGCTATAATGTTGTGCGGGTCGGTTTCTATAAACAATTCTACGGCCTTCTTCGCATCATCCATACGACCGGCGGCATTCACCCTGGGGCCTATTACAAATACAAGGTCAGATATACTTAGGTCGCGTGTTACGGCTCCCAGTTCCTTCAATGTTTTAATAGCCAGAGAGGGCGATTCGTTCACCTTCTGCAAACCATAATAAGCCAGTATCCGGTTTTCACCGTCTATAGGCACTATATCAGCTGCTATGCTGGTAGCCACCAGGTCAAGGTATTCAAAGGCTGCTTCTTCGGGCATCTTCCAGTGTTGCGCCAGCGCACATACCAGTTTAAAACCGATACCGCAACCGCTCAGTTCTTTATAAGGGTAGGGGCAATCTTCCTGTTTCGGGTTCAGTATGGCAACGGCAGGCGGCAACTGGTAGTCTGGCGTATGGTGGTCGCAAACAATTACGTCTATACCCAGCGATTGTGCATAACCGATAAGCTCCACAGATTTAATACCGCAGTCCAGCGTTATCATCAGCGTATAGCCGTTCGCATGTGCATAGTCTATACCTGCTTTCGATACGCCGTAACCTTCGCGGTAGCGATGGGGTATATAGTACGTAATATCACCGTCATACTTCTTTTTCAGGAAAGAATAGACAAGGGCTACCGATGTGGTACCATCCACATCGTAGTCGCCGTAAACCATAATGCGTTCATGCCATTCTACGGCTTCCGCAATACGTTCCACAGCTTTACGCATCCCCTTCATCAGGAAGGGGTCGTGCAGGTGGTTCAGTTCAGGCCGGAAAAAAGCTTTGGAACTGTCGAAACCATCTATACCCCTCACAGCCAGCAGGCGGCACAGGGCAGGATGTATCCGCAGCGATTCCTGCAGGGCTTGTATGTATGTTTCATCGGCGGGTTTTAGTGTCCACCTTTTCTCAAATGTCATTCGTAAACTCCAGTTGTTGTACCGACCGGTGATAATCTTCCACCCACTTATCCAGTTTATGGGTAAAATCACTATTGCCGGACAGTGCGAAAAAGTCGCCCTCAGCCATTATATTTTGCAATAGCTGGTCCTGGGCACGTATACAACTCATGGCGGTATGGTAAGGTATATGGCTGAAGGATACCATTTCGTAAACCGAAATAAAGCGGTCGGGATACAGCTTACCCAACTCCTTTTCTATTTTCTTGCGCTCGAGGAATGCCGGGTCGGCCACCTTATCGCGCATTTCTACAAAGTTAAGCAATGCGAGCTGCGCTACGGCATCGCCATTCGGCTTGCGCAATATTTCGTAGCGTTTCAGTATAGTAGCCCAGTCATCGCCATATTTATCCATCAGCCCGGCCATGATGGTGCAATCTTCAAAACCGGCGTTCATACCCTGCCCGTAAAACGGCACAATGGCATGTGCGGCATCACCAATCAACGCACTCTTGTCCTTATAGTGCCAGGGGAATATATACGTGGTAATAAGTGAAGAGGTGGGATTGCCGAAAAAGTCTTCCATCAATGTCGGCATCATAAGCACCGCATCGGGAAATTGTTCATTGAAGAACGCTTTCACTTTCTCTTCCGTATCCAGTTTTTCAAATGATACCTCTCCTTCAAACGGCAGGAACAAGGTACAGGTAAACGTGCCGTCGGTGTTTGGCAGCGCTATCATCATAAAGTTGTGCCGTGGCCAGATGTGGAGCGCATTTTTCTCCATCATCATTTTACCGTCTGCACCCGGCGGTATGCACAGTTCTTTATAGCCATGCTCCAGGTAATGATGGGCAGCGTTTACCCTGTCCATATGCACGTAACTGTTGCGCAATGCGGAAAAAGCCCCATCGGCGCCAAACAGCAGGTCGGCATTTTTAGTCATTTCCGTACCATCGGCCAGTTGGAAGTAGAGACGGTTTTCCGCTACATCCACACGGGTACAGCGGTGGTCGAAGTGGATTTTGGCACCATGCTCTTCCGCCAGCGTCATTAGTTTTTTATTCAGCTCGCCACGGCTTACGGAATATATGGCTTCATTGTTCTTACCGTATTGCTGGAAGGCAGCGTTGCCATCGGCCTGGTGCAGGTAGCGCCCGTTCATAGGTATGGCCAGTGCAGCTATATCGTCTTTAAGACCCGCCAGTTCAAGGGCTTTCCACCCCCTTGCGCTCATGGCCAGGTTGATGGAACGGCCCGCAGCTATGGTATTGGAGCGCATATCGGGCCGGCGTTCATATATATCTACCTGATACCCGCGCTTACGCAGTATAATTCCAAGCAAAGAGCCAACAAGGCCGGCACCTAATATGGTTACAGAACGTGACATATCATTTTTTGTTTTGGCAGGCAAAATAACTAAAATGCGCCAAAGGCTCAATGATATAACTCAGGCTTCTGCCATATACACCTTACGGCAACGGCACATATTATTGTTAAAATCGGTGCGGCTGTAGCTTCTGTTTGAGAAAATGAAGCGGAAGTTGTTACTTTTGGAGCTTATATATATCATCATACACAGTAGTTTTATGCGTTTAGCCTTCTGGAAAAAGAAAGATAAAACCCAAAAGAAAAAAAAATCGGTAATGCGCGAATGGCTGGATGCAGCCATATTTGCCATTATCGCCGCTACTATCATCCGCACCTTTTTTATTGAAGCCTATACCATACCTACAGGCTCTATGGAAGGAAGCCTGCTGATAAATGATTATCTCTTTGTAAGCAAAATGTCTTACGGGGCACGCATACCGATGACACCCATAGCCGTGCCGCTGGTACACAATACCATGCCCATAACCGGGGGCAAATCTTACACAGATGCCGTTCAATGGGATTATCACCGCCTGCCGGGCTTCGGCAGTGTTGAGCGCAACGATGTAGTTGTATTTAACTATCCTGCGGGCGATACCATTATTGAAGAACTGCCGGGTGCCGACTATTACCAAATGGTAAGGGCAAACGGACGGGTAGCAGTCAACAGCATGTACACCATCAGCACACGCCCTGTCGATAAAACAGACAATTATATCAAACGCTGCATAGCCATACCGGGCGACAGGTTTGAACTAAAGCGCGGCAAAGTGTATATAAACGGAGAGCCGGGCAAGGTTTTCCCCCATGCGCAGAGTTCCTACATTGTCAGCACCGCAGGTTCACCGCTGTCTTCAGATTTTACAGAAGAGCGTGAAATAGATGAGCCACAGGCCATAGCACCGGGCAAATACCTGTACTTCCTGCAAAACGAAGAAGTACCCATGACCTTAAAACAACCGGGGGTACTCGGCGTTACACCGTTTTACTTTGAGCCGGGGCAAACCGGTTTCCCGCCTTCTGAGTGGGTGTTTCCGCAAGACACGGCCAACTTTAAATGGAACAGGGATAATTACGGGCCTATTACTATACCGAAGAAAGGGGTTACTGTAAATTTAACCCCGCAAAACATTGCACTGTACCGCCGCATCATACGCAACTACGAGGGGAATACCCTTGATGAAAGCAACGGGCAAATCATTATAAACGGCCAACCCGCAAACAGCTATACATTTAAGATGAATTACTACTGGATGATGGGAGATAACCGCCACAACTCCTTAGACTCGCGCTACTGGGGCTTTGTACCGGAAGATCACATAGTAGGTAAGGCATGGTTTGTATGGCTGAGCTATGGCGAAAACGGTATCCGCTGGAAACGCCTGATGCGTGGCGTTACGTCCCTTAGTAAATAACTACACCCGGATATGAAACAGAATCTTTGCTACTTGTTTGCAGTACTGATGCTGATGGTATCCTGCGGCCCGCAGGAGGCACCGCAAAATGCACCTTCAACAACAGGATCGGAGCCGGTAATGACCGAAGGCCATAAGCTGTTCATCAACAACTGCATACAGTGCCACAGCATCAAACAAGATAAAACAGGCCCGAAACTGGAAGGCGTACTGGCGCGCTGGGATAATGATACCGCGCGCCTCAGGAACTTTATACATAACTCGCAGGAAGCCGTGAATGCGGGCGACCCCCGTGCAGTAGCAGTATTTCATGAGTGGAATGAAGTGATTATGACACCTATGCCGCACCTTACAAACGGTGATATTGACCAGATACTGGCCTATATAGCTACCGGCGAAGAGTAACGGCACGGGCATACTTCCTTGTTTTTGAATAAGGCATGTATAACATGCTGGCACTTTTTTTTAGTAGTTCGTTGATATGCAGAAACATATTTATCAATCCGGCATCATAGGCAATTGCGCATACCTTGCCCATGTGCAGAAAGACACAAATATTTCATGGCTCTGCTGGCCCCGGTTCGATAGCAGTTTTATTTTCGGCGGCCTGCTGGATAAAAAAAGGGGAGGAGAATTTTCCATACTGCCGCAGGGCGAATTTACTTCTGAGCAGCGCTATATTGAAAATACCAATGTACTCACCACAGAAATTACATGTGCCGATGGTAAATACCGCATAACTGATTTTGCCCCACGGTTTAAACTATATGAGCGCTATTTCCGGCCCCTGATGCTCATAAGAAAAATAGAGCCATTGGACGGATACCCGAAAATCAAAGTAATCTGCGACCCTGTAGGCGATTACGGCCAGCAGGAACTGGTATCGCTGCAAGGCAGCAACCACATTGATTTTGTAGGATTGAAACGCCCGCTCAGGCTCACTACCAATATATCTATCAACTATATTCTCGATCAGCAACCACTGGTACTGAATGAGACAAAATACCTGGTGCTTACCTATGGTACACCGCTGGAAGCACCACTTATTACTACTGCCGAAGATTTCCTGATGCGCACTGTTTCCTACTGGCGGCAATGGATAAAGAATACGGCCATAGGCAATATGTACCAGAAAGAGGTAACACGTTCATCCCTGGCGCTGAAAATGCACCAGTATGAAGATACAGGGGCCATCATAGCAGCAAGCACCACCAGCCTGCCCGAGCACCATATGAGCGGCAGGACATGGGATTACCGTTTTTGCTGGCTGCGCGATGCTTACTACATCCTGAATGCCTTTAACAACATCGGCCACTTCGAGGAAGCGGAACATTATTTCCATTATATAGCCAACCTGTCGCTGAAAGAAGACGGGCGGTACCATCCGTTGTATACTATTACAGGCACTGCCGATTTTGAGGAGAAGATACTGGACCTGGATGGCTACCTGGGCAATAAACCGGTACGCATAGGCAACCAGGCGGTGGAGCATGTGCAAAACGATTCTTACGGGCAGGTGCTCCTGTCACTATTACCGCTTTACACCGACAGGCGCTTTATTTTTGAAGAACGGCGTGACTCTTCGATGTGGATAAGCGATATACTGAAGAAAATAGAAATGACCATCGATGAGCCTGACGCGGGTATTTGGGAATTCAGGAATACGACACAACACCATTGCTATACCAACCTCTTCCAGTGGGCAGGCTGTATGGCTGCCATGAGTATAGCCCGCCACATAGGCGACCATGATTTATATAAAATGGCTGAGACCCTGAAAGAAAAAGCCGCTGAAAAGATTGAAGCCTGCTACGACCCGGTACGAAAGGTATACACACAGGCCATCGGCGTGCCGCACCTCGATGCCAGCACCCTCCAGCTTATCATGATGCACTACCTCGACCCGTCTTCTCAACGCGCCAAAGACCACCTTGCTGCTGTAGAGGCCGAGCTGAAAACGGAGAGCGGCTTATTCTACCGCTACCTGCACCGCGACGACTTCGGAAAGCCGCAAACTACTTTTCTCATTACAGCCTTCTGGTATGTAGAAGCGCTTGCATGTGTTGGCCGTACCGATGAAGCTGTATATTATTTCGATAACCTCCTGAAGTTTACCAACCATTTAGGCCTGCTTAGCGAAGATGTATCGGAAGCAGACGGCAGCCAGTGGGGGAATTTTCCCCAGGCATACAGTCATGTTGGTTTGATGAATGCGGCCTATCGCATTGCTAAGAAGCTGGACAGGCCGTCGTTTTTATAAAGCTTACACTTCCTGCAGCAGGGCATCATTCCTGGTGTGCTGCGTATGGTCGCCTGCTACCAGTTCTTTCAGCAGGCTTCTTACATCGGTGTAAGCATTGAGGAAATAAGTGGCAGCTGAGACTTTCTTACCTACTTTGATGGTGATGGCATCGGCAGGCATAGCTTTGAATGTATCTTCATCCGTATGGTCGTCGCCTATGGCAATGATGAAATCATAATTTTCGCGGTCGAGCCAGCGGCCGGCAGCCTTGCCTTTATTCACAGCCATACTTTTTACCTCTATTACTTTATCGCCCTGCAGCAACTGCAGCCCCTGGTCTGAAATAAAGTGTTTAATATCGGCCGTCATCTCATGCGCACGCATATTCCCCAGGCCTTCTTCCGCCCTGCGGTAATGCCATGCAAGCGAATAGCTTTTTTCTTCGATGAAAGCCCCCGGTGTGCGCCCCGAATATATTTCCATTACATGCCTTATCTCATACTTCCATTCATTATTCAAATCCCTGCGGTGTTTCCAGTGGTGGCCATAGTCTTTATACCAGGCTCCATGTTCCGCTATCATATCTACAGGTAGTTGTCCCAGCCATGAATCGAGTGTATGATAATCCCTGCCACTGGTTATCAGCACCGTATTGCAGGGGTCTGCCGCCAGCCGGGAAAGTATGTCTAGCAGTTCGCTGTCTGGAATGGCGGCATTTACCTGTTTGTGGAAGGGCACCAACGTACCGTCGTAGTCCAGCAGGATAAGCCGTTTACTGCTAAAATGATAACGGATGGCTATTTTTTGCTGTATACCGTCGTGTATATTCCTTGTAGAGAGTGCGTATTGATGTGCTTTTACTTCTTTCAATTTATCCATAAAATTTTTAACCCAGGTATGTATGTCAAATTTGGCTATTGTCTGTTGCATGGCTACCAGGCGGCGTTTCTTTTCCTCATCGGGCATGTGCAGCGCCTGGTATATCTTTTCCGAAAAATCCCATATATCATTGGGGTTCACCATTACGGCATCGGCCAGTTCACGCGAAGCACCTGCCATTTCGCTCAGTACGAGTACGCCTTTCTGGTCGAGTTTGCTGGCAACATACTCTTTGCTTACGAGGTTCATCCCATCTCTCATGGGCGTTACCAACGCTACATCGGCCACCTTGTACAAGGCAGACAACATGTGCGGGGAAAAAGAACGGTAGAAGTGGTGGATAGGCTGCCAGCCCAGGGTGCTGTACCGCCCGTTTATTTCGCTCACCAGCTTATTCATTTCTTCTTTCAGCTCTTTGTACTTGGGCACATTATCCCTTGATGGCACTACCAGTTGCATCAGTGTGATCTTTCCCCTCAGTTCAGGATGATTTTTCAGCAACAGGCTGTAGGCCTTCAGGCGGTGCAGTATCCCTTTGCTATAATCAAGACGGTCGATAGCAATCAACAACTTATTGTTATTGACCATCTGTTTCAGCTTACGTTCATTCCTGCGCGTCTGGCTTTCTTCCGCCAGCTTTTTATATTTCTGGTAGTCAATACTTATCGGGAAAGCATCTATACAGATGGTACGGCTGTCCTTTATCAATTCATTGGCCGTGCCCTCTATATCCGCCAGTCTGCTGGCTGCACTTAAAAAGTGGCGTACATCGTCATAAGTATGAAAGCCTATCACGTCTGCACCTAATATGCCTTCCAACAATTGTTCGCGCCAGGGCAGCATCCTGAATATTTCGTAAGAAGGGAATGGTATATGTTGAAAAAAGCCGATGCTTATATCCGGTATGGCTTTGCGGACCAGGGCCGGCACCAGCAACAGTTGATAATCATGTATCCATACAATGTCGTCCTTTGTGGCTTTGCTGATGATTGCATCCGCAAACTTCCTGTTCACCTGCATATAGGCTTCCCAGTGTTGGGGATTGTACGTAGCATAAGTGGGGAAATAGTGGAATAAAGGCCATAATGTTTCATTGGAAAAGCCTTCGTAAAAATCATTTATCTCATGTTGTGTAAGAAATACAGGCGATAAGTTCATCTTATTGAGCGAATCCGTAATACCTTCTTTCTCTTTATCTTTTACAATAGCACCCGGCCAGCCTATCCACAAATTTCCATTTTGTTTGTATATGCTTCCCAACCCTGTAGCTAACCCACCTTCACTACTCTGAAAAACTATTTCATCTTGCTGGTGTGTAATTTTTACCGGCAATCTGTTTGAAATAATAATGATTCTTTTACCTGTATTCATAGCTTCACGGTTGTGTATTAAGTAGTTAAAAAGCGTGCCAGCATAGCGGTAACGCTGTGCTTAATCACAAGTGCAGTGCGGGAGAATGCTTGTGTGAATGTAATGGCAGAAAAAAACGCCCGGAAATGCAGGACAAAGAAGCAGGAATACCTCTTTTTTGAATATCCTCCCTGCAGCAGCAAAGATACAAAAAATGAAAAAGACGTTCCGCCCCTGCGTTACCGTGCTATGTACTAGCCATATAGCTCCAGGTGGATGGCTTTTTTATCGTAGCCCATCTCCAGTATACGGGTTTTGGCCTCATCTATCATATTGCGCCAGCCGCATAGCATAAAATTGGCATCAGGCTTATCTGAGCATATTTTCTCATAGATAGGATGTACATAACCCGTATGGCCTTCCCAGTCCTCGCGCGAGAGCGTGGGCAAAAACTGAAACTTATCAATTTTTTGTTCCAGTTGGCGCATTTCGTTTGCATATAGTAAATCGCGCTGCGTACGGGTGCCGAAGATGAGATAAAGGTTTTGGTGTGGCAACTGGTTGTGGTGTATATAGTGCAGCATACTACGGAAAGGAGCAATACCCGTGCCCGTGCATATCATCAATACATCCTTGTCCAGCGTTTCGGGCAGTACAAATATACCATGCGGGCCGCGCAGGGTCAACTTAGAGCCTTCTTTTACCTCCTCAAAAAAATACTGTGTACCTGCGCCCCCCTCAACATATACGATTACCAGCTCTATAATGTTGGTACCATTAGGTGCAGAGGCAATGCTATAGCTGCGCCAGCGTTTGTTGCGCTGTTCATGTATGGGCAGGTCGATAGTGACGAACTGGCCCGGCCTGAAATCGAAAGAAGTAGTTTCCGGCAGTTCTATCCAGTAGTGCCGGGTATTGTGCGTGATTTGCTCTATTTTTTTTACGATGCCCGTTTGCCAGGGTGGAATCATGCAATAAAGTTACACAAATAAACTTACTGCTTTGGCGGCGGCATGGTTTGCAGGCTGTCTTTCGGTTTATTCAGCCATTGTTTAAAATTATAGCGTACCCACATTTTCAGTTCCAGGTCGGTAGCCGTGCGGGCATAGTCTACCGGCATCGGGTAGGCATTCATGAAGTGCGCCAGCGTATCGCCCGTTAGCCCCGTTAGCTTGCTTACCAGTTCGGGCGTGTAGCGCGAATCGATGAATAACTGGTCTTCCCAGTAATAGAAGCTCTTCTGGAAAGCATATATCCGCTTACGGCGTTTTGAAAATTTGTCCGCTATCAGCGAAACGGGGCTCATGATGGATGTCCTTTTCTTTTGTGCCAGTGTGCGGCTGTAGATTTCCCGCCGCTCCACAGAGTCGCGCTGGTATTCCGTATAGCCCGGCCTTACTACCAGTTCGTTCAGCTCTATGGAAAGCGGTGTCATCTCTACCCGCATCACTCCTATATTGATGGCCGGCGGCGCTGTACGTTCTACCGTCTTATAGCCCATGTACGAAAAAGTAAGCCGCTCGCCACTTTTGGCGGTAATGATAAATTTACCTTCATTATCGGTATATACCGACTGCTGCGTTACTGTATTCACCACCGTTACCACGCTCAGCGGTTCACCGGTTTGCATGTTCGTGACCACGCCCTTCACCACCTGCGCATGTACACCATACGCCAGCAAGCAAACCCATATCATCAACAGGTATTTCAACAGCTTTTTTATACAGGGGTAAAAATAATATGCCCTTGCCTACATATTGCATAACTGTATGTTTTTGGCAATACTTTAAGAAAAAAACAAATCGGCCATGTAAATGCATGGATAAATAAACGGTTTACATTTATTTTGCCTGAAAACAGAAAAGCATGTCGAGTCCTTCATTTTACCAAAGGCTGCAAAAAGAATTGCAGGAAATCAAAGACGCAGGTTTATACAAATCGGAACGCATCATCGAATCGGAACAGGGTGCAGAAATCATTGTGAACGGCAAAAAGGTGCTGAACTTTTGCGCCAACAACTACCTCGGCCTTTCCTCCAACCCCAAAGTAATAGAAGCTGCACATAAAACGATTGATAGCCGTGGCTACGGTATGAGCTCCGTACGCTTCATCTGCGGCACGCAGGATATACATAAAGAGCTGGAAGAAAAGCTCTCTACCTTCCTCGGTACCGAAGACACTATATTATATGTAGCCTGCTTCGATGCCAACGGTGGTGTATTTGAACCTCTGCTGGGCGAGGACGATGCCATTATATCCGACGAGTTGAACCACGCTTCTATCATAGACGGGGTGCGCCTGTGCAAGGCACGCCGCGCGCGCTACAAGCACAACGATATGGCCGACCTGGAAGCACAGCTGCAGGCACAGGCCGATGCACGTACCCGCCTCATCGTTACCGACTCAGTATTCTCGATGGACGGCACTATAGCGCAACTGGATAAAATTTGCGACCTCGCCGATAAATACGATGCACTGGTGATGATAGACGAAAGCCATTCATCGGGCTTTATGGGCAAAACAGGCCGCGGCGTACACGAGCTCTGCGGTGTAATGGGCCGTATCGACATCATTACCGGCACACTGGGCAAAGCCCTTGGCGGCGCCAGCGGCGGCTTTACCAGCGGTAAAAAAGAGATAGTGGAGATGCTGCGCCAGCGCAGCCGCCCCTACCTGTTCTCCAACACCGTAGCCCCCGTGGTAGTGGGCGGTACTATAGCTGTGCTGGATATGCTGAGCGAAACCACCGCCCTGCGCGATAAACTGGAAGAAAACACCCTGTACTTCCGCAGTAAGATGACCGAAGCAGGCTTTGACATAAAACCGGGAACACACCCCATTACCCCACTGATGCTGTATGATGCAGTAGTGGCCCAGAAATTTGCCGCCGCCCTGCTGGAAGAAGGTATATATGTAATCGGCTTCTTCTACCCCGTAGTAGCCAAAGGACAGGCGCGCATACGCATACAAATCTCCGCCGCCCACGAACGCCACCACCTCGACAAGGCCATTGAGGCATTTACCAAAATTGGTAAGGATTTGGGGGTGATTAAGTAGGGGTTTAGTTTATTGAATTTGAAAGGCCGAGGGTGTTCCCTCGGCTTTTTTTGTCTATGTTAATTTACCATTTATTAAACGGTTCGAAACCAATTTGGTTTACAGAATATGAAAGCCACTGAATATAATGGATTTTGCGATTCAGTGCTTTTCCCATTTATTATAATAGCTCATCGTCAATGGTGATTGATTGGAATCCAAAAAAAGTTAATTTTAAAAAACAGTGTAGAATTTATGGTTATAAGAGGATAAGCATAGAGAATACAAGATTTACCCATAATCACCTTTAGCAATAAACATATCTCATGTCTTCATTAATAGATATTGACTCCTTCAATTCATTTCAACGAATCAAAAATGTTGCTTTGAAAGATATACGAAAACCAGTATTAGCGACGATTAGAAAGTTAAATGAAAAAACTCAACTAGAACCTTTTGTTAGAGCATGTATTTATGATTTAAATGATACGCCACATGGACCAGTTGAAATAGTTGACATCCTTACAACGAAAATAACCTACAACAATCAAAAAAAATATGCCGCGTTTGTTTTAAAAGGTAAGTCTTTCAAAACAATTACTGCACAAGACATCTCACATCAAATATACAGATTGAGAAAAATAGATGGGTTGGATATTGCCATTTTAGGATATACAGGAAATATTTTAGATCAACCTCAAGAGGAGTTTATAAGTACATGTAGAGAAATTGGTTGTGACTTTGCAATTTGGAATGACCATGATTTTGCAAGATTATTTGTTTCTGAAGGAATTTTATGTCCGCGAGATGGGAGCATTATTGAAGGGAACATTTGCCAATGTGGGTATAGCCCCGAAAAAGAAGAATTAAACATTTTTCAAGCTGAGGCACTAAAAGAATTAAAAAAAGCTCATGCATTAAAGCAAACATCAGGCTTAATTATATTACCCACCGGTTCGGGTAAAACACGAATAGCGGCAAAAGATGTTTATACATTCAATCCTGAGCGAACAATATATATAGCGCATACCAATGAGATATTACTGAGTGCACATAAAGAGTTTGCACAATTATATGAAGGAGGAGATTTGCAATTTTTAACGGCTGTAAATCAAGAAGTAAAGAAAATAAATTTTGCCACTATTCAATTTGTCGCTCAAAATTTGAAAAGCTTTGGCAGTGATTTATTTAAGTACATTGTAATTGACGAATTTCATCACGCGGCAGCAAAATCTTATTTAAACACAATTAAATACTTTCAATTCAATTTTTTATTAGGTCTTACAGCCACCCCTTTTAGAACGGACCGAAAAGACATAATAGAGTTATGTGACAAAAATACGATTGTTAATTATGAGTTACGAGACGGTATTGAGACAGGCATCCTAAGCCCGTATCATTATTTCGGATGTTTTGATGATATTGACTATGCATTAATACAGAACAATGGAATATCGTATGATATCAGAGATCTTGAAAAAGCTTTAATAATTCCTGAAAGAGACAGAGCTATTATAAAGAAATGGCGAGAAAAGG
This sequence comes from uncultured Flavipsychrobacter sp., assembly GCA_964621795.1. GTDB lineage: Bacteria > Bacteroidota > Bacteroidia > Chitinophagales > Chitinophagaceae > Polluticoccus. The sequence continues at coordinate 122,100 of CAZUMM010000013.1, forward strand.
CTTTGAACAAACCCACATTAGGGTTTTGTATCAGCATAAATCATGCAGAGAGATGCCGCGATAGCTTCAATGCAGAGGGTATTAAATCTGCTACATATACTTCTCAAACATCAATTGAAGACCGTTCAGAATTGGCTGAAAGATTCTCGAAAGGTGAAATTAAAGTTTTGTTCTCGGTTGATGTTTTAAATGAGGGGGTTGATTTTCCATTTGTTGAGTGCTTGCTTTTTTTAAGACCCACTGAGTCCAAGAGAATTTTTTTGCAGCAATTAGGGCGAGGGTTAAGACGATATCAAGGAAAATCAAAGACTATAGTACTGGACTTCATAGGAAACTTTACAAATGCATATAAAATTGTAGAGTACTTCGGTCTTTCACCATCAGAAGACGAAGAAAACCAGGGAATCATTAGTCCTCAAACATATAAGGAAGTCTTTAACTTACCCCTAGGTTGCAACGTAACATTCGATGACAATGTCCTGACAATTTTTTCTGAGCAATATCACAAAAGCGAAAACATAACTAGGCACAACATTTTTAGAATCCTCACCCAGCAATATGTTAGTTTATGCCTTAAGTTAAAACACAGGGCTAGTTGGCGAGAAGTTGATAAGTATTGCATTATTGATTCAAGAGTGTACAAAATAATGTTTGACTCACTTGATGAGCTAATAAATTGTAGAAGTTACGACTTAATCTGACAATTGATATTTATTATTAATTTTCAAA
>CAZUMM010000014.1:0-108771 GCA_964621795.1 uncultured Flavipsychrobacter sp.
TCTAAATTGTCACCTGTCATTATAAACGATTTATCGTTGGTAAAAAACTGGTGTTTATCGTATACAAAAGGAAAAAACTTGGTCATGTTAGGATAAATAATTTTAGGCTTATAGAAGTCTTCCAGATATGCACAGTTTCTTAAATTACTCCAATGGTTACCTTTATCAGACCGTTTTTTTAGCTGATTTTCAAATTTTGATAACCATTTATATATTGCTGGGTAATCTCTTTCAACGTCGATGGAAGGTGTTTGGCTGCTTTTTATGCCATTATGTGTATTTATAAGCCATAAATTAGACCAGTTTGGCAAATACGCTTTAATATCCTCACCCCGTAAAATCGGTTTAATAACATCAGCACTACGAATGTCTTCTGCAATGAGTTGATCTTTAATTTCGGTTGTTATAATAAAGGCATCATTACATCCTGTTTTAATTCCATAGTTAATCTGTATATTCCAATTCATTAACTGGATGCCTTGGGAAATGATTTTCTTTATTAATTGATATTCTTCTTTTTGATATGCTATCCAGCTATTTCCTTTAGGATTATCTATCTCAACGGCAGCAAAATCTACATAGTCTTCCAAAAGAACTGTATTGTTATAGTCGTCTGTGACACGGCACATTAATATACTATTTGATGGAGCATTTTTAGATAACAATAATATATTAGTATAGGTAGTAGCAGAATCGAATATTTGAACCATTCCAAAATCTATAACTATGGACACTTTACATTTGTTTCCCAAATAATCCCTGCTTACTCTACCATAATCCGTACGCATCCACTTGTTGCTTGTTATATAAGCTAAATGCCCATTCTCTTTTATAATTTGTATGCCTTTTTCATAGAAAAGCTGGTAAATGTCTCCTGATTTGACATAAGTTTCGTATCCCTGCTGTTCCAACGCTTTTTTTGAATCTTCCGGCAATTTCTGTAATTGTATATATGGAGGGTTCCCAATTACAACATCAAACCCCTCATAATCACCATTATTATTTAACACTTCAGGAAACTCAAAGCGCCATTCGAAGGCATTGTAATAAACAACATTGTTTTTTATATCATCAATTATTTTTTGTTTTGCTTCTACGACATTTTCAAGTTTAGTTCTTTCCTTTTTCTGTGCGGCTGTTAGTTTTTGATCAAATAGATGTTGTGCCTGGTATTTTTCATAAAGCTCATTTCTTGCTTTATCCAGTTCTTTTTGTTCTTTGCTTTGGCGACCAATAGTAGTCTTGAAATCGTTCTTAATACTATCTATAATGGTTAGAAGACCTCTTTTTAGTTCCTTGTCTTGGGCATTTTTATAGTCATTTACCAAATTCCTATAATCATTGATTGAGTACTTTATACTTTTTAATGCTTTACTCAAATCTTCATCAAGCTTAAACCGGCTAACTAGTGAATTTCCCCATTTTATATTTATATCAATGTTAGGTAAGGTTTCTAAATGTGCATACTCTGTGTCTTCTCTATAATATGCGTTCTTTAGTAGTTCTATCCATAAGCGTAAACGGCATATTTTTACTGAATTGGTGTTAATATCAACACCAAAAAGACAATTTTCAATCAACTTTTGTTTTTCATAGAATAAGGTACATTGTAAACGTTGTACTTCTTTATTTATGGGCTTCCCATTTTTTACATGGTATACCACAGGTTTGTCTTCATGGTCTGTAATTATTAGTTCGTCATTTCCCAAAGTGATTTCAAAATCTGGAAAACGTACACCATTAGCATCTGCAAAAATCCCAAGTTCTGCCTTTATAACAATTAATTCATTAAGCGCAGATACTAAGAAGTGGCCACTTCCAACAGCAGGGTCACAAATATGTATGCTGTTTACAACGTCATTAAACCGCAAAATATCTTTTGTAGTACGGTAGTCTGCAATGTAGTTTTTCAGGTCATCTATTGTATCAACTTTCCATCCGTATGCTTCCTTAAATTTCTGCACTATTGCAGGACGTATTGCCTGCCTGCACATATACATGGTAATAAAGCTAGGAGTATAGATGCTGCCATCTTTATAACCGTTTATTTTTTCAAATACTTTACCTAGAACAGAAGCATTAATCAATGTTTTGTTATCTTCTTGTATATCTTCTTCTTTGCTGTCACTACCAAAATCATAAGCATCAAGAAATCGAAGTAGGTATTCGAGAGATGGCAGAGAATCTGTTTTTATTTTCCTGCTTCTCAAAACACTATCTGTGGGTAAGGTAATACTCACATTGTTTTTTAAAGCATCAATTCGTATTGTTGCTTGTTCTAATTCGCTGACATCAAAAAGAGAACTATTTAAGTAAGGAATATGCGTATATCTCTTTTTAACTTCTTCGTCACGTTCAGAGTAGTTTACTGCAAGAACATCATGAAATAGTTCTGAAAGCTCATCAAAATCATGAATGTGTTTTATGTTCATGAAACGATAGCTTATATCACCTTCGTGATAGTTAATAAGTTGACCCTCAAGTAACTTTAAAAATAATATCCTGTTAATCCATGTAAGAGACAGTTCAACAACAATATTAAATAATTGCTCTTCTTTATTGCTGCCATACTGCCCCGGATTATTCACACGTCTTAACGGGTCAATTCGATTTAATATTGTTAGAGCATTCTCTATTATTGACCCTGCATCGCGCGCCCCTTCTTTTTTTCGGTTAATTACCACCTTGCCACTGTCTTTCTGTTCCTCTAATCCAATAATGTGAAGGAGTTCTTTATAAAATTTATCATTTAAGGTATTACTATCAACAACAGATTGTCTTAGTAAGTAATAAGGTGATAACAGCCGAAATAACTCAATTAATTTTTTATCATCTTTTTTATCTACGTTTAATAATTCTTTTTTGTAGTTTCTGATATCAAAATAAGTAACAGATATTTCTTCTTTTATTTTTTCAATATGCGGTTTTACTATGTTATTATAGAACATAGTATTATCGTTCATTGCTTTTTCTCCTTTTTTCCACTCTATATACGCTTTGTAAAAAGTGCTATCTCTTGCAAAGTGCCTTTCAAAAAAAGAACTATCGATAATAAACCATTCGTAAATGTTTGTTGCGATGCAGTACTTGATATCAATATTTTCTGTTTCTCCGAAGCGCTCATTCATATAATACAAAACCAATTCATGCAAGGCTTTTGTATTAGGATTTGCTTCTGTGAGCATTTCATTTTTATTCCCTGGCCGCTTTGCTTCTATTATTACACCTACATTATCTTTAGAAGTTTTGCCGAGGTGTATTACTAAATCTTTACGGTCTTTAGTATTGATTGTGTTTGTGTCTTTGTAATATGTGTTAAGTAAAAAATCCCTAACCAGATTTTTTAAATTTTCCTCATGTTCTTTTTCATCAATACCTTCCAGGAGGGCAGTTAAGTTATTTTTGAAAGTGTCCATTTCACTACGTAGTGGACGTAGTTTTATAAACGATTTTGTCGCTTGTCTTGGTGTTATTGGTTTTAGCTTCATCGAATGAGTTGAGAATCAAACTAAAGATAACAAAATGTTGCTCGTTGTTAAATAGAGTAAATAAGGTATTTATTATATGCTTACCAGCTCTGCCAAACTTACATTCAAAACATTAGCTACCTTTTGCAGCGTAGCAATACGCGGGTTAATCCTCCCCGATTCAAGACGTGACATATTCGATTTCTCATAGTCGAGCGCGGCAGCAAGCTGCTGTTGGGAGATACCTTTCTCCATCCGCAGTTGCTTTATCCGTTCGCCAATTTTCTGTAACAGTTCACGCTCTTCCATGTAGTTATCAAAATCGATAACTAAGTTTCCGAAAACCTATATATTTGTGGTTATCATAAACGATAACTTAACCATGAATAGCAAAATAGTACATTCCTTTATCCTCACCCTTACCTACAGGGGTAAAGCTGTTATTTTCCACCTTATCACCACTGAAGCACACAAAGGCGCTTACGAAGTCACCGCCCTCAATGATAAAGATTTTAAACCCTTCCTGATGCAAAAGACAGGTAAATCATGGCTCATTACCACCCCCGTACCCGAAGACATCGAACCTCTTCAGACAAAACTATCCACCCTCATCAATGCTTACCTGGAAGGGCAGGAATGAGTATAATTAACAATGAAATACTGTATATTTGTATTAATAAAATTCCCCTGCTGAGGGGCATAATAACACTTCCCCCTTCCGAAGGGGGCTTAGGGGGATGTTCACTCGTGCAGTGCAGAACATACCCCGCTCACGCACAAATCCACACACGCCTTCCGAAGTACTTCGGGACTACACCGCTCAAAAAGGGAGAATTTCAGAACGAACCATGAAAACACAACAGATAAAAACAACTCCCTATGTTAAAACCATATTAAAATGCCCCTACCGCTTGGGAAGCCCCTTATAAAATGTTGAACTTAGTACCGTTATGAAAAACCTGCTTATAGCAGTATTCTTGCTGACAGGTATAAGGGCGGCGGCACAAAACAGTAATAACTACATACAGGTTTATACCAACCAGTCGCTTTCCTGGTCGCTTGGTACCCAATCGGAAATAGAAAATGACCAGACCATCTACAATGCTATCCGTATACGGGTAAAAAACAGGTCTTCGCAGCGGTCGGTATACGCCCGCCTGTACAGCTATTCCGGCCCCCCGGGATTCTCCTTTCCGGGCAGTCCCCTCCAGCTCGATTATATTTATGATAACTCTAACTATGAAACGGCACTTATTACCACGCCGCTTACCCTTACTACTACCGACCAACGGTTATTTACCCACCGCCGTTACCATGCCAATAAAGTGTATGATTTCAATTATAGCCTCATCCTCAAAGCTACTGACTGGGCTTATGCCCCGGGTAATTATAGCTTTACCATCCTCTTCACGTTCACCCAGCCGTAGTAATCAATGACAATATTCAGGGCACAGGGTCGTAACCACTTTTGCCCCAGGGGTGGCAGCTCAGGAAGCGTTTCAAGGCCATGCGCCCGCCCTTCCATGCGCCGTATTTTTTTATGGCTTCGGCACCATAGGCACTACAGGTAGGGGTATAGCGGCACTTCGCCCCCAGCAGGGGAGATATAAACGCCTGGTAAAAGCGTATCAGGAAGAGAAAGACAGTCTTCACAGGTGTAAAGTTAGGTTGATTAGTTGAACTGTTGACTTGTTGATTGGTTGTAAGCTGTACCAATCAGCCCTTCAGCAAATCAACCAGCTTAGATACGGTTTTTGCCATGGTTTCATGCAGGGCTTGTTGCGTGTGTTCGGTTGTATCGGTATATATAAGAAAAATATGGAGTTGCTGCCCTTCCGGTATGGCAGGGTAGAGCAGGTGCTTGTGCAGCCGCCAGCTTTCGGCCATCAGCCTGCGGATGCGGTGGCGTTTTACGCTCAATCGCCATTTCTTTTTGGGTACGGTAAAGCCAACCCTTGCAGGAGAGGGCTCACCGGCGCCGCGCGGCAGGGTATGATAAATGACCTTGACCGGAAAAACAGAAAACGCTTTCCCGTTACGGAAAAGCGTATCAATATGCTGCTCGCGCTTAAGCCGCTCGTATGCTTTGAAAGTATTACGAATGGCGCAAATGTTTAATAGTTCAGATTATTTAAGGCGACGCTCGTCAGAAACAGTCAGCTTATGACGGCCTTTTGCACGGCGTGAAGCCAATACTTTACGACCGTTAGCCGTTTGCATACGCTTACGGAAACCGTGAACTGATTTACGGCGGCGGCGTGATGGTTGATACGTACGTTTCATATACTCTACATTTTACCCTGCACAGCAGGTTTGATACTTTTAATAAAGGAGTGCAAAGGTAGGGGATAAAATTAAAAGTAAAAAGTAAAAAGGCAAAAATTTGTTGAATAGTTGATTAGGTTAATAGAGTTAATTAGGTTGGTTGGGTTAAATAAGGTAATTGAGGTAATTGGTGCTATTGAAATTGTATTTTATACTAATGACGAGCCAACTATTCAACCAATCAACTATTCAACGGTAGAAACCGCCGCTTTACTGGCCTGTGCCAGGTCGCGGATGAGCATAGGGTCGCGTTCGATGGCATTGCCTACCACAACTATGGTAGCGCCTGCCCGGCAGTTGCTGTAAACTTTTTCGGGGGTATGGATGCCACCGCCAATGAATAAGGGGATGGATGTATTGGTACTTACCTTTTGTATCATTTCTTCGGTAATGGGGTTTTTGGCACCGCTGCCTGCATCCATATATAAGAGGTGTTTTCCCTGCAGTTCGCCTGCCCAGGCAGTGCACAGGGCAATTTCAGGCTTATTGGCAGGTATCGGGGCAGAGTTGCTCATGTAGGATACCGTGGTAGGTACACCACCGTCTATAACCATATACCCGGTTGAGATTACTTCCAGACCGCTGGCCTTTACAGCAGGTGCAGATACCACATGCTGGCCGATGAGCAGTTCCGGGTTGCGGCCCGAGATAAGGGAAAGGTAGAGCAGGGCGTCAGCGGCTGGCGTAACCTGTGCCGGGCTGCCGGGAAACAGGATAACCGGTATATCACATTCTGATTTGAAACGCTGGATGCAGGCATCGAGCTGGTGGTTTACCACCAGGCTGCCGCCCATCAGCAGGTAATCAACACCGCCGTCTACACATAACCGGGCTATATAGCGCATATCTGCAGGGGCTACATTATCAGGGTCTACCAATACGGCAAAGCCCGGTTTATTTTGTTGTTTGCGTGCAGCCAGTTCGGCATAAATTTTTCCAGTAGCCATAATGATATGCGTCTATCCCTGCACAAAAATGCTAATAAATTGCGTTTAAGCCAACTGTTAAATTGATTTATGGCCGTTTTTTCAGTTCATCACGTATTTCCATCAGTAGTTTGTCGGTAGATGACGGGCCGGGAGGCGGTGCAGCTTTCTTTTCTTCCTTCTCCTTAAAACGATTGATAAAACGGATAGCTACGAATATGAAAAAAGCAATTATGAGGAAGTCGACAACAGTTTGTATAAAGTGGCCGTAGGCAAAAACATTGGCCCCTGCTTTCTTGGCATTTTCCAGCGATTGGTATGTTTCGCCGGGTTTGCCCGGCTTCAGCACTACGAACTTATCGTAGAATTTATCACCGTTGCCCATTATAATAGCAATAAACGGCATAATAACATCGTCTACCAGCGCCGCAACGATTTTGCCGAATGCACCGCCAATGATGACACCCACTGCCAGGTCTATGACGTTTCCTTTAACGGCGAATGCTTTAAAGTCTTTCCAAAATCCCATATATCCAATTTTTTTGCTTCATTAAATATAAATACAACCTTCAAAATTTGCAACGAAACGGAAAAATTATACCACCAGGCCGCATCTGTCATATATATACTCGTCGCAATATAATTTTCTTATAAGGGTGATAAAAACAAAATATACTCAGGAAACGTTTTTTGTATAAAATGTTTCCATAGTTTTGCGCCCGATATGGATATATTAACTAAAATACTCAGTGCATCCGTAGAGTTGTTTCGCCAGTACGGCTTTAAAACAGTGACTATGGACGATATAGCGAGGAGGGCGGGTATTTCGAAAAAGACACTTTACCAGCACTTTGCCAATAAGCACGAAGTGGTAAACGAGTCGGTAGTATGGTACAGGGACAGGCTATGCACCCATTGCCAGGAATTGATAGATGAGTCGGATAATCCTATTGACGCCATGCTTCGGATACAGGTGCTGCTCGACCAGACGTATAAACAGATGAACCCGATAGCCCTGATGGAATTGCAGCGGTATTTCCCCGAGGCGTATAAAACTTTTAGGGATAACCTGCAGGATGTGGATGTGGCCGTGCTGAAAGAAAATATACTGAAAGGGATTGCGGAAGGCTTGTACAGGGAAGACATAAATGCCGACCTGATGGCAAGGTACAGGCTGGAAACCTCGCTGATGATGTTTCAGCCCAACCTGCTGGTGAATGAACGCTACGACCTGCTGTTTGTGACCCACGAAATATGCGAGCACTTCCTCTACGGCATTATGACGCCCAAAGGAGAAAAAATATACCAGAAATACAAAGACAAATATTTAAAGCAAGTTTCAAAATGAGACGGATACTATACGGAATAATCATCACCACCACCACATTGCTGCCCGGAGTATTACGGGCGCAGGAAGCTATTACGCTTTCACTGGAAGATGCCATGAACTATGCAGTGAAAAACAATACATCTGCAAAAAACGCAAGGCTGGATATATTAATCCAGAAGGCGAAGAATAACGAGGTTACTGGTCTTACTTTACCAAACATCAACGGTAAAGGTGAGTTTACGGATTACATTGACCAGGTAAAATCATTTATCCCGGGAGATTTTATTGGTCAGCCCGGTACGTTTGTAGCTATACCATTTACTCCAAAATTTTCGAGTACGGCATCTATATCAGGTTCACAAATATTATTTGACGGAAGTGTATTAGTTGCATTGCAAGCTCGTAACACAATACTAAAGTTGGTTGAACAAAATGCGCAGCTAACGGAAGAAGAAGTTCGTTATAATGTACAGAAAGCATATTACTCCTTTGTAATTGCCCGGCGCCAGTTTGATATACTGAAGAATTCAATGACCTACTTACGCAGCATGTCTAATGAAATGGAAGCGATGTATAATGAAGGTTTTGTTGAAAAGATAGATGTTGATCGTATGAATGTTTCCATGAATAATTTAGCTGCAGATAGTATAAGAATTGGCAACATGATTGAAGTAAGCGAACAACTACTTAAATACCGGATCGGTATGCCAATAGAAGTTCCCATAGTACTTACAGATACATCACTAAACGATAAAATTGATGAGGCTACTGCATTGCTTACTACGGACCTGGTTTATAAAAACCGTACAGAGTATAATTTAATGCAAAGCCAGTTGGCCTTAAATCAATATGATTTGAAGCGTCACAAACTTTCTGGCCTACCTTCCTTAGCAGCCTTTGGTACAGTAGCATACAATTATTCTACCAACAGTTTTAAGGATATATTTAAGGAACAGTATGTATTCTACTCCCTGGTGGGGCTACAGTTAAATGTGCCGATTTTTGATGGCTTACAAAGGCATAACCGTGTAAAGCAGGCAAAATTAAATGTTGAAAAAATAAAGAATAGTATCGAAGATATTAAGCTGGGTATGAATTTCCAGGAGAGTAGTGCAAAAACTAACCTGAGAAATTCAATTATTGCAATGCATAGTCAAAAAAAGAACCTTGAACTGGCTATGAGTGTACTTGAACTGGCCCGGAAAAAATATAAGGCAGGTGTAGGTAGTAATCTTGAGGTTTCACAAGCCGAGACAGAAATGCTCAATACCCAGACTAACTATTTCCAATCTTTATTGGACGTAATTAATGCAAAATCTGATTTACAAAAAGCACTGGGCCAATTCAAATAGAATAATCACAAACCACAAACAATAATAATAAAATATAGATAGCATGAAACGCTCTGTTTATTTACTGATAGCAACCATGATACTGGCATCTTGCGGAGGGGGCGATAAAGAAGGGAACGCGCAGCAAAAACTTGCCAAACTGAAAAAAGAACGTTCGGAATTGGATGCAAAAATCCAGAAGCTGGAAACCGAGGTGAACAAAAACAATCCGCAGGAGGCAACCCCTGTATCTGCAATGGTTGTACAACCTGCGCCGTTTAACGCGTACGTTGAGGTGCAGTCGCAGATAACAGGCGATGAGAATGTAAATGCAACCCCCCAGGCCCCTGGTACAGTTGAATCGGTACGGGTGCGTGCCGGTCAGAAAGTGGGCAAAGGGCAGGTGCTGGCAACGCTGGATGCCGCGGTTGTAGAGCAGCAGATAAAAGCACTGGAACCACAACTTGCCCTGCAAAAATCGCTGTATGAAAAACAGCAGAAATTATGGGAGCAAAAGATTGGTACCGAGGTGCAGTTGCTTTCTGCCAAAGCGCAATACGAGGCTACACAGAAACAAAAAGCCGCCCTGGTTGCACAACGCAATATGTACACTATTACAGCACCTATAAGCGGTACTGTAGATGCGGTGAATATTAAAACGGGCGATGTAGTATCTCCCGGTATGAAGGATGCCATTCGCATAGTAAACTTTGATAAGCTGAAAGCCGAAGCAAAACTAGGCGAAAACTATATAGGCAAGGTGCATACAGGTGACCCTGTAAACCTGGTTTTCCCCGACCTTAACGATACGATTAAGGCAAAGCTGAGCTATGTGGCGCAGGTAGTTGATGAGGTATCGCGTGCATTTAATGTAGAGGTGCGCCTGGGGTCTAATAAAAATCTTCACCCCAACATGTCGTGCAAAATGCAAATTGTGAATTACCAAAACAACCATGCTATAGTAGTACCTGTATCGCTGATACAAAAAACAGCATCGGGAGATATGCTGTTCATAGCTGATGGTGGCAAGGCAAAATCGGTAATGGTGAAAACCGGCCGTATATCAAACGGCAATGTAGAGATACTGGAGGGCTTGAACGGAGGCGAGAAAGTAATAACAGCAGGCTATGAAGAGCTGGATAACGGTGAAAGAATCGCTATTAAATAAACCATTCACACGAGTAGCTGAAATTTTTATCCAATGAAAGACGTATTTAAAGAGTTTAAGCCTTCCAGTTGGGCTATCGACAACCGGACGGCCATATATATACTAACGATCATCATCACCCTGGCAGGGTTGATGACGTACCTGAACCTCCCGAAAGAACAATTTCCGGAGATAAAGCTGCCGCAGATATATGTACAGACCGTATATCCCGGTACATCGCCCGAGAACATGGAAAACATTGTTACCAAACCCATCGAGAAGGAAGTAAAAAACCTGACCGGTGTAAAAAAAGTAACCAGTAACTCTTTCCAGGATTTCTCGGTGATTATTGTTGAGTTCAATACGGATGTAGACGTAAAACAGGCAAAGCAGGATGTGAAGGATGCGGTGGATAAAGCCCGTACCGACCTGCCGCAAAACCTGCCCAACGAGCCGGAAGTAAATGATATTGATCTTTCGGAAATGCCGATACTGTATGTAAACATATCGGGCAACTACGACCTGAACCTGCTGAAAAAGTATGCCGACCGTGTACAGGATGAAATAGAAGAGCTGAAAGAGGTGAAACGTGTAGACATGGTAGGTGCACTGGAACGTGAGATACAGATAAATGTGGACATGTACAAAATGGCCGCAGCGGGATTTACATTTGGTGATATCGAGAATGCCGTAGCCTACGAAAACATTTCAGGTACACCGGGGCAGGTATCTATGAATAACCAGAAGAGGTTGTTAACGATACGCAACGAATTCAAGTCGGCTGACGAGATAGGTAACATCATAGTGAAAAACCAGCATGGTAAAGCACTATACCTGCGCGACCTGGCAGATGTGCAGGACAGCTTCGAAGAGCAGGAAAGCTATGCCCGCCTGGATGGTAAGAATGTAATTACGCTCAATGTTATTAAGGCGCGCGGACAAAACCTTATTGATGCATCAGATAAAATTTATGCGCTGGTAGACCGGATGCAGAAAGAGGAACTGCCCAAAGACCTGAGTATAGTTATTACGGGCGACCAGTCGGACGCAACACGTACTACGCTGCATGACCTGATAAATACGATTATCATCGGCTTTATACTGGTAACGGTAATTCTTATGTTCTTCATGGGTGTGACCAACGCCCTGTTTGTGGCTATGTCGGTGCCTTTATCCTGCGCTATCGCGTTCCTCGTGATGCCGGGTATCGGTTTTACGCTCAATATGATTGTGCTGTTCTCGTTCCTGCTGGCCCTGGGTATAGTGGTGGATGATGCGATTGTGGTAATAGAGAACACCCACCGTATATACGACAATGGTAAGATGGATATTAAGAAGGCGGCGAAAATGGCTACCGGGGAAGTGTTCCTGCCTGTATTATCGGGCACGGCCACTACACTGATGCCGTTCATTCCGCTGGCTTTCTGGAACGGCGTTATCGGTTCGTTCATGTTCTTCCTTCCTATTACGCTTATCATTACCCTGCTGGCTTCGCTAGCTGTGGCATATATCATCAACCCCGTATTCGCAGTCGATTTCATGAAGCCGCACAACCATGGGGATGATACGAAAAAGAAACGCTGGACCAAAGCAGACAAAGTAACGCTTATCATCTTCCTGGCATTGGCAGCACTGTTCTACCTGTTTGGCGGTATTGGCGCAGGCAACTTTGTCATCTTTATTTACCTGTTCGTGCTGCTGGAGAAATATGTGTTCCGCAAATGGATACACAGCTTCCAGAATAAAGCATGGCCGGCTTTCCAGGACTGGTACACAAAATGGCTGAAACGCGCCCTGAACAGGCCATGGGCTACTATGGGCATTATGGCTGGTATTTTCGTATTTGCCATGGTTTTGATGACGGTGCGCAGTCCTAAAGTGGTATTCTTCCCTGAGGCGGAACCCAACTTCGCCTATGTGTACCTGAACATGCCTATTGGTACCGACCAGGCATATACCAACGAGGTATTGATGCGGCTGGAGAAAAAAGTGTACAAGGCGCTGGATATAGACTTGAAAACCGGCAAGAAAAACCCGATTGTAAAGTCCGTTATCTCTAACGTGACTGTAGGTGCGGTAGACCCCACCAGTGGTGAAGTGGGTAATTTCCCCAACAAGGGTAAGATAACCGTGGCCTTTGTGAAGTACTCAGAACGGGATGGCAAATCGACAACAGACTACCTGGAAAAAATCCGTGATGCTGTGAAGGGAACACCCGGTGCCGAAGTAACAGTAGATAAAGAACAAGGCGGGCCACCATTGCCGAAGCCCATCGTAATTGAAATTACGGGCGATAATATAGATACGCTGCTGAGCACTTCGGAAAGGCTGAAAAAATACCTCGAGAAAAAACGGATTGCAGGTGTTGAAGAGTTGCGCAGCGACTTCCAGGCACGTAACCCTGAAATTGTATTCGACCTTGACCGTGAGCGGATGAACAATGAAAGCATCAGCACCGGGCAAGTGGTGAACAACCTCCGTACCGCGGTGTTCGGTAAAGAGATATCCCGCTTCCGCGACCAGAACGATGATTACCCCATCACCCTGCGCCTGAAAGAAAGCCAGCGCGAGAATATCGATGCGGTGCGTAACATGCCGATTACTTTCCGCGATATGGGCATGGGGGGCGTTATACGTGATGTGCCGGTGAGTGCGTTTGCCGATATCCGTTATGACAATACATATGGCGGTATCAAACGTAAAGACCTGAAACGTATTATCACCCTGTCGTCGAATGTGTTGAGCGATTATAACCCGAATGAGGTGGTGGCAGCGGTGCAGGCAGAATTGAATAATTTCCATGCGCCTGCGGGTGTGAATATCAAAATGGGCGGCCAGCAGGAAGACCAGGCAGAGACTATGGGCTTCCTTGGTAATGCCATGCTGATATCGATAGGTTTGATATTCCTGATACTGATTATGCAGTTCAACTCCTTCAGCCGCACGGTTATTATTATGACGGAGATTATCTTCAGTATATTCGGCGTATTCCTTGGTGTAGGTATATTCAAAACAGACTTCTCCATTGTAATGAGCGGTATCGGTATCGTTGCCCTTGCGGGTATCGTAGTGCGGAACGGTATACTGCTGGTAGAGTTCATGGACCTGATGCTGGCCGAAGGTATGTCGCCCTATGATGCGATTGTGGAGGCCGGCCGCACGCGTATGACGCCGGTATTGCTGACGGCAACGGCAGCTATACTTGGCCTGATACCTTTGGGTGTAGGATTAAACATCGATTTCTCGACATTGTTCTCCGAATTTAACCCGCACCTGTTCTTTGGTGGCGATAGTGTGGCCTTCTGGGGCCCGCTGGCATGGACCATGATATATGGTCTTAGCTTTGCAACCTTCCTGACCCTGATTGTGGTACCTGTAATGTGCCTGCTTAGCTTCCGCTTCAAGGCATGGGTGAAAAAACAAAGAGAAAGAATGAAAGCATCGCTGAAAGAAGACAATGCATAAAGATATCAGACTGGCTAATTAATAGCAAGGCCGCCTTTTCGAGGGCGGCCTTTTTTACTGGAACCTGTAACCTTTGGTATAGTTCATGCCAATGGTTTGCCTTGTGCCGTTTATTTTGTAATAATCGTAAAAGGTAGTATCTCCTTTTATATAAAACCCAATAATGTAGGTATAGGGTTCAGAAGAGCGTTTTAGTACGGGTATCAGCGGGTAATCGTTGCGGGGCATCACAAACTCGCCGGTTGCAATATTATGCCCCCATGCAGCTTCTGCCTGGTAATGCCCTTTACCGGTTTTGCCGGTAGAAAGGATTTTTACAGAAAATGTGAAATGATTGAGCTTATCTTCTGTAACAGGCATACTGTCGGCAGCTATAACAGTGCCCGCAGGCACTTCTTCAGTTGCTGTATGGGTTACTTTCGGCTCCTGCCCGGCAGGAGACTGGTGTTGGTTGTTTCCGCAGGAGCAAAATATAATTGCGGCCCCTAAGAGGCATGAGTACATAGGCTTCATAGAGGGCAAAAATAACCGATTGTCACACGTTAAGGGTGATTTTCTATGCTGTATTTTCATGTATGCTCCGAAAAAGTTACTTTTAAGCTTCTCAAAAAACATATTGCTAACCATATGAAAAAATGGACAATACCTGTTATGGCATTAATGGGTGCACAAATAATGATGACCGCATGTAACAGCGGTGCAGATAAAGACGAGATGAAAACAGAAGTAAAGACAGATACGAACTTCAATGTTGAGGCACAATCTTTTGCAGACCTGCAACTGCTGCGCTACCGTGTGCCGGGGTTCGATAGCCTGAGCCTGCAGCAAAAACAGTTATGCTATTACCTGTATGAGGCTGCCTTGTCGGGCCGCGATATTATTTACGACCAGAAAAGCAAATACGGCCTGATGCTGCGCAAAACACTGGAGGCTATGTATGGCACTTACAAAGGTGATAAAAACACGGACGACTGGAAGAAGTTTGAAACCTACTGTGGCCGTTTCTGGTTCAGCAATGGCAATCACCACCATTACAGCAATGAGAAATTTATACCGGAATGTTCTTACGAATATTTCTCGGATGTGCTGAAAAACAGTGATGTGTCTCAACTGCCCGTGGCGCAGGGTGAAACACCGGAAGCATTCCTGGAACGCATCAAGCCGCTGGTGTATGATATGAGTGTAGAACCTAAAGTGGTTGACCTGCGTCCGAACGTAGATAACATTGTTAATTCGTCTAACAACTTCTACGAAGGTGTAACGCAAAAAGAAGTAGAAGACTATTATTCTAAATTCGATACAAAGGGTGACGCGCCATCGTGGGGGCTGAACAGTAAAACCATGAAAGTAGATGGAAAGATTGTAGAGAAGGTTTGGAAGGTGGGCGGTATGTATTCACCTGCTATAGAAAAAATTGTAGGCTGGCTGGAGAAAGCAGCTACCGTGGCGGAAAATGACCAGCAGAAGAAAGCGCTTGACCTGCTGGTACAGTTCTACCGCACGGGCGATTTGAAGACCTTCGATGATTACAGTATTGCGTGGGCAAACGATATAAACTCGCGTGTAGATGTGGTGAATGGGTTTATCGAAGTATACCTGGATGCCATTGGTAAAAAGGGAAGCTTTGAGAGCATCGTATCTATCAAAGACCTGGATGAAACCAAACGTATCAAAGCCATTGCAGACCAGGCACAATGGTTTGAAGACAACTCGCCGCTGATGCCGGAGCATAAAAAGAAAAATGTAAAGGGTATCACTGCAAAAGCAATAACTGCTGTAGTAGAGAGCGGCGATGCGGCACCCAGCACACCTATCGGTATCAACCTGCCCAATGCCGACTGGATACGTAAAGAACATGGCTCCAAATCGGTATCGCTCAGCAATATCATACACTCTTATAACACTGCAAGTGCCAAAAGCGGTATGCTGGACGAGTTTGCCGTGAATGATACGGTGAAAGAGCGTGCACGTAAATACGGCAACCTTGCGTCTGACCTGCATACAGATATGCACGAATGTATCGGCCACGCATCTGGGCAAATAAACCCCGGTGTGGAAACAACCGATAAGACCCTGAAAAATTATGCATCTTGTCTTGAAGAAGCGCGTGCCGACCTGGTAGGCTTGTATTATGCCCTTGACCCCAAGCTGGTGGAAATAGGTGTAGAGCCTACTACCGAAGTAGGTATGGCCGAATATGACAGCTATATGATGAACGGCCTGATGACGCAGCTTACCCGCCTGAAACCGGGTGAGCAACTGGAAGAAGCACACATGCGCAACCGCCAGGTAAATGCACGCTGGGCGTATGAGCACGGTAAAAAAGATAATGTTGTGGAGTTTGTAAAGAAAGATGGTAAAACCTATGTGCGTGTAAACGATTATCAAAAACTTCGTGAACTGTTTGGCCAGTTGCTGCGCGAGATACAGCGTATCAAATCGGAAGGCGATTATGCAGCAGGTAAGGCACTGGTGGAAACCTACGGCGTAAAAGTAGACCCTGCGTTACATAAAGAAGTATTAGAGCGTTATGCCAAGCTGAATATCAAACCTTACAAAGGATTTATACAGCCTAAGCTGGTGCCGGTAATGGATGGCGATAAGATAACCGATGTAAAGGTTGAATACCCTTCCAACTTCTTTGACCAGATGATGGAATATGGTAAGAAATATGCTTATTTGCCGGTACACAATTAATATTATCCTTAAAACATAAAAGAGGGCTGCAATTGCAGCCCTCTTTTATGTTATTATTATAGAATTTATCGTTTGGCAAGTGCCAGGTCCAGCACTTCATTCATTTCCGTTACATAATGAAAGCGTACGCCTTTGATGTATTCTTTATTGATTTCCTCTACGTCCTTTTCATTCTGCTTGCAGAGTATGATGTCTTTTATACCTGCACGTTTTGCGGCCAATACTTTTTCTTTAATGCCTCCCACAGGTAATACCTGCCCCCTTAAAGTAATTTCCCCGGTCATGGCCAGGTAAGGTTTCAGCTTACGACCGGTAAAGGCAGAGGCAAGTGCTGAGAGCATCGTAATGCCTGCACTTGGGCCATCTTTCGGCACTGCCCCTTCGGGCACGTGTATATGTATATTGGTGTCGTCAAATTTTTCAGGCGCTATTTTAAAATCTGCGGCATGTGCTTTCAGATATGAAAGTGCAGTAGAGGCACTTTCTTTCATCACGTTCCCCAGGTTACCTGTAAGGGTGAACCCTCCCTTGCCTTTTGACAGGCTGGTTTCGATAAATAGTATATCGCCGCCCACATACGTCCAGGCCAGGCCCACAGCAACACCCGGCGGGTGGCCTTTGGTATAGATGTCGTTACTGAATTTAGGTTTGCCCAGCACATGTTCTACCTGCTCAAGGCTTACCTGTGGGGCTGTTTTTTCTTCCATAGCCACTTGTTTGGCTATAGAGCGCATAATACTTGCCAGTACACGGTCCAACTCGCGTACGCCCGATTCGCGTGTGTATTCCTGTATGATTTTATGTATGACCTTATCATTGAAACGCAAAGGCGTTTTTTTCAGGCCATGCAGGTCTTTTTGCTTCGGTATCAGGTGGCGCTTGGCTATTTCTGTTTTCTCTTCGGTAGAGTAGCCGGTAAGCTGTATAATTTCCAGCCTGTCACGCAGGGCAGGCTGTATATCGCTCAGCGTATTTGCCGTAGCTATGAATAGAACTTTCGAGAGGTCGAATTCCAGTTCGAGATAGTTATCGTAGAATGAATTATTTTGTTCGGGGTCCAGTATTTCCAATAAAGCCGAACTGAGGTCGCCACGAAAATCTTTACCTATTTTGTCTATTTCGTCGAGTATGAAAACGGGATTGGCTGTTTTTATTTTTCGCAGCGATTGTATAATGCGGCCGGGCATGGCGCCGATATATGTTTTGCGGTGGCCGCGCAGCTCGCTTTCGTCGTGCAGGCCGCCAAGGCTCAGGCGCACATATTTCCTGTTGATGGCATTGGCAATGCTCCGGCCCAGCGATGTTTTACCAATACCAGGAGGGCCTACGAAACACAGTATAGGTGATTTCATATCGCCTTTTAGCTTCAGTACGGCAAGGTATTCCAGTATACGGTCTTTTATTTTATCCATGCCATAGTGGTCATGGTCCAGTATCTTCTGTGCCTTTTTCAGGTCATAGCTATCTTCTGTATAATTATTCCAGGGCAGGTCCAGCATCAGGTCCAGGTGATTGTATATCACCGAGTAGTCGGGTGTGCTGGGGTGCATACGTTCCAGTTTTTCTATATTCTTCTGGAACAGCTCTTTGGCTGCCTCCGGCCATTTCATGCCTTCAGCACGCTTTTGCAGGTCGCGTATCTCACGTTCGTTAGGGTCGCCGCCCAGTTCTTCACGAATAGACTTTAGCTGTTGCTGCAGGAAATATTCACGTTGCTGCTTATCAATATCAGCCCGCGTTTTATTGGTGATTTCATTTTTCAGTTCTACCAGCTGCAGTTCGGCCTGCAGCAGTTGCAATAATTTTTCAGCCCGTGTTTTTATATCGTTTTCTTCCAGCAACTCCTGCTTTTCAGAAAGCTTGGCGCTGATATTGGAAGCAACAAAGTGCATCAGGAAAGATTGTTGCTCAATATTGCGCAATACGATGCTCGTTTCATTGGGCATGTTCAGCGACTGCTGTGCAATACGCTCCGAATGGTCTTTTATAGAAGATACCAGTGCATCAAATTCAGCGTCATCTTTAGGGAAGTTATCTTCAAGGTAGCGCACCTGTGCGGTATAGTAAGGGTCTATTTGTGTGTACGACTGGATATTGAAGCGCATACGGCCCATAATGAAGATGGTGGTATTGCCATCGGGCATCTTTATTTGCTTCACAATTTTGGCAAGTGTACCTACATTATAAATATCATCGGGCATGGGGTCTTCATTGGTGCTGTCTTTTTGAGCTACGACGCCAATCCACTTGCCTGCTTTCTGGGCCTCAGTTATTGCTTTTACCGATTTCTCGCGGGCTACAGTGATAGGTAATACAACGTTGGGAAACAGAACTGTATTCCTAAGTACGATTACGGGCACTTCGAGCGGAAGGTTTCCTTTTTCCTGTTCATCCATTTCATCTTCGCCAAGCGGAACGATAGGCATAAACTCCATTTCCTGCTCCGACTGGCCAGTATACAAATCAATCATCGACTTCATTTCAGACATTATGACAATATTTCTCCCGGTATAATAATAATAAGGGGTAAAGATAGTAGTCAATACTTATGCCAAAGCCAAAATGTCGGTAAATTTTGCAGACGAAGGGCGTTTTCTATCTTTATGGTTTAATTATGAAGCATATGACAGGCAGGAAATTACTGATAATTCTATGTTGGGCCATGTTTAGTCTGCCTGCACTGCAAAAGGCAAATGCACAGGTATCTTATAAAAAAACATACTGGGGAAATACGATAGAAATCGGTTTTGCTACCGCACTTTTATCTAATGCAGTCAAGAACGATAAAATAACCCCATTAAGGGTAAGCAACGTATTTAATATTGCATTTACGCTCAATCATGATTTTTCAAAAGCCCTGGGGATGTATACCGGTGCCGGTATCAAAAACATTGGTTTTATTGAAAAGGCAGGTGCAGATAGTACAGTTAAGCGCAGGGCCTATTGCCTGGAAGTTCCCCTTGAGTTGAATATCGGCAGCTTATACCGCCGCAGGTATGTTACACTTGGTGGCGGTGCCGACCTGGCATTCAACTATAAAGAGAAGGGATTTGTTAAAAGGGGCGACAAACAGAAGTTTAATGAATGGTTCAGCGACCGTACTCCCCTGGTAATGCCGTTTGTTTTTGCAGGCTTTTCTTTTAACCCCGGGCTTGTTCTGAAGCTGCAGTATTACCCGCAAAACTTTTTAAATACCGGGTTTATCAATGAAAGTGGTGTAAAACCTTATGCAGGATATAATGTGAACCTTTTTATCCTGAGTGTAGGTGTTGACATCCATCACCACACCCCTCCGGCTAAAGTAGTGCAGTCGGCAAAAGGTATGATGTAAAAAAAACGGGTATGATGCCACACCCGTTTTTAGTTATGTCTTATTCCTACTACTTCAATAGTTCAGCCAGTTTAGCCTCCAGTGCTTCTCCGCGAAGGTCGCGTGCGATAATCTTTCCATCGGGACCAATAAGGAAGTTGGATGGAATGGCATCAACACCATAGTTGCGTGCAGCCACTGACTCCCAGCCTTTCAGGTCACTCACCTGCGTCCAGTTCAGGCCGTCTTTTTCTACTGCTTTCATCCACGCGTCTTTATCATTGTCGAGCGATACGCCCAGTATTGTAAAGTTTTTATCCCTGAACTTGCCGTATGCCGCTACTACATTGGGGTTTTCTGCACGGCACGGCCTGCACCAGGACGCCCAGAAATCTACCAGGACGTATTTCCCCCTGAAGGATGAAAGGTTTATCATATCGCCCTCAACGGTAGGCAGTGAAATTTCCGGGGCAGGGTTGCCGATGGCTGCGCCGCTGCTTTGTTGTTGTGTTTGTGCGGCAAACACCTGGTTGTACTTGGCTGTAAAGTCTTTAGCCAGTTGCGCATCAGGGAAGCGGCTTTTCAGGCTGCTGATGAACGTAAGCAGGTAATCCTGTTCTGCCTGCGGGTTCAGCATTTGCACAGCAAACAATGCATTCGGCAGGGTTTGCGTGGTATCTGCATATACCTCTATATACCGGGTAAAGTTCAGGTTCATATCCGTGAGCTGCTTTTGGGCACGCTCTATGGCGCTGTCGTTTCCGCGGGTTTTCATGCTGTCGATAATAATACTGACGGTATTGAAGTCGCGCATTTGTTCCCTTACCCTGAACAGAAATGTTTGCAGGCTGCGGGACGACGGCGAGCCGTTCACCTTATAGTTTTCCAGATTGTTCCAGTCGGCAGCAATTTCAACATCTCCCTTATCAAGGGATAATAATATAAACCTGCCCGACTCGAAACGGATGCGGTACAACCCGGGCTCTGAGGCGCTGCCTTTCAGTTTGAATGTGCCCGATTCGCCTGAAGAGGTAGAATCGATAACCACTATTTCATTAATGGTCAAGTCTTCCAGGTACACAGTTTGGGGGGGCATACCGGTTATAGTGCCCTGAATGGTAAATTTATTTTTTTGACCTGTGCAGGCAGCCAGCCAGATAAGGGGTAATAACAATAATAAACCCGATAATTTTATTCGCATGTATAATGGCAAATTTTCGTTGCAAACCTAACGAATTATATGTTTATTCGCCGTGGTAGAATGTTATAGTTATATTTAGGGTGAATTTTATATGGAGTACTGCGTAATGACAAAACTCTGACATAACGTTCTGTTTTCTAATAGATATTTGCATTGTCATGAAGATATTGAGGCTTAGTGCATTATTTATTGTTTTGGGTTTGTTATTTGCATCCTGCGAGAAAAAAGAGCAGCCTGTAACCCTTCCTGCCAAAGGAGCCGCCCAGGTAGCCCGTGTTGAGATGGGAGAGGATTATACCGACCAGGTCTTCTTCGATTTGGAAACAAACTCAATTGTGACTACCAGTACGGTTGCCGGCTGGGATTTGGCTTTTGAATCCGGTGCCGCTCAAAAGCATATTTTCCTGAATGGCGGTAACGATATCTTTGTATATAATACCCATACCTCTGATATTGATAATGTAAGGTTGCCCGATAACTTATCGGCAGGCGACTGGAAGTTTGATTCGCCGCATGGTGTTTCCGATTCTACTGCAATAGGGGATTGCTTTAACAACACAGGCCTATCCAAAAACGAAGTATATATCGTAAAACTTAACCCCAGCCTGTTTGCAGATACCTTTAAAAAGATAATGCTTTTGTCTGTAGATAACGAAAGCTACATCATGAGGTACGGAGACTTGAAGGGCGGAGATGTGAAAACGATTAAAATTCCCAAAGACCCCAATTACAATTTTACTTACTTCTCTTTTAGCGACGGCGGTTCCGTTGTACATCCGGAGCCACCCAAAAATACCTGGGATATTGTTTTTACAAGGTACAGGCATGTATATTATGAGCTGAATAATTTTCCCTACATCGTCAGTGGTGTTTTGCTAAACCCTTATAATACTACTGCCTACAAGGATAGCTCGGCAGGTTACCAGAATATTGATATCAACACGATTGCACACGCTTCTTTCGTACCCTTCAGGGATTTAATAGGGTTTGACTGGAAGACGTATGATTTTGATAATGGCCGGTATACAGTTAACCCTAAGAAAACCTTTATTATAAAAACGAGAAAAGACGAATACTGGAAGCTGCATTTTCTCGACTACTATAATGATAAAGGTATAAAAGGGAGCCCCTCCTTCGAGTTTGAAAGACTTCAATAACATTGACCGGCGTAAGTATTGGTTGTTTAATTTATATTTAATGTATAGCATGTATATTGCGCTGACATGTAGCGGAAAAGATTGCTTTTCTAATAAAATATCGTTGGCTAAATAATAGTTGTTGTCCTTTTTGACTTTTTACATTCAACTCCTTACCTTTGCGCCAAAATTCAGAGAACCTATTTCTTTTTTTATAATTAAGTTATATGCCAAACGTTGGTAAAATCAAACAAATCATCGGCCCGGTAATTGACGTGCACTTCAGTGCAGATAATAAGTTGCCGGAAATCTATAACGCGTTGGAACTGACACGCCCCAGTGGTGAAAAACTGGTGCTGGAAGTACAACAACACCTGGGTGAGGACAGCGTACGTTGTGTAGCCATGGATGGTACAGAAGGCCTTGTACGCGGTATGGATGTTGTAGATACCGGTAAAGCGATAGCAATGCCTATAGGTGAGCAAATAAATGGCCGCCTGTTTAACGTAACCGGCGATGCTATCGATGGTTTGCCCCAGCCCGATAAAACCAACGGCCGCCCGATACATGCAAAACCGCCGAAATTTGAAAGCCTGAGCACAGCTTCTGAAATCCTGTTTACAGGTATTAAGGTTATTGACCTGATTGAGCCGTATGCAAAGGGTGGTAAAATCGGTTTGTTTGGTGGTGCGGGTGTAGGTAAAACGGTACTTATCCAGGAGCTGATTAATAACATCGCAAAAGGCCATGGTGGTTTGTCAGTATTTGCAGGTGTGGGCGAGCGTACACGTGAAGGTAATGACCTGATGCGTGAGATGATTGAAGCCGGCATCGTAAAATATGGCGACAAATTCTTACACAGTATGGAAGAAGGCGGATGGGACCTGTCTGCCGTTGACCAGGAGCAACTGAAAGATTCTAAAGCAACTTTCGTATTCGGACAGATGAACGAACCCCCCGGTGCCCGTGCACGTGTGGCCCTGTCTGGTCTTACAATGGCCGAGTACTTCCGCGATGGCGACGGTACCGGTAAAGGAAGGGACATCCTGTTCTTCGTAGATAACATCTTCCGTTTCACACAGGCAGGTTCTGAAGTATCGGCCCTGTTGGGACGTATGCCTTCAGCGGTGGGTTACCAGCCTACGCTGGCTACCGAAATGGGACTGATGCAGGAGCGTATCACTTCAACCAAAAACGGTTCTATTACCTCTGTACAGGCGGTATATGTACCTGCGGATGACTTGACCGATCCCGCCCCGGCTACAACCTTCGCCCACCTGGATGCGACAACCGTACTGAGCCGTAAGATTGCCGACCTTGGTATCTACCCTGCGGTTGACCCGCTGGATTCTACTTCACGTATCCTTACTCCGCAAATAGTAGGTGACGCACACTACAATTGTGCTAACCGCGTAAAACTGATTTTGCAACGCTATAAAGAACTGCAGGACATCATCGCTATCCTCGGTATGGACGAACTGAGCGAAGAGGATAAGCAAACAGTAGCACGTGCACGTAAAGTGCAGCGTTTCCTGTCGCAGCCATTCCACGTGGCCGAGCAATTTACCGGCCTGAAAGGTGTACTGGTACCCATCGAAGAAACAATCCGTGGTTTTAACATGATTATGGATGGTGAAGTAGATGAGTATCCTGAAGCAGCCTTCAACCTGGTAGGTACTATCGACGATGCGATAGCGAAAGGTAAAAAACTGATGGAACAGGCTAAAAACTAATGACTCAATTGCTCAATTGCGCAATTACTCAATAGTTTTTGAATTTTGACTTTTTACTTTTGAATTTGCAACATGCAACTAGATATATTAACACCCGAGCATAAAGTGTACAGCGGCAACGTATATGGTATCCAGTTGCCGGGTATCGAGGGTTCTTTTGAAATACTGGAGAACCACGCACCCATGATTGCTACGCTGGGCAAGGGTAAAATGAAAATTATAAAAGACAAGAACACTACCGAGATGTACGAGATCACGGGTGGGTTTGTAGAAGTGCTGAACAACAAAGCCAGCGTGCTGATTGAAGATGCAACAGCTTTAGATTAAATAGCAGCTACAATATTGTTATTAAAATTGCCGGTACATACTACCGGCAATTTTTTTGCTTTTTACTTTTTACTTTTGACCTACCAGTGAATTTACCATTCTTCATAGCCAGGCGCTATATGCTGCGCCGCAAGGGGGCCTTTTCCTCTTTCATTATCAGGCTGGCCATACTGGCCACAGCACTCAGCGTGGCTACTATGGTAATATCTGTCGCTATCATTACCGGGTTTAAGTATGAGATAAGGGAAAAGCTCTTTAGCTTTTGGGGGCATGTACATATCACCCCTTTCACGCCTAATGTTGCTACGATTATCACGCCTGAGCCCATGCAGATGGAGCAACGGCTGGAAAATGGCGTAATGTCTATCCCTCACGTTACAGGTATGGCGCCCTTTGCTATCAGGCCTGCCATTGTAAATGTGAACCGCATGATGGAGGGCATCCAGTTGAAAGGCGTAAACAGCCGGTACCATTTTCCACAGAGTATTAGCCTGGAGGGCAGGGAAATTGATTATTCCGATTCATCTTACTCAAAAGAGATACTGCTGTCGCAAACTACAGCCAACAGGCTGAATGTGCACACCGGCGATGTGGTACAATTGTATTTCCTCGACCCGGGCTCTACCTTTCCACGTATAAGAAAGCTTACCGTTGCCGGCATTTTTCATACAGGTATGGAAGAAGTGGATAAACACTATGGGGTATGCGATTTACGGCTGCTGCAACGCATTAACAACTGGAATGCCGATGATATAAACGGTTACCAGGTAATGCTGGATAATTATAAAATGTCGGATACGGTTTCCAACACTATTTTTAATAAATACCTGCAACCTCCTCTTACTACCAATACCATGAAGCAAATATTTCCCAATATCTTCGACTGGCTGCAACTGCAGGATGTGAACGGGCAGGTAATACTTATCATCATGGCTATAGTGGCTGTAATGAATATGGCCGTAGTACTGCTGATACTGATAGTAGAGCAGGCAAGGTTGGTAGGGTTGCTGAAAGCACAGGGAATGACCAATGCAGGTATTCAAAAGATATTTCTTTATTATGCCGGCCTGATAGCCGGTGCAGGCATATTATTGGGCAATGTTATTGCCTTTGCGGTTTATTGGGTACAACAAAAAACAGGTTTTCTAACGCTTTCGGAAGCCAGCTATTATGTAAAACAGGTGCCTTTCCGTGTTTTATGGTGGCAGCCATTGGCTATAGATGCCGCTACCTTGCTGGTTTGCATACTTTGCATGTGGCTTCCGTCGTTGTATATTCGTCGTGTACAGCCCGTGAGGGTACTTCAATTCAAATAAGAACTTGAATAACAAGGAAACATACAGGCAGCTCTGCAGAGAGCTTGGCAACATTCCTCTTTTTTTGCAGGATTGGTGGCTGGATGTAGTATGCCCTGCCTGGGATGCAGCCATTGTTTACAACGGTGATGCTGTGGCTGGCGTATGGCCGTACAATGCAGAACAGAAAGCAGGCGTTTCAATCATACGCACACCTTTGCTCACTCCTTATATAGGCCCTTATATATTCTTTCCGCATGACCTGAAGGAAAGTAAGAAAGATAATTTTGAATACGAAGCTACTGCCGCATTGCTGGAAAAGCTGCCCGCAGCGAAAGTCTGGAACATAGCCCTATGGCCCGGCAGCCGCCAGGTGGGGTTGTTTACCCGTGCTGGGCTCAATGTACAGCCCCGCCAAACTTTTTTAATGCCGTTGCAGGAAGAAGAAGCAAATATTTTTTCGAGGTTGAATGAAGACTACCGGCGGAATATACGTAAGGCCGAAAAGGATATACAGGTGACGGAAGAGCCGGAAAACATGCATATACTGGCATCATACCTCAAGTCTACTCTTCGCAGGAAAGAAGTAAATATGCATTACAGCACGCAGCTGATGCAGCAACTTTTTGATGTATGCCGGGCGCATAATGCCGGTACTTTATGGACAGCACGGAGAGGTACGGAAATACAGGCAGTGCTCTGGCACGTATGGGATAAGGAAAAGGCGTATTACCTGGCAGGCTCCCGTAACCCGGCAGTTAAGGACAGCCGTGCAATGACGGCCCTGATATGGCACGCGATAAAAGAAGCAAACAAAGCCGGTAAAAAAACCTTTGATTTTGAGGGGAGTATGGATGCGGGGGTAGAGAAATTTTTCCGGAACTTTGGCGCAGAAAGGGAACTGTACCTTGTTGTTGCTAAGAACGACTCGCTGTTGTGGAAGGTAAAAAATGCGTTGTTGTGACAGGGAAACTACATAAGCTGAATAACGGGAAAGAAATTGTTATACGCGAAGCATTGGTAAGTGATGCCCGGGGTATCCTGGCATTTGCCCGTACGTTGTTTGCCTCTACAGACCAGGTGCTTACACTTCCCGAGGAATTTATCTATACGCAGACACAGGAAGAGCAACTGATACAGGAGCATGCCGAAAGGGGTGACGCGCTTTTGCTGATAGCAGCAGATGGTGATAAGATAGTTGGGTTAATGAATTTCAGTTGCCGCAAAAAGATAAAAATGGGCCATTCGGGAGAGATGGGCATTAGTGTGCTTCATGATTATCATAAGCAGGGAATAGGCCGTGCAATGATACAAATGTTAATAGCGTGGGCAGACAATGTTTCGAAAGTTGAAAAAATATACCTGAATGTATTTCATACTAACCTGCATGCAATACGCCTCTATCAATCAATGGGTTTTATAGCAGAAGGCCGGCAGGCTAAAGCCATCAGGCAACCTGACGGAACCTATTGTGATATGATAACCATGTCATATTTTAAATAAAAAATATTTCATACGACATTTTGTCTCTTAATAGCCAGCTGGCAAAATTATTGACAATAATAATAAAGCATGTTTTTTAAAAAAAAGAAGACTATGAGCGATAAAGCCTTTGAAAAAGAGCCCGAAATGAATGAGCAAACCGACAAGATGGCACAGGATAATGACGCTATGGATGAGGCAATAGCACGCGAGCTGAACGTAGATGACAGCGTAAGCGGCATGCAGCATCTTGACGATGAGGTAACGGATAACGAAGATGCGGATAAACTGCAGAAAGAGCTGGATGAGACCAAAGATAAATACCTGCGCCTGGTAGCCGAATTCGATAATTTCAGAAGGAGAACAGCCAAAGAAGCCAATGAACTAAGGCAAACAGCCGGGAAAGAAATCATACAATCGCTGCTGGTAGTGCTGGACGATATGGACCGTGCCGAAAAGCAAATTGAAACGGCCAATGATATTAATGCCGTGAAAGAAGGGGTAAACCTGGTATTTACAAAGCTGAGGCATACCCTGCAGCAAAAAGGGCTGAAAGTAATGGACAGTATGAACCAGCCTTTTGATGCGGACATACACGAAGCAATTACAGAAATACCTGCCCCTGATGATATGAAAGGCAAAATAATGGATGTGGTGGAACCGGGCTATTATCTGAACGATAAGCTCATCAGGTTTGCCAAGGTGGTAGTAGGTAAATAAAAGAATTCAAACACAATACGACTGTTTACGGGTTGTATCATATAAAAATTATATGGCAAAAAGAGATTATTACGAGGTATTGGGCGTTGCCAAAAACGCAAGTGCTGATGAAATAAAGAAATCCTATCGTAAGATAGCGCTGAAATACCATCCTGACCGTAACCCCGGTGATAAGGATGCTGAAGAACATTTTAAGGAAGCAGCTGAGGCTTATGATGTGCTGAGCAATCCCGATAAACGCGCGCAATACGATCGTTTTGGCCATGCAGGCATGGGTGGCGCAGCCAGCGGTGGTTTCGGCGGCGGTATGCGCATGGAAGATATCTTCCAGAATTTCGGAGATATTTTCGGCGACGATATGTTCGGTAGCTTTTTCGGTGGCGGCGGTGGTCGCCAGGGCGGTGGCCGCAGGCAGGGCACCCGGGGGGCTAACTTGCGCGTGAAACTGAAAATGAGCTACGAAGAGATTGCTCACGGCGCCAATAAAAAGATAAAGGTTAAAAAGTATGTTCCCTGTAACGTATGCAGCGGCAGCGGCGCGAAAGACAAAAGCTCGATACAAACATGCGGTTCCTGTGGCGGCAGCGGCCAGGTAAGAAGGGTAACGAGTACCTTTCTCGGGCAGATGCAAACCGTGACCACCTGCCCCAACTGCAATGGGGAAGGCACGCAGATAACGGCCAAATGCGGCAATTGTAAAGGTGAGGGGAGGGTATATGGTGAAGATACGATTACGCTGGATATACCTGCAGGTGTGCATGAAGGCATGCAACTGAGCATGAGCGGCGGCGGTAACGCAGGTGAAAGAGGTGGCCCTCCCGGCGATTTACTAATAGTTATCGAAGAAGAAAAACATCCGCACCTGAAAAGGAATGACATGGATGTCATATACCAGTTGCACATTTCTTTCCCCGATGCGGTATTGGGTACGCATGTTGAAGTGCCGACTATTGATGGCAAAGCAAAAATTAAAATACCGGCAGGTACGCAAAGCGGTAAAATATTTCGCCTGAAAGGCAAAGGTTTCCCCGGTTTCCAGTCTTACGATAAAGGGGATGAACTGGTAGAAGTGAATGTATGGTCGCCGCAGCACCTCACGCACGAAGAAAAAGAAATGCTGGAAAAACTGAAGAGTTCCCCCAATTTCATCCCAGGTGCAGACGCTAAAAATATGAAAGAAGATAAAAGCATTTTTGACAAGATAAAAGATGCTTTCAGCTGATAATTTTTAGAATATTACGAAGCGGTAATAAAAATTGCATTAAAGCCTTCCCGATAACGGAAGGCTTTTTTTATATGCTAATTTTCAGTGCTTTATGTTTTTGATATGAAAATGTGATGAGAATATGAATTTTTAGTTGAAATACTCACATAAAATTAGTAGATTGCTGTAATAGTTTTTTATAATATGTATTCACTTTGGGAATAATGTAGATATTATTCCCGGTTAAAGTGCACTCTTTTATATCAAAAAAACCATTTTTATGAAATTAAATAATATAAATGTATTCAGTACCGCAGTGATGCAATTCTATTGACGACTGGTTGTATAAACATGTGCGGGTAAGAGAGAACCTAAACAATTTTATAAACCAAACAGGTGTGTATGATACATTTCGATTTTAAAGTTTACTCCTTAAGAAAAAATGCTGACAGGCTGGTCAAATGGTTGCCTGTCCTGATCCTTTCACTGTTCTCTTATAATGTTAATGCCCAATGTTTGCCCGCCGTGGCCATTCCGCAAACAGAAGGGTTTAATACAAGTGGTTCAACAACCTTTCCAACGTGCTGGTCCAGCACGGTAGTTACCAATAATGGCGGCTCTACGCCTTCCGTTACATTTGTAACCTCAGGCAGCAATCCTACAAGCAGTCCGCAAGAGGGTACACGTATGGTGAAATTCAATTCTTACAACTGCTATTCCGGTAGCCAGGTAAGGATGGTTTCCCTCCCGGTCAATACCACATCGGCATCCAGTGTAGATGTGGAATTTTACTGGCTGAATGACAATACCAACTATACCAGTTATCTGGATAATGTGCAGGTGCAGTACTCAACAAATGGTACTACCTGGACGAATGCAGGTTCGGCATTCAACAGGCCCGATGGCGGCTCAGGCGCTACCTGGAACCTGAAAACCGTAACGTTACCGGCTGCCGCCGCAGGGCAAAGTACTTTATATGTCGGCTTTCTGTTTACTTCCGACTATGGTGATAACTGCTATCTTGATTATGTAACTATCAAAGCTACCCCAAGCTGCGGTACGCCTACAGGCCTTACCGCTACACCGGCTTCGCCTACCAGCGTAAACCTGTCATGGACGGCCCCTTCAATAGGTAGCCCTATTGGTTACGAATATGTAGTTTCTACTTCCAGCACTACTCCTTCAGGTTCGGGTACACTTGTATCGGGAACTTCTACTTCAGTTTCTGGTCTGACTGCAAATACCACCTACTATGCATTTGTGCGTACCAAATGCGGCTCTACTACATTTAGCGGCTGGACACTGTATGCCCAGTTCACTACTCCCTGTAATGCAGTTGCTATTCCGCAGACAGAAGGTTTTAACAGTGGTGCATTGCCAACGTGCTGGAGTACCAACCTGGTAACTGCCGGTTCATATACTACTGCGGCGCTTACGTTCCCGGCTACAGGTAGCTATCCTAGCTGTTCAGCACCGGAGGGTACCAACATGGTAATGTTTAACTCATATAATACCAGTGGGGGAGTTATACGCCTTGTTTCGCTACCCGTAAGTTCAACTGGTGTATCCAGTGTCGATGTGGCCTTTAAATGGCTGAATGATAATTCGAATTATACCAGCAGTTACGATAACGTGCAGGTACAATATTCAACCGATGGCAGTACATGGACAAACGCAGGCTCTGCATTCAACAGGCCTGATGGCGGTACAGGTACTACCTGGAATACAAAAGTGGTGACGCTCCCTTCCGGGGCAGCCAACAAGAGCTTGTTATATGTAGGCTTCCTGTTTACTTCGCAATACGGTCATAACTGCTACTTCGATTCGGTAGTTATTAAAGCATCCCCTACCTGCTTCACGCCTACTTCACTGGCAGCGGCGGCCACGTCCAGCTCTACGGCTAATATAACATGGGGTTCCCCTTCAGGCGGTACTTCACCTACCAACTACCAATATACGGTTTCCACATCCAGTGCACCCCCCAGTGGCAGCGGTACAACTGTATCGGGTACCTCCAAATCTGTAACAGGGTTATCTCCCAATACTACTTATTATGTGTACCTGCGCTCATTCTGCGGTGGTACCGATTACAGTGCATGGTCGGGGCCGGTATCGTTTACTACCCCATGTGCCTCTGTAACGCTGGCACAGTTCGAAGGTTTTAATACTTCGGGTACTACTACTTTCCCTGCATGCTGGGCAACAGATATGGTGAACCTGGGGTCAAGTTCTACACCGGCTATTACGTTTGAAACAAGCACCGTTCACCCTTCAGGCTACAGCCCTTATGAAGGTACGCGTTGTATCCGGTTCAACTCGTGGTCTTGTAATACAGGCAGCCAGATACGCCTGAAATCATTGCCGCTCAATACGACAGGTATTACAGGTATAGAGGTTGAATTTGCCTTGCTGAATGATAATACTGCATGGACTTCTTCAAACGATAATGTTCAGGTACAGTACTCTACCAATCTTGGCTCTTCGTGGACAAATGTAGGCAGCGCATTTAACCGCCCCAACGGCGGCAGCGGCGCTACCTGGAACGTAAAGAAAGTAGACCTGCCTTCAGCGGCGGGTAACCAGGGCGCCCTGATGATAGGTATGTTGTATTCTTCCGAATATGGTAACGATGTGTATACCGATGCTATATCAATATTGCCTGCACGCCCCACCACGAAAGATTCCGTTCAGTGCGGCCCCGGTGTGCCTAAAGTAGTGGCAACTTCTAAAACAGGTGTTGCTTCGCCTACATTCAGGTGGTATACTGTAGCCACCGGCGGTACACCTATAGCGGGTGAAACAGGTGCAATGCTTACCTCAACATCTATCAGCAGCACTACTACCTTCTATGTAGCCGAGGGATATAATTCAAGTGAATCAAGGCGCGTAGCAGTTACTGCGACGGTAAACCCGCTGCCTGTTGTTACAACCAATGTAACAAATGTGACCTGCTATGGCGGCAATAACGGTGCAGCCACCGCGAATGTAACCAGCGGTACTTCTCCGTTTACTTATAGCTGGAATACCTCACCGGTACAAACTACCGCATCTATATCTAACTTGGTTGCAAATACATATACTGTTACCGTTACCGATAGCAAAGGTTGTATAGGTTCTGCCAATGCAGTAGTAACCCAGCCTGGCATATCTTCTCTGCCGGCTATTACCACCCAGCCGGTAAACCGTACAATATGCTCCGGTACCAATACTACTTTCAGTACTACTGCTACAGGCCTGGGCATTACTTACCAGTGGTATGTAAATACAGGTTCGGGCTTTAACCCGGTAAGCAATACCGGCGTATACAGCGGCGCACAAACAGGTACACTTACTATTACGGGTGCCCCTGTTGGCATGAACGGGTTTACTTACCGCTGCGTGGCTACCGGTACATGTACGCCTGCAGCTACTAGCAATACGGTAACGCTGACGGTAAATGAAACCATTCCTTCTGTTTCCATCAGCGCATCCGCTACAACAATATGCGCAGGCTCTAATGTGACATTCACAGCTACACCTGTCAATGGCGGCAGCAGCCCCTTCTATCAATGGAAGAAAAACGGCAGCAACGTTGCTACCGGCAGCAGCTACAGCACCACTACGCTCGCCAACGGCGATGTGATTACCTGCGTAATGACCAGCAACGCAACCTGCCCTAACCCTGCATCTGTAACAAGCAATGGTATAACAATGACTGTTAACCCCATTGTGACACCGACCATTTCCATAGCTTCCAACCAGGGCAGTTCGGTATGTGCGGGTTCTTCCGTTACGTTCTCGGCAACAATTACCAACGGTGGCAGCTCGCCGCAATACCAATGGAAGAAAAACGGTAATAACATAGCTACCGGCAGCACATATACTACATCATCTATTGCCAATGGCGATGTGATTACCTGTGTGCTGACCAGCAATGCCAACTGCCTTTCTACAAGCACTGCCAACAGCAATGCTCTGAGCATGACAGTGGTGCCTTTAGTAACTCCGGCAGTATCTGTGGTAGCCAGCAGCGATCATATTTGTACAGGAAGCAGTGCTACGTTTACTGCAACACCTACCAATGGAGGTAATAATCCTTCTTACGTATGGAAAAATAACGGTGCCCCTATATCGGGCGCTACATCCGATACATATACCAGCAGTACGCTGCAAAACGGTGATGTAATTACCTGCGTACTCACCACCAGTGTGGCGTGTTATACATCGGCAACGGCTACCAGCAATGCAACTACAATGACGGTAGACCCTATATTGGTTCCTGAAGTGGCCATCTATGCTTCTACTGATACCGTAATTTGCTACGGCACCAATGTGACCTTCCTGGCACTGCCTACAAATGGAGGTAACCAGCCGGTATACCAGTGGAAACTGAATGGTACGCCGATGACGGGTGCTACGGCAAATATCTATGGCGTATCTATACTGAACAATGGTGATGTAGTAACCTGCGATATGACGAGCAGCTACATGTGCCCGAGCACGCCTACCGTAAACAGTAATGCGCTCCATTTTACAGTAGAGCCTACCGCTCCGCCGGTAGTGGGCATTGCATCTGATAAGGGCAATATGATACAACCCGGTGAAACGGTTACATTCACTTCTACCGTGTTGAATGTAGGCCCTGCTCCCACTTATGTGTGGAAGAAAAACGGGAATGTAATATCAGGTGTAACCGGCAAGGATTACACTACCAATACGCTGGCCAATAATGACCAGGTTGAGCTGATTGTGTACAGCGACCTGCCTTGCTCTAATCCTGATTCCGGTACCAGTAATTCCATCACCATTATGGTGAATACAGGCGTGAGGAACGCAGGCCACCAGCTCACAGAGCTGAACCTGTACCCTAACCCCAACACCGGTTCATTTACCATTGAAGCAGATGTTCAGGGTATATCGGGTATTCAGAATGCCAGCTACGAAGTGCTGAACAATGTAGGCCAACTGGTAAGCAAAGGACAAATCGAGGTGAAGAATGGTATACTGAAACAGCAAATCAGCATGAATGAAGTTGCAAGCGGTTCTTACTTTATCAGGGTAAACCTGGGCGGCAACAGTGTAGTGAAGAAGTTTGATGTGAAATAACACATACGTATCATACACAAAAAAATGGGGCAACTTAGGTTGCCCCATTTGCTTTTAAATAAATGTTACAATACTTCGCCCTGCCGGCACAAATTGAAATGCATATGGGTAACTGTATTCTTCGAAGAATCGTCCCACATCAGCGGGTTGGTATGGTTGAAATGTATAAAATGAATTTTTTCGCGTGTTGCAGCAGGCTGGCCGTTCACAACCTGCATGCGGGTACCCGCCATCCTGCGCAATGCCCAATATATAGATGTATGGAGTGCCTTTATGCTGAGCTATAGTTTTGAATGGTATGGCCAGGAAGAATAAATAGTACAGGTATTTCATACGCAATAAAAAGGGCGCTGAACCAACAGCGCCCTTCATTTTATTTTTTCAGGTCAATGGTCATTTTCGCCCCCGGCACCTCGGCCATCGAAGATTCTATACGGTAAGCCATCATATCGTCCGGGTTAATGTAGTACACAGTTACGTCTGAAGGGTCGTCCGCATTTACCAGTTCGCACTTGTAGCAGGATGCACCGTTTATATCTTCTTTGCCGGTCACACTTAATTTGTTTAGTGTGGCTTTGCCATTCTGGCCTGCGGTGTATAGCCCTGTTTCATAGCCTTCCTTCAGCGGCAGGCGTGCAATCAGGAAATCGTTGCCGCTGCCATCAGGCATGTATGCGCCATCTATGCTTACTGTATTTACTTTGCCCATAATGTTGCTGGTAAAATTTTTACCGGCATAAGTATAGGTAACAGACTGGTCGCCTGCTGAGGCCGTGCGGCTTACTGGTATCAGTGTGCCCTTGTTATACCATACAGCGTCACTCTGCTCTCCCATAGGGCTCTTTACCGCGTCTTTTACCATCCATTTGCCATTATCTTCCGTTATCGTCCGTGTCATTTGCATAGGTATTTTTTGTCCCTGCATTTCCAGCGTCAGGTCATAAGTATAGCTTGCTGCTTTCAGGTCCGCAGCAGGCTTGGGCCATTCTTTCATGGCAACTACTTCTACTTTTTTTGCCAGTGTTACCTCACTGATATTTACCGTTATTTCATCCAGCCTTTTAGCTATCTCCGGCCTCATCGATTCCTGGTAACGAGTGTGCAGGTGTTTGCCCAAAAATTCTTCCGCCTTGCCGAAGGCAGCCATGTTATTCACGGGTTTGTGATAGCCGTGGCCTTCATCCGGGGCACACAGGTAAATCACTTCCCTGTTCAGGTTGCGCAGGGCTACTACAATCTGGTCGCTTTCTGCTTTTTTCACACGCGGGTCGTTCGCTCCCTGTATAATCATCAGCGGTGCTTTTATCTTATCGGCAGAATTGATGGGCGATTGTTTTTCCAGTAATGCCTTTCCTTCCGGTGTAGCGGGGTCGCCCATGCGTTCGGTGAATATTTTCCTGCCTGCTTCCCAGTAAGGAGGTATAGAGTTGAGCAATGTAATAAGGTTGCTGGGGCCTACTATATCAACCCCTGCAGCGTACACGTCAGGCGTAAAGGCAACACCCGCAAGTGTAGCATAGCCACCGTAGCTGCCGCCCATAATGGCTACACGCTGCGGGTCGGCTATTCCTTTTTTTACCAGGTCTTTTACACCCCATGTTATATCATCCTGCATCAGCATGCCCCATTGTTTATTCCCGGCATTGATGAATTTTTTACCGTAACCCGTACTGCCGCGGAAGTTCATTTGTAATACCGCGTATCCACGGTTGGTGAGCCATTGAGTCAGCCCGCTGAAACCCCAGTAATCTCTTGCCCACGGGCCGCCATGCGGCATAACGATCAGCGGCAGGTTCTTAGGCTGCATGCCTTTGGGCAGGCTCAAGTAAGCGGGTATTTCCAGCCCGTCGCTGCTTTTGTAGGTTAAGGGCTCCATTTTGGAAAAGTACTGCTCATAAGGTTTCAGCTTTGGCTGCGGCGTATATTGGAATACAAGCTCCTTAGTGCCGCGGTCAAAGAAATATATGTCATGCAGTTTATCATCACTCCACACTGCAAAGAGCATTTTTTGTTCATCGTTAGTAGAGTTGAACATGGATATTTCCATACCCGGAAATTTGCTTTGCAGGTATTTATAATCGCTTTCCAGCTTTTTATCCTTAAAATACCTCCTGGTCTTTGCATCGGTATACGTGGTCATTTGCAGTTCATGGGTCACATCGCTGAAAGAAGCATGGCCAAAATCTACTTTGTTCAGCGGGTCTTTTTCCACATCTGTTACTTTCAGCGTATTCAGGTCCATCAGTACCAGTTTGCTCAGGTCTGTATTGTCGCCTTTGTTGGTCTCTATGTACACGCTTTTGTTGTCTTTTGTAAACTCAAGCGGCGAGCAGTTTTCCAATACCCCACACTCATATACTTTAGTGTAGGAGCCGTCTGCATTTCTTTTCAGTATCTCGGTAGTACCATCTTCGGGGTTGCGCAATGCAAGGCGTATGTTTTCGTCCCAGTCGAAAGCCCAGCCCGATAACCTGTCTTTATTTTCTTGCAGCAGGGTAAGTTTGCCTGTGCTTATTTCCAGTTTATACAGGTCGTGCCAGCTTGGGTCGCGGTCGTTCATACCCACCCAAAGCACATCCGGGTTTTTCCTGCTTACAGCGAAGATGGCCGCCCTTACCTTATCGTTGGGGGTCAGGTTGCGCGCCGGTGGTATTCCGGTTGCAGGGTCGGCTTTATCTGTCGGGTTTACCGCATATATATTGTAATTCTCATCCCCTCCTTTCGAGTACACAAAGAGGATGTACTTGCCGTCATACGTCCAGAAATACCCGCTGATGGGTTCTTTACTGGCTGTAAGGGGACGGGCTTTTTCAAACGGCTCATTAAAGCTCTTTACCCAAATGTTCATAATGCCGTTATTGGCTTTCAGGAATGAAACCATTTTACCGTCGGGGCTGAGCTGGCCGCCTGCTATTTCCGGGTTATCAAAAAACAATTCACGCTCTATAAGCGGGGCGGCATCTTTGGGCAATTGCGCCGGTTGGGGCCGTGTTTGTCCTATGGATATGCCGCCCTGCATCATGGCTGCAAACAGCAATGCCTGTTTCCCTAGTTTGTAGATGTTCATATACATTAAATTTATGTGGTAGCAGTTTGTATGAAGCTACAGTAAAATGAAGAAATAAAATTATTTTCTATCTTATTTTTTTTGAATAATTGATATGGTAAAGCTTTACTTCAACCTGTGGTTCATGGCATAGTATTATTGCTATTGTTGTAAATACATGTTATGAAAAGGTTCTTTCGTTATATGGCGGGTACTTCGGCAAGAATAATAAGAGGATGTGCAGGATTTGCTTTAATGGCCTGGGGTTATTCCTATTATGTATACCCTGCTAATATGATATTAATCGGGGCAGGAACAGTTATCCTGCTGGCTGCTTTGTTTAATTTTAATTTATTGGCAACTTTTTTCGGTTACCCGCTTATGGGTGGAAAAACAGTACAAAAATATGGTGAAATAGACGGTATACCGGGTGAAGATGTAAAAGGTGTGACACCTGTAAGTAAGGGCAATGTGACAGATGCCCCCAACGAAACGGCCCACCCGCCACGCGATACCCGCGGCACTACGCAAGGTGGGTCCAACTACGGGCAGGGTTCTATGCACCTGGGTGGCAGCGCTTACACCCAGGGCAGTACAAAAACAGAAGGCAGCAATTATAAAAATGAAGAAGGTTTTGATGCTAAATAACTGACAATATGGATTTGAATAAGGCTATGCGCAATTCCCTCATTGTTTTTTGTACAGCCCTGCTGACTTGCACTGCAGCCTGCAAGAACAACACAGCATTGGAAAAGACAGAGGATCCCCGGTTGGCGGAAATAAAACTTCCTCCCGGTTTTCATATCAGCATATTTGCCGATAGTGTAGATAATGCCCGTTCCCTGGCTATGGGCGATAAAGGTACCCTCTTCGTTGGCAACCGCAGCGGCGATAAGGTATATGCCCTCACAGACGGCAACCATGACGGTGTGGCCGATAAGAAATATATTATTGCCGAGGGTATGAATATGCCCAATGGTGTGGCCTTTCATAATGGTGCATTGTATGTAGCCGAGCTGGATAAAGTGTGGCGGCTGGACGACATTGAAAACCACCTGCAGAATCCGCCGCAGAAAGTATTGGTCAGCGACAATTTCCCCAATAAAGAACACCATGGCTGGAAGTACATTGCCTTTGGCCCAGACGGTAAATTGTATGTGCCTGTTGGTGCGCCCTGCAATATATGTGATGATAATGAGCAGGACCCGCGTTTTGCTTCCATTACACGGATGAATGCTGATGGCAGCGGGTTTGAAGTTTTTGCCCATGGCATCAGGAATACAGTAGGTTTCGATTGGCACCCCGAAACCCATGAGCTTTGGTTTACCGACAATGGCCGGGACCAGCTGGGAGATAATGTACCGCCCGATGAACTGAATGCAGCCCCGCAGGCAGGAATGAACTTTGGCTATCCTTACTGCCATGCCGGCGATATCCCCGACCCGCAATATGGAGATAAGCATGATTGCAGCGAGTTTACACCCCCTGTTGTAAAACTGGCGCCCCATACCGCAGCCCTGGGAATGAAGTTTTATACCGGAAATATGTTTCCTGCGAGCTATAAAAATCAAATATTTATAGCAGAGCACGGCTCATGGAACCGCAGTGAGCCTATCGGTTACCGCATATCGGTAGTAAAACTAAACGGGCGTACCAGCGGCACTTATGAAACCTTTGCTTCGGGCTGGCTCAAAGATGGTAAAGCATGGGGCAGGCCGGTAGATGTCCTTCAGATTAATGATGGTTCGCTCCTTGTTTCCGACGACTTTGCCAACGTCATTTACCGTATCACCTATACAGGGAAATAACATGAAACGGATAACCTACACGCCGCCGTCACCTTCAGTAGCGCCGCCGCCATCACTGCCGCCTTCCGCTTCCGTAATATCGGGGTCTTCTTCTTCATCTTTATTGATGAGGTTTTTCGCGCCCTTCAGTTCTTTCATTTGTTCTTCCATGCTTTTCCCCGTTTTATCCCATTGGTTTTCGTCTTGTTGCTCCTTGTTTTTCATATACTGTGTTTTATACTACCATATTGTAATTTCATGCCAGTAAGCCGGTATTATTATAAGTTATGAAAACCAGTGCAGGTATATTGTTATACAGGTTAGGCCACCATGGGCCGGAAGTATTCCTGGTTCATCCCGGCGGCCCCTATTGGCAGCATAGGGACGCGGGTGCCTGGTCGGTACCGAAAGGGGAAGCGGATGCGGATGAAGACCTGCTTGAAGTAGCAAAAAGGGAGTTCAGGGAAGAAGCAGGGGTACCCCTCGAAGATAGCTTTTATGCACTGGGCAGCATAAAGCAAAAAAGCGGTAAAATAGTGCACGTATGGGCGATTAAAGGAGATATAGACCCGCAGCAGGTAAAAAGCAATACCTGCACGGTGGAATGGCCATACAAATCAGGCAAACACATTACTATTCCCGAAGTAGATAAAGGTGAATGGTTCACCCTGCCTGTGGCGAGATTAAAAATAAATACCGGGCAAATACCTGTTTTGGATAAGCTTGAAGCATACCTGCAGCAAAGCTAATCTTCCGGCTGCTCCAGGTTGTCATTATCACCGCTTCCCAGGCTATAGTAATTGTTTTCTTCGTCCTCTTCTCCTATATCTTCATTGGCATCATCATATTCGCTGCCGGGTACGTCAAGGTCTTCTCCCGGTGTCAGCACGGTGTCCGTATCTTCCTGCAAAGGGGCGCCTTCTGCATCGGTATCGTCTACACGTTCATCATCAGGGTCGAATCCTTGCAGGTTTTGCAGGTCGCCTTTTGTTACATCGGCCGAGGTGCCCATCACGATACGGGTGTCATTATTTGCTTCCTCGTCCAGCGTATCACCGTTCAACACATCTTCTTCATCTGCCGAAGAAATGGTGTTGTCTGCCAGCGCTCCCAGTGTGGGCGGGTGTACGTGTTCCTGCCCCGGAATATCTTTTACATCAGGCAAATCAATGGTTGTGCTGTTATCTGTTATCTCTTTATCAGTGTCGCCCTGTGTATTGTTGGAAATATCTTTTTCTTCAGGGGGTGTATCTTTTCTTTTATCCTGTTTCATAGCCTTTTTTACAAAAGAGTAAAAAACCTATGCCGAGGGTAAAACAATAGTGAATACTGAGCCTTTGCCGGGTGCGCTCGATACTTTTATATCGCCCTTGTTTTTCTTTGCAAGGTCGTAGCAAAGGGCAAGCCCAAGGCCTGTACCTTTCTCACCTTCAGTGCCTTTGGTGCTGGCATTAATGCCGGGCTTAAACAAGCGGTTAACCTGCTCAGGCGCCATGCCGACCCCTGTATCTGCAATATGCAGCAGTGCCGTTTGCCCGAGTTGTTCGGCTGATATACTGATATCGCCGCCGTCATGGGTAAATTTTATGGCATTTGATACCAGGTTGCGGATGATAATGTCTAAATGGTTTTTATCGCCCAGCGCCCACACATCTGCAGGCAGGTCGGTATTGATGTTGATGTGTTTTTGCTTTGCGGCATCGCCGAGCACTGAGAGTGTTTTTAAGACTTTTCTT
Organism: uncultured Flavipsychrobacter sp.; assembly: GCA_964621795.1. GTDB lineage: Bacteria > Bacteroidota > Bacteroidia > Chitinophagales > Chitinophagaceae > Polluticoccus. Next base: position 40,751 of record CAZUMM010000014.1, read on the forward strand.
TTGATATTCAGCCGTTCTATTTCCAGCGTGTGCTCTCCCTTCATCTGGTTCTTTGCCCAGTGCAGCAGGTTGTCGAGTAAGGTACTTACCGCCTGTAGCTTGTTATTCAGTTCCTGTTTATACAAGGCAAATTCTGCCGGGCTGATAACCTCTTCATCCAGCAACATCATCGTACTGGTCAGCGCATTCACCGGGCTGCGCAGGTCGTGCGCCAGCACTGAAAAAGTATTGTCCTTAAAGTCGTTTAGCTCTGCCAATTTTTGCGCCTGTTCTGCTATCACTTTGCGGCTTTTGCGTACCTGCTGCATATTTCTGAACAGCAGATAAGCAATGACCACTGTAATAATAAAACCTGAAATGAATGTCCACAGCAAAATATTCTGGTAGCGGTTTTTACTTTCTATAATCGCATTATCTTTTTGCAGCAGTTTGATTTCATTTTCCTTTTTCTGGATTTCATAGTTGAATATCAATTGCTTCACCTCTTCCCGTGCCTTTTCTTTTTTCAGGCTGTCGGCAATAGCAGTTTGTACCTGCAGCATCTGGTAAGCCTGCCTGTAATCGCCTGAATGTTCATAGCTTTTAGCCAGTTGCCCGGCAATATCCCGGGCCTGTTCCATAATGCCCAGTTGCTGCATCATGTTAAGCGCATTTTCAAGATATGCGCGCCCTTCCTTTGTTTTTTGCTGCCCCAGGTACACGGCACCCAGCCCGGCTTTGGCCACGGCAACGCCTTCTGCATCTTCCAGTTTTTCTGACATGGCCAGCGATTTTGAGTATAAACTGCCTGCTTTGCCAATGTCCCCTTTTTTCAAATAAGCCTCTGCAATATTCCCCGTCAGTATGTTTTCAAGAAAAGGGCTTTGCATTTCCTTTGCTATCTGCAACGCTTCCGACAGGTAGTACAAAGAAGAGTCATACATTTTCAGGTCGTTGTATATCAGTGCATAGGTAGTGAGTGAGCCAACCATGCGTTCTTTGACGCCTGATTTACGGTGTAAAGCCATGGCCCTGTCGGTATAGGCGATGGCCTTTGGGTACATACCCAGCCGGTAGTATACATTGGCAATGTTGGATACATCGCTGGCAATATTGTCGGTTAATCCCAGTTGTTCCTGTATTTTCAGTCCCTGCAGGTAATGATTGAGCGCGCGTGTATAGCTGCCCATTTTATAGTACACGTTGGCAAGGTTACTATAGGCTTTGGCTTCCAGTTCTATATTGCCGTTTTCTTTAGCCGTATTTATCGAGCTGTCGTAGTAAGTAATGGCATCGGTATATTTCCCTTCCATGAAGTAAACATTGCCGATGTGGTTGTATTTCGATGAAAGGGTTTTATAGAGTTTATGGGTATATGCATGATGCAGCGATTTTTGAAAATAAAACAAAGCACTGTCATTATTCCCCCTCATGCTGTAGCTGCCGCCCAGCATTTCGTAAGCGTTGGCTATCCCTTTTTCAAAATGTATGCGTATAGCCAGGGTCAGCGCCTGACTGCCAAGATTGTAGACAGAGTCGGCGTTTACACCTTCATATTCATTGGCCTCCAGCAGCAGCAGCAATACCCGGGTAGTATCTGCTTTATGCCCGTTTTGAAGAAGGTTGCGTATGCTGTCTGCACGTAAGCGTTGTGCCTGTACACCCGGGGCACTTCCCCAAACTATACAGAACAGCACAATTGCGAAGATGTTTCTTCTGCAGGTATTTTTCTTGTACGGGTTGGTGAACATGTATGATTTTGATGACTACAACGCTTTGATATACAAACTTATAAAAACTTTATACACCAAAAGAAATATCCCGGCTTTAAAGGCCGGGATAAAGAATCAATATAAGTATAAGTATAAGTTAATTATCAGGGTAGTTTTAGCTCTGCCTCAGCCAGTATGTCCTCTTTGTCGGGGGTCTTTCCTTCTACCTGGTTGGTATACATTACATGCAATGTTCCGTTCCTGTATTTTACTCCTGCCTCTTTTGAGAGATCGAAGGCAAAGCGGCGTTTGGTGTTAGGAGTATAAATAGCCACACCCCTTGCACTGCCTACATCTGTAGTTTTCCCGTTTGCCGATGTGAAGGTCACATATATATCGCCATAGGCCGACATATTCCCCGTACGGTTCAGCGCCATGGCCACGCGCGGCATTGTATCGCCCATCATCGCGAAATCAAGGTCTGATAAAGTGACTTTGGTATCAGATGTACCTATACGTATAATAGCCGGTATGGTGATACCAAATACAGGTATCAGTTGTACACTGATGCTGGTATCGGCTTTGGCTACATCGTTTTCCCCAAGCGGTTTGGGTTTGGGCACCGCCCTGAAGTATATGTGCGAGCGGTATTCTCCCGGCTGCAGTTCGTTGGTCTTTATTACCTGCACTTTAACGGTTTGTGCCTCATTGGGGGCAAGCGTAACGCTGCGTGGAAAGAAACGAAGGTATTTGCTGGCAAACCGCTGTCCGGGATCGGGTTGTATTATTTCTTCAAATCCGCCTTCTTCAGTCATCCTTATTTCCTTCATCGATATCAGGTAAGTTGCGGTATCCGTGCCGGTATTGGCAAGGTTTAGCTCATGTGTTTTCTTGCTGCCGTCAAACACAATCCTTTTGGGAGATATAAGCAGGTTGCCCTGGGCATGGGTAACCGTAAGTGGGGCAAAGGCTGTGTATAGGAGGGCTATGAAGAAAACAACAAAAAAATGCGATATTTTATAATTTATTTTCATTGACATAAGAATCCCGATTTGTGCAATACTATGTTATTTATAACAATTTTTATCCTTTTACGGTAATGTCTTTATTAATTTAAGTAAACCTTAAATAATGATATTTGTATTGTCTCTTTTGCACAAATTGCGACACTAATATAGTGAACAATTTATGAATGTATTAATTATATCTGCTTTTTTTTAAAAATTTGATATGGATAACCTGGCCTTTTGCTATGGCCGGCGGCACAAAATGCAGGTTTATTGACACGAATGAACCCATACGCAAAAGCACACAATCTTTTGTATATCAACATAAACTGTATTTTGCACCCAGCCACCCCCGCCGGAATATTATATTTATTCATCTTCTTTTTTCTGTAGCTCAAGTGTAAAATCCAGTCCTTCTATAATATCACCTTCCCTGTTGGGCATTATATTAAAATGTACGGGCGCTGAGGCATTCATTTTAACCTTTTCCATCTGGGCGGAATCGATTTTGGCTACGTAGCTGCCTGGTGCAAGGCCTATATAGCTGTAATACCCGTCGGGTTCGGTCAGCACTTTCGCTACGAGGCTGTCGTTTTTATAGAAGCATACGTATATCTGTCCCTGGCCCCTTTGCGTATTGCCCCGTTGCAGGTACACCATACCCGATGCCTCTGCTACTACTGCAACAGGTACATCTATCCTTTTGAAAACGTTCGGTTCTACCGTAAGGCTGATGGTGCGTTTGCGTATTTGCCAGGCTATATTATCAAAGCTGAAACGGTTGAGCTCTATATAGCAGTTGGTATAAGGCTCCATATCGAATATCCGTATAGTGGTATCCTTTCCTTCCGGTTGTACGCGGCCTACGTTTATCCTGAATTTCAATCCCGAAACCCGTGGTTCTCCCTGTTGTTTAACGCCGTCGCAATTCATATCAAGAAAAGGTGCCAGTACAACACCGCCACGCCCTACATTTATATTATTGCGGGGCTTAATGTAATTGTTGGCGCCGTCTACCATCAGGCTGCCCCGTGCCGATTGTAAAAGTGATATGTTTTTATTGGAATAATATGCTGTACCACCAAGCTGGGTAAAAGAGAGATCGTACCTGAGCTGTATCCCGAAGTTATTCAGGTTGCTGCGAAAGTTTTTTTCATAAGAGAAGTTGAAGTAAGCCCGGCTAAACAGCCTTTTTTCAAGCAGCGTACGGGCCGATATGAACTGGCCATGCGTGTACTCGTACTGAAACTGCGCGGTAAGGGCATAAGCTTTGGGCAGCCGGAAGGAAAACGAATAGTTGGTATAGATAAACGGATCCGATTTATCTACGAATATGCCATAGGTACTGATGTTGGTACCTATGCCGAATACCACACCCGATATCAGCCATTCGGCATTGGTGTACCGGGTGACCGGGAGGATAATCTGGTTCACTGTAAACATGGTAAAAGCGGTAAACCTCAGGCCTTTTACAGGCGTTGAAATACTGATTTTCCTTTCTTCGGTAGCACCGGTATTAACAGCTTTCTGGCTGTCGGCATAATTGGTGTAAAGTGCATCCAGTGTAAGGTTTGAGGGGAACCTATAGCTCAGTCCCAACCTTGAGCGTACCGAGTAGGTATATTCTCCGTTCAGCAGCAGGCTGGTACCGATACGTGTGGTCGCATTTACAAAGGGCATCGTATTTCCCGAACGTACAGAGGTGAGGTACTCTGTTCCGGTGGTGATGGTCAGTTTTTTGCTGACACCGTAGCTTACGATGCCTTTGGCAAAATGCGTAGCGCTATCGTCTTCCACAAGTCCCCCGCTGGCCGTGTATTCTACTTCTCCCGGCGGCAAAAATGTATAGGGCACGGATATATTTTCTTCTTTGAAACGTACCTCTCCGTAAGGGCCGTAAAATTTTAGCTTTACGAGCGAGCTGCCATATACCAGTGGCACCTGGAAGGTGAAAAAACCACTTGCATCGGCTACTACATAGTCTACCAGTGCATTGTTAACGTATAATTCCACCGTCCAGCCCGGCTCCGTCATATCGCTCAGCGTATAGTAGCCGAATGCCTGCCTGAAAGTGGTAGGTTTATTGGTTACCTGTGCGCCGATAATAGGCGAGAATATAGAAGCGGTAGTGGGAGTGGATATTTTTCCTAAAGAAACCTGCCGTATGGCTTTATGTTCATTGTTTACACTGCGCCACATATAATACTGCCGCTTATTGTCAAACTTTTGCTCGGGGCTGTAGTTCAGGTTAGCATTAATTTCTCCGCCGGCAAGCATACCCCCCAGCCCGAGGCTGAAACGGTTTTCCTTTTGAAAACTGCCATCCTTCCTGAACTGCTGGCTGGAAACTACCGACCAGTCGGCCATACCGAACTGAAAGATTTTCCTGCTGCGCGGCAGGGTAGTATCGGCAATCAATGTCCCTTTCAGCCGGTTTATGTTGTTACGCATGGCAGTGAGACGGGCTTCGCGTACCACCGGTAGTTCCATTTTAGGTACTATGTTCACCAGTAGTGCACGAAAGTTGAACCTTGCGTCTAGTCCGAATATCTCGCCCAGGTAGCGGATATTCATGTATACACCGGTCTCTGTTTTCACCAGTTCAGAGGATGACAGTGTGTATGATTTGCCCGCATAGTACACTACATGGTGCGCATTATCGAACACGTATTTTGCGTCCTCACTGATGAAAAAACCGCTGATTGTATCAAAGCCGGGAGTTGCATCGTTTTTGATGTGCAGATAGCTGAAGAGTTCCGCAACGGGAAGCAGTATAGAGTCTTTATCGATAATGGCAGGCAGGTCAGTAATACCCATTCCCTGCACACTTACCGATACCAGTATTTCTTCTACGTAATCGTCCTGTGCACGGGCCGGTGTGGCCAAGAGTAGCGCGGAAAGGAAAGACAGTACACCTGCAATAGTGTACAAACGGTGGTAAACTGTATTTCTGGCTACCAGGTTTTTCCTGTCTTTTGTACCTGTCATTTCCGGATGTTCCGGGATATTATTCCTGGATAAAAGTTATTTGAAACATTCCGCTATAAGACCCCACCGGATTGGCCAGCGAACTACCTACATATAACGTACCTCCTATGCGAACCTGGGTGCGTGCCGGAGGGGCTACGGTAGTGACAAAAGGCGAACCAATATCCGCATCGCCCAGGTGCAATGTGAGCGTGCCCCCGTTACTGCCGGTAAGGGAGGCATCCGGGCCGTTCAGTATGGCGATACGCGTACCTTGCGGGGCTTCTACTTCAAAAATAGCAGGAGAAAACGGGAAACCAAGGTTCAGCGGCACTACATCTCCTGTGGATGACCGGGAGCCATCGGGGTAAACGATAATGCTGCCCCCCATCATACCATGTGTAAAAGCACCGAAAAACAAACCCTGCGCCGGGTTTGAATAAATAGTAAACGGCGTTGGCGGCAGTTGCTGTGCCTGTACCCTTGCATGCACCCCCGCCAGCAATGCCAGCGTGCAGGCAAAAAAGAGCAAAATCTTATGTTTAGGTGCAGGTAAAGCCATTAATTATTTCCTATAAATATTTTATTGGAAAATCTACCGTTCTGCGACTGAAAGCTGACGATATATATTCCGTTTGTAAAGGGTGCCGGTATTTCATGATAGCCTGCCCCGCTGATATCTTGTTTATGCAATACCTGCCCCAGCGCATTGCTAATAATCAAACCGCCTCTGTCGCCTGTAATGAAGTTAAGATACACATAAATTTTACCATCCTTGCTATATGCATGCAACTGGTCAGATGCAAACAGCTTTCCAGGCAAATCGGTACGGCTGAAAATAAGCGAGAACCTGTTATCGGAGTTGCCGGTTTTTAGCTGGGTGTAGTATGTCGACTGCGGTTGCAACTCGGTAATTGTTTGCTGCAACGCATCGCCCAGGAAGACGCGCGTTCCGGCAGGCATATACTGCAGGGTTTGGGTTGTGAATACAAACAAGCCTTCCCGGGGCGTACGTATCCCCAGGGGTACAATGCTGATGCTGTCGGCAGGTGCAGGCATGCTGCTGATAGACAGCTTCTCACTGCCGGGCGATACAACGTACAGGTTGGGCACAGATGCATCTGTATTCATAAGCTTCAGAGCATCATATTGCTTGTCGTAAGTTAGGGTGGCCGCCGGGTCAAAATAAACAACTGCAGCATCGGCATTGTTTTCCATGCCCATATATTTTACCGACAAGCGTATTAAAGGTGTTTCATTAGCTGTCTGCTTATGAAAAGCTGCCGTGAAATTATTCACCCTTACATTATTATTCATGGCCAGTGTACCTGCTACGGGGTACGAGCCATCCGATACATGTACAAAGAAGCCCTGCATGGAAGGGATGATGCTGCCTGCTATGCCGTTGCTGGATACACCGTTGATATAAGAACTGTAAGTGCCGGTATATTCATCGGTATTACCGGCATCAAAATAATAGACGGCATCATCTATATTGGTACGTGTCCACCCGCTGCCTGCGTCCCAGTCTATAGGAGAAGGGTAGGGGTTGCCTACAAGGTTGAAACCCTGTGTATATGTTTGGTTATGGTTATAAAGGTTTTGTGAGATAGTGCCATTGTTTGCTACCCCGCTTATATCTGCGGTCAGTTCTCCACCGCTGTTGCCGAAGTGGGCAGCATACCCGTGCATAGGTTGCAGGGTGTCTGTTGCAGTGGTGTAAAAATACCAGCCTGTAGAGCTTACTGTTTCATCATATCGGTATAGTGGGGGAAATGATGCCCCGAGGTCCAGCTCATCCGATAGTTCACTGACTGTTGCATATTGAAAAGGGGAACTCAGGTATGTATAACCATAGGCGGTATCGATATACCGCTGCATGGTAAGGTTACCCAGTACGGTTCCTGTGCCTGTTCCGTCGATAAGTGCTGTTTGTGCAGCGGTTGACAGCAGCGTAAGGTTGCCATTGGCATCCAGCGTACCATCGCACAGCAGTACCCTTTTCAATGTTTGCCCCGGTGCATTAACCGTGGTGGTACTGCCATCGCTGATAACAATATTGTTGAAAGATGTAGCAGTTGTGCCCTCAATGCTCTGTGTCGTACCATTGAAATACAGGGTGCCGTTATGTGTAAAGGTGCCGTTGTTCTCAAACTTTTCTTTCGTGGCAATATGGCTGCCTGCCGGCGCTACCACATATCCGCCAGCCGGTATTATAAGCCCCTGCCCCTGCGATGTGCAAAGGGGAAAAAGAAGTAGAAGTGACCATATGTATTTTACATTCCTCATGGGCCTTATTAAAAGATCTATGGGTTAATAACAGTTATATCAAAATCTTTGTTGCTGCCCAACTGTATGGTGCCGTTAGTCGTATTAAATACAATCCGTACAGTATTGGTAGCGCTCACATAGGCATAGGCAATGCCCAGCCTGTTAGTTAAATCTGCCCTTGGATTAACAATTACCGTTCCGTTCAACTGCGCACCGGTAACGGTTACATTTACCTCCAGCGGGTTGCTGGTAGTTACGTTAGATGTATTACTAATGGTAACTGATGTTTTAATGATATTAGTAAAGGCAGTACCAGCAGTACCCAGTTTTACCGTGCCCGCCACATCAAGAGTAGCGGTGGGGCTGGTGGTGCCGATGCCCACTTCACCATTGGTTTCTATACGCATCCTTTCAGTATTGTTGGTAATGAAAGGCAGGTAATGGTTAGACGTAGTGCCCAGTTTTTTGACTGCGCTCAGGCTGTTCCCGTCCTGCTTCCAGAAACTTGCAGAAGGGTCTGTCCATGTAGGGGCTGTATTGTTTCCGGCAGAGGTGAGTATGTACCCTGAAGTGCCTGCGGTATTATTAGGCATCAGGGCCCCGCTGAAGCGTACGTTACCCGTTACATCCAGTGGTTGCGAAGGGTTGGTATTGTTGATGCCCACATTACCTGCTGCGGTAATGCGCATCCTTTCTGTACTGTTGGTTACAAAAGGCAGGTCGGTATAGGCATTTGTACCCAATGTTTGTATCGAATATATGGTATTGCCTCCGGGCTTCCATGCATCGGCCCATGTAGGTGCGGTATTCATGCCTGCCGACATCAGGAATTGTCCCGCAGTACCATAACTATTATTAGGCATCAGTGCGCCGCTAAATTTTACATTACCTACCACATCCAGCATTTCACCGGGGCTTGTAGTACCTATACCCAGCCGTCCGTTCGCCAACAGGCGCATTTTTTCGGTATTGGCTGTGATAAACGGAATATCTGTATAGGAAGTGGTCCCGAAGCTTTGCATGGAAGAGAGGTTGTTGCCTCCGGGTGTCCATGCATCGCCCCATACGGGCGGGTTATTCATACCGGCCGATATTAATACCTGTCCCGAGTTGCCATAACTGTTGTTAGGCATCAGTGCCCCGCTGAAGCGCACATTGCCCACCACATCCAGTATTTCGGTGGGTGCTGTTTTGCCTATACCTACTTTACCGTCAGCCTTGATACGCATTTTTTCTGTATTGGCTGTAATAATGGGTATGTCATGGTAAGATGCCGTACCGAAATTTTGTACAGATGAGAATGTATTTCCGCCCGGCTTCCATGCCAGGGTCGAAGGGTCCGTCCATGTAGGGGGCTGGTTGGTGCCTGCCGATGTAAGGAAAAAACCCGACGTACCTGCACTGTTATTCGGCATCAACGCACCGCTGAAAGATACGTTGCCGGATACATCCAGCAGTTGGCCGGGGTTCGTAGTGCCTATGCCCACTTTGCCATCGGCTTTTATGCGTACTTTTTCCGAATTGGCAGTGATGATGGGAATGTCATGATACGATACCGTACCAAAGTTTTGTGTGGATGATAAAGTATTTCCGCCCGGTGTCCATGCCAGTGTCGATGGGTTGGTCCATGTAGGGGGTTGCCCGCTGCCTGCCGAAGTCAGGAAATAACCTGACGTACCCGCGCTGTTATTCGGCATCAGTGCGCCGTTCAGCTTTATATTGCCTGTTGCATATACATTCCCCGTTACATTTACATTGCCTGTTACATCCAGTATTTCCCCCGGGTTTGTCGTGCCTATGCCCACTTTGCCGTCGGCTTTGATGCGCATTTTTTCAGTATTATTTGTAATAAACGGCAGGTCTGAATAAGATGTAGTACCTATGGATTTGGTACCGCTTATATTATTGCCGTCCGGTTTCCATGCATCGCCCCAGGTAGGCGCAGTATTGGCACCGGCAGATATAAGGAACTGGCCTGCAGTACCATTGCTGCTGCCGGGCATTAATGCCCCGCTGAATTGTACGTTGCCCGTTACATCCAGCACCTGCGTAGGTGATGCGGTGCCTATCCCTACCTTTCCATCGCTTTTGATGCGCATCCGCTCCGTATTGGCCGTAATAATAGGTATGTCGGTATAAGAGGTAGTACCAAGATTCTGTACTGACCCAAGGTTATTGCCCCCCGGTTTCCATGCATCGGCCCAGGTAGGTGCGGTATTATAGCCAGATGACATCAGGAACTGCCCTGAAGTGCCATAGCTGTTGTTCGGCATCAGTGCCCCGCTGAAACGTACGTTGCCTACCACATCGAGTATCTCGGTGGGGTTGCTTTTTCCAATGCCTAATTTGCCGTCGGCCATCAGGCGCATTTTTTCAACGTTGTTGGTAACAAATGGTATATCGTGGTAAGAAAGCGTACCGAATTTTTTTACAGACGATAATGTATTACCATTCAGTTGCCAACCGCTCGATATATAAGAGTTGGGGTCTGTCCAGGTAGGTGTACCACCCGTGCCGCCCGATGTGAGCACATAGCCGAGGGTACCGGGGTCATTGCCCGGCATAACAGCCCCGCTGAATTTAACATTACCTGTCACATCCAGCGCCTCTGTAGGCGCTGTGCCTCCGCCAAGGGCTACATGCCCTGCCGAATCGATATACAGCCGGGCTGTGCCGGTTTTCATATCGTACAGGTAAAAGTTCTGTATGTTATTTCCTGCACTGTCGTTGCCTATCAGCCATTGCTTATCGCTGGTAGCGCCGCCAAGTACCAGCCCTGTCCGGCTACTGCTGGCCGAACTATTTTTTATCTGTGCATAAACGCCGTTGCCTGCACCGGCATCCTGTATTCCTTCCAGCACACCAACAGTTACTGTTCCGGTGGTTGGTGTAGCTTTTTTTACATGCAGCGGTGCACCCGGGCTGCTGGTGCCAATGCCTACAAGGCCGGTATTATAATAAATATCATTGCCTGTTGTAGTCCACTGACTGGCCGAACCGCCACCCGAATTAATGATAACCCATGAAGAACCGTCGTAATAATAGAAACCGTTGGTACCGTCTGTCTGGTACACCAGGAGGCCGGTAGCGGGACTGGCAATTGCTGCCTTTTGTGCTGCTGTTACCCGGGGCACCAGCATACCTTTCGTCACCGATTTTACATCCAATACTGCCGATGCCGCACCGGAAAGATTAGTGCTGTCATCCGTGACAACTACTGTTTGTCCCTGCGCATGTTCCCCTGCAACCACCAATAAGCACACCCAAAGCAGTAACCGTGATTTCATATTTATAATTGTTTGGGTTTATCAAAAAAACCAAGAATTAGATTACCTGATGATAATTGTTTCTTCAGCCATTTTCACCTGCCTGTCTTCTACTTCTGTAGTATATATCACATTCAGTTTGCCTTTTTTATAATCTACCCCGAAGTTCCTGGCCAGGGGTAAAGTGAACCTGCGCATGGTGCCGGGAGTATATATGGCAATACCTTTTATGGTTGCTACGTGTGTATGGTTCCCTTCCGGCGAAATATGCTCGACAGAGATATTACCGTAAGCCGACATATTCCCTGTGCGGTTGATAACACCTTTTATCCTGGGCATAGTATCGCCTGCTATTTCAAACGATAAATCTGACAAGGTTACCCTGGTAGTGTTTTCCCCAAGTCGTATAATGACCGGAATAGTAACGCCAAACATCGGTTTCAGCCGTAGTTTCAGGTTGGTCACCATTTTCTTCATTTTCTTTTCGCCTGCAGGCCGGTCCGGGGGTAGTGCTTTAAAGTATATATGCGAACGGTATTCGCCCGGGGCCATTTTCGATGTATTGGTAAGCTGTACTTTTACCGACTGTGCTTCACTCGGCCCTAAAATGACATTCCTCGGAAAAATACGAAGATGGCTGCTGGCAAACAGCTGGCCCGAATCTGGCTGGGTTATTTGTTCAAAAGTTCCGTCTGGTTTCATACGCACATCAATAATGGATATAGAATACCGGGCTGTGTCATTTCCGCCGTTTGCCAGGTTTAGTTCCTGCGTCCGGCGCCCGCTACCTTCAAAAACCACTCTTCTCGGTATTACCAGCAGGCTGCTTTGTGCATATAATGGAATAGCAGACCACAGCATCAACAACAGCAATACCATTCTTTTCACACCATACTCATCCGGGATATGCAAACATTTAATCTGTATTCTTCTTTTATCCATTATTACTTATAAGCGTGCAGGTTATGTATCTGTTCTTACCTCCGCTCCCCTGATGGATAAAAATACACAGTTTTTTTCTCTTGTTTTTATTTATGATTTGCAGCAGTTACCCGGTTACCTGCCACATTTATCAAACTTGCTATAAACCAAAAAAACGCTGTCTATGCAGCGTTTTCCCGGTTAGTATAATTAGTTATTAGTTGTAGTTAACAGTTACAGTAAAGGGGCTGGCTCCTGTAGTATAGGTACCGGTTGCCTGTCCTGCACCAACGTTCAGTGTACCGCCTACATTCAGTGTTTGTGTACCTGAGCTGAGTGTACCGGTTGTAGACGGTGTGCTGGTAAATGTTGAAACAGTCATTGTATGAGAGTTTCCATCGTCAATTGTTACAGGAGAAGAAGGCAGTGTAATAGCATAAGTATAGTTGCCCTGACCGTTTACTGTGAAAGACGCTGCTGTAGGGCTACCGCTGGTAGCAGGCAGTGTTACGTTGCCGGTAGTGGTACGTGTACCTGCAGGCGCCATAATTACAGTCCCGCCTGTGCTCGCATCTACTGCTACATTACCAAAGTTCAGGTCTACTGTTTTTGTTATAGAGATTGGAGTAATGATAGTTGCACTGGCAGCAGCAGTTGCACTGGCAGTTTGCTGTGCATGTGCTGAAGTAGCGAAAGCGAAAAATGCAATGGTGGCGGCGGCAAGTGATTTGATTACGTTTTTCATTGTTATCTTTTTAATTTTTTTGTTTTGATTTCTTTGTTCATGCGTTTCGGGTACAAATGTATATCCGCAGTATTCATATCGCATCATTTTATCATGCCTTTAACGCCAGATTAACCCCCACTTAACGACCGGTTAACAATATTTTATACAGGTATATGTGGGTTATTTTGTTGCAGTTCAACCTGTTATATTATAATCATATAGGTTGTGTTGATGCGCCTGTTTACATACAGGTTAACAGACTTGTTAACAAGTAAAAGGTATATAAAAGCAAACCTGCTCCTGAATAACTGTACAGGAGCAGGTTTTTCCATGTATATAATACTACATGGAAGCCATTACCGGAATATCAATATCTCAGGCCTTCAAAACCTTGGGGTAGTTTCATATCTGTAAGCAGGTAATCTTTCCATCCAGGGTTTATATAAGCACGGCATTGCTCATTATAGAGCCAGAAGGGGTTTTTCTTAAAAGCATCGTAGTGGGCTTGCATCTCTTTCTCTATTCCTTCAAGACGTTTTTTTACCTCTTCTGTGAAATTGCCGTAGATGCTGTTATCTTCTTTAAGCCATGTTAAATATGCCAGCAGGTTATAGCAGGTAGTAAATTGCCCGCAGGCTACCAGTGCCGCTTCGGTATATTCCTCCTGGCTCTTTTTATCAAACCACAGTGTAGTGCCCATCTGGAAAGCTTTTTCTGCAACCAGCTGTATTTCGATACTGGGTGCAAGCTGGAGTGGGTCATTCTCCAGGCGGTTTGTATCATTGGTAAAACTTAAGTCGTACACATGGCTGGCCTTTTCGCGGCCTGAGCAGCGGTCTTCATCAAAAAAGCGCTGGTACAGCAGTTGGCGTATACGTTTTAGGAATACGCTATTATTCAGTATCAGTATAGAAGATGCCCGTTCTGTCAGCATCAGTTTCAATATAGGCAGCGGGGTAGCGCCGAAATAGCCAAACATCATGGCTACTATTTGCGGCGAAAAAGTGTTATTCAGATTCAGTTTACCCTCTTTAGCCCCGCTCGTTACTGCATACTTTATATACCATAGACCCGTGATGACCGACAGCCCTGCAAATACACCCAGCCCGCCGGCAAGTATAGCCGCCAGCGGCCACCCACCCGGCATGTGCCTTGCGCCCCACCATATGGCTGCCAAGCCTGCCAGTGCTACAAGGCCGCATATCCACCGCAGGCTATTTACCGTCATGCCTTCGTTCTTTATTTTTTCCGGTAGCTGGTAAGGGTCCATAAAATGGCTGCCCACATCGCACGCCATCATCAGGTCGAAGGGCTTGAAATCCGTTTCGCGTTTCACCCGCCTGTCGTTGGCCCGCATCATACTTTCTACTCCCTGATTGTCGGTAATGCCGCCATCCATAAAGCCTGCTTTAAAATCTTCCTGCAGGGGCGTATTTTTAGCTGTTTCCTGTAGCTTTTTTACATCAACAGGTTTAGGCAGCCCCGCTATTATTTTTTTTACAGCAGCCGCTCCATACAGCAGGTTCATTTCGTCCAGGTTCAGTTCCTGTGGTTCTACTGTCAGATGTTTCAGGAAATATTTGGCATCATAATGCTGCTGGCCATCCGAGTTTTCAAAGTCGGCAGGAAAAATAATAGGCTCAAACCCTGCGGGAAAGCAGGAAGATGCGGCCATCAGGTCGGCTATTTTCAGGTTTTCGGCAGCCTTATGTTGCAGGTTGATGATGAAATTCCCGTACAGGAAAGTTTTATCGCCTTCGGGATCACCATTTTCTATGGGTGTAGACTCTGCTCCCGGTTTTCGCTCCTTACTGTCGTGCTGCATTTTTACAGCCTGCCTGAACAGGATACCCCGGTAAAATTCGGTAGTGTTGAAACAGACTTCCTGCAGGTGTGTGGTTTGGCTGCCTTTCAGCGCCGATACTCTTTTGCCGTCAAAAAGCAGCTCATCATAGGCAAGTGCAAAAGAATTGATGAAGTTGGGCCTTTTTGAAGGGCGGGCTTTCCACTTCTTTTTATTATTCAATATTTCAAATACCCGCTGCAGCAGGTCTACCCCTTCCAGGTTTTCATATAGCTTTTTATAGAAGGCGCCGAAATCTTTCCCTTCTGCATTGTTCAGCGCATACATGGCAGTAGCTATGGTGCCGCCCGATGCTGATGAGAGATACGTAACCTTTTTCAGTAAGTCTATATGGTTCAGATAGGCAAGTGTGCCCAGTGCAAAGGAGGCTGCCCGGAAGCCCCCGCCCGAGAAAGCGAGTGCAATATTTTCAAGAGGGGTTTCCAAAGGTGGAAGTTTGGCCGGTATGGGCCGCTGGTTAGGATCTTGTGTACTCATGGTTTATGTGATTGGTGTATGATGAATAAAATTACTCATCCTTTTCAATTTGTCAGAAAAACATGAAAAAATACACAGGAAGCAGGCGTTATTCTACCGCTATTTTTTCTACGGCGAAAGTACTGCTGCTTTTTATCTGCAACAGGTAAACGCCATGTGGTAGTTCATGGGATATTGAAATTTCAGCTTGTAAGTTATTATTACGGGGAAGCACTTCTGTTTCATATACTATCTGCCCTACCTGGTTTAGTATAGTTATATGCAGCGGCTCATCATTCGGCACGTCCCCCGTCACAACAAAAGCTCCCTTATTGGGATTTGGGTAGATGTTAAACCCGCCCTGCGAAAGCTCCTGCACCGAAGCAGGGAAATTCACCACGATGCTATCACTGACCGCCTCGGTTACTTCGGGGCAAGGGTCACTGCTGCGTACCCGCACACTTATTTTGTCGTACGGGTAAAGATTGGAAGCGCTCCATGTAGTGTTAACAGCCCCCACAATATCCTGCCCGTTGCGCAGCCACTGTACCTGCGGGTTAGCGCCACCGTTTGTAATGGTGGCCGTAAACGTGACCGGGTTCCCGGGCAGCGGTCGTGCGGGCACAGAAGCAATAGAAACACTTATGCCCGGTGTCACCGGTAAAGTAGTTACCCCGATTTTATCGCTAAACAAAGTGACCGGCGTATTGCACACCCCATAGGCCACCATCTTACAATAAAAACTATCACCCGTAGCAGCCGTCATTGTAGTGTACTTCAACTTGGTAGCCCCCTGAATCTCCATATTGTTTTTATACCATTGGAAAGAAGGATTAGCGCCCCCGTTAACCGGCACCATTACCACATTAAAAGTATCGCCCTCGCAAATGGTATCATTGGGGCTGGCATAGGCCCCCAGGTAAGTAACCGTATTGACCACTGCCACAGTAGTTCCCGGCAGGGAAGTACAACCATTCAATGTAGCCGTGACATTATAACTCCCCGAAGCCGCAGCAGGCACCGGGTCTATATCTGGATTTTGCAGTTGAGAAGTAAAGCCGTTCGGCCCTGTCCAGTCATAACTCACTCCCGGCGTAGTACTCCCGGCCTGCAAGTGCAGTATGCCCCCTGTACAAACCGGGCTATTATTTGTAGCAACAGGTACGGCAGGCATCGGTTTCACCACCACCGTAGTAGTGGCAGGTGCTGAACTGCAA
This sequence comes from uncultured Flavipsychrobacter sp., assembly GCA_964621795.1. GTDB lineage: Bacteria > Bacteroidota > Bacteroidia > Chitinophagales > Chitinophagaceae > Polluticoccus. Next base: position 57,138 of record CAZUMM010000014.1, read on the forward strand.
CCATTCAGCGTAGCAATGACCGTGTAGATGCCACTGTTACTGACGGTCGTATTGGTGAGTTGCGGGTACTGCAATTGCGAAGTGAAATTATTTGGCCCCGTCCAGCTATAGCCACCCATATCAGCCTGCGCTGCTAAATGTAGTATACTGTCTTCGCAAAGTGGGCTGTTATTGTTTACGGATTGAATTACAGGAGTAGGTTTAACAACTACGGTTACAGAATCTTTTGCAGTACATCCGTTCAGGGTGGCAGAAACAATGTAGTCACCGCTGTTTCCCGTTGCAGCATGGGCAATAGTTGGATTTTGAAGGGTTGATGTGTAGGAAGGGCCGGACCAGCTATATGTCACACCCGGAATAGATGAACTACTTAAATTCAGGGTACTTCCTGCGCATATAGGTGTAGTTGCCGATGCGCTTACTGCGGGAAAGCTATGAATGTCCAGGTCATAGTCGTTGTCAAATGAAGTATAGGGGTTATTGGTACTCACCAGCCTTAGCCTGTATCCCGTTCCTTGCACAGTATTTTTGGGTATTATGCCCATAATAATACCACTTGTTGTTGATGTTTTGCTGCCAATATTAACAGGACTGGAAAAGCTGCCGTTGGCCCCTGATAACTCCAGGGTTAATACATTACCGGTATTAAGTGTGTTCAGTATAATGTGGTAAGGCACATATATTGTATCCCCTGCACATAAAGTAGCTGCAGGGTAGCTGATGGTAAACGGTACAAGAGGTCTTACCACAACAGAATCTATATAGTAATAAGAATAAGGCAAATAACCTGTAAGTGTATTGGTAATCTGTATCTGGGAATTGCTTAGAAAATTGCCTATAATAAGATGGGTATAGGCTGAATCAGCTACAAAAGTAGCTGTATACCTGTACCAGCCATTTTTTAAAATGGAGATAGTATTGTACAGAATTTGCGGTGTAGTATTCACAAGGGAGATAGTAGGAGGTGCACCATTTCTATAAAATAAGACCCCGATTCCGTTACTGCCATATTTAACTACATCAGCCAGTGATACAGACATAGATACTTCGTATGTAGTGCCGATATGTAAAGGAGCGAATGTTGTACCAAAATACTCCTTGCCCCCAACTGGTGCATAAGTAAAAATACCTGCATAAGCGCTGCCCTGTGCTGCAGTTTCATTGCCCCACACGTTATTAGGTACGCCGACAGTACCTGTACTACAAGAGTTAAAATAATCTATGTTAGCGGTGCCTAAACCATATTCGTACCACTGCATGCAATCAGGGTATAGTTCCCCTGTACTCGAGGGGCAGCTAGTATAGTTCTCGAAGCTTCCGTTTGATAAAATATTTTGCGCAGCCGTCCGGGTTGATAAAAAAAGCAATATACACCACAAGCCAATACGCATAGGATATAGGTTTGATTGTATCAATTTATGAAATGTATGCCATATGCCACATTAAAATTAGGGGGTAAGACATAACCAGCGTGTGGAATTTCAACTAACAAATTCCTAACTCCTAATTCCCAATCCCTAATTCCTACCCCTCCAGCACGTCCAAAAACAAACTACCTGCGATACGGTCGGCAAAAAGCTTTCCCTTATGTGTCAGCAGTAACTTGTGGTTTTCGTACCGGAGTTGTTCCTTTTCAATGAAAAGCGCAGCGCTATCTAATACCTGCTTTGCAGCATCGCTGCCCCATTCGTTGGTAATCTTATCGAGGTCGCAACCCCATATAGTGCGCAGGGAGGTCATTATATATTCATTCAGGTGCTCCACAGGTGTAAGGGTTTCTTCTTCGTATACGGCTTTCCCTTCTGCCAGCAGGCTTTTTATATACAGGGCATTATTGGCAACATTCCACCTGCGGTTATTCTTCCCGTCAAAAGAATGTGCCGAAGGCCCAATGCCAAGGTAGGGTGCACCCCGCCAGTAGTTGGTATTATGCACTGCATACTGCCCCTGCAAAGCAAGGTTGGATATTTCGTAGTGTTCATAACCCATTACCTCTGCCTGCTCCATCAGTATTTCAAATTGTGCTGCTGCCTGGTCCGTATCTACAGGTTTTGCTTTCTTCTTCGCTATGTTGTGGTGCAATGCGGTGCCTTCTTCTACGGTAAGTGCATAGGCGCTGAAGTGGGGTATGGAAAGTGCACGCACTTGTGAAAGATTGTACTTCCAGTCAGTATCTGACAGTCCCGGCGTGCCGTATATCAGGTCGATGCTCAGGTTGTCGAAGCCTGCATCTTGTGCTGCTTTTATAGCATAGTCGGCCTGTTGTGCTGTATGGGCGCGGTTCATATACCGGAGGTCTGTTTCCCTGAAAGACTGTATGCCCATACTGAAACGGTTTACCGGGGTGCGCCTCAGTTCTTTCAGGTACTGTTGCGAGAGGTCGTCCGGGTTTGCTTCCAGGGTAAATTCTTTCAGGTCGCCCACAGGGTACAGCGCGTATATACGGTCTGTAAGCAACATCACTTCATCTGCCGTCAACAGCGACGGTGTGCCCCCCCCGAAATAAATGGTTTCAATAGTATGCCCCTGCAGATAATTTTTTTGCAGTTCCAGTTCACGCAGCATCGCCTGCAGCAAATCTTCCTTCAACTTCAGCGAAGTGGAAAAATGGAAATTGCAGTACGTACATGCCTGTTTGCAGAAAGGTATATGCAGGTATATCCCGGCCATCAGCTTGGTAATGAGGTGCAAAGCTACGACCATTCTGTACGGTTTTGACAAAAATCACCCCGGCTGATATGGGTCAGGATTGTTAATAATTGTAAATTTGTAAATATTCGTATGAAACGCCTCTCCCGATTTGCATTTTATGTTGCCATGTGTGTGATGTGCTGGCTGCTGCCTGCGCGGCTGTTGGCCAGGGTGAATACTGCTATGTATGACATACAGCTTTCTGCAGGAGATTTATCGCACCGGGTGGACCTTGCAATGGATAGTGTGTATGCGCATCATCCGCAATTGGCAAATACAAACGTATTAATGTCGGTAATGCCGCCACACCGCATGACTGATAAGACCACTGATTTTTATATCCTGCTGGGTTTGTGCGTAGTACTGGGTATTATCCGCTTTATAGACCCCCGTTATTTCAGCAATTTGTGGAGGGCCTTCCGTAACCCTGCCATAGGCAGAAACCAGTTGAAAGACCAGATGGAAACAGCCTCGTTCCCGGCCCTGCTGATGAATATCTTTTTTACCATGATTATGGGGGCTTATGTGTACTACGTAGCAGGAATGGTTTTCCCCCAACGCAACAGCACATTTGCACCGTCTTTGCTCATTGTCATGATGATGGGGGCAATGATGCTGGTGTACCTCCTCAAGTACCTCGTTATCCGTTTTAGTGGCTGGGCATTCAAAGTGCAGAGCATAACAGAATATTATATATTTAATGTGTTTCTTATAAACAAAGTACTCGGTATAATACTTTTGCCCTTTACTGTTTTACTTGCTTTTGCAGAGCCGCGTTTTGCCGGCCCTGCTCTTATTGTTTCTTTTATAGCTATAGGATTATTGTTTTTGAACAGGTACACAAGGTCCTGGCAATACCTCGGGTCGTTCTTCCAGTACAGTAAATTTCATTTTTTTACGTACCTTTGCGCCTCGGAATTATTGCCATTGGCAGTGTTGGCGAAGTTATTATTACGATGATTCAGAGGCTTATGTGAAGAGTTTACCTTAGACAATCACAACTGTATTAACAAACAAAACAACCCCGTTACAACCCGATTATGGCAAAAGTTGAGCGTTCGTCAAATGGAAAGGCAGTGAAAGAGATGAAAAAGGTGAGTAGTGTATTGATTACGCAGCCCCGCCCTGAAACTGATAAATCGCCTTACTTTGATCTGGCAAAGAAATTTGGAATCCGCCTGGAGTTTCACCCCTTTATACATGTAGAAGGACTGAGTGGGAAAGAGTTCCGTAAGCAGCGTGTAGATATAACGGAGCATACCGCCATCATATTTACCAGCCGCAATGCGGTTGACCATTTCTTCCGCATTTGCGAAGAGCTGAAAGTAAAAGTATCGCAGGATATGAAGTATTTCTGCATTACAGAAGCTGTGGCGCTCTATCTTCAGAAATTCATCCTTTACCGCAAACGCAAAGTCTTCTTTTCTGCCGACGGCAGTACCGAAGGGCTGCTTGAGGTAATAGGAAAACACAAGCATAACGAAAATTTCATATTGCCTACGGCCGATAATGGTAAAAATGATATCGGGCAATTCCTGGCAGGCAACAATATACAGTTCTCGGAGGCTACGCTGTACCGTACCGTTTCCAACGATATTGCGCCCGTGATGCAGGATAACTACGACATGATCGTGTTCTTCAGCCCGTTCAGCGTGCAGACTTTGTTTGATCATAATCCTAAATTTTCTCAAAACGGTACCCTGATAGGTGCTTTCGGGCCAACTACTTCTAAGGCTATTGAAGATGCCGGCCTCAGGCTGGATGTGAAAGCTCCCGCACCCAATGCCCCGTCTATGGTATCTGCCCTTGAGCAATACCTTGCTGAGCTTAAATAGCAAAAGGATATACAGGAAATACAGAAGGCCCGGCGATAAACCGGGCCTTCCGCGTATTATCCTAACTTGCACCCATGGCTAATCGTCTGATACACGAACAAAGCCCCTATTTGCTTCAGCACGCCCATAATCCTGTTGACTGGTACCCGTGGTGCGATGAGGCATTTGAAAGGGCAGAAAGGGAAAATAAACCGGTTTTAATAAGCATCGGTTATGCAGCATGTCACTGGTGCCATGTAATGGAGCATGAAAGCTTTGAAGATGAAGAGACGGCAGCGTACATGAACGAACATTTCATCAACATAAAAGTAGACCGTGAAGAGCACCCAGATGTAGACCACATGTACATGGATGCTGTGCAGGCCATCAGCGGTAGCGGGGGATGGCCGCTCAACGTATTTGCTACCCCGCAGCGTGTGCCCTTTTATGGCGGCACCTATTATCCGCCGCGCCCGGCCTATAACCGCCCCTCGTGGAGGCAGTTGCTGCAGCGTATGCAGGAAATATGGGCGCAGCAGCACGATGAGGTGAGCGCACAGGCAGGGCAGATGCTGCAGTATCTGCAAAATGCTGCTAAAGCCGGAATTGCCACGCAAGGCGCCGCATGGGATAAAAAATCCTGTGCCGCCATGGCTGAAAACCTGCTGCAACAGGCCGATAAGGAGTTCGGCGGCTTCGGACGTGCGCCCAAATTTCCGGGCACTATGGCCATTACTTACCTGTTGGAATATTACCATTATACGGCTAATGAAGAAGCACTCGGTCACGCCTTGCACAGCCTGGATGCGATGATAAACGGAGGTATTTACGACCAGCTTGGAGGCGGGTTCGCACGCTACTCAACTGATGAAAAATGGCTGGCGCCCCACTTTGAAAAAATGCTGTATGACAATGCCCTGCTGGTGATGAGTGCCTGCGATGCTTATACTCTTACCCGTAAGCCGCATTACCGGGAGGTAATAGCGGAGACCATAGTATTTGTGGAAAGGGAGTTAAAAGACAGCTCTGGTGGTTACTACAGCGCGCTTGATGCGGATAGCGAGGGCGTGGAAGGGAAATTTTATACCTGGACATGGGACGAATGGCAGGAGGCAACCGGTGGGGATGCACTGCTGGAGGCTTATTGGGGAGTAGTGCCCGGCGGCAACTGGGAGCACACCAACATATTGCATGTGGCAAAGGAAGTGCCCTTGCTTGCAGGTGAATGGGATATGCCCGCGGAAGAAATTTTAACAAGGGTAGAAGCTGCAAAACAAAAATTATTTGCTATACGCAGCCGCCGTCAAAGGCCGCTGACAGATGATAAAAGCCTGCTTTCATGGAATGCACTGATGAACATAGCACTGGTGAAAGCTGCCGTTGCGTTGGATGAACCGGGTTACCTGGAAAGGGCGGAAGCCCATGCAGCATGGATGCTCAAAGCATTTGATGACAATGGCTGGAAACATGTATGGAAACAGGATAAAGCGCGGATACAGGCCAAGCTGGATGATATGGCCTACCTTACACAGGCCTTGCTGCAACTGGCATCTGCTACAGGCGACGAAAACCTGTTGCTCAGGGCTTCTGAAATACTGGAGGGAACAGAACAGGCGTTTACAGACGAGGCGGGTATTTTCTTCTACTTTACCGCTGCCTCGCAAAAAGATATTCCCGTACGTAAAGCCGATTTGTATGATGGCGCGCTGCCATCCGCAAACGCGGTGATGGCGCACAACCTGCTGGTGCTTGGCGCCTGTTTCGAGCGACAGGGGTGGAGCGAGCGGGCTTATACCATGCTGCGGCGAATGTCCGGTTCGGCCGGGCGCTATACTTATTCTTTTGCCTATTGGGCTATGCTTATGCAGCGGTACGAGCGGGGATTGCTTACCGTAGTAAGCGCCGGCCCGGCTGCCGCGGAAAAGCAAAACGGGCTGGAAAAACATTTTTTGCCCCATGCCTACCTGCTTACTTCAAAAAAAGAAATATCTGAAGTCCCCGTGTTGTTACAGCGTTATTCATCGTTGCAAACACTTATATTTGTTTGTACGCGGGACGCCTGTATGGCACCGGTGGCAGATGTGCAGGGTGCTTTACAATTAATTAATTCCTGATTATCTTCACCGTGGAGGCCGGCTACCGTTACACTATCCGCCTGAAAATCTTAACAAATTTTTTTTTGAAGCTTGCATTTTTGGAAAAAACTTTAAATATTGTGCATCGGTTTTGTTGTGAAGACTATATCAAAACCAAAAAAATTACTTTATTTGCCTAATCGCAAAAACAATAACGACTGTAGTATGAAACAACTTTCCCTGAAGATCTCGGCTGTGGCATTACTCGCACTTGTTTCAAGTTGTGGTCCATCGGGTTCTGGAGGTCAACTGGTTGGTGAGCCAACCGTGATGAACTACAAGGCACCGGTACCCCTTGGCATGGTGTATGTTCCGTCAGGTGTACTAAAAATGGGGGCAAGCGATGAAGATGTTCGTGGAATGCATGATGCCATGATCCGCACTACGCAGATAACGGGATTCTACATGGACGCAACAGAGATATCCAATGCCGAGTACCGCCAGTTTACCAATTGGGTGCGTGATTCAATAGCCCATACACAATTGGGAGATTTTATCGACAACCCTGATGGTACCCAGCGTGTAGATATGCGCAAGCGTATCAACTGGCGCGACCAGGACCTGCAGGATCAGTTATCTAACCTTTTCATAATGCCTGAGCAGTCTGGCTGGGGCAAAAAAGAGTTCGATAACAGCAAGCTTGTTTACCACTACGAAACTTTTGACTACGAAGCTGCCGTGAAAAACCCGACACAGCCCCGCAGCAATTTTATAATTAAAAATGATATTGCTGTTTATCCTGATACTACAGTATGGATGAAACAGTTTACATATTCTTACAATGAGCCTATTGCAATGCAATACAACTGGTTCGCTGCATTCAACAACTATCCCGTTGTTGGTGTGAACTGGCACCAGGCAAATGCTTTCTGTAACTGGCGTACACAGCTCTGGAGATCCGAGCGCGAGCGCAACAGGATGTTTTTTGAAGGTGAATTCGTACTGCCCACCGAGTCTCAGTGGGAATGGGCAGCACGCGGTGGCCGTGTAGAATCTCCGTATCCGTGGGGTGGCCCTTACCTGGTAAACAAAAAAGGTTGTTACCTGGCTAACTTTAAACCTCAACGTGGTAACTATGCTGCAGACGGTGGCCTGTACACCGTGCCTGTTGACCGCTACTGGCCGAATGATTACGGTCTGTACAATATGTCAGGTAACGTAGCTGAGTGGACGAGCACTACTTATTTCAATAACGCTTACCAGACAGTTGCAGATATTAACCCTGACCTTAAATACAATTCAAGCGAAAATGACCCTCAGTGGATGAAACGTAAAGTAATCCGCGGCGGTAGCTGGCGCGACGTAGCATACTACCTGCAAACAGGTACCCGCGACTATGAATATGCAGATACTTCCAAGCCTTACATCGGCTTCCGTTGTATCTATCAGCAAATTGCCCCTGCATTAACAAACAGGAGATAATCAATAAAAAACAGAAATAACAAAAGTATTTTTTCAACCCTTAGAAAAATAAATAGACAATGAATTCCATAGCACTGTTTTTCGAAACCAAGCAGGGTAAGTATGTAAAGAATCTGATCATCGGGCTTGGTGCATCGGTAGTACTATTAGGTGCGCTGTTCAAAATTCAACACTGGCCCGGTGCAGGTGTGATGCTTACTGCAGGTATGTGTACAGAAGCGTTCATCTTTGCTATGCTGGGTCTACTTCCGCCTCATAAAGATTACTACTGGGAGCGTTTTTATCCCGGTATCGACGAAAACCCGCATGTTGAGGCTTATCGTAAGGGTACTAAATTTGATTCTTCACTCGGGAAGGGTTCTCCAAGCGCATCATTAGATAAAATGATGGAAGACGCACAAATCTCTCCTGCAAGCATTAAAAAGCTCGGTGACAGTTTCCAGCGTTTTGGTGTTGTGGTTGACCAGATAAAAGATGTATCAGACGTTACCGCCGCTACCAGCGAATACTCGCAGAGCGCCCGTGAAGCCGCTACTGCTTTAGGTGAAATGAAAAATACTTTTGTAGGTGCCAGCAATACAATGGCTTCATTTAACAATGCTGCAGAAGATACAGCCCGTTTCCATGAGCATGTACAGGTACTGTCAAGAAACCTGGCTTCATTGAACCAGATTTATGAAGTAGAGCTTCAGGATGCCAATAACCACCTGAAAGCTATGAATAAATTCTACAGCAACCTGGTAAATGCATCTGATGCTATGGCTTCAAGCGCTACCGATGCCGTTGCTGCCAAAGAGCAAATAGCATTACTGTCTAAGAATCTGACTACACTGAACCAGATTTACGGTAATATGCTGTCTGCTATGCAGGGACGTTAATAGTAAGTACTATAGAGCAATATAGTCTTTAGAATAAATTATATATATAACCTCGTAAATTTGTTATTGGATGTCGATTCCTAAAGAGCCGCGGCAGATAATGATCAACCTCATGTATTTGGTGTTGACTGCTATGCTTGCCCTAAACGTATCATCCGAAATATTGCACGCGTTTAAAACTATCAACCAGAGTATCATTGCGTCTAATAACTCCATAGCCGATAAAAATAACAAGCTGTATAAAGAGTTTAATGAGAATGAGAACATGGAGGGTCAGCGCGACCGTGTAAAACCTTATAACGATAAGGCTAAAGCGGTAAAAGCAGCAGCGGATGCTATGTACAAATATATGGAAGACTGGAAGGAGAGAGTGATTGAAGAATCCGGAGGTCGTGAAGAGAATGGTGAAATCAAAAGGGAAGATAATATTGATGCCAGTACTTTACTGCTTGTTGAGCGCAAAGGTGGCGATACCCTGAAATCAAAACTGCAGGAATTCCGCGATCAGTTGCTGGGTGTAGTTAGTCCTCAGTACAAAGAAGCTATAGCAGCCCAGATGCCTGTGCAGATTGTTGAACCCCAAAGATCTGATAATAACCCACAGGCCGACTGGAAAGTAAGCTACTTCCATAACATGCCTACCATGGCGGTTGTAACCCTGTTCTCTAAATTTCAGAACGATATCAGGAACAGTGAAGCCCTTGTAGTAAATGAACTGTTTACCGAAGCAGCATCTCAGCAAGTACGTTTCGATGCCTTCGAAGCAATAGCGGTTCCGAAAACAAGTTATGCACTTGCCGGACAGAAGATTGAAGCGAGCATCATGCTGGCAGCTTATAATAAAGCAGTAAATCCGCAGGTAACTGCCAACAGCGGGCACGTATCAAAAGTGGAGAATGGTGTGGCCTCATGGGAAACATCAGCATCCGGTACAGGTTTGCAAACAGTAAGAGGTACGGTAACTATAGATATGAACGGTCAGAAAATTACGAAACCATACGAGTTCCAGTATATGGTTGGTTCTACCGGCGCATCTATCCAGCTTGATAAGATGAACGTGTTCTATATTGGTGTACCCAACCCGATTACTGTATCGGCAGCCGGTTACTCACTTGAAGACATCTCGGTAAACGTTCCCGGTGCCAATATAACCCCCGGCGCGCAAAAAGGTCAGTATGTAGTTACAATTGATAAGCCCGGTAAGGTGATGGCTAAAATCAATGCCAAATCAAAAGATAATGGTGCATTAAAAGAAGTGGGTTCGATGGAAGTACGTGTGAAATACATCCCCGACCCCGTGGCAAAAGTAGGTGGAAAAACAGGTGGTGCAATGCCGTCAAATATCTTTAAAGTACAGCAAGGTATTGTAGCTTCACTTGAAAGCTTTGATTTTGACGCCCGCTTCGTTGTAACCAGCTTCGATTTCAGTATGCTGCCCAAACGTGGTGAACTTATAGGACCGTTTAAAGCCAGCAATGCCTTGTTTAGCTCTAATAAAGCAATAACTGATGCGATAGCACGTGCAAGGCCCGGTGACAGGATTTATCTTGAGGAAATAAGGGCAATAGGACCCGACAAGCGCAGCCGCGCCTTGAGTTCGATTACTTTACTTCTTCAATAAGTTTTACTAAATTTACTAAATAAGCAAATCGTCCAGGATTATGAGTATCCTTAAAACATACAGAATAGTAGCTTCAGCAGCCTTGTTATTAACCGGTACTGTTGCATTTGCCCAGGATAACAATCAGTCAATGGTTGACCAGCAAACGCAGTTTAATTCGTATGATGCGGTAAATAAATATTGGTTGCCCTCATTAGTAACAGATGGTGTATACGATCGTGTACCACACGTCACCAAGCCACTCGACTGGCAGGGAATACGCGAAGCAGACATCATGTGGAAGAAAAGGATATGGAGGGAAATCGATACGCGTGAAAAGCAGAATATGGCTTTCCGTTACCCGGGCGATGAGTATACCGGCGGCGGGTATTTCATAGAAATTATCCTCGATGCCGTTAAAAAAGGTAAAGTTAAAGCTTACTCTAATATGGATGACCGCTTTACTACAGCGCTTACCAAAGAGCAGATACTGGAAATGATGATAGGTAAGCCTGATACTGTAATGGTGGAAAACCCAATGACCGGGGAAGTTGAAATGCGTATTTCCAGCAAGGAATTTAACCCTGATGTTGTTACCAAATACCGTCTGAAAGAAGACTGGGTATTTGACCGCAACCTGGGCCGTATGGTTGGCCGTATCATAGGTATAGCGCCCATTATCGATAAGTATAATGAAGACGGTACTTACCGCGCCTCTCAACCTTTATTCTGGTTGTATTATCCTGAAATTCGCGATATGCTGGCTCAATACGAAGTATTTAACCCTGAAAATGACGTAGCGCGCCTTACATGGGATGACTACTTTGAAGGCCGTCGTTTCTCAAGCCACATCATCAAGACCAGCAATCCTTTCGATGCTACCTACAAAGACAGGGGTATGTCAAACCTGGAAGCCCTGTATGAAGGTCAGAAGGCTTCAGAGATGATATTTAACAAAGAACACGATATGTGGGTATATTAATACTACAGTATAATATTTGAAAGAGCTGCACATGATGTGCAGCTCTTTTGTTATAAGCCAAATAATTTTTTCTATCGGTTTTTAGCTACTATCTTGCGCAAATTATCCGGAAGTTTGATGGACCATTCTGAGAAACCAAAGCTTGAAGTATGTCTTTCCCCTGCATTGCTTCACCTGTTCGATACAAAAGGAAAAGTTGTAGTCATTATTGATGTTTTCAGGGCAACTTCTACTATTGCCGCTGCCTTACACAATGGGGCAAAGAGCGTTTACCCGGTTGCCTCTGTTGAGGAATGTATTAGTATAGGTCAATCGATAGAAAATAGTATTACGGCAGGTGAGCGGGATGGTAAGGTAGCCCCGGGCCTTGAGTATGGGAATTCTCCTGCTGAATACCCCCGTAGCTTTATTGAAGGTAAAACCCTTGTACTAACCACTACAAACGGAACCAGGCTGCTGCATATGGTAGAAGAGGCCGATACAATCATTACCGGTTCTTTCCTTAACCTTTCGGCGGTATGTGCTTTCCTTATAGCGCAGGGAAAAGACGTTTTGCTCGGATGTGCGGCATGGAAAGACCGTTTCAACCTGGAGGATACTCTTTTTGCGGGTGCGGTTGTCAATCGCATACAAGCGCATTTCCAGTCGAACTGCGATAGTGTGCGGGCTGCCAGTTACCTGTATCAACAATGTCTTGGAGACGATTATATCTCATTTCTCAGGGATAGTTCGCATTACAGGCGCCTTTCTGCATTCGGTCTTGAAAAGGATATGGAATATTGTGCCACGGCCGATCTGCACCCGGTTGTACCTATCCTGAAAGGGAACGAATTACTGGTACACAAATAAGCTGCGCTTTAACCCTTCAGGAAAGGGTTATGCAGTCGTTCTGCATCGATGGTAGTAGCCGGTCCATGGCCGGCATAAAACGTAGTTTGGCCCGGCAATGTAAAGAGCTGTGTTTTAATACTATGGATCAGCGTATCAAAATCCCCGCCCGGTAAATCTGTGCGCCCGATGCTACCGGCAAAAAGAACATCGCCGCCGATAGCCCAGTTGCCCGGTGCATAATAAAAAATAACGCTGCCAGGTGAATGCCCGGGGGTAAAACGCACTTCAACCGTATCTGCTCCCAGTTGCAGCGGTTTATTTTCGTCAATGGAAAGAGTTACTGCCGGTACCTTATCAATAGAAACACCAAACATAGCGGCAGAAGCCGGGGCGAAATCAAGTACCATTTTTTCTTTGCTGTGCAGCGCAAAAGGTATGTTATATAAATCGATTAGTGGCTGAACGCCGAAAATATGGTCGATATGCGCATGGGTATTGATGATGGCTTGTGGCTGCAGGCCGTTTTTACTGATATAGTCAGTAAAAAGTTTTGTCTCATTATTGTCATACATCCCCGGGTCTACAATCCAGCATTCCTTTTTATCGTTAATGATAAGAAAAGTATTTTCCTGGAAAGGGTTGAACGTGAAAGATTCGACATATAACATTTGCTAAGCGTTTTTTTCAGTAATTTAGAATGCAAACTTATGGATACTTAGACAATTAGATAAAAGATAAGACAGATTGGAAAGTAAGTGCAAAACATATATGATTCAAAAGACCCGCAATAAAATACTGCTTACAATATTTGTTTGGTTATGCTGCATGTGTACAACGAACCACTATGCAAAGGCACAGGCCAATATTGAGACTTTTGGGCAAAACAGGATACAATACCGTAGATTCAATTGGAAATTTTTTGAGACCAGGCACTTTCGTATTTATCACTACGACAGGGCAGGCAAGCAACTGGCGCGCTATGTAGCCGAGCAGGTAGAAAGCGATATACAGGCCATAGAGCGCAAGCTTGGTGGTCAATTCCCGTCAAGCTTTAAAATCATCGTTTATAATTCCTACGACGATTACCGGCAAACAAATATCGGCCGTAAATACGATTCGCAGATACAGGATATACCGGCCGGTACGGTAGACCTGGTGGGCGATAAACTGGTTGTTTACTTCACAGGGGTACACGCCGATCTCCGCAGACAAACCCGCCTGGGCATGGCAAGAGTAGTGATGGAAAGAATGCTGTTTGGAGAAAGTTTCAGGGAAATGGTAAAGAACTCTGTGCTGATGAATATGCCCCCATGGACAGTAGAAGGGTATATAAGCTACCTGGTGGATGGCTGGGATGTAAAAACCAATACCAACTGGAGAAACCTCATGGAGACCTACCCTAATGCGGGGTTTAATGAACTGGCGGAGAAAGACCCTGAGCTGGCAGGCAAAGCATTCTGGAAGTATATATCGGATAAATACGGGGAAAACGAGATGAAAAACCTGCTATACGCTATGCAGATGAAAAGCAGCGTGAACCAGGGGGTGAAAATGAACCTCGGCCAGAATATTAAAAGGACGTACGACTCAACAATGGCATACTATAAGACCGTATATGCCAAAGACGATGAAGGCAGGCATATGCCGGATACCAGTACGGCGCTTATCGAAATAAAGGTGCCTAAAGAAAGCAATACCATCATCAGGGATATAAAAGTAGCGCCAAAAGGCAATGATGTAGCGTATGTGATGTGGAAAGACGGTGAGTATAAGGTGTATGTTCAGAAAACGAGAAAAGAGCAGGAACGCTCAACCATACTGGAAGGAGGTAAAAAAGATTACAATGAAGTAGCCGACCAGAACTACCCGTTGCTGGCATGGTCGAACAACGGGTACAAGCTGGCTATTTTATATAAAAAAGGGACACAAACACGTCTCAGGATTTACAATTCGCTGAAGGCAAAGATTGAGAACTATGTAATACCGCCTAACCGTTTTGACCGGGTACAGGGCATGTCGTTTATGGAAGATGATAATAACCTTGTGTTTGCCGCCATCAAAAAAAGCCAGGGCGATTTATACCAGTTTCGTATCCGGGGCTCCAGGATGACCAACATAACAGATGATGCATGGGATGATATCAGTCCGTGGTTTGTAAGCGGAGGTTCCAGGAAGGGTATCCTGTTCCTTTCCAACAGGCCGGAGCCCAACCTTGAAGTGCCTATGGATGTGAATGAGCTTCCTGCCGGCCCGATGAACGTATTTTTTTATAACACCACAACAAAACGGAAAGAGCTGGTCCAGATGTCGCATGTTACCAGCGGTAAGGTATCTCAGCCTATACAGTACGGCAGCGATAATTATGCATTTTTGTACGATGCAAATGGCATACGTAATAAATACGTGGTGCTGATGGGCAGGGATAAAAACAACATGGATTCCGCTTATGCAGTACCGGTGACCAATTACTCCCGCAACATCATTAGCCACCAGTACAACCCTGCCAGCAACCAGGTGGCAGATGTATTGCAGGAAGGCGGCACATATAAAGTATACTTTAAGCCCCTGGAAATTCCCGGAAAAGATGTAGAGCCTGCCAACCCGGCGCCTACTATTCTGAAAGTAAAGGATGAAAACAAAATGATGACCCTGCCGGCATCATCCGGTGCTCCTTTTTCGTCGTTACCGGGCAGAACTACCGTGCCCGCCCGTAAGAAGGGGCCGGTATTGAAACAAGGCAATGTATTCCAGAGCGAGTTTGATGATGAACCTGCAACGACTTCTGAGCCCGATAATAAAGTGACAGAACCTGCTGAGGAAGTTGTAACAGAGCAGCCGCAGGCGGATGTGCCTGGCCCTGTAATAGTGGAAACACCCGCACCGCAAAATAAAATCGACAGTACGTATTTAAAGATGCGGGATGAACCATACCGCCTGAGCTTTAAGCCTGATTTTTTTACGGTAAGGGTAGATAACAGGGTGCTCTTCAACAAGTATCAGCCTGTAAACCAAAATAATGGCAGGTATAGTAACCCCTCGCTTTCAGGTATGCTGACGGTGAGCCTGAATGACCTGATGGAAAACCACCGTTTTACCGGAGGCATCAGGCTACCTATCAATTTTTCGGGCATGACCTACTTCATGCAGTACGAAAACTTTACACGCAGGCTGGATTGGGGTATTTTATTTTTAAGGACGTCCAGCCTTACCACGTTCACTATTCCTGTAGTAGACAGCGGCGTAATAGTTAACTATATTGATGAACTGGGCAAGAATACAACAAATATGTTGCAAGGCTCGGTATCCTATCCTTTCGACAGGCTGAGAAGCGTAAAGTTTCATCTTGGTTTAAGGCAGGATAATCTCGTTTTTAAGCTGCAGGACCCGCTTAGCCTGTTTATAGAAGGTGAAGGGCTTGAAAAACAATACTGGGGCCTCAGCCGCCTTGAATATGTATTTGATAACACCATCAGCCCTGCGATGAATATTTACAATGGCTTCCGTTATAAATTTTACACGGAATATTTATACCGCCTGAATGGCTCGAATGGCGGCTTTTATAATGTCGGGGTAGATTTCCGCTATTATCATAAGCTGTATAAAAACTTTATCTGGGCCACAAGGCTGGCTGGGGCGCATTCGGGCGGTAACCAGAAAATACTGTATTATCTGGGCGGGGTAGATAACTGGATTAACCCAAAGTATAGTGAATACGTACCCATACGGCCTACGGAAAATTATGCTTTCCAGGCCCTGGCCACCAACCTGAGGGGCTATCCTCAAAACTCGCGGAACGGTAATACTTTTGCAGTATTGAACACGGAATTCCGCCTGCCGGTGCTGACCACTTTCCTGAGGCGACCTGTACAGTCCGGTTTTCTGAAAAACCTGCAATTGATAGCGTTTGCAGATATGGGCTCGGCCTGGAATGGATTGGCCCCCAATGCAGATGCGTTAAGAAATGACCGTTACCTCTATAACCAGCCGGGAGAAGACCCGGTTGTGCTGATTGTAACCGACCAGACCGGCGGACTGGCGGTAGGCTACGGTGCAGGGTTGCGAACTTCGCTTATCGGGTATTTTTTCCGTTTCGATGTTGCCTGGAACATAGAGGGCCGCCGCAAGCCTATCGGGTATTTCTCTATCGGAACGGATTTTTAATAGTATAGGCCCGTATCCCCGGGCACCTGGTCTAAATTCGGCATGGTTATTATATATGTAAAAACATAAGAGGCAGGTTTCTTTGGCCGCCTTTTAATACTTTTGCTTATATAACGACACTTTTACACCGTATGAAATTTTCTAAAGAAGCAAGGATTGGATTACTCGTAGCCGTATCATTCCTCATCTTGTTTGCCGGATTTTACTTTTTGAAAGGTGCCAATCTTTTTTCAGGTGAAAACGAATATTATGCCTATTTCGATGATGTACAAGGGCTGCAGCCTTCGGCCAATGTGCAGGTGAAAGGTTTGAATGTGGGAAGGGTAGCCGATATAGAGCTGGGCAAAGAAGGTAGGGTAAAGGTAACGTTGGCAATCAGTAACGATGTAAAAGTTTTATCCGGCACTAATGTACAGCTTGCATCTGCAGACTTGTTGGGTACAAAAGTGATTAATATTAACATTGGCCCCGGCCCTGCTGTACTTGAAGACGAAGCGGTTTTGCCCGCTACGGTGCAGGATGGCCTTGTAGATAAGCTTTCTACCCAGATTACCCCGCTGATACAGGATCTGAGGCATGTGGTGGGCACGCTGGATACCGTTATGGCAGGTATAAACAATATGCTGGGGCCGGAAACAAGAGAGCATCTTTCTTCCAGTATTGCTTCGCTTGATGTAACCATGCAAAATTTTTCTGCCTTATCAAACAAGCTGAAAAATGAAAGCGATGAGCTTGCAGGTATCATCAGGAATGCAAACAGCATAACGGGGAACCTGGCTAAAAACAATGAACAGATAACGGGTATTATTAACAACACGCAAAAAATAAGTGATAACCTTGCCCAGGCGCCTATTTCTGAAACAGTGACGGCATTGAATGAAACCCTGCGGCAGTTACAGGGTATTGTAGCCAAGATTAACAATAATGAAGGCTCGCTGGGTCTGCTGGTAAACGATAAGCAGATGTACAACAACCTGGCTAAGACAACCCAGACACTGGATGAACTGCTGGCTGATTTGAAAGCACATCCTTACCGTTACATAAACCTTACTATTTTTGGCAGGAAACGAGATAAATAATTCCATTGGCCACTCTGCAGTTTAGTTTTATAAAAATATACCTGGTATTGTTCTGCCTGCTTGGCGGAAGTATATATGCATTTGCCCAGAATAAAGATGCTGATACAAGCAGGGTGCCGATAGAGATATTGCAGGCCGACGGGCTGCAGGCGGTACAGACAGATTCAGGCACTGTCAATAAGCTCATTGGCAATGTTCAGTTGAAACAGGCTGAAAACCTGATGTATTGTGACAGCGCCTATTTCTACCTGGAACGCAACAGCCTGGAAGCGTTCGGCAATGTGAGAATAATACAGCCCGGCTCGCAGGGAGAAAGCGATTATATGCGCTACCAGGGAAATACGAAAAAAGCCTACATGCGCGGGAACGTGATGCTGACAGATGGTTCCAGTAACCTGTGGTCGGAAGAGGTAGATTATGATATGGCCACTAAAATAGGTACCTATGCGCAGGGCGGTACTTTGCAGGATAGTGCCACAACCTTATCCAGCAATTCGGGCATATACAACATGAAAAGCAAGGATGCCCGTTTTATGGGCGATGTGATTGTCAACAACCCGCAGTACGATATAACATCGCAGGATATGGGCTACAACACCCAAACAAAGGTTACTACCTTCTTTGCTTATTCTGTTATTACCAGCGATAGCTCTGTACTGACCACTACCAGCGGTACTTATGATACGAAGAATGAAGTAGCGCATTTTACTGCACGGTCATCTGTTGTGAACGAGGAGCAATATATTGAAGCCGATACTATTGACTATAATAAGATAACAGGCATAGGCAAAGCCAAAGGGAATGTGATTGCCATAGATACGGCACAGAAAACAACGCTGTACAGTGGTGTGGCCGACTATGATGAAAAGAAAAAAACAATGTTGGCTACCGTGAAGCCTGTATTGAAACAGATGAGCGGAAGCGACAGCCTGTTTATCCGTGCCGATACCTTGTATTCGGCTCCCATACCCCGGCCCGTTGACACTGTAATAACGGAGCGTATAGTGGGAAAAGGAAAGAATAAAAAAACGATAAAAGTAATGGCTGCCGATACCATAGCCGCAGATACTAATGCGCCAAGGTATTTTATCGGGTATCATCATGTACTTATTTACTCAGACTCATTGCAGGGCCGTTGCGATAGTATCAGTTATTCGCAGCAGGATTCGGTAATGAAAATGATGTACGACCCTATTGCCTGGTCGCGCAACAGCCAGATAACAGGCGATACCATACTGCTGTATATGGACAGCGGCAGGCTAAAGAAACTATATGTGCCTAACAACGCCTTTATGGTATCGCAGTCGGGGCCTGCCAAAGCCGGTTTATTCGACCAGGTACAGGGTAAAACCCTTACCGGCAATTTTACAGACAATGCACTTACAGATATGCTGGTGCGGCCCAATGCACAAACCATATACTATACTACCGATGATAACGGTGCATACATAGGAGTAAATGAAGTAAGTGGTGAGCGCATGAAAATATACTTTGCCGACCAGAAAATAGACCGCATTATTTATGAGCAGGACGTAAAGCAGAAAATGACCCCCCTCGATCAGGCTGACCTGCCCAATATGAAACTGAGCCGGTTTCAATGGCGGATAGATAAACGCCCGAAGAGCCTTTCAGAACTCTTTGAATAGATATTTTTGGCAATAATAGAATAATGTATATTTTTGCGCACATTAAAAAAATGGCAAAAAAGCTACATAAGGATATAAAACGACTTACGATCTGGTAAGCTGGCAGTCTTATGTAGCATATACAAGATAATAGAGCTTACCATACATGGTAAGCTTTTTTTGTAGCCGAATATTTTAGTTTATGCAGGTACATAAATTTGGTGGCGCATCTATAGCCACCCCCGAAAGGATGCAGGCATTATTGCCTGTTATTACAGATGCTGCACAGCCGGTAGTGCTGGTGGTATCGGCCATTGGCAAAACGACCAACGAACTGGAAGCGATAGTAAAGGCAGCCTGTAAGGGGAAGAAGGAAGAGGCGCATAAACTGGCACAGGTACTGGAACATGAGCACCTGGATTATGCCAGGGCTGTATTGAACGACAGTTACTATGATGAGGCATCAAAAGCGCTGAACGTGTTTTTTACCGAGCTGCAATGGGCTATTGACGATGCAGGTGCCGATAAATACGATTATTCTTACGACCAGATAGTGTGCCTGGGTGAATTATTCTCTACCCGTATATTCGGTTATTACCTGCAGCAGGAAATGGGGGATACCGAATGGATAGACATACGCGACCTGATACGCACAGACGATACCTACCGAGATGCACGGGTAGACTGGGACTATTCTGAAACGCAGGTAAAAGCATTGATGGGCTCTGTCCTGTTCAAAGGTAAAAATATCATTACGCAGGGCTTTATCGGCGCTACGGCTGATAATGCTTCCGTAACCCTGGGCAGGGAAGGTTCTGACTATACAGCGGCTATGCTGGCGGCCATGCTGGGGGCTGAAAGCGTAACTATATGGAAAGATGTACAGGGCCTGCAAAATGCCGACCCTAAACAATTTCCCAATACGGTAAAGATAGAAGCTATCACCTACCACGAAGTGATTGAGATGGCCTATTACGGCGCACAGGTAATACACCCTAAGACGATAAAGCCGCTACAGAACAATAACATCCCTTTGTATGTAAAATGCTTCCTGAACAAAGACCTGAAAGGCACTGTGATACAAAGTGAAGTGAACAGTATTTTTTATCCGCCGCTCATCGTGCTGAAGAAAAACCAGACACTGTTGCAGCTTACGGCTAAAGATTTCTCGTTCATTACAGAAGATAACCTGAGTAAACTGTACAGTACCTTTCACGCCCTGAACGTAAAGGTAAACCTGATACAGAATGCCGCTATCAGCTTCGTAGCCTGCATTGACCAGAATGAGGATAAAATCAATGCATTGGTAGAGATACTGGGTAAGGATTATAAAGTATCGCGCAACGAAGATGTAAGCCTGCTGACCATCAGGCACTATACACCTGAAATATTGTTTGACCTTACCAAGAGCCGCTATATGCTGCTGGAGCAAAAAACAAGGCAGACGGTGCAGGTAGTGATGAAGTAAGCCCCTCCTAACCTCCCCCAGGGGGAGGAATAATATTATTGTATGTGGGTTAGTACCTGAACTTTAGTACCAGAAAAAGTACTGATATATCTCTGCGTTTGTATGGAGAGTATTGCGCCCATATTATCATACCGTCACCTCCCCCCTGGGGGAGGCCGGGAGGGGCAGTCCTACATTATCTTCTTCCCTTTCATGGCATCTTTCAATGCCGCATCCATCACACGTTCTGCAAAGGGGCGGGATACATCATTGAGCAATTCGGTTTCCTTCTGAACCTTATCTTTATCGCGCGAGGCTATGGCATTGCGGAGTTGTTGCATGTGTTTTTTGGTAAGGTCTTTTTCTTCGGCAGTAAGGTATTCACCGTTCTTTTGCATGAACTTTTCCGTTGTGTCCAGCATCTGTTCTGCCTCCGTAACAGCCTCTACCAGTGCACGGGCCTGCATATCTTCTTTGGCATGAGTAAGCGAGTCAAGCAGCATTTTTTCCACCTCTTCATCGGTTAGGCCGTATTGGGGTTTTACGTCTATGGTTTGGGCTACGCCGCTACGCAGCTCGGTAGCGCTTACTTTCAGTATGCCGTCTGCATCTATCAGGAAGGTGACTTCTACTTTGGGCAGCCCGGCAGGCATACCCGGTATACCGGTCAGGTTAAACTCTGCCAGCTTGCGGTTGTCCTGCACCAAATCGCGCTCTCCCTGGTATACAGATATACGCATGCCGCTTTGCCCGTCTTTCTGGGTGGTATACTGGCGCCCTGCTTTGGTAGGTATTTTCGAGTTGCGGGGTATCAGCACATCCATCAGTCCGCCCATGGTTTCTATACCCAGGCTCAGCGGTGTCACATCCAGTAGCAGCATATCGGTATTGTTGCCGGCCAGTATATCGGCCTGTACGGCTGCACCCAAAGCCACCACCTCGTCGGGGTTCAGTTCATCATGCACTTCTTTTCCAAACAGTTTACTTACCGATTGTTTTACCAATGGCACCCGCGTTGAACCGCCTACCATTACTATCGCATCAATATCGCCCGTCTTCAGCCCTGCATCGGCCAGTGCATTTTTGCAGCAGGCCAGTGTACGGTCAACTAACGGTTGTATGATGGTTTCAAATTGTTGTTTGGTAACAGTTACTTCTTTGCCGTTGATGCTGCCGTTAAAGCTATCGTTGCTGCTGAGGTGTTTTTTTGCTTCCTCGGCAGTAAGGCGTAGCTGCTGCGCCAGTGATTTGTCTGTTTCCAGTTCGGCATTGCCGATTCCCAGCTTATCCTGCCAATGTTGCGCCAGTGCCCTGTCCAGGTCGTCGCCACCAAGATAGGTATCGCCATTGGTGGATAGTACCTCGAATATACCGTTGGTGATTTTCAGGATAGATATGTCGAAAGTACCCCCGCCAAGGTCGTACACGGCAATCGTCTTTTCCTCTTCGGGTTTTACACCTAGCCCGTAGGCAAGGCTTGCTGCGGTAGGTTCGTTTACTATGCGCAATACATCCAGTCCGGCCAGCCTGCCGGCATCGCGGGTAGCCTGCCTTTGCGCATCGTTGAAGTAGGCGGGTACGGTAATGACCGCCTTGCTGACAGGCGTTTTCAATATATGCTCCGCCCGTTGTTTCAGTTCTTTCAGTATAAATGATGATAGCTCGATAGGCGAATAAAATTTATCGCCCGCCTGTATTTTTACCAGTGAGTCGGTATTATCATCTATTATTTTATAGGCAAAAAAGCCGGCATGTTCGCCGATGTCTTTATAGCTTTTGCCCATCAGGCGTTTAACGGAGTATATAGTACGGTGCGGTTCGGTAATCAAATATTCTTTGGCCGGTGTGCCCACAGTGGCATTCCCTGCTTCGTCAAAATGCACTACAGAAGGTACTAATGTCAGGCCATCCGTTTCTCTTAATGCAATTGGCTGCCTGGTATCCTGCCTTACAATGGCCACGAGGCTGTTGGTAGTGCCGAGGTCAATTCCCACTATTGTTTCTTCCTGTTGCAGGCTTCCCGTAGCTATATTTATCGATACTTTACCCATAAAATCTTATTTCGAGGCACAAAGGTAGCAATATGAAAATTGATGCCCGTTCATATATACCAATAGGGGAATAATATACCTGTTGCTTTTATGTGTTGCTGCTGTTTGGGCATTTAATTAAATTGTGACAAATTGTACCCATGTCCCGTTTGGCAGCCATATTACCCTTTATAGCTATCGTGTTTTTTGCAGCTTCGTGTAAAAAGGATGTATCTGCGCTGAAACTGAGTAACGACCTGGCTAAAATAAATGACTCGCTGGCGCGGTATGGCAAAGAATGGGGCGACGAGTTTAAGCGGGCATACAACACTGCCGATTTTTCGGGGTTATATCCTATCAGGGCACGTATGGAGGTTTTTGTCAACCGGAAAATAGATTGCGTGAGTAATATGAAGGATGTAGGCGGCTCAAGGGAGTTCAGGGAGAAGGAACTGGAATACCTGCGGTTTGAGAAAGGGCTGATTAGTAACAAATTTGCGCGCTTTGAATATTTTAATGACCTGACCCCTCCCGGTGAAATGGAAAAGGCTTTTGAGGAGTTGATGTCTGCCTCGGCACAGGAACAATTCATACTGGAGCAACTACACAAGGAAGTGCAGAAATATGCGGATAAAAACGGGCTGGGCGCTTATCCTTCCGATTAGTCCACTCCGTACCGTTAGATTTTCTATTGTTTTATAAATTTTTGGGAGTAGGAACCTTGCCCGGTGTTGATATGTATAAAGTACATGCCGGGTGCATAGGCTGAAACATCAATTGGTTCTTTCCCGTCATAATTGCCCATTAAAACACCATAGGTATTGTAAATTACCGCTTCTTTAAGGGTTATATTTCCAGCGGGGTGTATGTATAAAGTGTTGGTGGCGGGGTTTGGGTAGATAGAGCAGGATTGAGAAGAAACGGAAGGAATATGCTCCGGTTCCGGTATCACGAAAATAAGTGAATCTTTTAAGGTGTCCAGATATGTACACTGGTTAAAATCAAGAGAGTTGTGACAAATTACAAGTATCTTATAGGTGCCGGCTGGTAAAGCACCCATATTTAAGGTGTCACTATAAAAAGTTTCTGCCGGTGAGCCCTGCATTGAATAGCAGCTTTCAATGGAGAAGGTATTATTGGTAAACTGTGTATTTTGAAATATTCGTTTACTGACAGAGGTAGTGCTGATATATACCATGACCTGGACAACATCATTTTTGACAGGTTGCTTCGGTAGTATTTTAATACTATCGATTTCTACGATAGCTGATGCGGTATGTGCGAAGGCTATAAGAACCAGGAACAGAAGTCGAAATGCATACTTTTTCATGGTTATTGTTTTAAAAATTTATAGGTGGTTGAACCTTCATCGCTGAAAAGCTTTATAAAATAAATGCCGGGGGCAAAGTGCGCAATATCAACTGGTCCTTTCCCGTCATAATTGCCCATCAAAGCACCATAGGTATTATAAATTACCGCTTCCTTAAGTGGGGTATTGCCAGCGGAACGGATGTATAAAGTGTTGGTGGCAGGATTGGGATAAATGGAGAATAGCTGTGAATTAATCTTTGGTACTAATACGGGGGCATCAACTACAAATGTGTCATGTACAATCGTACTATCAGGATGAACTACAGTGCAAGAATCAAATGAAGAAGAAGCATACCCCTTGTAATTAATATAATATACACCATCTTTTAAGGGGCCTATATTTAAAGTGTCATGGAAAAACGTCATCGCAGTAGCACCTGATATTGAGTAGCAACCTTCTATATCAATAGTATCGCTATGTAATTGATATGTAGTATAAAATTTCTTACTGGCACAGATAAGGGAAACGTATAAATCAATACTGACAGTATCATTTCTTACCGGGTGTTGAGGTGTTACTATTATACTGTCAACTGCAATAAATTGTGCTGTTGCCTGCTGATTAAAGAAAATGATAATGAATGCAAAAGATAAGAGGCCTTTTTTCATTTCAGGAGTTTATAAGAGTGTACTGTAAGGTAATGGAAATATTTAGATTAGTCAATAGGAATAACTGCTATTTTGTTGTTTAATACTGGTTTTTACCCCCTTTACCCACAATTTAACGGCAACCCTTATATATTTCCCCTTTGAAAGGCTGAATTTTCTATTTTTGCTATCCTCCCTTAAAATTATTGTGTTTTGAAGCTAAAGTCGTTGGAAATAAAAGGGTTCAAGTCGTTTGCCGATAAGACCCATGTGCTGCTCGACCACCCCATTACGGGCATTGTGGGCCCGAATGGTTGCGGTAAGTCGAATATTGTGGATGCCATCCGCTGGGTGATAGGCGAGCATAAAATTAAGGCCCTGCGTTCTGATAACCTGGAAGACCTCATCTTCAACGGGTCGCGTACGCGTGCAGGCTCGGGCATGGCCGAGGTATCGCTTACGTTTGAGAATACGCGCAACCTGCTGCCTACGGAGTTTACCACCGTGACCATTACCCGTAAGTTTTATAAGAACGGTGAAAGTGAGTACCGCCTGAATGATGTGACCTGCCGTTTGAAAGACATCCATAACCTGTTTCTCGATACAGGTGTGAGCAATGACTCGTATGCCATCATCGAGCTGGGCATGGTAGATGATATTATTAAGGATAAGGACAACAGCCGCCGCCGTATGCTGGAGCAGGCCGCCGGTATCTCTATCTACAAAACCCGTAAGAAAGAGGCCAAGCTGAAACTGGATGCTACTGAGCAGGATTTGGCACGTATCGAAGATTTGCTTTTCGAGATTGGCAACAACCTGCGTACACTGGAAAACCAGGCGAAGAAAGCGGAGCGTTATTTCCAGATAAAGGGAGAATACAAGGAAGTAAGCGTTGAACTGGCTAAAGCATCGCTGGAGCATTTCAACGAACAATATAAAGAGCTGAACGAGCAGAACGATAAGGAAACAGACCGCCGCACGCAACTGGAGGCTATAGTAGCTACCGAAGAAGCGGCTGTAGAGAAAGAAAAGGTGAAGCTGATAGAAAAAGAGCAGGAACTGAACGGCCTGCAAAAACAGTTCAACGAACTGATTAACCGCATACGCCAGTTGGAAAGTGACAAGCGCCTTGCCGCACAGCGTATGGAACACCTGAAAGAGCGTGAAAAAAGCCTGGGCGAGTTTTTGGCAGGTGCAGACATGCAGATGCAAAAGTTGCAGGAATCAATCGCGTTTGCAGAGAAGCAGATAGAAGAAGAAACCGGCGCTGTACAGGAACTGCGCGACCAGCTGGAAACTTTGCGCGGTATGGTGGATGACAAGCGCGAAGCCTTCGATGCGAAGAAAGTGGTGCTGGAACAATTGCGCAGCGACTATTTGCAAAAACAACGCACCCAGTTTGACGCAGAGAAAAAAGTAGCCGTAGCTGATACCTCAGTGATGAACCTGCAACGCAGTATGCAGCAGATACAGGACGAGAGAGCGCAGCGCAGCAGCCAAATAGCCCAACTGAACAACGAACGTACGGATGCGGAAGGCGACCTGCAGCAAAAACAAGATGACCTGCAAGACCTTGTAACGAAACACGAAGAAGTAAAGAGTAAAATATTACAAAGCCAGGAGCAGGTAGAAAACCTGCGTGCCGAGCTGGTAGATGAAAACCGTAAACTGGATTCGCGCCGCAATGAGCACGACCTGCTGAAATCGCTGGTGGAAAGCCTGGAAGGATACCCGGACAGTATCAAGTTCCTGAAGAAGAATAAAGAATGGAATAGCGATGCCCCGCTGTTGAGTGATGTGTTTGTAGTGCAGAACGAATACCGCACGGCGCTTGAAAACCTGCTGGACAACTACCTGAACTACTATGTAGTGAACAATGTGGAAGAAGCGGCTAAAGCGGTTCACCTGTTGGAGAGTAACAAAAAGGGCAAGGCCAACTTCTTCATTCTTGACCAGTTTCAACAATATAGCGCTGCTGCACATAATGCCCCTGAAGGGTTAGTGCCTGCATTGAGTGTAGTGAATGTAGATGAACAATATAAACCGCTGGCGCAGCACCTGCTGGGGCATGTATATATATCGGCTAATGAAGATGCGCTGACACAACCCATGCAGAATGGTAATGTGGTGGTAGAGAAAAGCGGTAAAATGGTGCGTGGCAAATACACATTGGGCGGAGGTTCCATAGGGCTGTTTGAAGGAAACAAGATAGGCCGTGCCAAAAACCTGGAACGCCTTGCCAAAGAGATACAGGAGCTGACCGAAAAGACCGCGCAACTGAAACAACACATCAGTGATACGCAAACGCAGATAACAGGCTTCAACCAGGAGCTGAATGATAAAGCCATTGAGCAGACAAGGCAGGAAATGAACCGCCTGCAAAACCATATTGTAAACCTCGGCAACCGCATAGAAAACTTTGAGCACCTGAACCAGACGGGCGAACAGCGCTTGCAGGATTTGCAGGGCCAGTTGGAAGATACACACGAGAGCATTGGTGATACGCGCACGGAACTGGAAAACATCAATGAAGAACTGAGCGGCATACAGCAACGCATACAGCAGGCGGAAGCAGAGTTCCAGGTGGTGGAGCAGGAGTTCAACATGGCTACCCAGCAGTACAATAACCAGAACATACAATATACCCGCCAGCAGAGCAAGATAGAAGGGTTGAAGCAGGAACTGAGTTTCCGCAGCAACCAGATGAACGACCTGAAGCGCCAGATAGCCAGCAACAGTGAACAACTGGGGCAGACTGCCGAACAACTAAAAGAGACCGAAACCCAATTGCACAGCGGCGATAATGAACTGTATGAATTGCTGAGCCGTAAAGAAAAAGACGAGGCTACGCTGAACGAGAAAGACAGGCTATACTACGAGACCCGCAATACCATATCGGCACAGGAAGGGCAACTGAACCAGAAACGCCGCGAGAAAGAGCAGGCTGAAATGCTGCTGACCAGCATCAAGGATAAGCTGAATGAAATGAAGCTGCAATTGACCGGTATGAAAGAAAGGCTGAGCGTAGAGTTTAAAGTAAACCTGGACGAAATACTGGACCAGCCGCGTACCGGTGAATTGACGGTAGACGAGCTGAATGCCGAAGCGGAGCGCATGAAAAAACGCCTGGAGAATATGGGCGAGGTGAACCCCACGGCTATAGAAGCCTATACGGAAATGAAAGCCCGCCACGACTTTATTGTAGAGCAAAAGACCGACCTGGTAAATGCCAAAGAATCGCTGCTGGCCACGATAGAAGAAGTAGAACTGACTGCCAATACCAAATTCAAAGAAACATTTGAGAAGGTACGCGAGAATTTTATAGATGTATTTAAAGCGCTCTTTACCGCAGAAGATAAATGCGACCTGCGCCTGACCGACCCGGAGAATGTAGCGGATAGCGGTATAGAAATATATGCCCAGCCC
This sequence comes from uncultured Flavipsychrobacter sp., assembly GCA_964621795.1. Taxonomy (GTDB): domain Bacteria; phylum Bacteroidota; class Bacteroidia; order Chitinophagales; family Chitinophagaceae; genus Polluticoccus. The sequence continues at coordinate 85,218 of CAZUMM010000014.1, forward strand.
AAGGGTAAAAAACCGAGCACGCTCACACAGCTATCGGGAGGTGAGAAAACACTGACATCAACTGCCTTCCTGTTTGCTATTTACCTCATCAAGCCCGCGCCTTTCTGTATACTGGATGAGGTAGATGCGCCGCTGGATGATGCCAACGTAGGTAAGTTTACCCAGATGATACGCCAGTTTAGTGATAATTCGCAGTTCATCATCGTAACGCACAACAAACAAACCATGGCATCGGTAGATGTAATATATGGTGTGACGATGCAGGAGCCCGGTGTAAGTAAACTAGTACCGGTTGACTTCAGAAGTTTAAGCAACTAGCAGCTACATTATGAATATAAGGAACAGGGGCAGCGATGAGCTGCCCTTTGTTGTATCGTTAAAGTTCTCTTAAGAAAAACAGAATGTCCAACGGCCAACTGCGGATATTGGTCTAACTTTAAATGTGTGCCGGTTTATGTGTTTCGATGATTTTGTAAAAAAACACCGTCTATGCGCTACATCTTCCCTGTTGTTCTGTTGTTTCATACGTTTGTTGCTACTGCACAGGAACATGCATTAAAAGGCATCGTAAAAGATGATGCGGGTAAACCTGTTGTTGCAGCTACCGTTTCTTTGTTGCTTGCAAGCGATTCATCGTGGATAAAAACAGAATTTACGGACGATAAAGGAAGTTTTCTTTTCGAACATATACAGCAAGGCAAATACCTGGCAGACGTGCAGGCTATCGGATATGAGCATGTTAAAACGCCTGTAAGTATACCGGGCAATCCATTGCCCCTCACCATAACAGTAAAGAAAAATAATAGCCTGGAAGAAGTAACTATTACCGCCAACAAACCTTTTATAGAAAACGGGCTGGGAAAAATGATAGTGAATGTAGGCTCGTCTGTTGCGGGTAAAGGCAGCAATGCTTATGACTTATTGAGGAAATCGCCGGGAGTGGTTGTTGATGAAAGCGGTAATATATCGCTGCAAGGCAAGCAGGGCATAACCGTACTGGTTAATGAGCGCCCTACCTACCTGTCCGGCACACAACTGACCGATTACCTAAAAACATTACCATCTGATGAAATTGATAAGCTGGAATTGATAACACAGCCTTCTGCTAAGTATGATGCAGAAGGGAGCGGCGGTATTATCAATATCGTGCAAAAGAAAAACAGGAAAAAAGGGTTTAACGGAACTGCTACAGTAACACCGGGTATAGGCGTATACCCCAGTATGCACAACAATGCTATGGTAACCTGGAAAAAGAACCGGCTCAACCTGTATGTCAGCGGCAACTATATGCAGGCCACGGGATTTTTACGCAGCAGCTATCAGCGGGAGCTATATGATGATAATGGCGGCCTGGAAACAGTGATAAACGGAGGGGTGTTTATGAAAGAACGGTTTTCTGATGCGCTGCTGCGTACGGGCGCTGATTACGATATAAACGAGAAAACTACTGCGGGCATAATGGTTAGCGGAAATTACCACCCGAACACAGAGGTGGATGATGCTACGGATGCTATACAGGATGTGCAAACGAATAGTGTCTTTTACAGCAAGGCAAAACATGACCGTGGCTTTTTACGCAAACGTATAGTGGTCAATGCCTACCTGAAAAATAAGCCAGATGATAAAAACAGTATCGTTACCAATGCAGATTATACACAGTATGCTGCCATGGGCTGGCAATACCTCGATAATACTAATGAAGATGCCGCAGGAAATATTTTGCCTGGCAACCTGCAGGTAAGAAGCCGCACACCCTTTGCCATAGATGCAGTCAGTATAAAAAGCGATTATACCGGCGAATATTCAAAGCATACGCAACTGGAGGCCGGCATAAAAAGCAGCTACACGCAAACGGATAATAATGCCATGTTCGACATGTATACCGGTAGTGCGTGGATAAATGACACCGCGCGCACTAATCATTTTATATACAGGGAAAACATCAACGCAGCATACGCCAGCCTCAACAAAGAAATCAATAACAAATGGAAACTGCAATGCGGCCTGCGTGCAGAGCATACGCATATCAGCGGCAGGCAACTGGCGAACGGGGAACATTTTGAGCGGAACATAGTGTCGTTATTTCCCACAGCCTATGCGGCATACACTATCAATAAAAAGCACGAAGTGCAGCTCAACTACGGCAGGCGCATACACCGACCGCAGTACAACGCATTGAACCCCTTTCCCGTATATACTTCCCGCTACCATTATAAAACGGGTAACCCGGCATTGCAACCGCAGATGACGCATAATATAGAGCTGACCCATGTATACAATAATATGCTGACGACAAGGGTTTACTGCTCGCAAACAAACAATGTAATCAATGATGTGCTGTATAAAGACGAACAGCCTGATGTAACATACCGGAGGCCGGAAAACATTGCAAAGCAAAATACAGCAGGCATGTCGGTAACCATGTACAAAAAACTGCTGGACTGGTGGGAGTTGAGCGTAATGGGCTATGGCTTCTATTCAGGGTACTACGATGAAGCTACTACGAAGCACAAACAAGGCAATGGATATGGTTTTAGTATTGACAGCCAGTTCGTATTTAAAAATGGGTGGCGTGCCGAAAGCCATATTAATATAATGGGAAGAAGACAGGAGGGAATATATGCTGTGATGGAACCCGCTGTATACAGCAGTTGTGGTGTGTCTAAAAAAGTATTTAAAGATACCGGAACAATAGCGTTGAACATGGAAGACCCGTTTTTTGCATACCGGTACAATTGGTCTACGGATTCGGGCGGAGTGGAAGCAAGCGGCTCTACCAAATTTCATACCCTGAACTTCGGGCTGAGCTTTATATATAATTTCGGCAGCGAAAGCGCAGAGAAACAACGGGAGCACACCAGCGATGAAGTAAGAAGGATGTAATAAGTTAACAGGTACAAAATAAAAGAGGAAGCAGCTGCTTCCTCTTTATTATGCCTTTTTCTGCTGCAACTGCACCGGAACAGGCCTTAAGAAATGATAAGGAGTAACGGGGCTGCCAAGGTTGCGCCAGCGGGGCGCAACCGGGGTATGGTTTACAGCAGGTACTGCTTTATGCATATAGTCTGCAATGGTGTGTGTAATGTTCAAAAAAATACGGCTGAAAAACTTCATGATTCTGACGCCACTAAACCCGGCCGGTTTTAACTGAGTAATTATTACTGTTTTGTAATGATGCAAATATCTGCTATTACTTCTTAATATTCAGTTAACGGAATGTTGTCAAAGCGATGATTCTCGTCATCGTTTTGACAGAAATATTGCGTTTAGTTATTCAATATCCGTTCGATAGTCTCTTTTACAGTATCATAAGGCTGGAAACCACGTGCGGCGAGGAAATGCTGTTCCCCCTTTTGTACTACCGTACAAGGGAAACCTGTGATACCGGCAGCCTGTACCCACTGGAACTCCTGCGTGGTGGCATAGCGCATTTCTTCCGTTTCCATTGCGGCTATAAAAGCATCCGGCTCTATATGAAATTCTGTAGCCAGCCCGCGGTAGGTATCCGTGTCATTATAACTTTTGCCTTCGATGAAGTGCTTCAGTTGCAGCTTGTGTGCAAAATGGAGTGTTTCACCGGCGTTAAACGATTGGAATGTTACAATAGCCCGGCATGGTGGTTCGGAATCGTTTATCTCTGTGCCTTTCCTGAGCATATCGAGGTAAGGCTCCCCGAATTTTGCACCTGAATAATCTTCTACCCGTTTATATGCCTGTAGTACATAGTCTGCCATTTCAGAAACAGGTTGCACCCTTGCCCCGGTTACCATACCGCCCGGTATTACACGGAAGTCCATCGTGTCTTTATAGGTTTCATAGAGTTGCTGCATCACACCGCTAAAGCCATAACACCAGCCGCACAGCGGGTCCATTATATAAAGTATCGTATTGTTCATAGAATAATGCAAAGTTACGCCCGTTTGGAAGGCCGCAGGTGCGATAATACTTATCAGCGTATGTAGTAAGCTTATAGGCCTGATTTTTTTACCATCAGGAGTATGAAATTTAAAATCACCTTTTTGTTCTGTTTTATATTTCTGTGCAGGTTGTGTATGGCGCAGCAGGCAGATTCATTAAGCATCAGACTGGAGAATTATGCCTATCCTTACCCGGTCAGTTTTTACCATGCTACGGTAGAGTTGCAACCGGTAGAAATTGCCTATATGGATGTAAAGCCTGCACATGCCAATGGGAAGACGGTTATACTGTTTCATGGTAAAAATTTCCCCGCAGCTTATTGGAAAGGCACTATTTCAGCACTGAGCAATGCCGGATACAGGGTGCTTGCTCCCGATGCGCTCGGGTTTGGCAAATCATCAAAACCCATTGGACAATACAGTTTTTCGTTGCTGGCCCAACTGGATAAACAGTTGCTGGACAGCCTGGGCATACAACAGGTATATGTCATCGGCCATTCTATGGGTGGTATGCTGGCCTCAAGGTTTACACTTACATACCCCGGTATGGTAAAGGCGCTTGTATTGGAAGACGCCATAGGGCTGGAAGACTGGCGTGCAAAGGGTGTACCGTACAGGAAAGTAGATGAATGGTATAAGGATGAACTGAACGCTACTTACCAATCTATTAAAGACTACCACCAGAAAACATATTATCCCGATTGGAGAGACGCTTATGAAGAATGGGTAAAGGTGCAGTATGGGTTTACCCAAAGCGTGAATTTCAAACACCTGGCATGGGTAAATGCCCTGACCTACGATATGATTTATAACCAGCCTGTGGTGCACGAGTTTAAAAACATTCAACCGCCTGCATTGGTAGTGGTAGGCACAGAAGACCATACGAAGCTGGCCCGTGGTGCACCAGCGGAAATAACTGAAAAACTGGGGCATTATGAGCAACTGGGAAAGGAAACAGCATCTAAAATACCGCGCTCACAACTGATTGTATATAAAGGTGTAGGCCATGTGCCGCATTTGCAAATACCGGAGCGGTATCATAAAGACCTGCTGGCCTTTCTCAATGCACACTAAATGAATTTGTTGTCTTTGGCTGTTTTTATGGCATCTGCCTTTGAGTGCACATTCAGCTTATGATAAATGTTCTTGATATGCGATTTTACCGTTTCCAGGTCAATAAATAACTCCTGTGCTATGCGTTTGCGGCTTTTGCCGGTGGCTATCTGTTCCAGTATCTCGGTTTCGCGGCGGGTGAGCGGTGATTCCTCATTGCGCTGAAATGACTGGATGACCATGCGTGCTATATGGGCACTCATGGGCCCGCCGCCTTCCATTACTTCCTGTATAGCGGCTATTATTTTTTCATGAGGGGTATTCTTGGTCAGGTAGCCCGATGCACCATTGCCCAATGCCCTGAAAATGAGTATGTCCTGCTCATATACGGTCAGTATTAGTATATAGGCTTCGGGTACCAGTTTTTTTATTTTAGGTATAGCATCAATGCCTGATACGCCGGGGAGTTCCACATCGAGTAATATGACATCGGGGTCGTCTGCCGCAATCTTCTTCAATGCATCTTCGGCAGAAGGATAAGCGCCTGCAATAACGTAGCCGGGGGTATTGCCTATCAGGTATGCATACCCTTCACGAATAGTTTCGTCATCTTCTATAATGCATACCCTTATGTCCAGGTTTCGCCCCATGTACCAATGTTTATATAAAGTTCCGTTTAGAAACGCAAAAAATACTCACCCCGTTGAAGTTATTTTTCCGTGGGGTACGGTTTTTTACATTTTTTTAAGATTCTACCTTGTATTTGGGCAGCAACCTGAAAGTAAGGTTGATGATTGTCCCCTTGCCCGGCCTTGAGTCGAGGTACAGTTTGGCATGTATTCGTTTGGCCCTGATATTCATATTGTTGATACCATGCCCCTTTTTATAGTTGTGAATATCGAATCCTTTGCCATCGTCTGTCAATACCAGTTGCAGCGCATCTATCTGTTTGATGTGCGCCTCGAGCGTAACATGCTTTGCCTGCGCATATTTCAGAGAGTTGTTGAGCGCTTCCTTGAATATCATAATCAGGTTGCGGCTTACATCCATCGGCAGTTTATAATTGCGCCATTTTTCATCTGTGCCTATAAACCTGAATTCAACCTCTGTGTCCTGGAATAATTCATTGCCGAAATCGCGGATGCGGTGCAGTATCTCGTACAGATTGTCGTTTGATGGCTTGAGCGACCAGAGTATATCGCGCGTGCCGCCGTAAAGCTGTGCTGTGTTTTCCTGTATCTGCTCCAGTATGCGGCGCGTGTCGGGCGATAGCGGGCCCATTTTATTTTTCAGTACATCGGTCAGTACATTGATGCGTGTCAGTTTATTGCCTACTTCATCATGAAAATCTTCTGCCGTGCGTTGCCTTACTTTTCCCTGTTCTTCACGTCTCAGTTTTTCCAGCAGTGCCAGTCGGTTCTGTTTTCTTACGTTGGCAATGTATTGCAGGGTGATGCCCAGCAATACACAAGCCATAATGATGATAAATTTGAACCAGCCTGTTTTATGAAAAGGCGTAATGATGGTAAAAGGATAAGCCAGTGACCTTTTGGGTGATGCATCGCCCGAAGTGCATTCCACATGCAGCGTATAGTTTCCCGGTGGCATGGCAGAGTAGGTGATGGTGTTCATTGAAGACCACTCCGTCCATTTTTCATCCAGCCCGTCTATGCGGTACCGGTACTTTACCTGTTCCATACCGCTTAGTGATACTCCGTGAAAGGTAAAAGTGATATTGTTTTTATTGGGCGGTAGTTGCAGGTCGTAAGGTACTTTGTTCCAGTAGTCGGTGCTGTCGTAATAAGAGGTGTCGGTAATGTTTTCACCGAATATTTTAATGGATTGCAGCACTACGCTAATGGGCTCAGGGCTGGCTATTTTCGATTTAGGATTGTAATGCACAGCCCCATTTGTAGTGCCGAACCATATACTGCCATCAGGCATTTTAAATACGGCATTGTGGTTACTTTCCATACCTGTAATGCCATTACCCCGCCCGAAAAACTTTATAACAGGCAGGTTTTGCTGCATACTTATTTTATGAATGCCGTAACCTGTTCCCGCCCATACGTTCCCCTCGTCATCTGTAATGATGTTGTAAATAAAATCCGAGTACAGTCCGTTGCTCTTATTGATAATAAAAGATTTTTTTGTTTCCAGGTCGTAGCAGATGATGCCGTTGTCACTGGTTCCTATCCATAGTTGTGTTCCTTTTTTGGTAAAGCATTGTGCAAAAGCGCTATCAGGGGCGCTTCCTGTGATGAAGGGTTGGATTTCACCGTCATGAAACACCTTCAGCCCTTCGTTGATACCATCATTGAGCGCCATCAACACACTGTCGTAGCTCAATGATATAAATGCCATTACCGGCACTTTTTTTACAGGCACACTGTAAAAAATATTATCCTCGTAGTACATGGCCCCATTGTTGAAGCCTACCCAAAGCCTACCCTGCTTATCGTTGTACAGGGCCGAAATGAAATTGGAATGAATAGTGGGATAGGTAAACTGCTGAAAATGCAAACCGTCATACTTCCACAGGCCTGCACCGCGCGTGCCCAGCCATATTTCATAGCCATTACGGATGCAGATAGACGTGATGGCCGGGGTAGGCTTTACCGGCAATGGTGCGGCATATACCTGCCCGTTTTCAAATACATACAAGCCTGCGTCGTACGTGCCGAGATATAGCCTGCCGTATGATGCGGCTATGCTGGTAACCTGCCCGCTGGGCAGGCCCATGCTTTCGTCAAGTATGGTGAACTGGGAACCGGAAAACCGGAATACCCCCTGGCCGTCTGATGCAAACCATATATTGCCTTCCTTGTCGGTAAGCACATTAAATATGTTATTGTCAGTAAGCCCGTTATGTTTATTGTAAAATGAAAAAGAACTGTCACGGTAATAAACGGCTCCCTTATTGGTGCCCAACCACAGCCCTCCTTTTTTATCTTCCGTTATGCTGAATAAGAGAGGCAACCCATACACCGGGTTCCCGTTGACGGATACAATATGGATAGCATGCCCTGCAACATAGTAAAGCCCCGCATTGGTTGCCAGCCAAATACGGTTCCGGCTGTCTTTGTACAATTTATATACATGGGGCGTGCCTGAGAGTGCAGGTTCATTGAATTGCAGGCTGTCCCATTTTTTACCCGCGTAATGATATAGGTTGCCGTTATTGCATGCAGCCCATATACCGTCGCTATCCGGTAGTATGGCCGATACATCTTCGCGTTTGCCGGGCACGGGGAAGGCGTGTGTGGTGTCGTGCTGTATGTAGTATAGCTTATTGCCGGCACGGCACCATATCCTGCCGTTGGCAGCAGTTTTTATTTCCGTTACCGTATTGGCAAGCGGTGTTTCCGGCGCCTGGAAGAGGTAGTGCCTGAATGTTTTTCCGTCAAAAGAAGTAGCACCCTTGGGCCCGCCTATCCATATATTTCCCTTCGTATCTATAGCGAGCGCATTTACGGTGTTATTGCTCATTCTGTCGCGCACCGTGTAGCTGGTAAAATTGTTGCCATCGTACCGCGATAGTCCGCCCAGCGTACCAATCCAGAGATAACCATACTTATCCTGCACCATACATTGCGCCTGCGACTGTATCAGCCCGTTTTCCACACTCAGGTTGTAGAAGGGGTAGCGCTGTGCCGTTGCACAGAAACAGTGCAACACGACCGAAACAGAAAGTAATAACCTGTGTAAATATTTTGTACCTGTGTACATGCTTAGTGAAATTAGTCATTTTCACATCAAGCAGACGTATCATTCATGCCGGTTTTTACTGTTTTCTTCTCCTGTTCATAATGACAGCATATATAAATCCCCCCTTACGGGTGATGCCCAAAAATCAATTCCCCCCGTTTAGGGTGAAAGTACCGGGAAATATAGCAGGTACATTTGGTACACAAACCATCGCATATGATTTACCGGAATTTTTTATTGGCTTTAATAGTATGGCTTTGCTGCATGGGTACTGCTATAGCACAGCAGGGCGGCATAGCAGGGAAAGTGACTGATGATGAAGGGAATGCCGTAACTGCTGCCAATGTTGTAATACTGAAAGACGATGGTAAAACACTGGTAAAGGCCGACTATACGGATGACAGGGGGCTGTTTGATTTTGAAGGCGTTGAAAAAGGGAAATATGTAGTGAAAGTAACCATGTTCGGCTATGATACTTATACGGCCAATGATGTGGAAGTGAATGAAAAGAAACTGTCATTGCCGGGTATCACATTGCAGGCTAAAAACGGTACACTGAAAGAAGTGGCAGTACGTGCACAGAAACCATTCATTGAGGTAAAGGCCGACAGGCTGGTAGTGAACGTAGAAAACAGTATTGTGAATGCCGGTTCGTCCGCACTGGAAATACTATCCCGTTCTCCCGGGGTGCGTGTCGACCAGAATGATAACATTAGCCTGAAAGGCAAACAGGGTGTAAATGTGATGATAGACGGAAAGATGACACGCATGAGCGGAACAGACCTTGCGAATATGCTGAAAGGCATGCCTGCTAATGCAATAGATAAAATTGAGCTGATCAGCAACCCCGGTGCGCGTTATGATGCAGCGGGAAGTGCCGGCATCATCAATATAAAAACAAAGCGCGACCAGCATATAGGGCTGAACGGGAGCGCTAACATTTCTTACGGCCAGGGGGTGTATCCCAAATACAGCGCAGGCATCAATCTGAATTACCGCAATAAAAAATTCAGTGCTTATCTCAATTACAATTATGCATACAGGTACTGGTTCAACCACCTGATGCTGGACCGCAGGTTTTATGACGAATCGGGTGCTTTTCAATCTGCATATATACAGGACAATTATAGCCTGTTCGATTTTAAGAACCACATCAGCAGCGGCGGTGTTGATTACAGCATATCGAAGAAAACTATCGTCGGGCTGGCGTTTAATGCAAGTACGAACCATTTCAACCCCAGGGCCGATAACCATTCAAAAGAAATTGGCGCAGACAGGGAAACGCTCTATTACTTCACTACTACCGGGCGGCATAAGAACAGGTATTTCAATTACTCGGCCAATGCCAACCTGCGGCACACTTTTGACAGCGCCGGACGGGATTTGAGTGTTGATATTGATTACGCGGCATTTGGCAACCATACCAACCAGAATTTTGAAACAGAATATACTACGCCTGAAGGGCTGATATACCGGAAGCCGTACTACCTGAAAAGCGACCTCAACGGCCTGACACAGGTACGTTCGGTAAAAGCAGATTACAGTAATCCTTTAAAGAACAAAGCGAAGTTAGATGCAGGTTTGAAATCGAGTTACGTGACTGCGGATAATGAGCCTAAGTTTTTTGAGCAGGTAGCAGGTATATATGAACTGGACACTACGAGAAGCAACCATTTTGTTTACCATGAAAACATCAATGCGGTATATGCCAACTTTGGCAAAGAATGGGAGCAGTGGAATACACAAATAGGGCTGCGGGCAGAGCAAACCAATGCCGACTGGGAACAGGTAACTACAGCACAAAAATATGATACCAGCTATACACAGCTATTCCCAAGTGTGGCCTTGCAGCGGCATATCAATAAAAACAACGACCTTGGCATTACCCTCAGCCGCAGGATACAGCGCCCCGATTACCAGCAGCTAAACCCTTTTAAATTCTTCATTGATAAAACTACGTACCGTGAAGGGTACCCATACCTGAAACCTGCGTTATCTTATTCGGCAGAATTATCGCATACTTATAAACAACGGCTGATAACTACGCTGAGCTATAGCATAACAGACAATCATATAGTGGAAGTGATACAGCCCAGTGAAAATGATACGGGTAAGGTAACCGTGCAAACCAATAAAAACCTGGACAGGATGAGCTTTTTCGGGCTGGGAGGTTCATACACCATACCTGTTGCCAAATGGTGGAACCACACCACGAATTTTAATGCCTACTATGCCAAATATGAAGGAGACATAGCCCACACCAGCCTGAATGATGGCCGGTTTACTTTTGATATCAACATGAATAATGCATTTGTCCTGCCAAACGATTTCTCGGCAGAGATAGGCTTTTACTACCAGGCGCGGCAATTATACGGCTATATGGATGTAAACCCTAACTGGATGCTGAATGCCGGTGTGCAGAAAAACCTGTTTGACAAAACGGCTACCCTGCGTATAAATGTGCAGGACATATTCTGGACAGGTTATCCCAGTGCAACTTCTACTTATGTAGGCTACCAGGAAGATTTTGTAGCGGAACGTGAAACAAGGCAGATGTCTGTATCATTTATTTACCGCTTTGGCAACCGTGCCGTGGGGCAGGTACGCAGGCGTACAGGTGGTGCGGAAGATGAAAAGAGAAGGGCGGGGAATGTGTAAAAAGAGCTAAAAAGTGTTTCTCATATAATCAGTACAGAAGACTGTAATCGTACAGTTTTAAAACCCTCCGGTAATTTATCCTGCAAGACCAATTGACCGGAGGGTTTATCTTATTAATGGAAATGGTCGTGTTGCAAGGCCATCCAGTCCATAGCATTACGGAAGAGCAGTTTTTCTTTCAGCTCTGCGGAGAAGCTATCCATACTTTCTATCAGCTTGCCGGGGTGGTGTTCGCCGAGCGGGAAGGGGTAATCACTACCCATACATACGGCGTGTTCGCCCATTACATCTACTATATAGTCCAGTGCCTTTGCATCATGCGTCAGGGCATCTATCCAGAATTTGCCGAGGTATTCGCGCGGGTTTACATCATTATCAACCGCGCACAGGTCGGGGCGTACATTAAAGCCATGCTCTATACGGCCAATAGTAAACGGAAAACTACCGCCACCATGTGCAAACGCTACGCGCAGTTTGGGGTAACGTTCGAATACCCCACCGAATATCATAGAGCTGATTGCCCTTGCCGTTTCGGCAGGCATACCTACCAGCCAGGGCAGCCAGTATTTGGCCATATCTTTTTCGCCCATCATTTCCCAGGGGTGAATGAATAGGCTGCAACCGAGTTGTTCGGCGGCTTCCCAGAAGGGGTTGAAATAAGGCTCGCTGAGGTTCATGCCATTGATGTTGGAGCCTATTTCCAGTCCCGGCATTTTCAGTTCTTTTACACAACGCTCCATTTCCTTTATGGCAAGGTCAATATCCTGCAACGGTACAGTGCCGAGGCCTATAAAACGTTTGGGATATAACGCCACACTTTGCGCTATATGGTCGTTGAAGAAGCGGGATGTTTCGATGCCGTGTTCCGGCTTAGCCCAATAGTTGAACAACACGGGAATGGTAGAAAGCACCTGCACACCTACTTCGGTCATATCCATTTCCTTTGTGCGCACACCCGGGTCCCAGCAGTTGTGCTCTACCTCGCGAAAAAATTTATCGCCTTTTATCATCCTTGCGCAGCAAGGTTTGTGATGCTCCAGGTGTATAAAATCACCATACCCGAACTTGCTGAACCAGTCGGGTATATGCTCCGGCATAATGTGTGTATGGATGTCTATTTTCAAAGCCAAGATTCAAAAGTTTAAGTAAGAACTAATAACAAGGTTACACCATTTCGTAAATAATAGCTGCACCTTGCCCTACGCCTATGCACATGGTTGCAAGGCCGTATTTTCCGCCTCGCTTTTTCAGTTCATACAAAAGGGTGGTAGATATACGTGCCCCGCTGCAACCCAGCGGGTGACCTATGGCAATAGCGCCGCCGTTCACGTTTACTTTGCTTTCATCCAGCCCCAGTTCCTGCATGCAGGGGATGCTTTGTGCCGCAAAAGCCTCGTTCAGTTCTATAAGGTCAAGGTCTTTAGCCTCGATGCCTGCGCGTTTCAAAGCTTTTTGGGTAGCAGGGATAGGGCCTATACCCATGTAAGCCGGGTCAACACCTGCCACAGCCATACTTTTTATTTTAGCTATCGGTTTCAGGTTGTATTTTTTTACCGCCTCTTCCGATGCCAGTAGTACGGCTGCTGCACCATCATTAATGCCACTTGAATTGCCTGCGGTCACAGTGCCGCCTTTTTTAAATACGGTCTTCAGTTCGCCCAGTTTTTCCAGCGGGCTCATGCGGGGATGTTCGTCCGTGTCGAATACCATTGTTTTGCCTTTGCCTAATGGTATGGTTACGGGTGTTATCTCGTCTTTGAACTTTCCCGCAGCCTGTGCGGCAGCGTATTTTTCCTGGCTGCTGTAAGCAAATTTATCCTGTGCTTCGCGGCTTACGTTGTACTTCTCTGCTACGTTTTCAGCAGTTTCACCCATCGAGTAAGGGTGGTACAGTGCACTCAACGCAGGGTTCACAAACCGCCAGCCCAGTGTAGTATCAAACATTTGCGGGTTACGTCCGAACGCAGTCTCCGATTTGCCCATGACGAACGGGGCGCGGCTCATGCTCTCCACGCCGCCGGCAATATAGAGTTCCCCATCGCCGCACATAATAGCGCGCGATGCATCCATGATAGCCTGCAAACCAGAAGCACAAAGGCGGTTAACCGTATTGCCGGCTACGCTTGTGGGCAAACCCGCCAGCAGTGCAGCCATACGCGCCACATTACGGTTATCCTCGCCGCTTTGGTTGGCTGCACCGGCTATTACATCTTCTATTGCATTTACATCTATAGAAGGGTTACGCTCAACAAGGATTTTAATAACATGTGCCAGCAGGTCATCAGGGCGGACAGATGAAAGGCTGCCGCCGTATTTACCTACCGGGGTGCGTATTGCATCAATAACATAAGCTGTATGCATGATTATATCTTTATTGTTTTATTGTTCTGTTTATTTTAATGCCTGTTCCAGGTCGGCTATGATGTCTTCAACGGTTTCTATGCCCACGCTCACGCGTATAAGGCCATCGGTGATGCCGAATTCAATCCTTTTTTCACGGGGCACACCTACGTGCGTAGTAGATGCAGGGTGCGATATAAGTGTATCGCAGGTGCCGAGCGATACGGCACTGATGCAAAGTTTCAGGTTGTCTATGAATTTCACGCCCGCCTCAAATCCGCCTTTCAGTTCAAAGGAAAGTACTGCACCGGGGTGCTTCATTTGCTTCATGGCAATGGCATGGTCGGGGTGCGAAGCGAGGCCGGGATAATTTACCTTTTCTACGGCCTCGTGTTGCGATAAATACTCCGCTACTTTTTGTGCATTGCTGCAATGGCGTTCCATACGCAGCGCAAAAGTGCGGAGGCCGTTATTGACCAGGTAGGCTTCAAATGCGTTGCTGTTGCCACCCAGCAGGCGGTGTGTTTTGGTGATAATGGTATTCATCCGCTCCAGGTCGCGGCCAATGAGGACACCGCCTACTGCGGTACCGTGGCCATTCAGAAATTTGGTAGTAGAATGCATCACGAAGTCGACGCCGTACTTAAAAGGCTGTTGCAGGTATGGTGTGGCAAAAGTATTGTCGGCGCAAACCAACAGGTTGTGCTTTTTGCCAAGGGCCGCCAACATCTCCAGGTCAATGCATTGCAGGGTGGGGTTGGCTGGTGTTTCCAGGTACATCAGTTTGATGCTGCTATCGGCTTTTATAGCGGCTTCCGCAGCATCTATATCATGAAAGTCGATGATGATAGTCCCTATCCCGATATTGGGCAGGATTTTATCAATCATCTCCTGCGTGCCGCCGTATAATGACTGGTGGGTGATGATTTTATCGCCTGCTTTCAGGTTGCCCAAAAGTAAGGTGCTGATAGCAGCCATGCCCGAAGCGTGCAGGATGGCTTTCAACTGCAAAGGGTTGCCTTGTGCATCTTCCAGACCGTAAGCTTCCAGCAAGGCTATTTTTTCTTCTACCTCGTTGGTATTGGGATTGCCGAAGCGGCCATAGATATATCCCTGTTCTTCTCCTTTAAAAATAGATATGCCCTGTTCTGCACTGTCGAAGGTATAAGTGCTGGTGGCATAGATAGGGGTGAGATGCGCGCGTTTATTTTCAGGATGGTAGCCACCGTGAATACACAGGGTCTCAAATCCTTTATCTTTAATTTCAGTCATCTTCAGGAGTTCTTAATTTTGCATGCAAAGTTACAAGATAGCATGAAGGAAACATTGTTACTGCTGGCAAAGTATAATATTTGGGCTAATAATAAGATGATAGACCTGTTACTGAAACAAGACGACAAGATATTGGATATGGAAATAACCAGTAGTTTCAATTCGTTGCGTCAAACTGTGTACCATATGTGGGGCGCAGAAGATATATGGCTGCAGCGCCTGTTGCTGGCTGAACAGCCCGTATGGAAGCCTTCGGTATTCAAAGGTGATATGAAAGAGGCATGTGCAGCATGGCAGGAGGCTTCAAAGGGGTTGCAACAGTTTGTTGAAAAGCAGTTCAATGATGCAGCTTTCAGCCATGTGCTTCAATATTACAACCTGAAGAAACAATCTAATAAAACTACAGTCAGCCGTGCTTTACTGCAGGCATTCAACCATGCAACTTACCATAGGGGCCAGTTAGTGACGATGTTGCGCCAGGCAGGGGTGACTAAAATCCCGGGAACAGATATTCACCTGTTCAAATAATAAATTATAATTATTCTTCGCAAGGCCTGTTGTTTTATATAAACATAAATATTATGTTTATGATATATAATTACATGCCATGAAAAAGATATTTATCCCGCTTATCCTGGTAACAGGCATCTATGCGTGTTCAGAAGCCGTGAAAAACGGCAACAAATTCAAGCCATATAATGCATTTTGCTATAATGGCGATTCAGTTCTTTGTCCCCAGTTGCCCAATGGTGTAAACGTGCAGATGGGATTTGATTACCATACGGTATTGGATTCCATACACCAGCCGCCTTTTGATGCCTTTTCATGGCAAACATTTGTGGCGCTGAACTGGCCCGCCGACAATAATGGTAATCCTGTTGGCAACTCTATTGCCGCCAATCCGAATGCCATGCGTGTATGGGAATATTATAAAGACCCTACACTTGTATTTGGCGGTATGGGCGCACCTATGTTGCTACACCTGCAAATGGCCAATGATAACCAGGCTAAATTTTTATACCAGGATGCCAAAATACCCGTCAACTTCAAAACATCTGATGACGGCTCTTTTGAAGAGGCGGACGGATTCCCGCTGGCCGACCGTAACGGTAACTTTACCCTTTACGAAATAAAAATCAATAGCGTAGAAGATACCTTCATAACAAATAATCATCTTACAACCGTTTCGGGTATTGGTAATTATGTGAACAGGGTGAGCCCCGGCCAGGGATTACAGCTGCCAATAAGCGATACGAATAACCTGCAGGATGCAGGGGCTATGGAGATAAAAGCTTCGTGGCGCATTCTGAACCCTGCCAAAGGAGACGATACTACCAAGTACTATTGCCGCAGGGCGCTTATTTATATCGACAGCGCACATACGGTCAACCACCAGCCGCTGAAAGTATGGTCAACCGTGGGATTGGTAGGAATGCACATCATCCGCAACATAGACAGGTTTGGTGAGTTTCTTGTATGGAGTACGTTTGAGCATGTAGACAATGCCCCCAATGCCGGTGACGGCGAGAAAACAGATAAGCGATGGTCTTATTACAATAAAGATTGTAAAACCTGTCCTGTAAATAAGCCTCCCGTACACCAGCCGGGCGATAATAACAACTTCCTGTGGGATACAGCCCAGCCATTTGCAGGACGGTATTATCCGCAATACGGTACACAGGTAACGCGCGTTGTGCCTATATATTCGTATACCAGGCAACTTAATAAAATGTGGCGGGAGAAATTAAAAAACACGGTATGGGCCAACTACAAACTGATTGGCACACAATGGGAGATAACAACATACGGCGTACCGCCTGCACCCGCACCCGTATTGCTTACCAATACCACGATGGAAACATATATGCAGGATAGCAGCGGCACTTGCATAGGCTGCCACAGCAATGCTTATGTGCGTTTTACTGTATCGCCGGGCGATACGGTAAAAATAAATACCGGCCTGAGTTTCCTGTTCCCGTTCCTTGCTGCACGGCAGTAAGTTATAGGCTATTATAAAAAAAGTAACGGCCTCAAAACATTTGTTTTGAGGCCGTTTTCACCATGTTTATGAAACTTTATCCGCTTTATTTTACTTCTTCATATTCTGCATCAGCTACACCGCCGTCGTTATTGTCGGCATTAGGCTGTGCCTGCTGTTGCTGGCCCTCGCCACCGGCTTGTTGCTGTGCATTGTAAATATGCTGGCTGGCTGCCTGCCATGCTGCATTCAGTTCTTCAGAAGCTGAATCGATGCCGGCCATATCTTCTGCTTTATGAGCCTCCTTCAATTTGGCTACAGCAGCTTCGATAGTTGCTTTCTGGTCGGCAGGTATTTTGTCGCCATACTCTTTCAGTTGCTTTTCTGTATTGAAGACAAGGCCATCAGCCATATTCAGTTTTTCTACACGCTCACGTACTTGTTTATCTGTTTCTTCATTGGCTTTCGCTTCGTTCTTCATGCGTTCTATTTCGTCTTTGCTCAGGCCGCTACCTGCTTCAATGCGGATGTTTTGCTGTTTGCCTGTGCCTTTGTCTTTAGCCGTTACGTGTAGGATACCATTGGCATCTATATCGAATATAACTTCTACCTGCGGCACACCACGTGGTGCGGGGGGGATACCATCGAGAATGAAACGGCCCAGCGATTTATTGTCTTTAGCCATCGGGCGCTCACCCTGCAGTACGTTTATTTCAACGCTTGGCTGGTTATCGCTCGCGGTTGAAAATGTTTCGCTTTTTTTAGTAGGTATAGTCGTGTTCGACTCGATAAGGCGTGTCATTACACCACCCATTGTTTCGATACCCAGAGAAAGCGGGGTAACGTCGAGCAGCAACACATCTTTTACATCACCGGTCAGTACACCACCCTGTATAGCGGCACCAATGGCAACCACTTCATCGGGGTTTACACCTTTGTGTGGTTTTCTGCCGAAGAATTTTTCTACTACGTCCTGTACTTTAGGTATACGGGTAGAACCACCTACCAGTATCACTTCATCAATTTCAGAAGGGTTCATGCCTGCATCTTTCAATGCTTTGCGGCATGGTTCCAGTGTGCGTTCAATCAGGCTGTCTGCCAATTGCTCAAATTTTGCACGGCTCAGTTTGCGCACCAGGTGTTTGGGCACGCCGTCAACTGCGGTTATGTACGGCAGGTTGATTTCTGTTTCCTGGGAAGAAGACAGTTCGATTTTTGCTTTTTCCGCAGCTTCTTTCAGGCGCTGCCATGCCATCGGGTCTTTATGCAGGTCTACCGCTTCGTCTTTCTTAAACTCGTCGGCCAGCCAGTCCATAACCACTTTATCAAAGTCGTCACCGCCCAGGTGGGTATCACCGTTGGTCGATTTTACTTCAAACACGCCGTCGCCCAGTTCCAGTACGGAAATGTCAAACGTACCACCACCCAGGTCAAATACAGCTATTTTGCTGTCTTTATGCTGTTTATCGAGGCCGTATGCCAGTGCTGCGGCTGTAGGCTCGTTGATGATACGGCGTACATTCAGCCCGGCAATCTCACCTGCCTCTTTAGTGGCCTGGCGCTGTGCATCATTAAAATAGGCAGGAACGGTAATAACCGCTTCGTTTACTTCCTGTCCCAGGAATTCTTCAGCGGTTTTCTTCATCTTCTGAAGCACCATTGCTGATATTTCCTGCGGGGTGTACATACGCCCTTCAATATCAACACGCGGAGTATTGTTGTCGCCCTTTACAATTTTGTAGGCATTATGTGTCATTTCATCGGCTACCTCGTCATAACGGCGGCCCATAAAACGTTTGATAGACATGATCGTATTCATCGGATTGGTGATAGCCTGGCGTTTTGCGGGGTCACCCACCTTACGTTCACCATTCTTTAAAAAAGCTACAACCGAAGGCGTTGTGCGGCGCCCTTCGTCGTTAGCTATTACTACCGGCTCATTACCTTCCATTACGGCTACGCAGGAGTTGGTAGTACCTAAGTCGATTCCAATAATCTTTCCCATAGTATTCAAATAATTATAGTAATTAGGTTGTTGTTTTCTGTATTATGGCAATACACATGCCATTAGC
The DNA here is from genome assembly GCA_964621795.1 of uncultured Flavipsychrobacter sp. Lineage (GTDB taxonomy): Bacteria > Bacteroidota > Bacteroidia > Chitinophagales > Chitinophagaceae > Polluticoccus. Next base: position 104,216 of record CAZUMM010000014.1, read on the forward strand.
CTGTATTCGGCAATAATGTCACACATGCTGTCAAACTGTAACAAAAATGCCTTAATGGACTTCCATTAAGGCATTTTCTATGTGTTTTATATGTAATCTTGTCAATGGTCGGTACGGCCTTTGATATTCAGGCCGGCAGTAACCGGGTTAGCTTTCAGCGAGTCTATTGTAGGCTGGCCGATACCTGCATTGGTATATAACCTGAACGTACGCGATGCCAGCAGGCCAAGCGTATTGGCACCCCTGATATTCGTGTAGTAAGGTTTTATCTGGTCGGCGGTAATACCACCGCTTTGCGCCAGGTTTACCTGTTCGTATGTATACAGGTAATTGTCCCCGGCATATACATAAATATCGCAGCTGTCCATATACCGCTCTACGTTAGACGGTGCAGTGCCAATGGCGTCGGCCAGGTATGCGTATATATTTTTATTCTCAACTTCGAGTGTGAACTGCGAGGAAACATTGGCATCGCGGGCAAATTTATAGTCTACATATTTGCGCGATATATTGTTTGTCGAGATGTTTTTTTCTTCATAATGAAACCGGATGACACCTTCAATGAATTTTGCATTTAAAGGCACGCTCCCGATAAGTGTGTACGTAGGATGGTTGACAGCTGTTTTTTCAAAATCGATGGTATAACCGGATTTTGTAAAGCTGTTGATGTAAAACCTGTTTTGACCTCTTGTTGAGTCCGGGTTTACTACCCCGATCAGGTCAGTAGAGTCAACATTCCCGGTAACATTATTAGTAATGAAAAGCCGGTAAGACAAATAAGGGTTCAATACGATGTCCTGGTTGGTAAACTTATAAGCTTTGTTAGGTGCCTGGAAAAAACCCTGGTCATTTAGCGGCTGGTCTTTTACATAACCTTCCGTGTTAAGGTCTACCTGCTTCAGTTTGATGAATTGGGAAAGGCTGCTTCCTTTACTGTCTTTGTATTCTTTCAGGATGACAGTCAGGTCCTTATAGTAACTGGAGTCAGGGACTTTCGACATATCGATAGCGCTTTTGTTTTCATCCAAAAAAGCTTTTTCGATGCGGATATAGTGAGCGGTATCCAGGGGGTCTAAGATGCCATAAACTACTGTAACATCCTTGTAAGGAGCTGCTACTTCGAAGTCTTCTGAACAACCTGTCATGGCAATTGACGCTGCCATTGCCAGGGGTACAAATATTTTTTTCATAACCGATTGTCTCGTAAAGCAAACAAAGATAGTAGATTACCTGAAAGTATCAGGGGGTATTTTTAAGGATTAGTTTTTATGATATATAGCTGACAATATGCAGCTATCTTATAAATGAAGTAATTTGCGGCTATGGGGTCATACAGTATTGGCGAGGCGATTAACCTGCTGCTTGAAAAATCGAAGTGGAAACCTAAAGTTACCGAGCTCAGGATCAGGAACGAGTGGGAAACCATAGTAGGTAAGACAATAGCCAAATATACACGCAACCTTTACCTGAGTGACCGGGTGCTGACCGTTTATACCGACATTGCCCCTCTGAAACAAGAATTGCTGTTAGGTAAAGAACAGCTTATTGCCCGCATTAACGAGCATCTTGGTGAGCATGCAGTTACTGATATTATCGTGAAGTAATATGCCTAAAAAATATCCCTCAGGTCGGCGAGGTGGTGTATCTCGTAGGTTGGTTTCCGTGCGTGTACCTTTTTTGCAGGGTTATAGTATACCTGGTCCCAGCCGGCATTCAAAGCCCCCATCACATCTACCTCCAGCGCATCGCCAATCATGATGGAATCTTCTACCATTGCACCTGTAGCTTTTAATGCATACTGAAATATATCGGCATGCGGCTTTAAGGCATTGCTTTTTTCAGATGTGATGATTTCTTTGAAATAAGACGAAATGCCCGAATAATGCAGCTTCATCCATTGGGTAGTCTCAAAGCCATTGGTGATCAGGTGCAGGCAATATTTGCCATCAGTGCTACAGTAGTCCAGTATTTCGCGCGCATGCGGTGTCAGTACCGATTGGGTGGGCATTATTTCCAGGTAAGCAGAGCTCAGTTCGTGGGCAAGTGCGGTGTCGCCGATTTTAAAATCGAGCAAAGCCAGCCAGAACCGTTTCCACCGCAGGTCGTCGCGACGGATATAACCGTTACGGAACCGTTCCCAAAGACGGTCGTTATGGGCATTGAAAATCTGTACGAAGGCATGGAAATCATCTACGCCGCGCCCTGAAAGGCTATACTCGGCGTACAGCTTTTCCAGGGTAAGCTCAGAGTTTTTCTCAAAATCCCATAAAGTATGGTCGAGGTCAAAAAACAGGTGTTTATATGTTTTTTTCATTCGCTGCAAAGGTACTGTTATAAACCGTATATACCTGAGGTAAAACTATAAATAGCAAAGCCCGTTCTGTGCAGAACGGGCCGTACATCCGCATTATACGGTACTATTTTTTACGATAGTATATCTTGTCGTCAAAAAACTCGTTGGTAGACTGCAGCGCTGGGTTGGCCATGCGCTCGTAAATACGCGATATTTCTATCTGCTCTTTATTTTCGTGTATTTCTTCTAGGTTGTCGCCGTGTACGGTAAACTCATCCAGCTTGCGGTGCAGCTCTTCCTTCATGTTTACGGCAATCTGGTTGGCACGCCTGGCTATCACAACGATTGATTCATACAGGTTGCCTGTTTTATCTTTCATTGCAATCACATCACGTGTTTCCACCAGCGGATTAACAGAGGCAAACGCCCTTTTATTTGTGCTCATTGCGTATTTTTTTTATGTTATTGTCAGCTAATGTATAATATTTTTCAGCATCATGCAGGTACTCCGACTTGGGGTAGCTGTCTACCAGTTCCTGGTAAGCATTTACTGCTGCGGCAAAACGCTCTTCCTGTTTTTCGGCTACGCTTGCCATCGCATATTTGTACCACGCGCGGATAACCATGTACTGGTAATAATCAGTATTCGAAGATTCGGGATAATCGCGCATTACATTTTTGTACGCAATGCCCGCAGCTTTGTACTGCCCTATATTATAGTACAGTTTTGCAGCACCCGCTGCTTTTTCTTCCAGCTTGCGGCGGCATATATCCACATATTTGCTTGCCTCATCCAGCCTTTTCGAGTCCGGGTGGGTATTGATATAAGATTGCAGCGCCTCCAGTGCTTTTATTGTATTGGTAGGGTCGAGCGACGGTTTAGGCGACATTTTATAGAGCGATACAGCACTCATGTATTCACATTCTTCAGCATCGGTACTGTTGGGAAACAGGTCTACAAAGTTTTTAAAGTGGTAAGAAGCGGAGGTATAATCCTTCATGTACCAGAAGCTGTATGCATAGCGGTAATACAATGGTTCATAGTTCTTTGTATTCTTCATTACCGGTATCAGGTCGTAATATAACTGGTTGGCAAGGGAGTATTTCTTTTTATCGTAATACTCATTGGCCTTGGTCAGCTTATAATTGTAATCATTACTTTTCTTTACACGCTCATAGCTGTTACAAGCCTGCAGCATGATAGCTCCCAGTAAGATTATAAGAAAATTCTTGATGCGCAAAGACATAGAGGATTGCAAAAATAGCTAAAATGAAGATTATTCCCTAATTGTGCTGTCAAAACTCTGTTAAATACAGATTTTCACAGGTTATCCACAGAAATCCACAGGCTATACAGTGGCTATAGCTCCGACTCGTTTATAAACGGGCTGTAATGCTTAGCTGTGGCCTTTTTCGGTCATATATGCTTTTGTGGATAAATATGTCGTAACTTCATTGTGTCAATTTGTGGGAGTTTGTGTTATTTTGTGGTAAGAAAAGCGCCATTTTATCGGATTTATGCTCAGTTTTCTTGGTGAATATGAAGTAGCGGTTGATGTCAAAGGCAGGTTTTTACTGCCTTCCGGCTTCCGTAAGCAGTTGCCTGACGGTGCTGCCGGGCGCTTCGTTATGAACCGTGGGTTTGAAAACTGTCTCACCATGTACCCTATGGAAAGCTGGACGGTGCTTTCTGAAAAAATCAACCGTCTCAACGACTTCAACCCGAAAGTCCGCGAGTTTAAAAGATTGTTCCTGAACGGGGCAACCATAGTAGATATAGATAGCGCAGGCCGCATATTATTACCGAAGCCTTTGCAGGAGTATGCCGGCATCAAAAAAGATATGGTTTTTTCCTGCCAGGGCAATAAAGTAGAGTTATGGCATAAAGATACATATTATGAATACATCAGGAAAAATGCCGAAAGCTTTAGCAGCCTTGCCGAAGAAGTAGCAGGGGGCGATTTTGTTAACCCGTTTGATACAGTGTGATGGAAGGTTCCACTTTTTACCACACAACAGTTCTTTTAAAGGAAGCAGTAGACGGCCTGGATATAAAACCGGGCGGTGTATATGTAGATGCTACGTTTGGCGGAGGGGGACACAGCCGGGAAATTTTGAGCCGGCTGGGTGCAAATGGAAAATTATTTGCCTTTGACCATGATGCGGATGCATGGAGGAACAAGCCCGATGATGAGCGCTTGGTGCCGGTAACGGAAAATTTCCGGTATGTACGCAGATTTCTGAAGCTGCACGGACAGCCGGA
>CAZUMM010000015.1:0-106301 GCA_964621795.1 uncultured Flavipsychrobacter sp.
GTTTCTTTTCATAAAAAATGCCCCCCATAAAGTCTAACTTTTGGGGGGCAGTGCAGACAGGGTGGCTTTTTTATCCGGGCAGGCCTATGCCGAATTTGATGTAGCAGATGAGGCATCGCTGGTGAAGCTGCCTGCATCGCTCGATGGCAAACCCTTTCCCGGTGAGCCCCTGGGCTGTGCCATGAATATTTTTGAAAGGAGCAACATTACCAAAGAAGATACGGTAGCCATTATCGGCATTGGTTTCCTCGGTGCCCTGTTGTGCCAGCTTGTGAAACATACAGGGGCAAAAGTGATTGCCATATCCAGGAGGGGGTATTCGCTGGATATAGCCCGGCAATACGGCGCCGACGAATGCATACCGCTGACGAATACATGGGAAGTTGCCAATAAGGTAGCCGAGATAACGGACAACAATTTTTGCACACGCGTTATAGAAGCTACCGGTAAGCAGGAGGCTATAGATATAGCAACGGAAATAGTTGCAGAAGGCGGCAGGCTAATGGTGGCCGGCTATCACCAGGACGGAATGCGGCAGGTAAACTTTCAAAAATGGAACTGGAAAGGTATAGACGTGATAAATGCCCATGAGCGCAAACCCGAACGCTACCTGCACGGCATGCGCAATGCCGTTGACGCGGTAGTGAACCGCGTAATAGACCCCGCACAGTTGTACACGGATATTTTACCCTTGCAGGAACTGGGGAAGGGCTTTACACTGACATCTGAACGCCCCGACGGGTTTGTCAAAGCATTAATTCAAATATAAATCTACTTACGTTGGAAGTATTGACAGCATATAAACCGAAACTGGCCTTTGCAGGCGTAGGATGGATAGGCAGGAACAGGATGCAGGCAGCAGCAGAAAGCGGCCTTGCGGAAATAGCCATGATATCGGACACTTCGGAGCAGTGCATGGACGAAGCCGGGAAGTTAGTGCCCGGTTGCAGGCAGAACAACTCTTTTACAGATACCATAACCGACCCCGGCATAGATGGTGTGGTAATAGCCACGCCCAGCGCACTGCACATGCAGCAGTCCGTGCAGGCTTTTGAACAGGGGAAGGCCGTGTTTTGCCAGAAGCCGCTGGGAAGAAATGCAGAAGAAGTACAGGCGGTGATAGATGCCGCACGTAAAGCAGATAAGCTACTGGGGGTCGACCTGTCGTACAGGTACACTACGGCCTTTCGCGAAATATATAACGTCATCCGCTCGGGTGAGCTGGGAAAGATATTTGCCGTTGATATGAAGTTTCATAATGCCTATGGCCCTGATAAGCCCTGGTTTTATGATATGGAGCAGGCAGGTGGCGGCTGCGTGCTGGACCTTGGCATCCACCTTGTCGACCTGGTGTTGTATGCACTCGGTTTTCCCGCAGTGGAAAAAGTACAAAGCAGCCTGTATGCAAAAGGGATGCCTTTGCAGGGTGGCAAACAGGTAGAAGACTACGCTAATGTTTTCATCAATCTTGAAAATGACATCACCGCTACCTTATCATGCTCGTGGCACCTGCATGCAGGGCGCGATGCGGTTATCGAAGTTTCTTTTTACGGTACTGAGGGCGGTGTGACATTTAAAAATATCAACGGTTCTTTTTACGATTTTATAGCGCGCCGCTATTGGGGCACAAAGTCGGAACTGCTGGCTGCGCCACCCGATGCATGGGGTGGCCGTGCTTTGATTGACTGGATTACCCGATTGTCGCGCAATGACCAGTTTGATAAACAGGCCGAACAATTTATAGCATCTGCAAAAGTGCTGGACAAGATATATGGAAGAATATAGCCACACGCCATTAAAAGTTTTAATGACCGCCGATACGGTGGGCGGTGTATGGACCTATACCATAGAGCTGTGCAACGCATTCCGGCACAGTGGGATAATTGTCTTCCTGGCAACTATGGGTGCAAAGCTGAGCGAAGAACAAAAAGAAGAAATAGCCGCACTGGATAACGTGCGGGTATATGAAACGGCATACGCGCTGGAATGGATGCAGGACCCGTGGGCAGATATGGAAACATCGGGCCGCTGGCTGCTGCGCCTGGAGCAGGAATTGCAGCCGGATATCATTCACCTGAATAGCTATGCCTATGGTTCTTTGCCCTGGAGCGCACCTGTTGTAGTTGTCGCGCATTCCGATGTGTACTCATGGTGGCAGGCTGTGCATGAAACACACCCGCCTGCAGAATGGACGGAATATTATAGCCGTGTATCGGCAGGCATTTTAGCGGCTGATATTGTTATTGCCCCGTCTGCCACTGTAATGAATTACATGCAAGAGATTTACAAGGCACGCCGTTGCCGGGTAATATATAACGGCAGAAGTGAAAAGCTGTTCCACAAGCTGGAAAAACAGCCTTATGTGTTCAGTGCGGGCCGCGTGTGGGACGAAGCCAAAAATATCACGTTCCTGATGGAAGCTGCACCGCAGATTGCCTGCCCTGTAAAAATAGCCGGGCCCAACGGGTTTGAAGATAAAGAGCTGGATGTTGCGCAGTCTCAGGTTTCTTTTTTAGGAAAATTAAACCGACGGCAAATTGCAGCGCAACTGTCTGAGGCTGCGGTGTACTGTCTGCCAGCAAAATATGAACCGTTCGGCCTTTCCGTGCTGGAGGCCGCTCTGTCAGGCTGTGCATTGGTGTTGGGCAATATTGATTCGCTGCGGGAAATATGGCAGGATAATGCCTTGTATGTAGATACGAATAATCCTTCTGCACTGGCAGAGACTATAAATAAACTGGTAAGGGATGAAAGCCTGAGAACAGCGTATGCGGAAAAGGCATACCTGCATGGCCGCAAATTTTCGCCTGCTGCCATGGCACAACAATACGAAGATGTTTACCGGCAACTGCTGGTAAAAAAGAGAACCATTCAAAAAGAAAAGATATCTGTATGAACATAGTACTATTCTATCACTCGTTGCTCTCAGACTGGAACCATGGCAATGCCCACTTTTTACGGGGTGTGGTAACGGAACTGCTCAGGCGGGGCAATACGGTTTCCGTATACGAACCTGAAAACGGCTGGAGCTACACGAACATGATTGCCGAAAAGAACGTGGAAAATGTAGTGGAAGATTTTTATGAATACTATCCCGGCCTGGAAAGCATACCGTACAACGACGATATAGACCTGGACAACGCTTTGAAAGACGCAGACCTCGTTATCGTACACGAATGGAACGACCACAAGCTGGTAAAGGCTATAGGGGAGAAAAGGAAGAAATATCCTTTTAAACTATTGTTTCACGATACGCACCACCGTTCCGTAACCGATGAAAAAGGCATCGGTGATTATGACCTTTCCAACTATGACGGCGTACTGGCCTTTGGGAATATTATAAAAGAGCTGTACCTGCAAAATGGATGGGCTAAAAAAGCATGGACATGGCATGAAGCTGCCGATACGAATATTTTCAAACCACTGGCATCGGCAGAGCAGGAAGGCGATATTGTATGGATAGGCAATTGGGGCGATGAAGAGCGGACAAAGGAACTGTTCGAATTCATCATAGACCCGGTAAAAGAGCTGGGCCTGAAGGGTAAGATATACGGCGTGGGCTATCCTAAAGAGGCGCGGCAGGCGCTGAAAGGTGCAGGGATAAGCTATGAGGGCTGGCTGCCCAATTTTAAAGCGCCGGAGGTATTTTCCCGGTACAGGTTTACCGTACATGTGCCCCGCGGCCCGTATACAAAATCACTGCCGGGCATACCTACCATCCGTCCCTTTGAAGCACTGGCCTGCGGCATCCCGCTGCTGTCTGCCCCGTGGAACGATAGTGAAGGACTGTTTACAGAAGGGGAGGACTTTATCATGGTAAATAATAAAGCCGAAATGAAAGAATGGATGAACAGGATAATGACCGATGATACGCTCACTGCAGAGCTGGTAGGGAACGGGCTCAGGACCATCAGCCGGAAACACACCTGCGCCCACCGCGTTTCAGAGCTATACGGCATTTGCAAAGAGATAGGGGTAAATAATTGTCAACAAGAAATAATCGCTTAGATATGAAATTCGCATTTTTTGGTTCCAGTCTTGTATCTGCCTATTGGAATGGCGCAGCCACATACTACAGGGGCATCATACGCGCCATGAATGAAAGAGGCCATCAAATAACTTTTTATGAGCCCGATGCTTACGACCGGCAGCAGAACCGGGATATTCCCGACCCCGACTGGGCAACCATCAGGGTATACCAGCCTGTGGAAGAAGACGTTTACCGCGTGCTGGATGAAGCACGTACAGCAGACGTTATCATAAAAACAAGCGGTGTGGGTGTTTTTGACGAGTTGCTTGAAAAAGAGGTATTGCGGCTGAAGATGGACGGTAAAATGGTCATCTTCTGGGATGTGGATGCCCCGGCTACCTTAGACAGGGTGAATGCATCCGCAAACGATTATTTCAGGAGCCTGATACCGCAGTACGACCTGGTACTTACCTATGGCGGCGGCGACCCCGTGGTGAATGCCTATAAAGCATTAGGCGCAAAAAATTGTTACCCGGTGTATAATGCACTGGACCCGCTTACACACCACCCCGTACAAAAAGAAGAACGCTTTGACGCAGACCTTGCTTTTTTAGGGAACCGCCTGCCCGACCGTGAAAAACGGGTAGAAGATTTCTTCCTGGCCGTGGCCGGGCAGATGCCGGAAAAAACTTTTGTGCTGGGCGGAAATGGCTGGGGCGATAAGTCTTTGCCTGCCAATATAAAGTATATAGGCCATGTGTTCACCAAAGACCATAACGCCTTCAATTGCTCGCCGCGTGCGGTGCTTAACATCAGCAGGGACAGTATGGCAAGGTATGGCTTTTCGCCTGCCACGCGCGTGTTTGAAGCGGCGGGTGCAGGGGCGTGCATCATTACCGATTACTGGAAAGGCATCGACTTTTTCTTTGAGCCCGGCAAGGAAATACTGGTAGCGCGAAACGGTAACGAAGTGAAGACGATACTCTCTTCCCTTACCGATGAAAAAGCTCGGGCAATAGGCAATGCCGCTTTGGAAAAAGTGTTGTCGAAACACACCTATACCCATCGTGCAGCAGAACTGGATAAAATATTACAAACGGAATTTTCACATTCACTGACAAGTATATGAACAAGCAACCTTTAGATATAGTCATACTCGGGTTATCTATCACATCTTCCTGGGGCAATGGCCATGCTACTACCTATCGCGGCCTGGTGCGGGAGCTGTCTGCCAACGGCCATAATGTTACCTTTCTGGAAAGGGATGTGCCCTGGTATGCATCCAACAGGGACCTCGCAAATCCGCCTTATTGCACCACCGTGCTGTACAACAGCGTGGATGAAATAAAAGAAAAATACGGACTTTTGATACAGGAGGCGGATTTGGTCATCGTCGGCTCTTACGTTCCCGACGGCGTTGCGGTAGGGCACCTGGTACAGAAAACAGCCCGCGGCATCACTGCTTTTTACGACATCGATACGCCTGTGACCCTGGCAAAGCTGGAGCATGGCGATTACGAATACTTACACCCTTCGTTAATTGCCAAATACAATATGTATTTGTCATTTACCGGAGGAACGATTTTATCTAAACTGGAAAAGCAATACGGTTCGCCAATGGCGCGCCCCTTATATTGCTCTTTCGACCCGGAGCTTTATTTTCCCGAAGCATACGTCATGCAGTGGGATTTAGGCTACCTCGGCACTTATAGCGTAGACAGGCAACCGCCCTTGCAAAGGCTGATGCTGAACGCTGCGGCAAACTTGCCGGAACATGCATTTGTGGTTGCCGGCCCGCAATATTCCGAAGACATCGTATGGCCCCCCAATGTGAAATACATAGACCATCTGCCGCCCGCGGCACACAGGAAGTTTTACAACAGCCAGCGGTTTACCCTGAATATTACCCGTGCGGATATGATAAGTGCAGGGTATTCGCCCAGCGTGCGGCTGTTTGAGGCGGCAGCCTGCGGCATACCGATAATCAGCGACTACTGGACCGGCATCGACAGCATTTTTAAACAAGGCTCTGAAATACTGATATCAAGAACGGCTGAAGACACCATTAATTACCTCACTGCCATCAGCGAAGAAAAGAGGAAGGAGATAGGGGCCAATGCAAGAAAGAAGGTGCTTAAATACCATACTGCGGCACACCGTGCTATGGAGCTTGAAGACTATTATTACGAAGCGCTGGACCATAAGCTTACCGCACCCGGCCTGGTACAAAGCAGTAGTTGAAAACACCGGCACATATTTCATTCATAAACATTCTAAAAACGTTTTATTATGTCAGATTCAAAAACAACAACAAACCACGATGAGATAAAGAAGTGGGTGGAAGAAAGGAATGGCCGCCCTGCTACTGTGAAAAATACGGGCAGGGACGGGGAAGACGCAGGCCTGCTGCGCATCGATTTTCCGGGCTACAGCGGAGAAGACTCGCTGGAAGAAATAAGCTGGGAAGATTTTTTCAGGAAGTTTGATGAAAATAACCTGAAATTCCTGTACCAGGAAAAGACCGAAGACGGCAAGCAAAGCAGGTTCAACAAGTTCATTTCAGGCTAAAATTTTAAACATGGAGAAACAAACAACAATGCCGGGGGCGCCGCTGACATCGGAACAGATACAGCAGGATGTGCAGAAGCTGGGAAAATGGTTTCATAATATCGATTTGCATGGCGTGAAAACCGCACCCGACCACTTTTTGGGCGACTACCCGAATATGAAGTACCAGCGGTTTGCCCATGCCCTGCCATCTGACCTGAGCGGCAAAACCGTATTGGACATTGGCTGCAATGCGGGTTTTTACGCTATAGAAATGAAAAAACGCGGGGCAGAGCGGGTAGTTGGCATCGACTCGGACGAAAGATACCTGGCACAGGCAAGGTATGCCGCCGAAGTGCTGGGGGCAGATATTGAATTCAGGAACCTGTCGGTGTACGAAGTAGCCAGCCTGGGAGAGAAATTCGATATAGTCATTTTCATGGGCGTATTGTATCACCTGCGCCACCCCCTGCTTGCGCTTGACCTTTTGTATGAGAACGTGGTGAAAGACGTGCTCATATTCCAGTCGATGCAGCGGGGCAGTGATGAAGTGGAAGAGGTGAAGCCGGACTATGATTTCTGGCAGACGGATATTTTTGAAGAACCTTCGTTCCCGCACATGTACTTTATTGAACACAACTACTCGCAGGACCCTACCAACTGGTGGATACCCAACCGTGCCTGTATGGAAGCCATGTTGCGCAGCTCCGGTTTCGAAATAACGGAACACCCGGAAAAAGAAGTGTATATATGCCGCCGCACAGCGCTGCCCGATAACCAGCCCCGTGCTGTTTATCCATCATTTAATCACAAAGCCGGAAACAATATATGATTGAAGCAGTAAAGTTCTGGAACGAGCCCAACAATAAATCGCACTGGGATTTTGAAATCGACACAGACTGGCGCATCTATTCCGATATGGTAAAGATGGCTGCGCAGGCAGTGAAAGCCGAAAACCCCGGCATTACCCGCGTGCTCGGAGGTATATCTCCCATCGACCCGTTTTTTATACAACGGCTAAAGGACATGGGCACGTTTGAGGACCTCGATGCCGTGGCCCTGCACGGTTTTCCGCTCGACTGGAACCACTGGCAGATAAATGAATGGCCGAATAAGATAGAAGAAATAAAAGCGGTGACCCATTTGCCTGTATGGATAACCGAGGTAGGCATATCCAGTTTCGGCGCGGAAGAAGTACAGGAGTTTGGCCTTATACGTACAGCTGAACTGCTATCGAACCGTGCCGACCGTGTGCATTGGTATAGCCTGTACGACTTGCCCCAGGCATGGGGGGCAACCACCCGCCACCGGGAAGCGGAAGGGTCTTCATACTACCGGCATTTCTATATGGGAATGTTACGGGAAGACGGTACGCCCAAACTTTCCTTAAAGCATTTTTCCGATTATACCCCTGAGTTCGGTATATGCCAGTGGTTCCACTTTGAAGACCACCGGCTGGAAGATGCGATACAGTGGCTGCGCAAACTGGGCGTAAAGAAACTGCGTACCGGCCTGAGCTGGGCCGACCATCTGCGCCCCGATTCTGAAAAATGGTTCGACCATATGATGAAGTCGCTGGAAGAGTTCGACCTTACAGTTACGTTTTGTTTTACGCCAGAAGAAAAAGGCATACAGCCGCACCATACCAGTCCGCCGCAGAATATTGAAGAGTTTACAGATTTCTGTGTGACGATGATGAGGCGCTACGCCTGAGGTTAGCGTTGCCTGTACTTCAAGCCTGTAAAGCGGCGGGCAATTTCTTTCAGGCTACCTTTGTGGTAAGCCAGCCCGTGATAAAGGGATAAGGCCATACGCGCCCAACTGATATATAGCCGTGGCCACCGGGTACGTTTTGCCAGCCAGAATACCCGGTGGCTCCACAGTGAAATATAGTAGCGCATCCAGTAAATGGTTTTCCGTTCCTTTTTAATTTGTACCGCATCGGGCTGAACACGTTTTTCTATGCAAAAGTTATCTGCAGCCCACGTTAGCCTGTAGGCAAGCCCTTCACGGCGCTGCCTTAAGCCCGCTGCCTGTGTTTGCTCCACAAACCCGCCGTCAACTGTTTCCAGGCACAGCCTGTTTTGCTGTATGGCTTCGTTTATCATGCCTGCTATAAAAGCAGAACGAGCAACCACTACGTTTGTGCCCCTTCCGTCTGAAGAATAAGGTTCTACCCATGCATCGCCAAAAGATACATCGGCGGTCTCGGCAATTACATCATCGCAAAAGTTGCAGGCGCTGTTCATGAAAAACCCGGCGCCCCAGTCGCCATCGGCCAGTCCCCACCAGTCCCTGTTCACTATGCTGCCGTCATACAGTGTTAGCTGTGCATTGTACAGGTTTGCAGGCCTGTCGGGGTTTTTATGCCTGAATTCCACGGCTTTTACTTCACCCATCGGCACTTTCATCTGCCAGGCAAAGCTCTCTACAAACCTTGCGCTTTTCATATGCCCGCAAAACGACCCCAGGGTACATTTTATCCGTTCACGATAAACGGGGTCGTTGCGGCGCAGCAGTTGCACAGCTTTTATAAAGCATGGAATGCCTATGACCGCATACCTGCCGGGCACGTTTCGTATCGTTTGAATGATGCCTGATAAGTCTACCGGGTAATACCTCGATTTTGCCCCTTCCGCTATTTCCTGCTCCGTGCGCGATATGCGGTAGGTGAAATGACGGCCTTCTGTTTTAGGGTCGGCAACCGGCACCACATGTGCCACGCCATCTATTAAACCCTTCCTCAGCAGCTCTGTTGCTACCCAGGTAACCATACCGCCTGAGCTGCCCTGCATCCTGAAATCCTTTTCTGCCACATGCCCGACATAAGCCTCGTAAAAACGCCCTGCCTGTGGGGCGCGTTTCTCCGCCTCAGGGAAGCATGTTGCCGAAAGCGCATCTTCCTTAACTGCTGCGGGGGAGAACGGGCATGTTTGCCGGAAGTTTTCTGTGCTGTGATACATCCAGTCTGCCGGCCCTTGCGGCTTTAGTTCTCCGTATGCATCGAATTGCATCTGTACATTCTGCTGCAGCGCTCGTCCCGCACAGCTTCCGCAACCGATACATAAACCGGCTTTCACTACACGTTCGGGGCTATGCAAACGATTCATACCTGTTCGGTTGTTTGATTTTGAGTGCATGGTCGAGGTAGTTGTCCGAGAGATGCCGCAGCACCTGTACCCGCTGCTGCATATCCTGTTCCACGCAGGTGTTTAAACAATGGTTGAAAACAGTGGCCGGTGTGGTGTCGTTGACCAGGCGCATAGTGCCCCCGGTCATTTCCAACAGGTCGTTTATTTTATTGCTACGGTATGGCGAGGCTTCGCACACGAAAGGTTTGGCATTACGTATGGAAAATACACAGCCGTGAAAGAAATTGGTAATAACGGCTTCCGCTTTATGAATGAAATGCGCAAAATCGTGAGGGTCGGCGGTCAGCCATTGTTCATCGGCCCAGTCGTTCCTGTAGCCGATGCTGATTAACGGCAACTCCCTGTGTGCGCTCCATGCCTTGACCTTGCTGATGAACGATGCAGAGAAGTTGTGGCCGTAAACAGCGATGTACGGCTTTTGCCAATACTTGCTGTCCCTCTCTTCGGCCTGCGCGGTAAATTGCAGGCAGGGGTCTAATACGATTGGCGGCTTAAAGCCCATAGCATTTTTTATTAGTATCTGCTAATTTTTGTCACGTACAGATATTTCTTTAAAGTTTTTCAGCTTTTCACTCCAGGTTTCTTCCAGCCCCCAGCAGGCAGGGTAGTTGCCAAAGCTGGCAGCATACGATATGAGTTTGCCTGTTTGTATGCCCTCGCCAAAAAATACAGGATAGTGCCTGTACCACGGGTGCAGGAGGTTCCACACTTCATCGCTGCCCACAATCACTACATCATAAGGCCCCGTTTCGCCGGGGCTGTCTAAATGAAAAAGCGGTGATAAGGGGAGGGCATCAATAGCCTGTAAAAATTTTCTTGTTTTCTCTTTGTACAACGGAATATCGGCCTGCGGCACTGCTGCGGGCAATACCGGCTGTAAAGCACATTTCCATTCTGCAATGTTTACACGGCGTGCGTCGTGATGGAGTATGACAGGGTCGTGCCCTTTTTGTTTCAAACCGTCAACAAGACATTTTGCCTGCCAGTAACTTCCATAATTGATGCAGCGGTGAAAAGTAAGGATGCCAATATTTAATCCGCTCATTTCTTCTGTTTTTCTTCTGTGAACTCTATCCGGAGCTTTTATACAAAAACTAATCCATACGCCTGCAGGCCTGTGTCTACCATATAGCTTATATTGCCGGTGTTATTTTTTTATTCTCAGCATCTATACTATGACTACATTTCTACTTATACGTCATGCAATGAATGATACGGTTGGTAAAAGGCTCGCAGGCCGTATGCAGGGTATCAGCCTGAATGAGCATGGCCGTGTACAGGCGCAGGAGCTTGCGCAACAGCTTTCTGCACTGCCGCTTGATGCCGTTTACAGCAGCCCTTTGGAGCGCGCCGTGGAAACAGCCTCGCCCATTGCGGCAATGCATGGCCTGCAGGTAGTGCCTTGCGATGATTTCCTTGAAATCAATTTTGGCGACTGGACGGATAAAACCTTTGATGAACTGGCAGCCCTGCCGCAGTTTCAACGCTTTAACTTTTTGCGCAGCAATACCCGTATACCGGGCGGCGAGTCTATGCCCGAAGCACAAATAAGAATGGTGACAGGTATGGAAAAGTTACGTGCACAACACCCCGGCGGGGTAGTAGCCATTGTGAGCCATGCTGATATGATTAAAGCTACGCTTGCATACTATGCAGGCATACACCTCGACCTGTTTCAGCGACTGGAGATTAGCCCCGCCTCTGTGAGTGCGGTACGCATAGGCGAAGATTTTGTACAGGTACTCTTTATCAACCATGTAGGTGGCATAAAAATTTAGTAAGAGTAATATGCTAATGTTATTTGTCTTACACAATCGGCGATACCAGATATTTACCGGCATGTAGCGGCACGAACACGCATATTGTTTCACTAAACATTTACGTATGCACACTATGATTCAAAAGCCGAAAGGGAAGTTGGGTATATTAATCCCCGGTTTAGGCGCTGTGGCCACCACATTGATTGCAGGCGTAGAGGCAGTTAAAAAAGAACTGGCCCTGCCTGTGGGTTCACTCACGCAAATGGGCAATATCCGTTTGGGAAAAAGAACGGAAAACCGCTATCCGAAAATAAAAGACTTTGTACCGCTTGCCGATTTGAATGACCTCGTATTCGGGGGCTGGGATGTGTATAGTGACAATGTTTTTGAAGCGGCACTGAAAGCAAAAGTGCTGGAGCCGATGATGCTGCATGCAGTAAAAGCGGAACTGGAAACCATTGTGCCCATGAAGGCCGTATTCGACCGCTCGTACATCTCTAACCTGAACGGCAACCATATAAAGCAGGCTCCCACCAAAGCAGACCTGGCCAAAGCGCTGATGGATGATATGGAAAACTTCAGGGACGCGAACGATTGCTCCCGGCTGGTAGTGATATGGTGCGGCTCTACCGAAAAATACATTGAACCTACGGAAGTGCACCAGACAGTGGAAAGCTTTGAGAAAGGATTGCAGGAAAACGACCCCGCTATTTCCCCTTCCATGATGTATGCGTATGCCGCTATTAAGCTGGGCATTCCGTTTATCAACGGTGCGCCCAACCTCTCCTGCGATATACCGGCGCTGATAGAGCTGGCAAAGCAAACAGATACGCCCATAGCCGGAAAAGATTTTAAGACAGGGCAAACCCTGATGAAAACCATACTGGCACCCGGGCTGCATGCAAGGGCTTTAGGAATCAAAGGTTGGTTTTCTTCCAACATACTGGGCAACAGGGACGGCTATGTGCTGGATAACCCGGAGAACTTCAAGACCAAAGAAGTATCGAAGCTCAGCGTGCTGGAAAATATATTGCAGCCCGATACCAACCCTGAACTGTACGGAGACCTGTATCATAAAGTAAGGATTAACTATTATCCCCCGCACGGCGATAATAAAGAAAGCTGGGACAACATAGACATCTTTGGCTGGCTGGGCTATAGTATGCAGATAAAAATAAATTTTCTGTGCAGGGATTCTATACTGGCCGCCCCCATCGTATTAGACCTTGCACTGTTTGGCGACCTTGCCAAACGCGCAGGGATGAGCGGCATACAGGAGTGGCTGTCGTTTTATTTCAAATCGCCGCAAACAGCCGCAGGGCTGCGTCCCGAACATGATATTTTTAAACAGTTAATCAAGCTCCAGAATACACTAAGGCACATTATGGGTGAAGACCTGATTACGCACCTCGGTTTAGACTATTACCAGGACCTTGCTGAAGCATTGTGAGCTGATAATATTGAGTAAAATAAGTTGTGATAAAAACTTACTATACAGGAATTATGGATGGAGGTGCTGATGCGGTTTTACGAGAGGATATATATCATTAAAATAAGTCCCCTCCCATTCTTTTTGCCACAGGTAATCATTCTTATATTATGAAAATGCAACTCTTGATTGCATTACGACAGAAACTTTAGTAGAAGTAGCACGCAGGAATATAATTGTAATAGGCGCTATATCGAACCATCAACAATGCAGCCCTGATTAGCTGCCAGGTAAGTTGTTATTGTCATAAAAAAAGGAAACACCTGTAATCAGGTGTTTCCTTGTGTAGCCCCGCCAAGAATCGAACTTGGATCTAAAGTTTAGGAAACTTCTATTCTATCCATTGAACTACGGGGCCATTATTCAAAATTCGTTGCAAATATCTTCTTCCTGCAGCAGTTTTCCAATACTTTTCTTTTGTAATAGCTTCTTCTCTTGTTTGTGATGCTTCGTAATAGATTATTCTGAAGGGTACTTTATGTTTGATAGATTTTGTTTGTCCTGCATTATGTTGCTTCAGCCGTTTAACCAGATTTTCACAATGACCTTTGTAAAGGAATTCTGTTGAACCGATACTTTGTGCAACATATGTATAAAACATTCAAGAGACTTTATTCTATCCCCGCCCGAACGCCGTTCAGGCGGGCGGGCATTGAACTACGGGGCCATTATTTCCGGATTGCAAAAATAAGTTTCTGGTTGATAATGCCAAATTCAATTTATTTCCACCGCAGTGTTTTCAGCATGTGTACCATATCGGCGCTGATGAAGTTATTGACCGGCAATAGAGAATCGGCATTGGGCGATACATCAAAATATAATGCTCCGCGCAAATAATGTTTTACGGAATCGGTGGCATAAAACTGGTAGGCCGATGCGGCATTTCCCGTAACATTGTAAAACATACCGTACACCTTATCTGAATCATCAATAATAGGGATATTGTCAATGTAATCGGCCTTTTTGGTGTGAAATTCCGTCATCTGGTAGGCGTCTTCTACGAGCTTGCCCAGTGGCTGCTGCGGATTGATGATTTTATAACTGACGAAGATAGTGCCTCCCAGCGAAGGAAACAGGACATTTATCCAGTAAGGGTTTTCCGGTTTTTGGCCGAAGAATTCGGTATCCGGCACTATTTGCGCATACACAGGGTATTCAAAAGTGTAGGGGTAGCGCGCATCATCAAATACCTGGTATTTTTTTTCAGGAAATTCTATATGATAGTAGCCCCTCGGCTTGGGTACATATGTATCCGGTCTACATGCGGCCAGCATTACAAAACCGGCCAATACTGCGAAAATGCGCCTCATGAGCCAAAACTAATAATAAAACCGTAACACAAATACATAGTATGTTGTGCTTTAATGTGTCAGCTTTCCTATTAATAATATGTAGAGCACTTTTCTTTTGTTAATTTTGCAGCCTTATCATTTTAAAAATAAAGAAATGCAGGACCAGCAACAAGAGCAGCAGCTTAATATAGAGCTGACGGAAGATATGGCAGATGGCGTGTATTCGAATCTCGTTATCATCACCCATTCATTTGCAGAGTTTGTATTCGACTATGTGAATGTAATGCCCAATGTACCGAAAGCCAAAGTTAAATCGCGCATAATAATGACACCTGCACATGCCAAGCGCATGATGCGTGCACTGGTGGAGAACGTGAAACGTTTTGAAGCGCAGCATGGTACCATTAAAGAGCAGGAACAGGTGAATGTACCTTTCACCTTCGGTGGCACTACAGGGCAGGCTTAATATTATTTTTTACAGCACATTCTTTGCATGAACGATAAAATTCTCATTCTCGATTTCGGCTCACAATACACGCAACTCATAGCACGCAGTATCCGTGAACTGAATATTTATTGCGAAATACAACCTTGCACCAAACCGGTGCATTACGAGCCCGGGCTGAAAGGCATCATCCTTTCCGGCAGCCCCTTTTCGGTAAACGATGAGCAGGCGCCCAGGCCGGATGTAAAGGCTATGGCCGAACACCTGCCCGTACTCGGTGTTTGCTATGGTGCCCAGCTTATAGCCAGCATGTATGGCGGCGAAGTAGGCAAATCGACACACCGCGAATATGGCCGTGCCCACCTGCACGATATGACGCATGACAAACTGCTCGCTACGATTACCAACGGCTCGCAGGTGTGGATGAGCCATAGCGATTCTGTAAAGAAACTGCCCGAAGGCTTCCAGGTAATAGCCCGTACGGAAAGCATCCCCGTAGCGGCCTACAAATCCTCAGCCGATTTTGCGAAGTGCGATGTGTACGGGATACAATTTCACCCTGAGGTGACGCACAGCACAGAAGGCCGCCAGCTACTGAAAAACTTTGTGGTGGACGTGTGTGGTTGTAAGCAGGACTGGACACCGGCTTCGTTCATAAAGGAAACGGTTGAGCGCATTAAACAGGAAGTGGGGGATGGTAAAGTAGTGATGGCACTCAGCGGCGGGGTAGACTCTACCGTGGCCGCTACGCTTATTCACAAAGCTATTGGTGATAACCTCTATTGTATATTCGTAGATAACGGCCTGCTGCGCAAAAACGAATTTGAGCAGGTATTGGAAGGCTATGCGCACCTGGGGCTGAATACCAAGGGCGTGGATGCCAAACAGCGCTTTTACAGCCAACTGGAAGGCGTGACCGACCCGGAACAAAAACGTAAAATCATAGGCCGCCTGTTTATCGATGTATTTCATGACGAGGCAGTACAGATAAAAGATGTCAGCTTCCTGGGGCAGGGTACTATCTACCCCGATGTTATCGAGTCGGTGTCCGTTCACGGCCCTTCGGTTACCATCAAGTCACACCACAATGTGGGCGGATTGCCCGATGTAATGAAAATGAAGCTTGTAGAGCCCTTGCGCTTCCTGTTTAAAGACGAGGTGCGCAGGATAGGGAAGGAATTGGGCATAGACGAAATTTTCCTGCAGCGCCACCCCTTCCCCGGTCCCGGCCTCGGCATACGCATACTGGGTGCGGTAAGCGAAGAAAAAGTCAAAATGCTGCAGGATGCCGATGCTATCTATATCCAGCATCTGAAAGATAGCGGCTATTACCAGCAGGTGTGGCAGGCAGGGGCAATATTGCTACCTGTGCAGAGCGTAGGTGTAATGGGCGATGAGCGTACCTATGAGTATACAGTAGCGCTGCGCGCAGTGACCTCTGTAGATGGTATGACGGCTGATTGGGCCCATTTACCTTATGATTTATTGGGTAAAATATCCAACGATATTATTAACTATGTAAGGGGTATCAACCGCGTAGTGTACGATATCAGCTCGAAACCACCGGCTACTATAGAGTGGGAATAATTTTTATTGCATTAGTGTCATGAAGCGGATTGCAGGAGTTTTTACAATATTGACCGTATTGATGCTGGTATGTCCGCACCCGGCACAGGCCCAATTTTGGAAAAAATTATTCGGTAAGGAAAGTACAAAGCACAAGAGGCCGGAAAGAAAGCCTCTGATAAAGAAAACGGAAGCGGACAAACCATCCAAAAAGAAAAAGGAAATCTATTATCCTGTATCCGAAAAGAAATCGCGGTACAGGGTAGATGTGGTAATGCCCCTCTACCTTGATGAACTGGTGAAAAACGATAAGCCGACCTTCAAAGGCAAAGTGCCCGATAAAGCTGCTGGAGGACTTGAGTTTTATGAAGGCATGCAGATAGCTGCCGATTCGCTGCGTACCCACGGCGGTTACAATATCGACATCTATATTCATGATATAGCGGAAACAACTCCCGAAAAGCTGGCGGCAGGCAGGGAGCTGGATTCTACCGATCTTATAATTGGGCTGCTGCAATCTGCGCAAATACCGCCACTGGCAGCGTATGCACAGAAAAAGCAGGTCAATTTTATCTCGGCGCTGTCCCCTTCCGACGCTGATATTACCAATAACCCGTATTTTATACTGATGCAGCCCACCCTGAAAACCCACTGTGCATTCCTGATGGAAAGGGTGAAGAAGAAGTATAAAACCAACCCCCTGATACTGTACCGTACCTCACTGGGCGTGGCCGAAGAAGCCTACAACTACATTATTGAAGATGCAGACAGGGATGCCACTAAAATATTATGCAACACCCTGCCCACAAGGCAACAGCTTGAGCCGCTTTTTGACAGTACGAAAGTGAATGTGATTGTAATGGCGCTGATGGAAAGCAATTATGCGGAAAAAATGTTGCAACAGCTTTACGAATGGTTTCCCGGTTATACTTTTGATGTATATGGAATGCCCTCCTGGCGTACGATGTCTTCATTAAGAAAGCCGGATGCCTATCCTAATGTGGCTGTATTTGTTACCACGCCCTTTTATTTTGAAAACAGTACTCCATGGACCCAGAGCCTGGTGGATGCCTATAAAACACGCTACGGCAGTGCGCACCCCGGCGAGCTGGTGTACCGTGGGTACGAAACGATGTACTGGCTATCGCAGTTGCTGAAAAAACATGGTGCTGTTTTTAATGAGAAAATGGACGATAACAGTCAGAAGCCATTTACGAAGTATGATATAAAGCCGCAATGGGATAAAAATGATAACCTGCTTTATCTTGAAAATGAGAAACTGTATATGCTGCGTTACCAGAGCAGTTCTTATATGGTAGAACCCTGACCGGTCCTGTTTTTTCGCAACACATACAGAATACTGAACAGCAGCGCAGCCATAACAACGACTGCGCTTACACCCCATAAAAACGGCATATCCTGCACAAGATACCCCGTACACATAACCAGTATATTGGCGAGTACCAGCGTTAAAGCGGCTTTGGGGTGCGAAAGGCCGATGTCTGTGAGGTAATAATGCGCATGGCGCCTGTCGGCATGAAAAGGAGATACGCCTTTCCTTATCCTTAAAAAGAACACCCGGATGCAATCGAACAACGGTACCGATATAAGGCAGAGGCAGAACAATAAAGCACTGTTGTATGAATGGACATAGGCGGCAACCTGTTGTATATCGCTGTACGAATTAAGAAATAATACACATAGCACAGTTATGGTAAAGCCCAGCAGCAAAGACCCCGTATCACCCATGAAAATTTTAGCAGGTGTAATGTTGAAGCGCAGAAACCCCATTGTGGCCCCGGCCAGCGCAAAGGCTATACCCGAAGCTCCGGTATTCCCCGCCAGTGCCAGGAAGATGCCCAGCACCAGCGTGTATAATATGCCCATCGAGCCCGCCAGCATGTCTATGCCGTCTATCAGGTTATAGGCATTAATAGTGAACAGGTACACAAATACGGTAATGCCGGCGCTGGCATATAAAGGCAGTTCCTGCTCTATGCCGGGCAGGTATTTGATGCGTATGTCTGCCAGTAGTGTGATGATAAGGGCGGGTATGAGCTGCGCTACCAGCTTTTTTGCAGGGCTTAGCGCTACCAGGTCGTCCATCATGCCCGTCAGGAAAAACAGCAGGGAGGCGGCAACAAGATAGTGCCACTTATCGAATAAAGCCGGCTGTACAAAAATGGAAGCAGTAATGATATAGGCAAAAAAGATAGCAAT
Organism: uncultured Flavipsychrobacter sp.; assembly: GCA_964621795.1. GTDB lineage: Bacteria > Bacteroidota > Bacteroidia > Chitinophagales > Chitinophagaceae > Polluticoccus. The sequence continues at coordinate 18,442 of CAZUMM010000015.1, forward strand.
GCCGCCCAGGTTGGAGGTTGCGTGGTGGGTATGCAGTTTCCGGCGGTTGTCGGGCAGGTCGAACAGTTGCCTTTTCCCCGCCATGCCTATGATTTGCGGCACAGCAAAAAGGCTGATGGCCAGTGAAACGCCAAAACACAGTATGTATAGAATGGTAGGCTCAGGCTGCATGGTTGCTATACGCTATAACGTGATTTTTCTGCTTATTGTATTTGTTCCGTAAACTTTTTGGTGAAGGCATATATGTTGAAGCCGGGTTGCTTTAAAGCTTTCTCCAGCATGTGCACCAGCTTATTCTTGTCAATATCCTTCATTCTTTGCCCTTGTATGATTTGCCAGCTTTTTTCGGCCAGCAGGTGCAGGCGTTTTTCAGGCAGGGTATTATGCTCTTCAAAATAGTTCTCTACAGCTTTTGCCAGTTCGTCTATACTTGTGCCGTTGGTGGCAATAGTTTTTATTACCGGTACTTCCTTACCATTGGCTGCCTTTTCGTGTACCATGATGCGCAGGTTGCGGTACAGGGTTTCTGCTGCTTCGCGGTCTGCTTTGTTCACCACGAAAATATTGGCTATTTCCATGATGCCCGCTTTCAGGGTCTGTATCTCATCTCCCGCCTCCGGCACCAGTGCCACTACAGTGCAGTCGGCAAGCCCGGCTATTTCCACTTCGCTTTGCCCTACACCTACCGTCTCTACCAAAACCATATCAAACGGGGCTGATTTTACCACATCCGTTATCTCGATTATTCTTGAATGCAGCCCGCCCAGTGCCCCCCGGCTGGCCAGCGAGCGTATATATACATTGGGGTTGTTGTAAAAGTCAGACATCCGTATCCGGTCGCCCAGCAGGGCGCCGTAATTGAATGGGGACGAAGGGTCGACCGCGATAACAGCGATTTTTTTCCCGGCAGCCACCCAATATTTCAGCAGTGCGTTGACGATGGTGCTTTTTCCCGCCCCGGGTGGCCCTGTAATGCCCAGTACCCGCGCTTTATGCGTGTTTTCCAGTTGCAGCAGCAGGTCTTCGTAGCCAGGCAGTGTATTTTCCACCCAGGTAATACCCCGTGCCAGCGCATTGTAATTGCCTGCCTGTATCTCTGAAAGAAGTTGTTTTGACTTATCGTTATCCACCCCGAAAGTTCATTTTTATTATCCTGAATAATCGCCGTGAAAGATAAGAAATGATTTTTTTAGTACGTGCTCCTGTAGCAGATGGAATGTTTAACATCCTATTTATTGTTGTGTTTTCAAAGGCAAAACAAAAAGTAGCCTCTTTCAAAGGCTACTTCGCAATCAAATAAAATAAACCGGGTATTAAGGCGTAACAACTATATCCACATATCCGTTAGGGTAAGCAGCATTAGTTATTACCGGGTAGTTTGCAGGAACAACATAAATATTGGAATATCCGAAATAAGCAGCTACAGCCGGAGGCAGTTCTACAGGATAAGTAACCATAAAGTTAGGGTATCCCCACGGTGTTAGAAACTGAACCCTCAGGTGGTTGGTTACAGGCGTCGTATATAAGTCGCCCATTACAAATGTACCACCCGTTGGCCCGTCTGTTGCCGGTGCTGCATTGCATATATTATACGGATGATAATCACAGTGGAAGAGGGGGCCTCCTTCCTGGTCATCCGGAACACGTACTCCTTTGTCCCACCTGATACCATAAAGTTTGTCGGCGTATATAGCACCTGCGGACATTAAAAACAAACTGAGTACTACTGTGAATTTTAACAGAAATGCGTTTTTCATAATAATTGATTTTTTTGTTGAAAAATTTGTTTTTTATCAGGAATAGAATTCAATTCTTCAAAGCTCAATTGCTATTGTTATGCTTTAAAGCACTACTTCATAACCGGTGGAAGAATAAATACAGGCGGATAGGGTTTGCTTATAAACGGGAAGAGGGACTGAACAAGATTCAGCTCTTATTCACAACTTATATATTATCTTGCCCGCACTAAAAAAGGTCTTCGGGCGTTTTAGAGTAAATTCAGGGTACAGGTGAGCAATAAATTTTTAAACCATAAAGTTTTGTCCAAAACAAATATTGCGCTGTTTTGTGCAGTAGGTATGCTGGGCAGTTTCCTGGTTTCCCGCGCCCTTCTTTCCTTTTTTACCTTTTCATTCGGCGTAAACGCCTTGCGCGATGTGCACCCCAGGCAATGGCTGAAGCAAAAGTACTGGCTACTGGGCGTGGGTTGGGTAGGTATGTATGCCCTGTCATGGTTCTGGAGTGCAGATAAAGGGTTGTGGGGTGCCCGTTTTGAAGTGAAAGCGCCCGTACTGCTGCTGCCGCTTGCATTTTCTTTCCTGCCGGCCTTTTCGGTGCGCCAGTTGCAGGTGTTTGCTGTTGCGGCAGGTTCATTCCTGCTGGCAGGTACCTTATACAGTACCTCCTTTCTCTGGGGCAATGTGCAATATTACCTGTATGAATACCACATGGCACATGTATTGCCAACCCCGGTATATAACGACCATATACGTTTCAGCGTGGCCATTGCATTGTTCATCGTATGGTGTGCATGGTTCTGGCGGTATGCCACATCGGTATGGGTAAAATGGTTTATGGCCATAGCAGCCGTTATTCTGAGCGCATACCTGCACCTGCTGGCAGCACGCACAGGGCTTATCATCTGGTACTTCGCCCTGTTTTGCTGGTGTATATATTTTGGCCTGCGTAAGAGCATTGCTATAGGCATAGGGGTGCTTATCGCTGTTTTTACCATAGCTTTTTATTCTTTTCAGCATGTGCCCACCCTCAAAAAAAGGATTGATTATATATTTTATACCTGGGAGCTGTATGAGAAAGGGGAAATTTCGGGCATATACAGCGATATGGGCCGTATGATATCGTACGATGTGGCGGGAAGGGTCATCAGGCAGAATGCCGTGCTGGGTGTAGGCTCAGGCGATATGATGGAAGAAATGAAAGAAGGTTATGAACAATGGTACCCGCAGATAACCGATGAGCAGGTGCTGCTGCCGCATAACCAGTTTCTGGTAGTATGGCTGGCAGGCGGTATCCCCGCGCTGCTTTTGTTCTTATCATGGGTATTTGCACCCCTTGCCGAAGTGAAACGGAACAGGCGCAGTTTTTACTTCCTGGTAGTATGGTTTTCACTGCTCCTGCCGTTGATGATAGAGCCAATGTTGGAAGTACAATTCGGGCTGTTTGTATATTTGTTCTTCCTGCTATGGCAGCGGCATGCAATGAAGCACCCGCCTGTGGCAGGTTAAAAATATAAAACAGAGCCTGTTATGAATTTTATTCCCATTTTTCCTTTAGATATAATTGTTTATCCCGGCGAAAGCCTCAACCTGCATATTTTCGAGCCCAGGTATAAACAACTCATCAACGAATGCCTGAAAGAACATAAAGCGTTTGGCCTGCCTAGTGTAGCCGATAAGCGTTTGCAGGAGTATGGTACCCTGATGGAGATAACAGAACTGGTGAAAGAATACGAGAACGGCGAAATGGATATAAAAACCCGCGGCCTCAACGTATTTCGCATACTGGAAGTAGTAAAGGAAATTCCCGATAAACAGTATTCGGGCGCTATAGTCAGCTACCCGCAAAACTTTATGTCACCGGGCGATAGTACGCTGTCCCGCAACATAGTAAAGGAAGTAAAGCGCCTTTACCAGTTGATGGATGTGGAGGAAAAGTTCAAATTCCCGGAAGATAAGACCTCGATGCTCTCCTACGAGATTGCGCATTACGTAGGGTTATCGAAAGAACAGGAATACGAATTGCTCTGCATCTTTACCGAAATTCAGCGGCTGGAATATCTCCGTCGCCACCTCAATGATATTACGGCCGTAGTGCAGGAACTGGAGCGCATGAAAGAGCGCGTAAAAATGAATGGCCATTTCCGCGACCTCTCTATCAACGACCTCGATTTATAGTTTGCCGGTTATAGTGCATTGGTGCTGCGCTGTTTGCATCTTTTGCGTAAAAACTATTAGGTAATGCCATTTTTTACTATTTTAGGCTTTCACCCTCGTATAAATAAGCATTATGTCTGTAAATCTTTGTATCGACTGGGGCAACAGTCGTGTAAAAGCAGGAGTATTCGGTAATGACGGTAAAGTCATTGAAACAACGAATTTTTCTGAACTGGAAGCGGAATCGAATATATCGAACCTTATAGATACGCATAAGCCTGTAAAAGGTATACTATGCACTGTGGTGAATGGTACGGGAGATATGGAGCACCTGATGAACGACAGGCTCAAAGCCTTTGTGAAAATGGATAACCAGGTGCGTGTGCCCATTATGAATGCTTACGGCGGCGAAGCGCTGGGCTCGGACCGCCTGGGCCTTGCCGTAGCGGCATATACTGAGCAACCCGATAAAAATAATCTTGTCATCAGCCTGGGTACCTGTATTACCTACAATTTTGTGCAAAAAAATAAAGCTTTCCGTGGCGGGGCTATTTCTCCCGGCCTGCAAATGCGCCTTACCGCAATGCATGAATTTACCAACAGGCTGCCAAGAGTGAATATTGAAGGCGAACTGCTGCTGCTGGGCTACGATACGGAAACCTGTATGCGCAGCGGTGCCGTGTATGGCATGGCTGCTGAAATAGACGGTATGATTAGCGAATTTGCTGAACAATACCCTGATTTTAACGCCATATTAACTGGGGGGGATGCGCCCTTTTTTGCAAGCAAACTTAAAAGTAAGATATTTGCAGACCCTGATCTCTTACTGAAAGGGCTAAATATAATATTGAACTACAATGTACCATTCGTACGCTAAGCAACTTCTTACTACCGCAGTTATACTCGCAGCTATAAGCCCGGCCACAGCGCAAAACCTCAGGAAAGGTGAAAACAGTCCGTATTCCCGTTATGGCATCGGTGAGCAGCGTAATGGTATCAATGCCCTGATGAGAAGCATGGGCAGTATCTCTTCGGCCTATGCCAGCCCGTATGCTGTTAATACAGACAATCCCGCATCGTATGCATCGCTGAAACTGACTACCTACGAAGCAGGAGGAGAGGGCAGGGTACGCACCATCACCTCAGGTGACGATAGCTATAGTACGGGTGTTGCTACGTTGTCTTATCTGAACATAGGCATACCCGTCAGCAAACATGCAGGTGTCAATTTCGGCCTCAGGCCCGAATCGACAGTTTTCTACGACCTGGCAGACACGACTAATTACCCCGGCATCGGCAACAGTGTTGTAAGTTATAAAGGTACGGGCTCTGTGAACTACGCTTTTTTAGGTGTGGGTGGTAAATACAAAGGCTTTAGCCTCGGTGTCAACTTCGGCTATATGTTCGGTACCATTAACAACAACATTTACCTGAGCCGCCTGGAAGATACCGCTAAAGTGCAGGAGTCTGCATTTATCAACAGCACCAAGCTGGGCGGGCTGTACTGGAAGGCAGGGGCTATGTACGAAACCGACCTGAGTAAAAAACTTTCACTGCGCGTGGGCGGTACATTTAAACTGAGCCAGGAACTGAATGCCACCCGCGATGCGTATGGCCTTTCGGTAAATATATTTGTCGATACCGCCTATAGCAGCCCAAGTGTAAAGGGAACCTATGTGCTGCCCATGTCTTATAGCTTTGGTGCACAACTGTATAGCGACAGAACATGGATGGCAGGTGTTGATTTTACGGCTACCCAGTGGAACCAGTTCCGCAATTTCGGGGTTGTGGATTCGGTGCAGGACAATACAATGAAATTAAGTGTGGGCGGGGAATACACGCCCAATCCTGATGCCTTGCATAAATATTTCCAGCGCGTAACATACCGGCTCGGGTTTTACTACGGTACCGACTATGTACGCCTGCGCAATACGGATATGAATTACTACGCCGTTACCGCAGGTGCCAGCCTGCCGTTCCGCCGTACTACCGACCGCATACACCTGGCGCTGGAAGTAGGGCAGCGCGGTACTACGAGCAATGGTTTGCTGAAGGAAAACTTTGTGCGCTTTACCATAGGCATGTCCCTCAACGATAAATGGTTTATTAAACGCAGGTATGAATAATACAAAGCGTTCTTATATAATACTGCAAATAACCCGGAGATTCTTTCCGGGTGTTTTGTTTTTGCTGGTACTGGCCTCTTCCTGCAAAAACGACCCGAAAGAAATAGATGCACTGGTTGGCAAGAATACCATGCAGGAAGACAAGGCTTTTGATGTTACGATATACTACAGCGAAAACGGCCATACCAAAGTGCGGCTGTTTGCCAAAGAGTTTATCCGCAACGAGATAGCAAAACCACCTTTTACAGATATGAAAAAATTTGTGAAAGTGGAATTTTTTGATGATACCCTCCACATCACCAGCACCCTTACTGCAAAGTATGCGCGCATATACGAGGAAAAGGAAAACGCCCTGATACGCGATAGTGTAGTAGTGGTGAACGATAAAGGGGAGACCCTGAAAACGGAAGAACTGGTCTGGAACCAGGGCGCCCGTAAGTTTTATACCGAAAAGGCCGTACACATTATTACACCCACCCAGGTTATTTACGGCGACGGGCTGGAAGCCAACGAAGACTTTAGCTGGTACCAGATTAAGAAGCCGAAAGGGGTAGTACAGGTCAACAAAAGTGAAATGCCCGAATAGTTACCCCATAATATCACTCCCGGTACTATATAGCTACTTGGCGTGTATTTACTATTTTTGCGGCTCAGTTTTAAATGAACATAATGAAGAAATTATTATTATCGCTCATTGCAGCGGCAGGCCTGTTTACGGCCCGTGCAGACGAGGGAATGTGGATACCCAGCCTTATAGGTAAGAATTATGACGAAATGGTACGTATGGGGCTGACATTATCGAAAGAAGACCTGTATGATATCAACAAAGCCAGCCTGAAAGATGCCGTGGTGCAGTTTGGAGGTGGCTGTACCGCCGAAATGATTTCGCCCAACGGCCTGCTGATTACCAACCACCACTGCGGTTATGGCGCTATTGCCTCGCTCAGCTCAGTAGAGCATAACTACCTGGATAACGGCTTCTGGGCCTATTCGCAAGACCAGGAATTGCCTGCCAAAGACCTTTCGGTAATATTCCTGCAACGCATTGAAGACGTGACCGATGAAATAGCCAAAGCCACCAAGAACCTGGAAGGCGAAGCTTATACGAAGAAGTTCAACGAAGTAAAAAAGAAAATAGAAGAGCGTGCTTCGGAGAAAAAGAAATATGTAGCTAATGTAAAAGAATACTTCAACGGCAACCAGGTTTTGCTGCTGGTGTACAAAAAGTACACGGATGTCCGCCTGGTAGGCACACCTCCGAAATCGATTGGTAAGTTTGGCGGCGATACGGACAACTGGATGTGGCCGCGCCATACGGGTGACTTCTCCATGTTCCGCGTGTATGCAGGCAAAGACAATGAGCCTGCCGACTATTCGGCTGATAACGTGCCTTACCATCCTAAGAAATTCCTGCCTGTTTCAACCAAAGGTGTGCAGGAAGGCGACTATGCCATGATATTCGGTTATCCCGGCCGTACCAACCGTTACGAAGTATCGTATGGTGTAGATATGTCGCTCGAAGAAGTGAACCCTTCTATCGTGAACATCCGCGACAAGCGCCTGGCCATTATGCGCAGGCACATGAACGCTGATAAATCTGTTTACCTGAAGCTTACTTCCCAATATTCCAGCATAGCCAACTACTGGAAATACTTTATAGGCCAGACAGAACAACTGAAACGCCTGAAGGTGGTAGACCAGAAAACGGCCAACGAGCAGGCATTTGCCGCATGGGCTGAAAAAAATGCCCCCGAATATAACGGCCTGCTTACCGATTACGGTAAAGTATATACTGATTTCCGCCCTTATGTGAAGCATGTGGTGTATTATGGCGAAGCCTTCCGCGCCCCGGTGCTCAGCCGTCTTGCAGCATCGCTGGAGCCTTTGCAGAAAGAACTGGCCAAAGCGAAGCCCAATAAAGACACCCTGAAAAAGTATACTACAGAGCTGAAGAAAGATTATAAATCGCTGATGCGCACTTATGATGCGGGTACGGATAAGGAACTGTTTGCAGAGATGACCCAAATGTTCTACAACGACATTCCGCAAGACCAGCACCCCGCCGTTTACAAAGATGTTATATTCAGCCAATATGGCCCTGCTACCGCAGGTAAAACATATACCGGCTATGCCGATTATGTATATGGCAATACCTTCCTGCTGGACAGCAACAAGCTGAATACCTTTATAGCAAAGCCAACGGCAGAGCAGCTCAATAACGACCCCGCTGTAGTATACGCCCTCAGCTTTGTGAAAAACTACGAGCAGAACTATAAGCCTAAATATGAAGCCTATAGCGACGCGAAAAAAGACCTGAGCAAAAAGTACGTTAAAGGACTGATGGAGATGAACAAAGGAAAAATGTTCTACCCCGATGCCAATTCTACTATGCGTATCACCTATGGTAAGGTGGCCGGCTACAACCCGATGGATGCCGTACACTATAACTACTTTACCACGCTGGATGGTTTTGTAGCTAAATACAAACCCAACGATGATGAGTTTGACGCACCTAAGGAACTGATAGACCTGTATAACAAAAAAGACTATGGCCCTTATGCCGATAAGGACGGAACACTGCATACCTGCTTCATTACTACCAACGACATCACAGGCGGTAATTCAGGCAGCCCTGTTATCAACGGCAAAGGTGAGTGGATAGGCATAGCCTTCGACGGCAACTGGGAAGCTATGAGTGGCGATATAGCCTTTGATAAACAATACAAACGCACTATTTGTACCGATGCACGTTTTATCCTGTTCCTGATAGATAAACTGGGCAAAGCCCACAATATCGTATCGGAAATGGAGATACATAAATAATCATAGTTTTTGATATGGAAAAAGCCATCGCGGTTGCAACTGCGATGGCTTTTTTATTGACCTTTTTTGCCGGATAAAAATGGGGCAGCGTGAGCTCTTTTTGGGTGATAATTGTATGAATTTCAATATGTTTTACTGTTTATGTCATGCTATTGTAAAGCATGTATGCAATCTCCCTAATGTTTAGTTAATAATCGCCTGTATTTTTTTTAAGTCCCTGTTAATAAAGTAACTTTAAGCATACCAATTTTACTTTAATGAAGCAGATGTTGAAAGTGATGGGCGCCGTAATTTTTATATTATTTACGGGCCTGGAGTTGAATGCGCAGACCTCCGTACAGCGTAAATGCGGTACGGAAGTTTTAAGGGAACATTTATCGTCTATTTTTCCCAATGCAGATGCTATGCTCCGGGAAACCGTAGCGAAAAATGTTGCACTCTCACAGTCGTACAGGCCCAATCTTAAAACGACCGCCAATGCAGGTGCAGTGCCTGTAATATTCCATATCGTGTTGAACGAAACACAAATAGCCAAGCTGGGTGGGGTAGAAGGTATTGCCCGCCGTGTAGATTCGCAGATGGCTGTCATCAACCGCGACTTTAACAGGGAGAATGCAGACAGCGTGAAAATACCTGCGGCATTCAGGCCCCTGTATGGTGATGCCGGTATCCGTTTTTCGCTGGCACACCGCAAGCCCGATGGCTCGGCCACTCCCGGTTTTGAGATACTGTCCACAAGCGTTTCGGGCTATGAAGAATCGGGGGGCACAGGTTCAGGCATGGGCTTTACCGCTGCCAAATTCCTGAACGGGGGCGTTACTGCCTGGAACCCTGATGTGTACCTGAACGTATGGGTCATTAACCCGCTGGATAATGGTAAGGCCTCAGGCATTTTAGGCTTGTGTATTCCGCCGTACTTTCAAAATTATGGTATACCCGGCATGACCAAAAACGAACTAGGTGTGGTGCTCAACTGGGGCGCATTTGGTGTGCGCACCGTATTTACCGACTATTATGTTTCGGGCATAACAGGCGGCCGTACACTAACGCATGAACTGGGCCACTATTTCGGGCTGATGCATATATGGGGCGATGACGATGGTAAATGTGTGGGCAATGGCGGTAAGGACGACGGTATCAGCGATACCCCTCCGCAGGGCGATGCGAGCTATGGCTGCCTTACTTACCCGCATTACGACTCTTGCGCCAAGAGTGGTGACGGTACTATGTTCATGAACTTTATGGACTATGTCAACGACGCCTGTATGCAAATGTTTACCAATGGGCAGGCTGCGGTAATGAATGTAATGGTGGCCCCCGGCCAGCAGTCTTATCCACTGACGCAAAATCCCGATGTGTTGTTGTGGCCTACGGCAGTAAGTGATGTTGCTACGACTGAGGCTGCATTAAACATCTATCCCAACCCCGCCAGCGGCCGGGTATATATATCCGGTACAGCACTCAAGGAAGTGCGTATATATGACGTGACCGGGAAAATGTTGCTGCACCCCGCAGTAGACCCTGCGGCATCGCAAAACAATATTGATATCTCAAGCCTGCCCGGTGGTATGTACCTGGTACATTGCACTACGGGCGCAGGCACTGTAATAAAGAAACTGATGGTTCAGTAACCGGTTTACGGGTTAAAAGAGCGTAGTAGTTTTTTAGTTTCATATTTGAAGGATAGCAGCCCGGGTATTTCTGCCCGGGCTTTTTTACATGCTACAGGCACGATAATTTTGTTTTTGCCAGCATGAAAGCAGAAGTCATCAACATCAACAAGCTATTGGGCAAGCCCCTGGAAATAGACGAGGTAACCTACCGCTATGAGCAATTTTCGGGCGGCATGTCGGAAGCGGAAACAGATGTTGTAGTGAACCGCCGTGATGCAGTAGCGGCTTTGGTGTACAATACGGATACGCAGCAGTATATTTTTGCCAGCCAGTTCAGGTACCCGGCAATGGGGGAGTCTACAGGATGGCTGACGGAGATTATGGCAGGTGTGATAGATGAAGGCGAAACTCCAGACCAGGCCCTTGCCCGCGAAATGGAAGAAGAACTGGGCTATACACCCGAAAAGACGGAAAAAATTGTCAGCTTCTATACAGCCCCCGGCTATTCAAAGGAACAGGTGCACCTTTACTACGTAGAAGTAAGCAATGCATCGAAAAAAGGCAATGGCGGCGGACTGGCAGGTGAGCACGAAGACATACAGGAAGTAACCTACACCCTTGAAGAAATAAAAGCCATCATAGCAGCCGCAGGTTTTAACGATGCCAAGACCATTATTGCCGGCTACTACCTGCTGAATAAATCAATCGTATAGTCGAGCAGTTCTTTACCGCCTGTAGCGCCATGCCCCGGCACCACTATCACAGCACGGGGATATTGTTCACGTACTTTTTGCACCGTTACCGGCCAGGCCTTTACATCAGCATCCGAAAGGTTGCCCTTGCCGGCATTCACTTCTTTTATCATGCAGCCGCCAAACAGTATTTTTTCAGCGGGGATATAGGCAACTATATTATCGGGCGCATGTGCCGCACCCTGGTAAGATAATACGACCTGTTGGCTGCCAACAGGCAGTTCCATTCGATTTCGGAAGCCGTGCTCAGGTACTGCCGTATGTTCTTTTTTAGCCAGCTTTATGGTGCGGTTATTAGCATAAGAAGGTATTCCTTTATCATGAAAGGCATTCAGGCCGCCCAGGCAGTCGTCGTGGAAATGGTTGACTACGATAGCTTTTATCTTTACCTGCGGGTATTCCTTGGCCATCCAGTCTATCAGTTCGTTCGATACGCTGTCGTTGGTAGGCGTGTCGAATACTACGGCTTCGTTGCCATTCATATATACCAGCCCGTTGCAGGGGAAATCAGTTCCTTTGTAGTTGATGTAGCTGATATGCAGAAAGCTATGCGGCGTAAGCGGCACTATCTTCAACCGCCCGGAAACAGTAACAGGTTCCTGGGCAAACACCTGCACGCAAACCAGTAAGAGTGCAATGGAACAGAACAGTTTTTTCATGTTTCGCAAATTTACGAAAGCATCAAAAACTAGAAGTTATAGTTAACACCAAATGAAAAGGGGAAGTCGAAAATAGTTCTCTTTTCGTAGGTAGTTAATATAGGATATGGATAGTAGGGAGGCGTTGGTGTCATTCTATAGCCCCGTATTCTTAGAGGCATATACCTGGCCCCGGTTTCAAGCTGTATGCTTACTCCTCCTGTAAGATGGAGATTGTAACCTACCTGCAAGCCATAAAATGTACCATCCTCTTCCAATGTTGCCCTTGAAGATAGTGACAGCGTAGCCATAGCTCTGCTGGTAGGCTCTATCTCGTTATCTTGTATGATGTAATATGAAAGATTAATACCTGTATAAAAATAAGAAGCCCCTTTGCCCAATTTATAGTTGGCAATAAACTGGTAAGTATTGAATTTCATAAAGGTGCTAATACCATTATAATCACCTTGTAAAAATGGGTATTCATTAATTGTTTGGGGCGGCTGGTAATATTTTAAGGTTATATTATTAAAACCTACACCAAATTGAAACCTGTATATGTCCAATAACAACTTTGCACCGTATGAAGGTGTGACCTTTGCCTTCGGGGTATTATAATAATCTTTCAGGTCTGCGGATAATGCGAAAAAGTTGGCGCCGCCATATACGCCCAGATTAATATGCCGGGCAGATAATTTAAAAGATAGCAACAGGATGAATACGGTAGTAATAGATTTATAAGTCATGAGGGAATATATGTACCGCTAATTTAATGAAAATCAGGACAACATCTTCTCCAGCTCGATAAACATATCGGCAGCGGGGCGGTTTTCCCACAGCACCTCGTATATTTTAGTGGCAATGGGTATATCTATCGAGTAGGTTTTGCTGATAGACTGCATGCCCCGCGATGCATAGTAACCCTCGGCCACCATGTTCATTTCCAGTATGGCCGATTTTACGCTATAGCCCTTGCCCAGCATAGTGCCAAACAGGCGGTTGCGGCTGTGCAGCGAATAGCCAGTTACCAGCAAATCGCCCAGGTAGGCGCTGGTATGAAAATCAGGATGTTCGTTCGATGGATGTACCTTGTTGAAATGCGCCTCCAGGAAACGGTACATCTCGCGGTAGCAATTCGTGATGTATACGCTCAGGAAATTATCGCCATAATCCAGCCCGTGCGCCATACCCGCGCCAATGGCATAGATATTCTTCAATACGGCGGCAAACTGTGCCCCCCATATATCGTGGTTGTAAGTAGTATAAATATAATTGCACTGGAAAGCCTTTGCCGCTGCTGCTGTAAGCCCGTCGTTCAACCCCGAAAAGGTAAGGTACGATAAACGCTCGTCTGCCACTTCCTCGGCATGGCAGGGGCCGGTAATGGCTACATAATTCTTCAGGTCGAAGCCCTCGTGTTTTTCCGCCAGGTAATCGTTCAGCAGCAGGTTACAATCGGGCAGTATACCCTTTATGGCCGATATGATTTTTTTACCCTTCCACAGTTCTTTATCCACGCTCTCTATCACCCCCTGTGCGTATGCCGAGGGCACGGCAAATACCACCGTATCGCAGGCTTTCAGCAAAGCCTCCAGGTCGCTGGTAGCTTGTATGGTTTCCGGCAAAAAGCGTACTGAAGTAAGGTAATTGGGATTGTGGTAGCGGGTTTGCAGGTGCTTTACAGCATCGGCGTTTCGTACCCACCAATATATGCGGTTGCCTTTGTCGGTCAGTATCTTGGCAAGGGCAGTGCCCCAACTGCCATTTCCTATGATGCCTGTTTGTCCCAGAGTATGGTCGTTCAAATTCGCGTGTAATTAGTCAGGAAATCAATCTTCTTTCTTGCTCTCGTAGAGCTTGTCTTTATCGGTGATAGCCACCTTCGATTTATCTTTCAGCGTGCGGGCAATAGCGCCATAGGGGGCTATTACCACTTCATCGCCAGCCTTCAGCCCTTCGGTAATCTGTATGTATTGGTTGTCCTGTATGCCTGTTTTCACGTCGCGCAGCCTTACCTGCTTCTCCTTGCTATCGTACACAAATACCACCTGTCTTACCTCGTTGCTGTTCAGCGTCGGGTCGTTCTTCATTTTGTTCTGCACACTGTCCGGCCAGTCGCGGGTAGTTACCGCATTTACCGGCACCGACAGTATATTGTTTTCCCTGCGCGTCTGTATCTCTACCGAGGCCGACATGCCGGGTTTGAATACGAATTTTCCTTTGGCCAGCTTCTCCTGCAGGTCGGCGTAGCTGGAAGGGAGTATCAGCACATGCACCGTGTAGTTGGTCACCTGGTCGGTGCTGAGCACACTGCCCGTGCTTGCCGTGCTGCTCGATACACTTACTTTCGATACCACGCCCGTAAACGTGCGGTTGCGGTAGGCATCGGCCTGTATAGTGGCCGTATCGCCTATTTTCACCTTGGCTATATCCGTTTCGCTTACGCTTACCTGCACCTCTATACGGCTCATATCGGCAATGGTCAGTATGTCTGTACCTGCCATTTGCGCCGTACCTACCACGCGCTCGCCCAGCTTCACGTTCAGTTGCGATATGATGCCCGATGTAGGCGCTGTAATAGTGGTCTTTCTCAGGTTCTCACGTGCCTGGTTCAGGTTGGCGGCAGCGCCTTCCACGCTGTATTGCCCGCCCGATACATTGGCACGCGCGGCCTCGTAGCTGGCTTTGGCCCCCAGGTAGGTAGCCTGCGCCTGCTCAAACTCCATGGCCGATATTACCTTATCCTCGTACAGCTTTTTATTGCGGTTGTAGTTCGAGAGGGCCTGCTCGTACTGCGCCTTGCTCTGGGCTACCATTTCCTGGTTATTGTTTACCCGCGCGCGGCTTTCGGCCACGCTGGCCTCCGCCTGGCTCACTACAGAGTTGTAGATGGCCGGGTTGATTTTCACCAGCAATTCGCCCCGGTGTACACTGTCGCCTTCCTCTACGGTCAGTTCTATGATTTCCCCGCTCACTTCGGGGCTTATCTTTACCTCCGTTTCGGGGTATATCTTTCCGCTGGCGGTAACGGTTTCCGTAATGGTATGGGCGGCAGCTTTCTCCACCGCCACTTTGGTGCCGTTGTCGCCCTTGCTTTTACCAATAATTATCAACACTACCAGCAACAACACAAACCCGCCAATGACCCACCAAAGCGTCTTCTTTTTCATTTATGATGATTAACGTTATACAAATCTATCGGAATTTGTAATTAGTAATTGGGAATTTGTCAGCAAGTAAGGTAATGCCTGAGTGTTCTCAATTCCTGTTTACTCATACCAATCACAAATTACTAATTCCAAATTCCACAAAAAAACTACTTCACTTCACTTCCCGCACCTACCGCTTCCGTGGGCGATACGAATACCAGCCTGCCTTCATGCTCCGCCATCAGAATCATGCCTTTGCTCTCTATGCCGCGCAGTTTGCGCGGGGCAAGGTTGACCACCACCGTCACCTGCTTGCCAATGATGTCTTCCGGCTTAAAGTGCATAGCAATGCCGCTCACAATCGTGCGTTTCTCCGTGCCCATATCCACCTCCAGCTTCAGCAGCTTATCCGCCTTTTCCACCTTTTCGGCATGGAGAATAGTGCCCGCCCGCAGGTCTATCTTCGCAAAGTCATCGTAAACGATTTCCGGTTTGGAATTGGTAACGGGTAATTCGGAATTTGTTCCTGCACTACTATTTTCCGTTTTCTGTTCCGTCTTGCTACCTTCTACTTTCGCCTTTTGACTATCTGCTTTTTTCTCTTCCTGCACTTTTTGGCTTTTGACTTTTAACTTTTGAATTTGCTCCGCAACTTCTGTATCCTCTATTTTGCGGAACAGCAATTCCGGCGCACGCAGCGGGTAGCCTACGTTCAGCAGGTCCATACGTCCCGCGTTCTCCCAGTCCAGCATACGCTCCACCACCTTCATCATATGGCACATCTTCTGCGCTGTATACGGCAGGAAGGGGTTGGCCAGTATCGCAAGGTTAGCCGTCAGTTGCAGGCATATATGCAGGCAGTTGTCTATAAGGGCCTCCCCCTTGCCCCCTCCCAGGGAGGGGTGGTCCGGGTTGTTCTTTAATTCCTTATCAATAATCCACGGCTGTTTGTCCTGCATATACTTATTGCCTTTGCGGGCAAGGTCTATCACCTCGTACAGTGCATCGCGGAACTTATAATGCTCTAAATCGGTCTCTATATTCGTTTTTGCATTCTTTATCTCGTTGATGAGCGCGCGGTCGGCATCGTCCATCACATCGGCGTGCAGCTTAGGCACCTTGCCGCCGCACAGTTTGTGCATCAGCACAAAAGCGCGGTTGATGAAATTGCCGAATATGGCCACCAGTTCGCTGTTGTTGCGGTCCTGGAAATCCTTCCATGTAAAGTCGTTGTCCTTTGTTTCCGGCGCATTGGCGCATAGCACATAGCGCAGCACATCCTGCTGGCCCGGGAAGTCCTTTACGTACTCATCTACCCACACCGCCCAGTTGCGGCTGGTGCTCACCTTATCTCCCTCAATGTTCAGGAACTCGTTGGCAGGCACATTATCGGGCAGTACAAAACCGCCGTGCGCCTTCAGCATAGCGGGGAATATGATGCAGTGGAACACAATATTGTCTTTACCTATAAAGTGTACCAGTTTGGTATCTTCTTTTTGCCAATAGTCGCTCCACATGGGCGTCAACTCCTTGGTGGCGCTTATGTAGCCTATTGGCGCGTCAAACCACACATACAGCACCTTGCCCTTGGCATCGGGCAGGGGCACGGGTACGCCCCAGTTGCTGTCGCGCGTCATGGCGCGGGGCTGCAGGCCGTTGTCCAGCCAGCTTTTACATTGGCCGTATACATTGGCCTTCCATTCGTCTTTCTTGCCCTCTACTATCCATTCTTTCAGCCATTGCTCATATTTATTGAGGGGGAAGTACCAGTGCTTGGTCTTGCGTTTTACAGGCTTGGCATTGCTCAGCGCGCTGCGCGGGTTGATGAGTTGCTCCGGGCTGAGGCTGCTGCCGCATTTCTCGCACTGGTCGCCATAGGCATTTTCATTGCCGCACACCGGGCAGGTGCCCACTATATACCTGTCGGCAAGGAACACGTCCTTTGCCTCATCGTAATACTGCTCGCTCTCGCGCTCCTCGAAAAGGCCGTCGTCATACAGCTTTTTAAAGAAAGCCTGCGAGGTTTCGTGGTGGGTGGGGTTGCTGGTGCGGCTGTAGATGTCGAACGAAATGCCCATCTCCGCAAAGCTGTCCTTGATAATGGCATGGTACCTGTCTACCACCTGCTGGGGCGTAATGCCCTCCTTCATAGCGCGGATGGTGATGGGCACGCCGTGCTCATCGCTGCCGCATACAAATTTTACATCCCTTTTTTGTGCCCGCTGGTAGCGCACATATATATCGGCAGGCAGGTAGCACCCCGCCAGGTGGCCTATATGGACCGGCCCGTTGGCATAAGGCAGCGCCGCCGTTACTAAAATCCGTTTAAAATCCATGCTCTGAAAACTATACAAATTAAATCAGGGTGCAAGATAATGAAGGTAAGGCAGATAATAAGGGGCGGGGTAGGGAAGGGCCGTTTTTGCAGCCGGCAGGGTTGCGGCTATTGGGCTTTTACGGCGGTGGCACCGTTCATCTGCGGGAATTCTATTTTTTGCATATGTTTAGGGGGTGAACAAAAGCAAAAGCCGTAAGTTATATTCCTGGATTTTAATTGTTGGGTTAGCATTATTTGCCAGCATTAAGTGGGGGTTGTATTGTCATAGGGAAAATAACCTGAAAGAAAATATAGGTTACACTGTAGGAGTAGTAGAGAGTTTATCTAAAGATACTAAAGACCATGGAGGTTGGGTTTATTATTCCTATACTATAGGTAGCCAACGATACGAAAGATCGCAGAGTACGGGGAGGATTAGAACGACCGGAGGTCAATTTATAGGTAAGACCTTTCCATTAGTGTACGATGAACATAATCCCTCGTATTCTCATTTATTGATTGATCCCCAAGAATATGCTAAATACAATGTTTGGTTTCCGGATAGTTTGAACTGGCTCCAGCAATATATAGCAGATTGAGGGTTTAAGTCCTGAGTTGCAAACTCAGGACAGCGGGGGCTGTTTTTGCAGCCGGCAGGGTAGCGGCTATTGGGCTTCTGTTGCGTCGCACACTTCAGGTTTCGGAAATTCTATTTGTTGGCGCAAGCATGCCGTTTAGCGATGTGGCGGTGGGTGCTTGTGTCCAATCAACGTAAGCACAAGCTCGCAACGCTCTTGGCTTGGCTGCATGCTTGCGCTAACTGGGCCGATTAAACTCTTTTATATTTAGTGCCTTTTTTCTTTATGTTAACCTTATAATAATATCTGCTTAAGTTTTTATTCAATAGCTCCTTTTTTATAATATTAAAATGCCGAGCTAATTGCTTTTTTATTGCTGGTGAATTTAAACCCTCTTTAATATTGCCTCTATTGTTTCTATAGATTTCACTGGCCGCATTATATGCATATGTAACAAAATTTCTTTTGCCTAAGTGTGTATATTTATGATAAAGTTTTTGTTTAAATATAGCGTCGTTTTTACCAGTTTTACTATATGCCATAGCTACTGTTTTGCGAATGGATTGCTTCATTCGACGAAAATATCTTGAAAGACTGGATGATCTAATTAAGATATCTTTCCCGTTATATTCAAACCCTAAATATTGTAATGGCTTATAATACTTACTCTCATTATCGGAATCTATTATATCTCCAGTTTTTTCAATTTTTTTTTCATTGAATCCCCGAATTAGACCCTTAGAATTTTTTCTAAACGTTATCCGTTCTACTTTCTTTGGTTGTATTTCCAATAGGTGAGATTCCTGTATTAAACTTATCGCAAGATGTTCTATTTCATAAGCCTGTTTCTTATCGCAAATAATTAATATGTCATCGCAATATCTTCTATACAGAAAATTTTCTTTCAATGCCCTTTGCTGTAGTGCATGGTCGTAGTCAATCAAATACATATTTGAAAGCAAGGCGCTGATAGGTGAGCCTTGAGGAATGCCAGCATATCGTGACGTTCGTTTATTGAGCTTATTGTTTACTGCGATTAGATGTGCGGCCCTAATTTTTTGAAATTTTTTGTAGTCAGGTTGTTTTATATCAATATAGTCCAACAATGTAATTGGATGTAGTTTTTTTTTACCCTTAGGCGTAAAATGTTTTATGTATTTGGCCTTATTAACATAATTGAAAGATGTAAGGGTTTTATAAATTTTATACTGATCATCAGGTAAATTTCCATCAATTATTTTACACCACTTCTCCTTTAAAATAAGGTGGTCAATATTGTCAAAATACCCTTTGATATCTAAGGCTATAGCAACACACTCTTCTCTGTTTTTAATATAATCGAATACTTCCTTAGCAAATTGTATATTACTTTTTTGCAAGTCAGTTCTATAGGCAAGTACACATTCATCGAATTTATTCCGTTTTATATATTCTTCGTACTGTTTAGTTAAACAATATGAATAAAATCCGAGTACTAAAGCATCCTTATGGGAAGCAAATATGATGGGTCTTTTCTTTATTTCTAAAGAATAACTTTCTTCATCTTCATTATACTTAAATCTTGGAGTTTCTATAATAATTTTAACGAATGGATGAAATGATCTTTTGGCTAAGGCGTTTGGATTAGAAACTATTTCCTTTATTTCTTTAAATCGGTCAGGGAACCAAAAACGAGGGTCAAAGTGCAAATATCCCTTCTTTAGATATTTCTTAGCCCCTTTAACTATTGAGTAGTTTTTATTTTCTTCAGACACCCATTCTTGCCATAAAGATTCTGTAAACATGGTAATAATTTTTAGTGGGACACCAGCCAGATATAATATAACTGACTGGTGCGATTGTATTAATTACCGCTTGGCTATAGACCGTCTCTATCTATTGTGGCTTTTCTCCACTATATGCCTTAGTCCACCCTATACAAAACAACGGTTTTCAGTTGCGTTGCGTAATTCATTTCGAACATCGAGGAGACGACAATTTAACTTACAGAAGATGAAAGTGTCAACTATATTGATGTTGCTTCAAGCAGTTCTGCACCTGCTGGTCTCTATAGCAGGCAACAAGTACCCTGTACTGACCAGTTTAGCATTACTCTTGGAGAATGTCTCAAGAATAACTAACTTTAACTTCCTATCGCGGGCCTTACGCCGTTGCAAAATAAAATTACTGAATGTTTATACTCTGAATATTGTTATTAAGTTTGAATAACATCATGTTAACAAATCGGTCAACATGTTTTCCACAATTGAGCCCCAGCTATCCTGAGTTTGCAACTCAGGTTTGTTAATTATATTGATATAGCATAATTGTAAGGCAATAGCTGCTATATAATAAGAAAACAGACATGGAGCTTTTTCTCGAACCTCAGCGTATAGCCCTGAGTTGCAAACTCAGGACAGCAGAAAGAGCTGCTGCGCCTTAGACGCGCGTTACAAACGCTTTTCCAGGTTATTCTTGTTGCAAACGAGGACACAAAAGATTTTGCTAACTCTGAGAATGACATTGATTCATCAAGTAGGGTAAAAGAAATAATAAAAAAGATTTCAAATGTGAAAAGTTAGATTATTCCTCTACTCCAATTAGTTTTCTAAAGTCTGCTTCTAATTCGGTTCTGGCTAATTTTATTTCTTGCCTTACCTTTTTGTCAAGTTCCGTCCACATATCTACTACATCTTGTATTTCTTGTTGGTTAAGCTGCTGTTTATTGGGTGAGTTTTGTTTTACTCTGTGAATATCCCACTTCATTAGAACACTCCAACATTCGTTTTCAATTTTTTCGATTTTATCGCAAATGCTTTTAGAAAAATAAAGTCTGTTATAATTAAAAATATTGTTGAACTCAATTAGCTTATCTCGCACTATGTTATCTTTACTCCTGTCTTTAATCCACTCATAACCTTGGGCTATAGTTGTCATTTCATTAAGGGCTTTCTCGACATTAAGTAATGACAGATAGACAGTCTTAATAACCGTGCCCCGTTCTTCATATAACTTACTAAATTTTATTTCGTGTTCTTTTGCTAATATCTGTAACCCGTTTTTGAATTCTTCTGTTTTTAGGTTTAGCTCATTTTTATAATTGTCTGTATCTTTCTGGAGGGATGATTTATATTTTTCTAATCCAGATTCAAAAAGTTTATTGATTAGGAGCCTTGCGATATAGATTATTCCTGCTAAAATAGATGCACTGGAAAATAAAACTCCAACGTAAAATTTGTAGTCCATAATTTATATTCTAATGGCAATTTATGATATTATACTATAGCTATTCTTCTGACTTTACCGTATTGTTGTTATTTTTTTAGTTTATTTATTTAATTTATTATGGCAAAATTGGCCAAAGGGTATTTTTTCGCTTTGCCAAACTCACTACTCCTTGTTTGCAATGGGGAAGATCCGGTAATGGGTTTTAGACGCACGTTGCAAACGCTTTCCCCATATTATCCTCGTTGCAAACGAGGACAAGGATAAATCTATAGGTTTGCAACACTCAAATCCACTCTCGGGCACATACAATAAAGCCGGGCAAGTACGTTATACATCGATGCATATAATGTATAAGTTGGTTATTTACTATGCCATTGTCTATAACCTGGCGTTTGAGCTATACCTGCCACGGAAAGTGCTCAACTCAATGGTGAGTCAGCAGTTTTTAGAACCTGCACCTTTTCTTAGTGCCTTTCTTCTTTTGGGCTCGGTTTCTGATATTGCCGGCTTATATTATTATCTTCATTGGGCTGGTTAAATACGTGGCACAGTACAGAAAAGCGCTGCACCTCTACAAGGTAGAGTTAGCTATATTGATATTGGTCTTTTTCTATTTGTTTACACTTCATTTCATGTTTCAAATGTCAGTTCTGTGATGTAGCTTATGTAATAGCTAACAACGTGGATTATGATGTTTTCGACTTTGGAGTTTCGATGAAATAGATTTACCATAATATTTGATGATGTAAGGAAAAAACATACATTCAGGCCATGAAAATGCATACCTTCTTTATCTGCATTTGTTATATGCTCGTCACTTTAATAACAAATGCCCAAACGCCTGATGAAAACAATGTGTATATGAGTTACGAAGAATTTTTGCATGATGCGCCTTCCCGTACTGCACAGTTTACATTAAAACAAAGAACAGAAAAAGACTTATTCTGGACTGGTGGTATATTAAATTACCGGCTAAAAAATGTTTACCCTGATGTAATGTCAGACCTGATAAAGAAGTATGCCTGGGGAATAAAGACGGATGGAAAAAGTTTTATAAATGGCTATCTTTATTGTGGTGTCGGAGGGTTTAACGAAATACTTGAGAAAGGGTATTATACATATTTTGTAGGTGCACCGGCACAAAGAAAAGAATGGCAGGTCAAGACAGGCTTAATAAAAGAAGGCGACAAAAGAATTGATGCCTGTTGTAAAGTAGGTTATGTCATACTCCCTTCGGGTGAGGTGAGAATTTTAAATCCGGAATACCTTGAGACACTTATTGCAGATAATGAAGAACTCTCTGCCAGGTTACAGACAGACAGCCTTAAGATGGAACAAGTACCTGAAATGTTTGAATTTCTTAAAGAATACAATAAGACGAAGTAAAGTTTTATTCTGAATGCTTATCACCTCCGCCTTTGCTGGTGTTCCTCACCAACAAACTAATTGCTATCTGCTTATGTAATGAATTGCAGGTAAAGAACACCTGTAACGGCGGGAACCGTCAATTCAATAACCCTCGTTTGCAACGAGGATTCTCCGGTGGAGCGTTTTAGACGCGCGTTACAAATTCAGGACAACATAAGGGGCAAATCAATACAATGTTACATGTCTAGTATGGCCCATGCGTTATCTAATCTTGTATAGTAATCCGGAAATACCGAATGGTCGGTAATGTGATAAGTATATTTTTGGTATCCTTTGTAAAATACAACCCAGTTGGCCCAGCCATAATCAGCATATCCGGGTGGCGGGGTAGATGGCGGAGGTATATTATCGGTAAGCATGTCTGCCGGTACATGAGTCAGCAGCCCTCTTACGGCATTGTACTTACTCATAGGCATTCTTACATTGTAAAGGATTTTATTGCTTGCGCCTCCTGTTGCTTGCCCCTTCATTAATAATCCGAAGTTGAGCCTATAATGATCTGTACGGCCGGAAAATCCATCTACCCTATGTAATTCCATACTGTCGACTGTAATTATACCCGGTTCGGTTTGTTTCTTTTTGCAGGCTGCAATGCATAGTATTACCACTATTGTACTGAATAGAGTTATTGGTTTCATAAAGAGATACTATATATGGGAGTAAACGATAAAACCGGAGTTTTAGTATATATAAAACTATGTTTTGATCTTCGACTCACTAGTCCTCGTTTGCAACGAGGATTTTCCGGTACCGGGTCTCAGACGCGTGTTGCAAACGCTGTTTCAAATTGTCCTCGTTGCAAACGAGGACAAGACAAGTGAAGAACACCTGCAACGGCGAGATGGAGAGGTACTACATCTTAAACGCGCATAAGTTATCAAAACGAATACACAACACCGGCAGTAACAGGTATTTGCAGGTAAGCAGTCTTTACATCTCCATGCCATAGCGGAAAGCCACCCGGATCAACTGCCGGAAATATGGTATTTATTCGCGTGTAATTGATGCCGGTTTCCACTTGCAACCCCAGGTAGCTGGTTATTTCAAAGGTGTAGCCTGCCTGCACACCACCGCTCAACATGCCTTTTATATTTCCTCCATACTCGTACGACGTACTGACGTGTGTGGGCCGCGTAATATACAAGGTTTGAATGTCTGTCCTGTCGCCATATTTAACATATCCTGCATTCAGGCCAAAGTACAGGTGAGACTTAGGAAAATCTATCTTGTAGTTGGCAAACAGGTAAGGCATAATAAAGCGCCCTTCTGATGAGTAACTACTTATCAGCCCGGGCATATTAGCATAGGGTTCATTATACGAAAAGCCCGTTTTTCCATAACGCAGCCCCGCACCCAACTGAAACTGCCGGACATCTATTCCAAATTTCGCCCCTATCACGGCAAAGGATTTTCCTTTCCGGTCACTATACAGGTCTTCTTTATTGCCAAACGGAGTAGTGCTGTGTAATAAGCCGCCATTCAGCCCAAGCGAAATTTTGGCGTCGCTCTGCAAAGACAGTAATAGTAATAAGGTTAATAGAGAGATTTGGTATTTCATGAAGGCAAGTTAGTATGTTACAGTTAAAATGATATCTGTTATAATAAAAATTACAGTATAAATAAGTGGATAATAATACATGCAATAGCAATAACAGGATATACAATCCGTCCTATCAAATCTGATAATTTTGCGATTTTTGTTTTTCCTCTTTTCTCTAGACCAAATGATATGACAGTTTGTACAAGCGCCGCTGTAATTAAAAAATAGAATGAATAAAACAATTTATCAGCATTTGTAAGATATCCAACTTCAGGTAACCCATTGGATATTGCAAGCTGTAAAGCTATGCTGGCTAATAACGAAGTTACGGTACATCCAACCGCAACATCTAATTGAATAGCGGGTATAAAGAATACTAAATATGCGATGACAAGTAAGAAAATATTAGGTATTAAAATTTTCAAGATAAACGACATTGATTTTCTTTGGATAATTATTTTATATGTAATCCTTGAATAAGATAAATGCACATCCATAGTGGGATCACCAAAGTTTGTATTGTATAGTTTACTTGTTCTTGAAAACTTTGCACTTTCAATAGAGTACTGCGGAATTTCAATGTCAGGATCAAGACTTGCTTTTCTTGATTTTTTATCAAGAGTTTGTGCGTATGCTGTTGAATCCGGAATAAGAATTAACTGATCACTTGATAGGTTTAGACTTTCAATTATGATCGGGAGCTCTTGTCTATCCACAGGGTAATCCCTGTAATTTGCCTTATATTTAAAAAGACCTTTATATTGTCCTGTGACATACCGAATATTACCTATTGTTTTTTGTTCGGAAATAACTGATTGAATTTCCTGGCTATTCGTAAACTCTAATTTGCTCATTTCTTTAATTAGTCCGGTATCACTTGGGATTTTGAATTTTATCCACCAGTATATGTCAGCTATATATGATTCATCTCTGTCGTTTACTGATAGGTTTTTAATGTACACACCGATATACACCTTATTTTGTGCATGAAGATTAATTGTCGCAAGTAGGAACACTATCAATAGTATTATTGATTGGATTTTCATATTTAAAGTGTTAAATGTGGAGAGTGGTTTATAACTCCTGCAATTGATTACGGATACTGGCAGACTTGTTGTCTAAAATGGATAACTGGGCTTTGTCAGTTGCTATATCGTTTTCAAGGCTGTTTGTTGATATCGTGGCGTCATTTATATCGGCTTGTAACTGTTTTTTCTTTTGCTCATAATCGTCGATGGTGCTGATGACTTCATTTACTTCATCCATATGGAAAACGGCCCATCCTAAAGCTATAACGGCAGCAATTCCTCCAAACTCTTCTTCATTCTTGTCATACTCGTCTTTAACATCTAAAGCCACCTCTGTGCCTTTTACACCCGCTACAATAGCAACAACAGCCATTTTATGGTTGCCCATGTAATTATCTTCATACGCATCTGTTTGCCTTAATTCATTCCTTTTGTCTTGTATTGTTTGTCTTGATGTCTCTAACTGCCGTTCTTTGTAAGATATGGATGAACTCAATGTTGACATCTCATCTGTTACGGAATTCAGTTCCTCATTTAGTTTTGCCCTTTCCTCTGCATGGAAATCGCAGGCATTTAAAAATATAAGCAGGAGCAGTAACGGATAATATTGAAACTTTTTTGTTTTCATGGCATTCTGATTTTAAGGTGCTTTGATATGTGCAATATTATTCATATTCAATTTGTGTGTCAACCGTTTTTTCACGGTATTTTGATTAAATTTTCTTAGTTCATTAGATTTTCTTTGTTGGTGTTCGTCTCAAACAAACTAAATGGGGAAAAAGTCGCAAAGCCCCCTGTCTTCGTCATAATCTGCCCTGCCCTTTATAGCTGCCCGGTAGTAGCTTTGCAGTAAAACAAGTAACATGATAACTACGGAAACAACACTGCAGCAACTCAGCGAAGCAACGGAGACCATGACGGGTATGATACACCCCCTGTCTGAACGTTTATTCAATGCCGTACCTTTTGAAGGTAGCTGGACGGCAGGGCAATTGCTGCAACACATGATAAAATCGGACAGCAGCATACTGGGCGGAATGAAAGGTGATACCGTACCCACCACTGGCCGCATAGGCGATGAACACATATCAGAACTCGAAGAGACATTCCTGGACTCAGGGCGGAAATTCAATGCCCCGGATTTCATTGTCCCCGAAGCTGTGGATTATGATAAGAATGAACTGCTGGCGGCCTTCAAAAAAGGCAGGGAGGAAATAGCCGGTGTACTGCGTAGCACCAACCCGCTCGATACCTGCATGGCACACCCCATATTTGCAGGCTACACCCGCCTCGAAATGGTATCGTTCATTACCGTACACACCATACGCCACACCCGCCAGCTCGAAAAGATAATAGCAGCGTTGAAAGCGTAGCGGCGTTTGAGGTGCTTTTTGCAAACGAGAAATGTAATCTGGCATATTCCTTGTGGTATATCAGCAAACGTATATATGAGTAGCTCCTATAAAATAACCCCGTTCCTGCTTCTTTCATTGCTGGTTACTGTTATGCTTGCCCTTGGCGAAGGGGATATTCCTTCATTCAGTTCGCTGCTGGAATACAAATACATTATGAGCATTGGTGTATGGACGTTTTCTTTTTTCATTATACTCTCGCTTGCATATATCATTAACACTGGTGCCGGTGTTATATACAGGTATATTTACCTGGCCTCTTTTATACTTTTCCTGCTGTTGGTAGGGGAAGACAGCGCCAATGAAGGGGCGGATTCCATGTTTTTCGAAATGGCTTACCCGGCAAACGGGTTATGCATCATATTTTACGGGGGGATTCTCTTTGGGGTGCTTTCCTTTGTCAATTTTCTGGGCAACATGCTGATGCACCTTCTGAAAAACAGTAAGGCAAGGGCAGGGGGGTGATACTTGTAGCTGTAGCTAAAGATGCAGATAAGATGTTTTGAGAGCCTGGCTGTAGCCGCAATACAGTTCCGCAGAATTGGGGCATAGCAGGAATATACTTTAGGTAAACCCCATATCAGTAATCCGGTTTCTAAGCTCCTGCTTTTTATCCAGCCATTGTTCTTCTATCCGGGCTACAATCGTGGCCTCAGCATCCGGCAGTCCTGCTATATCATTTGCAGTATGAGCCATCCACGTCCTTATATCCTGGTGCTCGCCCAGCAACTGTGTTATGTTATCCAGGTGTTCTTTCAATCCGTGGTAATCCTTATGGCTGTATACCTGTTCTTTTTTTACGGCTTTCAGGCAGTACATGGCATCCTTCAGCAGCTTCCGGGCATCGTGCAGGTCTTTGTCTTCTTCGGCCTTCTCTATAGCTTTGGCCGCTTTATGTATGTTATGGCCGATAAAATCCTTTACATTATCATCGGTAAGCCTGCCATGAACATGGTGTTGCAGTTCTTTAAATAGATTGCCGGTATCGGCTGATTGTACCGTTGATAGGAAAACCTCTTTCGCTTTTTGAATTTTATCGCTGAGCAAGTTGAGATAAACAGGCAGGTTGCAGTTACTCTGTGTACAATAGCCAGTTAGTGTTTGAAAAAAAAGCTCATTATCGCGTAGTATTCCTCCTGCTTTATATATCTCCTTCAAGGCATCCGGTATGTTAGAGTGGTGCCCATGCAGCATACGGATAACAGCCCGCAATTCTTTATAGCTTACCCTTAACTTATGGATATACTCGCCCTGCGCATCTGCACTGGCTTTCTCAAGATACTTCTGCAACGCGTGCAACTTATTGTGTACGGTCTTTTCTGCAAACTTTTCATCCACATATAAATTTACGGTATTAAATCATACTGCCTGTAAATGCAGCATTACCATTGCTTTATATTTTATTGGCATACCGCCTTCCGAAAAGTATAATAGAAATGCTCCATTTTACCATACAAAAGGGACAAACCTTTTAGTCCGGGCACGGTACCGCTCAAATTGTTCTTTGTATTTTCCTGCAAGGTGTTTATCCAGCATAGGTATGTTGCCGAAGGCAAAAAAGCAGAACAGGAACACGGGTATGATAATAGCATAGTAGTTTCGTGTTACTATGGCATAAGCGCTTACCCACAGCACATCGCCAAAATAATTGATGTGCATGGAATAGGAGAAAAGCCCTTCTGTATATAATTTCCCCTGGTGTTCCGGCTCCTTTTTCCAAAAGTGGCGTTGTAGTTCCGAAGCTGTATTCAGGTACGAACCGAACAGAAACAGCGCAATAGCGAAATAGTCTATTGTGTTGGCAGGCGTGGTACGGTTGTACACTAAAAGAGAAAACCCTACATAGTATAAAGAAAACGCAAAGGGGATACTGAATGCTTCACTCCAGGGTATAGCACGCTTTAACAGGTATACCATCATAAACGTCATTCGTATAAATACGATAACAGAAAAGGAGAATATAAATATGCGCGGGACAATATCTCCCTGCTTTACTGCTATGCCCAACTTATCAAACACCCAGTCGCCTCCCTGCCTGAACAATAGCCAGTAGGAAAGTATGAGCAGAAGTAATTCTATACAGATAATAATTGTTTTCTGCGGAATGCTTTTCGATTTACGGGCATACATATCCATGGTACAGTTACTTTGGTATTATTAAAAGTAACCTTTTAAAGCCATAACCGTGCCTGTGCCTGTTGCTTATTGTGTCAGCGTTTCAAGCGCTTTTTGGATTCGTGACCGGTATGCTCCTGCAGAAGAAGGAAAATTGCCGATACTCAGTTCGTGTGACTGACCGTTTTTGTAGAGTACTACCCACTCGCCTAATGCGTCCGATTGGGTCGGGTCTCCTGTTGTCGGATTGGGCGCAGTCATCATTTCCGAGGGTACATCTTTCAGGATACTTATTACTAAATTATGTTTTTGTGCAGGCAGCGGGACGTTGAAAATATAACGATTGTCCGGCCTCGGCTTTGTATCGTCCCGGCGTATGTCAGACGGGGTAATTATAAAGTGGTCATCAAAGCCTGCAAATCCCCCTACACGGTGTATTTCTATACTGTCGATACTTGTACCGCTGAAGACTTCTTCAGGGGCTTTTTTACAACCTGTGGCACATATAATTAACGCAATAGCAACGGCTTTAATAAAACCTGTGTTCATCTTTTCCTGTTTGTAAAATATAAACGACATTGTGCAACAGCACCTTGGGAGGAACGCTTGTGTAAGAAACATACAAAAAATGGGGCACGTGTAATGCCCCATTTTTAAAAGATTAAACCTAGTCTCTTATTAAAGCTTGTTGATGCGTACCACCGAGCGGCGGTCATTGTCTGAATATTCCAGCAGGTACAGTCCCGAATGCAGCCCGCTCATATCAATAGACTGTTTATCGGAAGTTACATTTACCTGTTTCAATTCTTTCCCGGTAATATCTACCAGTTTTATAACAGCATTCCGTCCCCTGTTGCCCGAAAGCTCAATATATACTTTTTCTTGTACAGGATTAGGGTATACAGCCATGCTCAGTCCGTCGCCCATCTCATTTACGCCTAATGCTATTGTTTTAAATGAGGCGGTAGCCCAGTCCGACATAGATTTAATACCAACGCTTTCGCAATGGCTGCGCACATGGAAATAGTAGTCGATACCGTCTGCCAGTGCCGAAGTGTGAATGCTGGTCTGGTCATACTTCGTACCAACGGCAGGCGGGGTAGATGATTTTGTAATGGCATACTCATACTCGTACGCGCTGGGTATCGGGTCCCAGTAAGCCACGGCTTCATCTGTATTGATGTTTGATATCTTTACCTGCGGCGACCTGCATACAATAGGCGTCAGGAAAGAATCAAGGCTCCACGCAGATGTTTCGTTGCCTGCGCACAGGCTGCGGATATGTACATAGTACCATGTGTTTTCCGTGAGGCCCGGTATGGGTGCAGATGTAGCAGTGGTATTAATTACCCCTGTTGTACCGTTCGGGTCTGCGGAATTCTGGTCTACAACATAATCATAGCTGATAGCAGAAGGCCAGGGATCCCAGTTGATGGTAGTGCTGGTAGGTTTAAGGTTCGTGGTTTTAAACCCTATAGGATGTTGGCAGGGGGGCAGGGTAGTAAACGGATAATGCGCCCATGCCGAAAAACTTGTTGATGAACATTTGTTGCGTACGTGCAGGTAATAGTTGGTAGAAGGCGTAAGCCCGGTAACCGAAGCGCTGGTAGCTGTAGTTACGGTAGGCGTACCGCTGGGGCTGGTTGCATTCTGGTCAACAATATAGTCGTAACCTACGGAAGGGGTAAACGGGTTCCAGCTTACGGTAGCCGTTTGCGAAGTAATGTTGGTAGCATTCAGGCCGTTGGGCGGGCCGGCACATGGCGAGGTAATCACAAAATTATAGTCTTCCGCTTCGCCATAGGTAGTGCTGCCGCAAGGGGTAATGGAAGATGGGGAACCGCCATATACCAGGCGTACCCTGAGGCGCGAATTGCCGGGCGTGGCAGTAGAAGGTATCGTAAAACTTCCCGTAGAGGTTGCAGAGGCAGATATACTGAAGGCAGCTACATCTTCACCCGGGTCGCTCCAGTCGCCGTCAATATTCCAGTCTACAAATATTTTAATGTTTTCCGTACAGCAGGTAGCACCGTTGGTTACACTGTAATTGACCGTAGTGCCGATGGCGCCGGTATGGGTCATATTATAATATGCCGAGTTGTAACCGCCGGTACAACCGGTACTTGAATTGGAGATGTTTGTAATGCCCCCTGATGTGGAGAAGCCGCCAATCCATTCTATACCACAGCCGTATGTATACAGGTTGGTGGTGCAGTACTGGGCTTGTAATGATGCGGGCACGCCTAAACCAAACAGCACAATTAGTAAATATCGCAGGCGGTGTATCAGTTTTTTCATAATTTAATATTGATATAAATGTTCTGTTATTATATATCCGCAATATATAAATAGTCAATTAATAATAAAAATTATACCTACGGAAACCGGAATAGTTTAAGACGAATTAAATGTTCTAGAAGCAGGTGTTGTTATACTTATGAAATAAATTTAATTCAACTGTTTGCCTTAATTTGCTTCGAAATCGTTAATGATGGAGAAGGTAAATATAACAGGTAAACTACAGCTTTTCAGCGACTACTGGAACCCGCGTATTGTTGGTGAATTAAATGGACAACATGTTAAACTGGTAAAACTGAAAGGGGAGTTTGTGTGGCATAAGCATGATGATGAGGATGAATTGTTTTATGTACTGAGTGGGGTACTGGAAATGCAGTTCCGCGATAAAACGGTAACAGTAAACGAGCAGGAATTCATCATAGTGCCCCGTGGTGTAGAGCACAAGCCCGTTGCCCCCGAAGAAGTAAGTATTATGTTGTTTGAGCCGGCATCTACGCTCAATACGGGCAATACGCGTGGCGAACTGACCAGGGACAGTCTTGAGAAAATCTGATTTTGTGATGGTCAGGAGTTGAGAATCTTTTCCAGGAACCGTTTTGCGGCAGCATCATCCAGCCGGGTTGCGACATCAGAGTTGTTCAGGTTGATGCTGACCAACCGCCCCGCCTTCATGCCAAACAGTAGAATATTTTCGCCTGTGCGTACCCTTATTTTCCAGAGAACGGTATGTTTCGCCGTGTCGGTACCCAGCCTTTCAACAGCCACACCGGGTGCATTTTTCCAGTAGTCTGAATCCCACTTGTAATAGGCTTCTACCAGTGCAGCCTGCTTCATACGTTTGTTATAAAACTCCATTTTACCCGGGTCGCTTACCGCAATGGCTATAGTTCGTCCCGTCCCCTGCTCTTTAAAGCCGTGTTGCCTCGACTGGTTATCACCCGGTAACTGCTGCCAGGTGCCCGGCAGTACGAATACTACTTTATTGATGCGTATTGGGGTGACTTTCCCCTGTGCCCGGGTATGGCTCACCGGCAGGATAGACAGCAATACAATAAGGCACGGCAAGAAGCGCTTTAGCATCAGGCAAGTTAAGCATTTATCAGGGAAGGGTAGAATCGGGAAACAGGATAACTGCCCGCCTATTTATGCTGTTTGTATTCATTTTCATAAAAACGATCATTCATATATTCTTTAAGCGGATGTTCTGCTTAATCCTTTTGCTTACACGCTAATTCGTAGTAGCGGTGATGTATATCGATTTTTATCGGGTGGGTCATTTTCCATTGGTGATAAGATGCAAAGTTGAATACTTTATTACCGGGCACTATCATTACCTCGTTATATTCTTCCAGCAGGAATTCATCTAAAAATTCGCTATCGAGCAGCGCATGAAACTGGTCGATATATTTTTTAGTATCAGGATAAACTTTCATGGTAGTATTGGTATCGGCAAAGCTTAGAAAGCCTTTGATTCCGGCCTCATACATGCCGAGGTGGAGGCCGGGAAATCCGGATATGCGTTCCATGCTGTCTACATTATTTTCAACCCATTTTACTTGTGTAAGTCCGCTTGCAATAGTACAGGCCAGGAACAATTCATCGTTGAAGGCTTCTTTTGATACGCTAACTGAAGTTTGTAAACTAAGCGGTGCAGACTGCACCAGGTGTACGGGATTGAAAGTGTCAACAAACTGCCTGCTCAGGCGGGTAATGCCGATGGAGTCGAGTATGCTGCTGGTTACCCTGATTTTGAGGAACCAATTCCCGCATTCGTATAGCTCCAGGTAAGTTTTTTCGCTGCCCTGTTGTTCAAATGTAGCACTGAAACCGGCAATGTTATAGCCGTCTTTCTTGTATGGGATATAGGTGTATTTATCCTGTATCTGCTTGCCTGCGGCATACGATACTGCGAATACGCAGTTTAAAAATTCCTCCCTGAAACGGGCATCGGTTGCAGGCCCTGCCGGGTACACATATACGGTAACCCTTGTTTTTCCTGCGAAGTTGGCGTATTCATACCTTGCATCTACATCGTTCTTCTGACGGTCAAATGTGCTCAGTTCCTTACGTTTATACTTGTCGATGCTGGCGGGGAAGATGGTGCCGGTGGCTTTATGTGTATAATCGCCTCTGGCTTTTATTTTTTTAGGATAGTTTAGGTGTTGGGCTGTTGTTGTATGGGTTACCAGTAGCAACAGGGCTATTAAAAAACTACGGTTCACGGCATTTAATTTTAAATGAATATACAACAGCAGATTTACAAAAAACAGGGGCTGTGAATTAAAACATTGCGCAGGCCCGGTATGGGATGATGGCACAGATTTTTGGAATGTATCGAAAAGGTTTTTATGGACGATAAAAATAAAAGAAGGCCGCAGGATAGCTCAAGAATAGATGTGAGTGAAGATTATGAATTGCAGTACTGGAGCGAAAAGTTTGGTGTGACACATGAAGAGCTGAAGAAAGCTGTGGCCAAAGTGGGTGTTTCTGCCGATGCGGTTGCTGCCTACTTTAAAGATAAATCTTAGCTGTACGGTTGGGCAGGAGGGAAAGAAATAACAGGGAGAACTATCCCGCCTTATTAACAACAGCATGGATGAGGCCTGCTTTTTTTAAAACAGTAAATGCCTGTTCAGATACTATTAACCTGAAATCGCCGGACAATGCAAAATCATCCATTGTTACCGTGCCTGTGATTTTCGCCCAATGGAAAACGGGCAGGTCTTTTGCGTGCGGAAAGTTGCCGGATTTGGTAACAAGAACATCATCAAAGTATATGCCTGTGAGCCGCGCTTTTTCTATATTCTCCTTCAACCTGCCTGTTACAATGAAGCAGGGGAACGATTCAACAATAGCATCGCCCAGCCAGTCTTCAAACTCATAGTGGAGCTTTTCGACAAGCGGCGGGAAAACGCTATTGTCCAATATAGTTTGCCTGCCCAGCCCGCCTGCAACTTCCGGCTCTATATACCTGTACATAAGCATAAAGCTATGATATTTATAGGGTAGGCAAGCTATTAACCAAAAGCTAAAAAAGCACTACCGGAGTAAAAAACTACCTAATTTCCACTCTGATACCAGATTGGTGTTTCATTGCTCATGAAATCTTTGTGTTTATTTATTGCCTGTTTTTTATGCCTGTTCAAGGGTATGGCGCAGTATAAACAGCACCAGCCGTTCAGGGATTACTATACTTCGCTTGCCGTTGGTGGCGAACGCGTATACCAGCGTATATATGTAGGCATTGGCAAGCACATTGTTTCGGGCATGTTCTCGCTTCAATACACTGCCAACGATTCTTTTGGGCACCCGGTCTCGATAAGCGCCGAACAAAAGCTGTTTGCTTCGGGCTCTTTCGCAATACGCGCAGGCAGCTTTTTCCCCATTGCGCTGCTGGGAGATAACAGCACACTTGCACTCAGTACAGAATTGCTTTTCAGTTATGCCGAGTTTGCTTATGATTCCATTGTCATTCACCCCGACGTTGTTTACAAAAAACGGGTGCCTTACCTGATAGTGGGTGTGCCCCTGAGCCTCGACTATAAGACGGGTGCCGATGTTTCGCTGGATAAAAAGCGCGGGCAAATGTTTGCAATTGGTGCAGGTGTTGTTCCATGCCTTTCTACCCCTGCTGCCGTGAACCGCGCTACACAGTCGTCGCCACCTTTTGCCTTGTTGCCTTTTGTAAAACTGGAGGTAGGCGCGTTTGTGGGACTGGCTTTTAAGCTGCAGGCAATGGCATACCTGCGCGGGGGCATCGATGTGCATAAAACGGAAAAGAACCTTTACTTTATACCCGATGAACTGAACATAAGGGCGAAGAGCGGTTATGGCTATCACATTTCCCTTATCATTATGCCGTTTTCTTACGGCTGGAGCGGGGGAAAGTGGTAAGGCTATAAACATGGATTGTGCCTGCAATGATGTTTCCTGAGCCGCGTGACATGTTTTACATAGTTGTTTATTGATAACTTTAGCTTTATGAGTAAACAGGTGAAATTAAAAGACGGTGATGAATGCACAGTAGTGGCAGGAACTCATACGGGGAAACAGGGTACTGTACGCGATATCAACACCAGTAAAACCGGGCATATTACCATTGCCGTAGTGCAAAAAGATGGTACCAGGTTTAAAACGCTGGGTAAAAATGTAATCGTTACCACGTCATAGTATGTACCCGCAGTTGCAGGTGCTCTTCACCTGCAACCGCTACATGTGCAGGCGCAGCTTGGTTTGCTGGTGAAGAGCACCAAACAAATACGCGGTATCAAATAGCAATACCTATTTAGTGCACCAATAGCTGTTATCGGTACACTGTGCCAACACAGGGGTGCTTTGTGTGCAGGCTTCCTGGCCGCCGCTGTTGGCAATGGTAAAGTGAAGGGTATGCTGCCCTGCGGCCACTTCAAAATATTCAGACACCTGCCCCGGGGCCAGCGTAGTTAGTGTAGAGCCATCCCATACTACAGAGTAGGTAAGGCTGGAGCCTGTTTTATTTTCAAATTTCACCCTTGCCGTATTGTTTGCCTCACACAGTTTCTTATCGCACAAAGTGCCTGTATAGCCTGTATAGCATTTGCATATACCATCGGTACATGTACCGTACTTACAGGCTACGTTCGCACATTTATCAGTGGTTTCATCTTTGGTGCAACCGGTATACAGCACTGCGCCGAAAGCACCTATGGTCAGTAAAACAGAGAAAAGTATATACCTGTACATAAAGTATTGTTTTTATAGTATAACAATACCCGAAATTAAATACGGTTCAAATAATATTATATGATATACATCATATAATATTTACTGGTAAATAGTTGCTAATAAATTTTGTTTAATTTAAATGTAAAGGTGTGGAGCAGTCTAATGACTGTTTGGGCAATCAGGTGATTGTCTGCTTGTTACGACGTAGCAGAGACTATACCGGGCGTGGGGAAACAGGTTAAAAATTTTGTACGTACCCTATGCCGAAACTTTTATTCTGATAAAACGGCACTATCATTGCGGTGCTTTTTTCTTTACGTGTAAGCAGCCTGTTTATTTTAGGGTACAGCCAATAGGCCAAATCGGTTGATAAGATGCCAAAACCTGCACCTGCGGCCACATCGCCTACCCAGTGTTTATCGTTCAGTATCCTGTAAACTCCCGTAAATACAGCAAACGAATAACCGGAAATGCTTAACCAGAAGTCGGTATCCTTATACTCCCTGAACATAAACTGCGCAGAAGAAAAAGCGGTTACCGTGTGGCCTGACGGGAACGACCGGAAGTCAGAATTATCCGGCCTTTGTTCTTTTGTAATGTGTTTTAGCGGTTTCACAAAAGCGGCGGTAATCAATTGCGATGTGGCATATATGATAGTTCTGTCCCTGAAGTTGTGTTTGCCTTTTATTCCTGCCGCGTTCAGGCCGTATACCATCACAACCGGGGCATATTGGGTGTAGTTATCTAACCGGATGTGGCGGGGATGGTGTTCCTCTACTTCTTCCCTGACAGAAAAATTGAGCCGCCTCAGCGCATCATCACCTAAGCTTACCACTCCGTACCCGATTAAGATGGAGGGCACTATCAAACGTTTGCAGCCTAATGTGTAGGTATCATCGCTGGCCGGGGTAAGGGTACTGTCCTGCAATGTGGCGCTGGTACTACTGAGGGTATCCTGCGCGTACACCTTGCAGCAGCTTAACAGCACAAGGGCCATTGTGATGCATATATTCCTGGTTATCGGTAACACGGCCATTCAGGCAATTTTCAATTTTGAGGTTCAAGGTAGTTATTATTTTCTTGTCCCCGTTTGCAACGGGGATAGTTTGGAAAAGCGTTTACAACGCGCGTCGGAGACGCTGTACCGAAAAATCCTCGTTGCAAACGAGGACTATTGAGGGATATATTTCTGCTTATCGGTAATAGCATAGAAAATTCAGGATTGAAAAATAGTTTCCAAAAACTCTATTGCTTTTGCCGCGCTCATTTTTGTGTCTTTGTTCGTGTTATTTAAGCTGATATTAATGATTTTACCATTCTTTAGGCCATCATGAAAATGTTCTCACCTTGTTTTATTTCAAGACTCCAGAATATAATCTTTTTTGTGGTGTCTTCTTTTAGCTTCTTAACGGTTGCGTTTATTCCCTTATCAGAGTTCCAATATTCTGCATCCCATTTGTAAAATGTATCTACTAGCTGCCATTCGTTCATTCCGGGTTTGTAAAACTCCATAGATTCTGCCTTTCTCGCAGAAATTGTGATGATGACCTCTGTGTTCTTTTCTTCAAAACCATATTGTCCTCCTTCTTGCCAATCAGCTTCAGGTATCCGCTTCCATTCACTGGGCAATCTAAACTTTACATCGTTTATCTGTACAGGTGTTGTCTTCTGTCCATAGGTGGCAACGGTAAACAGCATTAAATAAAGGATGCAAAGCAGTTTAATAGGGTTGGGCATTTTAAAATTTTGAGGTTCAAGGTAATTATTATTTTCTTGTCCCCGTTTGCAACGGGGATAGTTTGGAAAAGCGTTTACAACGCGCGTCGGAGACGCTGTACCAGAAAATCCTCGTTGCAAACGAGGACTAGTTGGTTGCAAACGAGGACTAGTTGGGGTTGCAAACCCAGTAAAGCGAGGAAATTCTGTTTATGATTAGTTTCCCGAATGATGTAAATTAACCCATGCTACGATTTGATTTTAGATTTGAATATACACTTTACACCAGGCTAAATGAAGAAGATGTTTCAACACAACTTTTGAATGCAATCAATAATAAACAAACCTTATTGCAGCATTTCGGGAGTTTTATTAAAATCTGGGAATCACCAAATAATAAAAAATTTTCAGGAGCAGTGTATCAAAACAATTTCGTACTTAGAAGACTGGAGAATAAGGCTAACAATGGAGTTTCAAATATTACAGGATCATTCAAAACCGATGGAAACAACCAAACAATATTAATTCTTTGCGTACGAATGCAAAAAGCATTAGCGATATTATTTTGGGTATTAGTAATCGTTGCAGCATTTCAATTCATATATCTTATCGCACAATCGTTTACAGGTATAAGGGAAGCAGCAAATGTACTTCCCTGGCTCTTGCTTACTTCGATTTTGCCTTTTGCATTGTTTCTATTTCATTATAATGAAGCTGCCTGGATTAAGTGTCAATTAAAAGCCATCCTTAAAGCTCAAGAAAAGCCAATAATATAAAACCCGTTAGGCATAGAGTTTCTCTACGTCTCTAAGGATGCCAATCTCCAGATTGGCGATTGTAAACATTGACTTCAACTATAAGATGACCAAACAAAAATGCAAGCATCCCGCTTGCATAAAAATTCTTCTACCTCACCACCTCCTCAATTACACTCCCCACACAGCCATTAGGCATTTGTATATGCAGCAATGCGGCGAGGGTGGCGCTGATGTCCGTCATGTGGGTGGTGCGGTAGGTGTGGCCTTTTTGTACGCCCCAGCCATACCATAGCAGGGGTATATGGGTGTCGTAGGGGTTCCAGGTGCCGTGGGTGGTGCCGGTGGTATAGTGCCCTTCATAGTGGGCGGGGTCAAGGATGATTTGTATGCTGCCGCTGCGCCTGCGGTTATAGCCGTTGATGCACATGGCCTTTATAGGCTCGGGCAGGGTCAGTTTTTCTATTTCGTTCATATCTACCGCCCATGCTACGCCGGGTTGTTGCTGCAACCATGCCATCGCGGCCCTGCTTACTTCTTTCTGTTGCAGCCCTGCGGCTTTTATGGCTTTTTTGTTGAGGTACACCTGGTAGTTTATCATATTCAGGGCAAGGCTGTCTTTACCAAATTTCCGTTTCAGCGCTGCATTCAGGCCGGGAAACATCATATCATAATCAAAATCGCCTGCGGGCATCTTTATGTCCCGCATATATTGCTGGTTATGTGCGCCGCCGTGGTCGGCCGTCAGGAAGATGGTATAAGCGTCTTTACCGATGGCCTTATCAAGGTAGCTGAGGAAGGCCGCCACTTCTTTATCCAGCTTTATATACATATCCTCTACCTCTACCGAGTTGGGCGCAAAGCGGTGGCCTGCGTAGTCGGTAGAAGAGAAGCTGAGGCAAAGGAAATCGGTATTGTTTTCTTTCTGTCCCATGCCTTCGGCGGCTATACATGCCTTAGCCATAGCAATGGTGAGCGTATTGCCTGCGGGTGTGTAGCGCAGTATGTTATAACCCGTTACGGCATCTTTGGTAAAGCGGTGCGGAAATACAGCCGTTTTTTCACCCGGGAAAGGCCCTTCATATACATTATCATCGGGCAGGCTTTGTGTATAAGTGTTGGCGGGGTAAGAAAGCTCCCAGGGCAGGCGTACCAGGCTATCGGCCAGGTGCCTGCTGTTGAAGCTGCTGACCCACTGTGGCAGGGCATTGCCGTAATAGCTGCTGCTGATGAAATTGCCCGTACTGTCATCGAACCAGAAAGCACCGTTGGCAAGGTGGCCTGCCGGCAGTATGCAACTGCGGTCTTTAAGGGCTATGCCATATACACGGCTGCGCATGTTGGTAGCCAGGCGCAGCTCATCGGTAATGGTGCTGGCCCATAAATTGCGTGGGCTCATCATGCCTGCCTTTACGCTGCCGCCTATGCTTTTTACGGTAGGGTCGTCGGTACAATAGATGCTTTTGCCTGTGGCTATGTCCAGCCAATCGTTGGCGGCTATGCCGTGTATAGCGGGCACGCTGCCGGTATAGATGCAGCTATGGCCGGGTGCGGTGTAGGAGGGCAGGTAATTGATAAAAGTGTTCTCGCAGCGGAAGCCGTCGTTCATCAGCCTGCGGAAACCGCCGTCGGTAAAACGGCCTTCGTAGCGGTACAGGTAGTCCCAGCGCATCTGGTCGAACACCAGGCCAATGACCAGTTTGGGGCGCTGGGGCAGGGTTTGTGCTGTGAGGCTGTTTGCGGCCAGCCACAAAAGGCTGAGGAGCAGGCATTTTTTCATGTTGTAAAGGTATGTGTTACAAAAATGTGCATAAAGGGTGCGGCGGGTTAACAAACTAATAATTTTGTGTAATTTTGCGCCGTATTTGTGTACACGTTACATTATAAAATCATTATCAAGAATATATGGACTTATTTGCCAAATTTGAAAGTAAGCTTGGACCGATAGGAGACTACGCTGAAAAAGCGCCGGGTTATTTTGCTTTCCCCAAGCTGGAAGGTGAGATAGATAACCGTATGATGTTCCAGGGCAAAGAACGTATTGTGTGGAGCCTGAACAACTACCTGGGACTGGCCAACCACCCCGAGGTGCGCAAGGCCGATGCGGAAGCTGCCGCCGAGTGGGGGCTTGCCTACCCGATGGGCGCGCGTATGATGAGCGGCAATACCAATAAACACGAATACCTGGAGCAGCAACTGGCCGAGTTTGTGGGCAAGGAAGATGCGATGCTGTTCAACTACGGCTACCAGGGTATGGTTTCGGCCATCGACAGCCTGTGCAGCCGCAGGGACGTGATTGTATATGATGCTGAGTCTCATGCATGTATCATCGACGGTGTGCGCCTGCACCCCGGCCACCGTTATGTGTATAAACATAATAATGTAGAAGACTGCGAAAAGCAATTGCAGCGCGCTACCGAAATGGCAGCTACCACCGGCGGCGGTATACTGGTGATTACGGAAGGTGTGTTCGGTATGTCGGGCAACCAGGGTAAAGTGAAAGAGATAGCCGCACTGAAGAGCAAATACGAGTTCCGCCTGTTTGTAGATGATGCGCATGGCTTCGGTACCATGGGTAAAACCGGTGCGGGCATTGGCGAAGAACAGGATTGCATGGACCAAATCGATATTTACTTCTCTACGTTTGCCAAATCGATGGCGAGCATTGGCGGTTTCCTTGCAGCAGATAAGAACATACTGAAATTCCTGCGCTACAATATGCGCTCGCAGGTGTTTGCAAAATCGCTGCCTATGGCCATTGTGATGGGCAACATCAAACGCCTGGAACTGCTGCGTACCCGGCCTGAACTGAAAGAAAAACTGTGGCACAATGTGAACAGGTTGCAGAACGGCTTGCGTGAGCGCGGTTTTGACATTGGCACTACCAATACGCCTGTTACCCCGGTGGTGATGAAAGGCGGCCTGTTTGATGCTACGCAACTGATATACGACATGCGCGAGAACTATAACATCTTCTGC
Source organism: uncultured Flavipsychrobacter sp. (assembly GCA_964621795.1). Lineage (GTDB taxonomy): Bacteria > Bacteroidota > Bacteroidia > Chitinophagales > Chitinophagaceae > Polluticoccus. The sequence continues at coordinate 59,513 of CAZUMM010000015.1, forward strand.
TCGGTAGTGGTGTACCCTGTAATACCGAAAGGTATGATTATACTGCGCCTGATACCTACTGCCGCGCATACCGATGAAGATATAGACCTGACGCTGAAAGCATTCAGCGAGCTGCGCGATAAGGTAGAACAAAAATTGTATCCGCAGGAGATGCCGAACATCAGCGGCACTATGCAGCCTGCATAATTTTCATAATACTTTTTCAAAAGCCATCTTGCAATAAGATGGCTTTTGTATTTTTAGCCATTCATATTATTTAATACAAAGCATGAAAGTTTTTATAGCCGGGGCATCGGGACTGGTGGGCAGCAATTGCCTGAAACATTTTACAGAGCAGGGATGGGAAGTGAAAGGTTCGCATTTATCGTATGCGCTGCCGGAGACAGTATATTATAACACGCTGGAGCCGAACCATGTGGATAATTTTGATGTAGTGGCTTATAAGCCCGATGTGATTGTGCATTGCGGCGCGCTGACACATGTAGACTATTGCGAAACGCACGAGGACGAGAGCTATGAAAAAACAGTGCAAAGCACCATCAACCTGGTAGCACTGGCAAAACAGTGTAACGCAAGGTTTGTTTTTATTTCTACCGATTATGTGTTTGACGGGGAGAACGGCCCCTACCGTGAAGATGCGCCTGTGAACCCGCTGGGTGTATATGCAAGGCATAAGCTGGAAGCGGAACGTTTGGCATTAAAGGATTTGAAAAATACACTGGTGCTGCGCGTAACGAATGTGTATGGCAACGAAGCGCGTGGTAAAAACTTTGTGGCGCGTATCGTTGACCAGTGTAAAAACAAACAGAAGCTGACCCTGAAACTTCCTTACGACCAATATGCATCGCCTACCAACGCGTGGGACATTGCGCGTGCTATGTTCGTACTGCTGCGCGATGGTAAACATGGCATATACCACATAGGCGGCACAGATTATATGAACAGGGTAGAGCTGGCACTGCGTGTGCTGAGTTATTTTCCCGATGCGGAATACGACCTGCTGCCCATGAATACAGAAGAGCTGAACCAACCGGCCAAACGCCCCTTATTGGGAGGTTTTGTAAAGGCTAAATTCAGTAGTGAATATCCTGATTTTCTTTTCGGAAATGTTGATAGCTATATGCGCTCGCTATCGGAATAATTGCAGCTAAATCTTTAACGTACAGGCATAAAAAATCCCGACTTACCAAAGTAAGTCGGGATAGGACTGTACTTACTAACCCATCGTAAGTAGAGCAAATATCTGAAAAAGGTTTGGGAATCGAAAATTATTTTTATTCACATATATATGTTTTTTTATAACTTCTATTCTCCTTTAAACGACATCTTTTCTACCGCTAAGTGATAAATATTTCAGTTAAAGTGACAATATGTCATAGTGTTAATGTTTTATAAGACATATTTGCTGAAAAAAGGAACTGGTCTTTAGTTTGTTTAGGTATCTGCGTAAACAATTACTAAAAAATTAAAAAACTAAGAACTATGTTTCACGCAAAATCAAACTATCATGTAGCTCCCCGCATCTTCGGCGGATTAGAAAACTTTTTCAACAACAATGGCTGGAGCCAACTGCTGGCCGATGAAAAAATGGACGTTTATTCAGTTCCCGTAAACATTCATGAAAATGACAAAGGCTATGATATGCAGGTAGTTGCACCCGGCCTTAAGAAGGAAGACTTTAAAATCAATGTAGAGAAAAATGTTTTATCTGTTTCGTTTGAACAAAAACAGGAGCAGAAAGAAGAAGGCAACAAAGTGTTGCGCAGCGAGTACAGCTTCCGTTCTTTCAAAAGGAGCTTTACCCTGAACGATAAAATAAATACCGCAGGCATCAGTGCAAAGTATGAAGACGGCATACTGAACATTAACCTGCCTAAAAAAGAAACAACAGAAACCGTAGCACAGGAAATAACAGTGGCGTAAGAAATAGTGAGACAGGTATATAGATAGGACAAAGGAAAAAGCAGCGTTTTTACGCTGCTTTTGTTATTTTATGCTTTAATGTAGTGGAATGAGGCTGTTATTTACGATTTTATCAATGCTGTTTTCGCTTGTAGTTGTTGCGCAGGAGGCAATATGCCTGCCTGCGGCTACCTTTCCCAATGGTATTGAATATGATACGGGACAGGTAAGCGCATTTTTGCACATAGGGCATTATAAAGCTATATTTTACAGTGAGCAGCATAACAATACTTTCGACCCGGAATTGAAATACAATCTTATCAGGCACCTGAATACGAATTATGGGTTCAAAGATGTATTTATGGAGGTCGGCATTTCGGCTGCATGGCGCTTTAACCAATACCTGAAAAGTGGAGACACATCATGGTTATATAGTTCCCGCCTTGCGCTGACTGCAGGCGGATACGGTAACTTCTGGCGGGATTTATATGCATACAACCTGCAGTTGCCCGATAGTTCGAAAATTATTATTCACGGTGTTGATTTTGAACGTACCGATTTATTCTCGACGCTCGATTTGTTACAGCAAGATGAAGATATTCCTGCTGCACTAATGCCTGTCCACGATACGATTAAGACCCATATCACTGATAAGCCTTTAATCATTTATGCTGTTAAACATAAAAAAGTGGTATTGTTAAAGGATGAAGAACCCTTTAACCAAACAATGCAATATGTGCGAACTGCATTTGCTGCCAATGACGCTGCTGCCAGGGTTTACTTTGGTGAAAATTATCAACTGGCGAAAGAAATGCTTGACAATCCCGGTCGTGCTATGCTGTACCCGAAACCAAGGAATAAAACCATAGCGCAGCTTATGGACAGGGACATAGAGCGGGACGGCATCCATAAATTCATCGCTTTCTTTGGCAGCAGCCACACTGATTATACAATTACATCTTCCATCACCAATGCAGTTGCCGGTATGGATGGTTTTGGCCGCAACGCCATACTAAACATCAGGGAAATAGTATATGATATGCAGGCTCCCGGTGGTTTTGCTTTGAAAGCAAAAGAGCCGTTTGCAAAATGGATATTTAAGCCGGGATGTAAGGCTACAATTATTCCTGCCGCTGCTATCAGGCCTTATAAACATAAAGCTGACTTTATTATAATCATGGATAGCAGTAACTGAACAGTCCTGGAAAAGTTGACAGGAATTAAATAATACTGCCACTCGTGTTTTTAATCTGCTATTTGATATATCCGAGCAACTTCAGCATACTTTGTGCTGTTTGCTCCCTCGCATATAGCCAGTCTTCCAGTTCGCCGTTTTTATTGTATTCTATCACCACATGCTTAGGTGAGGGTATCATACAATGCTTAATACCGCCATAGCCTGCCAGTTGGTCCTGGTAAGCGCCGGTATGGAAGAAGCCTATATATAAAGGTTCAGCGCCTTTGTCTTTATCCATCTTTGGCAGGAACACGGCATTGATATGTTCTTCCGATGTATAAAAGTCGTGGCTGTCGCAGGTGAGGCCGCCAAGGTGTACCTCCTGGTATTCCTTGTCCCATTTATTTATGGGCAGCAACAGGAACTTTTCGCCAATACCCCATGTATCGGGCAGGGTGGTGATGAATGAACTGTCAATCATGTACCATATCTCGCGGTCGTTCTGCATTTTATCATCCAGCACACTATAAATGACCGCCCCGCTTTCGCCCACCGTAAACGAGCCGAACTCTGTATAGATGTTCGGAACATCTACTTTATTCTTTTTGCATACCTTCTTGATATTGGAAACGATTTCGTTAACCATGTAGTTATAATCATAGTCGAACGCAAGCGAATGTTTGATGGGGAAACCGCCGCCAATGTTCAGGCCGTCCAGTTCTGGGCATATTTTCTTGAGCTGGCAGTACAGGTTTACTACCTTGTTCAGCTCGCTCCAGTAGTATATATCGTCTTTTATACCCTTGTTCATAAAGAAGTGGAGCATCTTCAACTGGAACTTGGTATTGCCTTTTATTTTATCTACATAAAACTCCAGTACATCGCGGCTGCGGATGCCCAGGCGCGATGTGTAGAAATCGAAAGTGGGTTCTTCTTCGCTGGCTATACGGATGCCAATGTTCACCGGTTCTTTTGAGCGTATCAGCCTTTTATAGTCCTCGAACTCATTTTTATTATCGAGTATAGGGATAACGTTTTTAAACCCGTCGTTTATCAGGCGGGAGATGCTGCGGGTATAGGCTTTGGTTTTAAAGCCGTTGCACACGATAAAAGTCTCCTTGTTGATTTTCCTTTTCTTGTAAAGCTGTTTTACAATCTCCAGGTCGTAGGCAAAAGAAGTTTCTATATGCACGCCATGCTTCAGGGTTTCCTCTACTATAAAGGAAAAATGTGAGCTTTTTGTACAATAACAATAGTAATACTTGCCATCATATTTATGCTTCCTGATGGCATCGTTAAACATTTTTTTAGCCTTATTGATTTGATGCCCGATTTTAGGCAGGTAGGTTAGCTTAAAGGGCGTACCATATTTGTCAATGAGCTTTTTAATGTCAACTTCATTAAAAAAAAGGTAATTGTCCTTAACATCAAAGTCTTCCTGCGGAAAATGGAAGGTCTGTTTTACGAGGTCAGTATATGTATTATTCATTTAAAAGCTGAGCAGCAATATTAAACGATAGAAAAATAATCCTTTTTAAACAACAGCAAAAGTAACCATTTGATTTGATGGCCAAAGATTTTTTTTATGTGAGCAGCATCTTAAAATTCAATGAAAAAGGCTGTTTATTTAATATATGTTTGCAGCCGGGATACAATATGAAAAAAGCGCTATTCGAACTGCATGTTGCAGTGCTGCTTTGGGGGTTTACCGGGGTGCTGGGACGGGCCATTTCGCTCACTGCCCCCGTGCTGGTCTGGTACCGTATGTTACTGACCGCAATATTTATGGCTGCCATTCTTTTTTACCGTGGGCAATGGGTAAAGGTAGCGGTCAAAGACATGAAACAACTGGCGCTGGTAGGTTGCCTGATGGCGGTGCACTGGGTAGCATTTTACGGCTCTATCAAATTTTCCAACGCATCTATCGCGCTGGTTTGCCTTTCTACGGCCAGCGTGTTTACTTCCCTGCTCGACCCGTATGTAAATAAAGGAAAACATGACCTGAATGAACTCCTGCTGGGCCTGCTGGCACTGGCCGGGGTATATCTTATATATAACTTTCAACAGCTATACGCCCTGGGCATCCTGTTTGGGGTTATAGCTGCCGTTCTCAGCTCCGTATTTACCGTGCTGAACAAAAGGATAGCGGGGAAGTACCCTTCGCGGACGATGGTCTTTTATGAAATGAGTTTCGGCTGGGTATTGATTTCATTATTATTACCACTGCAACTGTACAATTTCCCCACTACAGAACTGTTGCCACAGGGGCTCGACTGGCTTTGGCTGGGCATCCTGAGCCTGTGCTGCACGGTATGGGCGCAATCGCTGGCGCTCAATGCTTTAAGGCATATCAGCTCGTTTACGGCCACACTCAGTGTGAACCTGGAACCCGTATACGGTATCCTGCTGGCATTCTTTTTCTTCCATGAAAATAAGGAGCTGCACTGGGGATTTTTTGTTGGCATGGGGCTCATCCTGCTTTCGGTGGTTTTGCAAATGCTGCGCCTGTTACGGCCTAAAACACCTTCACCCGGTTATATAAAAGAAAAATCAGGTTTGGATTAAATTGTATCTTTATAAGTATAAAAACTTTGTGTTATGGATAAGCGGATAGAAGAAAAGTTGCAAAAGGAAGGTATTGTAAAAAATGAACCCGCCGTATGGGTCGATTCGGCATCTACCATGCAATCGGGCAGATTGCTGCTTACCTCCAAATACCTCTATTTCATATTGAACGACGCAGGCCGTCCGGCTATCACTATCGACCTGGATACTATCAATGCCATTGCCTGCGAGACCTTGCTCACCGACCATAATGTAATGGCCGTTCATTACCTGCAATATGATGTTTCCCGGTTCTCTGTACTGGACTACGCCTCGTGGGAGCATGAAATAGAAGCCCGGCGCATGAAACCGCACATAGGAAAGACCAACAGCAGCACGATACAAGGCCCACGGACCTAGCGGGCAATGTATAGGGCGGGAAATATACATAACATCAATTTGCATCCGTCCCGTTTCACCTTTTACTTTTTCGGTTTACCTTTGCAGATATGCTGCAGGAACCCACAATGACAAAATCTTCAAGGTTATCTTTCGAAGAATTTAAGGAAGAAGTATTAGCAGATTTCAGGCTGGCGGTGGCCAGCCGCGAGGCCAGCCTTATAGGCAGGCGCGAAGTGCTGACCGGTAAAGCCAAGTTCGGCATATTTGGCGATGGCAAGGAACTGGCGCAGATAGCCGCAGCCAAATGCATGCAGCCGGGCGATATACGTTCCGGTTACTATCGCGACCAGACGATGATGTTTGCCACCGGCATGAGCGATATTGAAAAATTCTTTTCACAATTATATGCCAACCCCGACCTGGAGCAGGAACCTGCTACCGCAGGCCGTATGATGAACGGGCACTACGGTACGCGCTGGCTGGATGAGAACGGCAACTGGAAAGACCTGACGAAAGCCCCGCAATCGTCGAGCGATATATCGCCCACCGCAGGGCAGATGGTGCGTGCACTGGGCCTTGCCTATGCATCGAAGATGTACCGCAATGCAGATGTATTGCAGCAGGGCTTTGAAAAATTTACCAATAAAGGAAATGAGGTCATATTCTGTACCATTGGCGATGCATCTACCTCCGAAGGGCTGTTTTGGGAAAGCGTGAATGCGGCCGGTGTGTTGCAGGTGCCGCTGGCCATATTTATATGGGATGATGGCTACGGCATTTCCGTGCCCCGCAAATACCAGACTACCAAAAACTCCATATCAGACGCCCTTGCAGGCATGCAGTGGGACGATAAAAAAAGCGGTATCAATATATACACTGTAAAAGGCTGGGACTATGCCGGTATGATGCAAACCTTCCAGCAGGGCATTGCCCGTGTGCGCGAAAACCATATACCCGCCATCTTCCATGTGCAGGAAGTGACACAGCCGCAGGGCCACTCTACATCGGGCTCGCACGAGCGGTACAAAAGCAAGGAAAGGCTGGACTGGGAGAAAGAATGGGACTGCATCGTAAAAATGCAACAGTTTATACTGGAGAACAATATAGCGACAGAGGAAGAAATCAATAAGATACAGGAAGAAGCCAAAGATGAGGCGCGCACTGCCAAACAAAAGGCATGGGATGGCTTTATAACACCCATAAAACAGCAAATACAACAGGCTGCCACGCTATGCAACCAGGTAGTATTTGAAGGTGGAGAAAACGCACAGCACATAGCTGCTATCGTTCAAAACCTGAATGCGATAAAAGAGCCGATACGTAAAGATGTGATGCAGGCACTGCGCAAGGTACTGGCCCTGTGCCAGGGCGATAGCCAGACCACCCGCAACCTGCGCAACTATTACGACAACCTGCAGCAGGATAACCGGGATAAATTCAGTTCACACCTGCATTCGCAATCGGCACTGGGCGCGATGAAGGTAAAAGAAGTTGCACCTGTATATTCAGATGCCTCTGCCACCCTGAACGGGTATGAGATACTGAACAAATTCTTTGACCAGACTTTTGCCAACAACCCTGCCGTATTTGCCTTTGGTGAAGACCTTGGCAAGATAGGCGATGTGAACCAGGGGTTTGCAGGCCTGCAGGAAAAATACGGGGAACTGCGTATCACCGATACCGGTATACGTGAGGCTACCATTATAGGACAAGGACTAGGCATGGCCATGCGCGGCCTGCGCCCGATTGCCGAAATACAATACCTTGATTATTTATTATACGGATTGCAGCCGCTGAGCGATGATGTGGCTACCGTGCAGTACCGCACGCGCGGCGGGCAGAAATGTCCGCTGATAGTACGTACCCGTGGCCACAGGCTGGAAGGTATATGGCACAGCGGTTCGCCCATAGGCATGATACTGAACAGTATTCGCGGTATGTACCTGTGTGTGCCGCGCAATATGACACAGGCGGCAGGTATGTACAATACGCTGCTGCAAAGCGATGAACCCGGGCTGGTAATAGAATGCCTGAACGGGTACCGGCTGAAAGAAGTAATGCCGGATAACCTTGCAACGTACACAGTGCCTTTTGGTGTGCCTGAAATCATGCACGAGGGCACGGATATTACCATAGTATCTTATGGCTCTACACTGCGGGTGATAGAAGAAGCGATGAAGAGCTACCTGGAGCCGCAGGGTATATCCTGCGAGTTGATAGATGTACGCACGCTGTTGCCTTTCGATATTAATGCCGTAATACTGGAATCACTGAAGAAAACCAACCGCATCATATTCATTGATGAAGACGTACCGGGTGGCGCATCGGCCTATATGTTCCAGCAGGTAATGGAAAAACAAGGCGGGTACCGCTGGCTCGATGTGGCGCCGCGTACTATCGCATCGCAGCCGCACCGCCCGGCTTATGCTACCGATGGCGATTACTTCTCTAAACCGAATGCCGAGGATATAGCCGCTGTGATAGAAGACATGATGCGTGAATAAAACAGCAACGATATATTGTAACAGGAAGCAGCCGTGAGGCTGCTTTTTTTGTTACTGGCATGTTCTTTAAATAAGATGCAGTAATGAAAGTACTGTGTACACTTGTGCTGTTGTGCCTGTTTCATACTGCCCTTGCAGGCGGCATGGAAACCGAGATATTCCGGCTCATCAATAAATACCGGCAAAGCAGGCATTTGCCTGCGCTGCACATGAATGCATCTATATCGGCTGCCGCACGAAGGCATAGCAGGGATATGGCTGCACGGAGGGTGCCGTTCGGACATAGCGGTTTTGATGCACGGATTGATAAGTTATTGCACGGCATTAAAGGTGCCCATGCTGCAGCCGAGAATGTGGCTTATGGCTCCAAAACTGCTGCCGATGTGGTGAAACTGTGGATACACAGCAGGGGGCACCGTAAAAATATACTCGGGAAGTACAACCTTACAGGCATCGGCATCGCCCGCAGCAGGAACGGTACACTTTATTTTACCCAGATTTTTATAGCCGCGCAGTAGCTACCGTAGTTTGATATAACATGAAAAAAAGTTATATTGTGATATCATCCATGTCCCTATGTCCTATACATCCTTATTTAAAGCTTTCTTTTTGTTTGCTGTGCTGCTTACCTGCACTAGCCGGTTGCTGGCGCAGGGCTGCCCGCCCAATATAGATTTTGAGGATGGTAACCTGACGCACTGGCACTTCTACACCGGTAAATGTTGCCCCATCAATACCCCTGTATCTACCGCCCCGGTTTCGAATATACATACATTGACGGGTGGCCCGGGAACAGACAAATATGGCAATTTTCCAGTAGTAGCGCCGGGGGGAGGGCAGTACTCTTTAAGGCTGGGCAATGACACGACCGGCGGCGCTGCAGAAAGGGCTACTTATTTTATCCATGTGCCTGTCACTGCAGCTCAATATTTTTTAGTGTATCATTATGCAGTTGTATTGCAGGACCCCGGCCATATACCGGAAGAGCAGCCCCGTTTTGAAGTGACCGCATACGATTCTGCAACAGGTAACATTATTGACTGCGCCAGTTTCAGCTATATAGCATCATCCTCGCTGCCGGGTTTTCAAAAGGCTTCAACCGGGCAGGACGTGTATTATAAGCCCTGGGATGCTGCAAGTCTTGACCTTACGGCCTATAAAGGCAAAACAGTTACCCTTACATTTGCAACAGGCGATTGTGGATTGGGCGCCCATTTCGGGTATGCATATATCGATATTGATTGTAAGGGCTTCAATCCTACTATTATAAGCTGCAATGGTGTGCCTGCGGTAACATTGAAAGCGCCCCCCGGTTTCAATGTGTACGACTGGCGGGACGCTACACTTACCACTACACTCGGCAGCACACAAACGATTACTATTCCTACACCGGTTCAAACCACTACTTATAAAGTAATTCTGGCTCCCTATTCAGGGTTCGGTTGTCCCGATACCGTATCTGTACAGGTAGTGATTTCCAATATACAGTTAGATTTGCCGGATACTACAGCCTGTAACGGTAGCGATGTGCAGCTCGATGCAGATGCATGGAACAGCTCCGCTTTACCTTTTAGCTATAGCTGGTCGCCGCCCCTGGGCCTCAGTTGTAGCAATTGCCGGAACCCGGTAGCCAATACGCAGGAAAGCATGACCTATACGGTGGTTGTAACAGATACGAGTGGCTGTATCCAATCGGATACGGTACGGGTGACGAGGGTAAAACTCGTATCTGCACTGATTCAAAAATTGAAGGACACGGTTTGTCAGTATGCACACAACGAATTTACCAATATAGCTGTCAATCCTTCTACAGCTTCACACTTCTGGAACCTGGATACAAACGGCCATATTTATAGTGGCGATGGCACGCCTAAGGTTACCGGCTGGTGGGGAACACCGGGCCCCAGGAGGATAATAGTACGCGTCAGCGATGCAGATTGCAATGTTTGGGATACCGTCAATATATACGTAAAGCCGGGGCCCTATGCTTTTTTTGATGTAAAGCCCGACGTATGCCTGGGCGAAGAAATAAAATTGCTGCCGGCTAAGCAGGATGCCTGGTACTACTGGTCGGCAGAAGGACAGGCAATAACCGATACCAATTTTAAAACGCCGGTAATCATATCTTACAATACTTTGGGCAGAAAACATATCGTGCTCACCGTTAAAGGCTTCAATGGTTGCCTGCCGCCGCCTTACGATACTGTGGTGACTGTACGCGAATTTCCTTTGGCAGATATACAGGTAGTAGAGAAAGAAATATGCTATGGCGATACGGTAACATTAAATACCATAAAAAGTGACCGGTATATATATAACTGGACACCGGTACTATCGTTTGTGACCAACAGTGCGAGCGCTGCAAGGGCAGAAATAGCCCGGCCGCTACTGGTACATCTTGAAGTATCGAACCAATGGGGCTGCCGCTCTTACGACAGCGCTTATATTATGCCGGAACATTGCTGCAATGTATACTTTCCCGATGCCTTTACACCCAACGGGGATGGACTGAACGACAGGTTCAGGCCGATAAGTGCCGGGCACCACGATATAAAGCAATTTATGATTGCCAACAGGTGGGGGCGGATAATTTATGAATCTACTGACCAGTACTCAGGCTGGGACGGTACCTGCAATGGGGAGAAGCAGGACTACGGTATGTACTTCTATTACCTGAAATACGATTGTACAGACGGCGAAACGCTGGTAAAGAAGGGCAGCTTCCTGCTGATACGGTAGTTTATAATTTCTGCGCAACAGCTATGATATGGCCGTCTGGGTCGGCAAAATAACATGCTTTATCGCCCCAGTCACGGTCCTGTACAGGGCTGATTTCTTTTGCCCCGCTTTGTTTCAGCCGTTCATACCATACCGCTATGTTATCAGTGTACAGGTATAATTCGCAACGGGGCGTGCCGTTGCCATTCGACGGATGTGGAGTACACCCGTTAAGTATTTTTGCGATTCCGTTTTCGGGCATAATGCCCAGTTTGCAATTATCTTCTAGCAAAAATTCTGTCATGCCCGGTACATCGAGTATGGGCTGCCTGCCCAGAATTTCAGCGTAAAACATTTTACTGCGCTCCTGGTCTGCTGCGTATAATATGAATAGTACCATGCAGTACTAAAATAAACATTAAAGGGCAACCGTTTTCCGGTTGCCCTTTAAATTTATAATCGTAGTTTGTTTACCTGCTTATGGTAATTTGTTTTACTTCCATTCCGTCAGCAGTTTTTATCCGCAGCGAGTAAATGCCCGGCTCCAGGCTGCCCGTGGTTACCTGCCGGCTGAAAGACCCTGCACCTGTGGTATATTGCCTGCTCCACACTACCTGTCCCAGCATATTGACAAGCTGCAATTGCATATCCATATCCTTTACCGCAAACCCCGATAATGTAAATGCGCCGCTGTTAGGATTGGGGTACAGCGATACTGACCTGATGGAACTTGCACCCTTTACAGAGGTAAATACATGCATGACAAGCATATTGCTGATGGTATCTTTAACGGAAGCACAAGTGTCGTTGCAATGCAGGGCGCAGGTAATGGTATCCATATTGCTGATGGTACTGCTGGTCCAGGTGCTGCCGGTTGCGCCGGTTATGTCCACACCGTTTTTCTTCCATTGGTACGTACCGTTGGAGCAGTCGGTAGTAGTGGCGGTAAAGGTAACCGGTGTGCCGGACAGCACATTTGTATCCGGTGCTGCCGTAATGTGGATAGACGGTTTTTTGCCGATGAATACGGGAACGGTAAATGTAAGATAGGAAGGCATAGAACCCATACAGGTGGAATCGACAACAAGTATACTAAGTATATAGCTGCCAAACGTATTGGCAGGCGGTACCCAGTGGAAGCAGCCTGTTACAGAATCGGTCAGCATACCAGTATAGTATACGGTTGAGCCGGGCATAACAGCGTTATGGTCGTCGTACATTTTCAGTACGGCAAAGCTTTGCGGCGATTTGGCATTAAAGCAAAAATCTACCGGTTGGCCGGGGCACCCGTGTACAGTGCCGTTCACTACCTGGTTGCCGGGCAGTAGCGTAAAGATAGTGATAGGCGGGGGAGGGCCGCAATTGATTACCTGGGCTTCCATTTCCCGTACAATAGAGCCTATTAAAACACCGTTACGGTATTCCTTTACACGTACGGCCATAGCCGCCGGCCCAAGCAGGGTAGGTGTAAACGTCATAGTACCGGTAGTGGGGTGTAAGACAAAAGTATTGTTTGTTTGTATGGGGTTGGCGGGGAGTGCGTAAACAGGGCTGCCGGTAGCAAAGGTAGCATTGACCGGGGAGGTGTTGCAGCTTATAATACCTACCTGTGGCATTACCATTTCAGTAACCAGTGAGTCCCCGTCAGGGTCTACCGCACCATTGTTGAAATATGCGGGTTGGTTGAGGCATACGTAAGGCAGTGGTTTTGTTGTGAAAAAAGGCGAACTGTTGCCTTGCAGGGCCCCTGCGTTATTCATGTGTGTTTCTACGTAAAAAGTTTGCGCTGTTGCATTTTGCAGGTTGACACTTGGGTTGCGGTCGCTCACATACGTGAAGATTTTCCAGTCGCTGCACTGCGAGGGCATGGTGGCGATGCCATAGTAAACCCATTCCCTGTATCCCGGTATTTGCGAAGTGGGGCTGGTACACGTAGTAAGGCCCAGGCAAGGTGGGTTTACCGGGTCCCCGTTTCCGGCGCCCGGCCATTTGGCCAGTGCAATAGTAAAGGTGCTGCTATTGCAGGAGTTATAAAAGCACAGCGGTTGTGTAGTACCCTCCAGGATGCCGGTACAATCGCGGTAAAATGTAAAAAAGAAGCGATAGGTAGAATCGCTGAGCCATTCATAGGTAATTTCTCCGCCCGAGGCATGTGTTGCCTGCGCATGGTAAGGCTTACAGGTATATATAAGCGTTAGAAAAATGGCAGTAGTGTAAATAAGTGATTTTTTCATGTATGTTTATTTGGTCTGTAAAAAAGACATGCTGTTTTAACTAAAAGTTGGCGTATGTAATGAAAAACTACATTTTGTATCTTGCCCTCATGAAGCTGTTCCGGTTACTTATGATGTTGGGTTTGATCACTTACTCTGCACAACTGTTTGCACAGAAGGGGCTTATAAGTGGCGATTATGGCGTATTGCGTACCCGGGGCAGTGTGTTTGGCCCCGATACAACTATTATATCCTACGACAGCGCTACTATTTACCATGATAAGTACTATGCTATTTACCGCAGCGACGAGCAGATGATGTATGTTGTCAGCAACTCGCGACAGGTTATTCTTAAACAGCCGGGGCTGGGTTCTGATTTTCTTTTTGTTGACTTTAATGACGATGGGATGAAAGATATAGTAGTGAACTACAAAGCAGATGTGCCCGATGCCAAAGCCTTATTGTTGTTCGACTATAAAACAGAAAATTTCAGGCTGGTAAAAGATTTTGACCAGTACCCTGAACCCGTTTTGATAACAGGTACACCGTTTTATTATTCGTATACCCGCACCGGCTGTGCCGATTTTGACTGGCGCTCGGAGCTGTTTTATATTAAAGATTACCAGGCTTATAAATCAGGGTATATGGTTGTTAACCAGTGCCCCAATTCGCAGGAGGCCAATGGTATTTACATCACCCGGCTGGCACATGGCGAGTCCGAACTGTTGGAAAAACTACCCGTATCGGAATTCAATAAATATCCCGAAGGGAAATGGGATTTTTTAAGCACTTACTGGGCAAACCATTACAAGAAGTTCCGGAAGAACTAACTATGGCGCATAGCCCGTATCATGCGGCGGGTGCGCCTCTCTGCACGGCTGTTCTGCAAATCAATAACGGCCCAAACGGCAGCAGGCAGCCAGCCAATCAAGGTGCATTGAAGCAGCAGGCACAAAATCCCCCGCAGCAATCTGCCTCTTAGCATAAAGGACAGCCAGGGCAATAAAATGGCAAGCAGTGTCATCGTAGCTTTTGTTTATATACAAATGTAAGAAACTAAGCCTATAGATTATTTAGTTGTCCCAGTCAGCTTTATACGTTTCCAGGTCACGTTTCCATGTTGCTTCTCCTCCTTGCGTAAACTCTTTATCTATACGCTTGCTTTGCTGTTCATACTTTTTAGCCAGTTTTAGCTCACCCATAAAATAATATACTTCGCCATAGGTGTCCCATACATTAGGATTGGAGGGGTTAATCAGCGCCTGCAAACGGGCTATGGCTAATGCTTTGGAGAAATCTTTGTGCCGTAAACGGTTATACACCGCACTGTTCAATACACTGTAGGGTATCATATTGTCCATGAGGTATTTGAGCACACTATCGGTTTTTGTAAGCATCGTGGTTTCGTCTATGGCTATTACCTGGTTTTCGAGCGTTCCCATAGTAATGCCTGTTGAAAGCATCTTCCTTAAAGTATCGCCGGGGACAGTGCCTGTTGCATCATCCCAATACGTGTCTGTAGTTACTATGTATCTGGGATTCATGTTGTGTGCTCTCACAAAGGCTGCGAGGTCGTCAACACGGCTGCTGACCAGTTCTTTGCCCATTGCCCTGGCTGTTGAAAACCTTTGAAACATACAGGAATTATGCAGGCAGTTGTACCGGGGCATGTAGAAAAACAGGAAATCTCCACTGGGAATGTTGGGGTAGTCTTTTTTATCGAGGCGGTAAGCGGTTATTTCATTTGTCTTATCCTCTATAGTCATTCCTTCATCGCCCACAAAATGAATGTATTTGCCGTATTGTGCATAGGTATTGCTGTCTACCATTTTTTTAAGGATGCTGAAATTCTTTTGGGTAGTTACTACAGTAATGCCCCGGGTGATAAATGGTTTTATGGATGATATGCTATGGCCGTGCCAGTGGGTGCTGAGCACATATTTTAAGGGCTTATGCGGAAATTTATCTTTCAGCGCCTGCAACACTTCTTCTCCGCCTGCTTCATGTTCCGATACCTCGCTGCCCCCGCCGTCGTTTGTTACAGGCATTTCTATCAGCACAATAAATTTTTTGAATTCCACTACCGTGCTTTTGGTTACAACATGCTTTTGGGCAGTCGTATCATAATACATCATATACAGGCCATCATCTACCTTTTTTATTTCTTTGATAAGCCCTTTTGCAAAAGATGAAAACGTTGCAAACAAACAGTAGCACAGCAGGTAAATGTATTTGTTCATAGCATGTATTTTATACAGTAAAAGTAGGGAGCAGGCACTGCCGAAAATTGTAAAATATTGCAGTCATATTATTAACCTGTTCTTTTTATAGGCCAGTGGTGAAACGCCTGTGTATTTTTTGAAATAATGTGTAAAGTGGCTCTGATCGTAAAACCCCGTTTCCAATGCGACTGACACTATAGGCATGCCTTCTGTTATCAGTTCTTTCGATTTGTTGATGCGGTGCAGCAGCAGGTAACTGTTGGGCGTTAATCCCGTAAACTGTGTAAACGCCCGGATGAACTTATATTTATCCATACGGTACCGGGCTGCAACGCGGGTAATGTCCGGTTTTTCATACAAATGGGTGCGGAAGTGTTCAACGGCATCTGTAATGGGGTCACTGGCTATAAAATGTGCTTCCGGCCCGGTACGCGCATAATGTATGAGCAGGTATCGGCAAATGTGATACAGGTGTGTTGTTTTATCTGTCTCCGCTGAAAAGAATTGCAGGATGAGCTGGTACAGGTATATATCATCTATCAACGGCCTGCTGAAGGTTACATACCCGCCGGGGAATAAGCCCGTTTTTTGCTGCATGTACCGCATCATATCGCTATTGATGTACAGGGCGCGGTACTTCCATGGGGCACTGTCGTAAAAACTGTTGGCGTGAATCTCATAAGGGTTGATAATGGTCACGGAATGTGCATGTGCCGGTATTTCATTATCCCGGATGTAAAGCCGTTCTATGCCTTTTTCAATAATGCCTATACTGTATGAATCGTGATAATGGGCCGGAAATGTATGTTGGCAGAAGGTGGCTTCTTTCATTTCCATGCCATCGAATATAGATAGTATCGTAGTTTTCAGTTCCATAGACGGTGCGGGTATTAAGGTACACCATTTCTATGCTCTGCTGTATGGTTGCTTATTGCCTTTTATGTTAATATTTGTATAAATGCCATTCGTTATTAACCCCAGGTTATTAATCTGTTTACTGCTGTACTGTAAGCTGGTATTGGTAGGGCAGTACGGTTTGCCGGTACATGCTGGGTGATACCGATGCATTGTTTTTAAAGAAACGGCTGAAGTAGTATTCGTCTTCGAAGCCCAGTTCGTAAGCTATTTCTTTTACAGGCTTTTGGGTCATGTACAGTTCCCGTTTGGCTTCTATGATAATGCGTTCGGATATGAGGTGTGTCAGGGTTTTGTTGAAATGTTTTTTGGTAGCTTTTCCCAGCGCCTTAGGCGATATATTGAGCATACAGGCATAGTCTGAGGCAGTGTGTTTCGTTTTATAATGCTCCTCTATGGCATCCTGCAGCTGTTGCAGCATTTGCAGTTCCGGTGCATAGGGCATACTTCTTATTATATCTTCCTGCTCTGCCCGGGTACGGGTTGCATATACAAGCCATATTTTCAGCATCGATACCAATACTTCCTGCTGGGCCAGCCCCGTATTTTGTATTTCCACTTTCATTTGCTCCGCCAGTTCGGCGAAGCGCGGATGCAGGTGCTCCGGTATATGCAGCAGCGGCGGGTCATACACATTATGAAAGAGTACCCCGTGGCAGTCTACCTCTTTTTGGTGCTTATAAATACAGAAAAAGTCGGGGTGAAAATTTAATGTAATGCCTTTAAAGCCAGCTTTGGGTAAAAACATATAAGGCTGGTAGGGTGAGAAAAAATACATTTGCCCTGCCTTTAACTCATAATCCGAAAAGTCAGCCCTTGCAATGCCTGTTCCTTCTGCTATCCATACAATAGAATAATAGCTGTGCCGCTGTATATGGTCGAAAAAAGTATTATCGCCAAATTGCAGCAGCCGGAAAGCCAGGTTGCCACTATCCGGATTTACCAATGTATATGCCACTTGCCGCATAGTATAAATTTCCGTACTTATTATGAAATGAAAAAACTGCGCATGCTGTTACACATACACAGTTTTGTGTGCCGCTATCTATGAACCTAATCGCTTACAATGGGACAATTAACAAGGGCTACACCCGTGGCAAGAATATTGGCCATCTGTGCCTGTGAAAGGTTATGTACGGTCATAAAGTCCATATTATCATATACATTCACAGACCACAGCGGAGAATACCCCGCATCTGAAGGAGTGGTAGCTACTACATTATGTGTTTGCATCGAACCCATTTCTACCTTAAAACCTGACATCGGCCCGCCTCCTGTCATGTCGGGATTGATATTGAATGTTACGTAAATAGGCGAGGTGGGTACCATATTATTGACCGCCATAAGGTCTTTCTCCCCGAAGTTGAAATAGGATACTACTTTTCCCTTGTACCAGCCACGGGTAAGCGCATTGCTCTCGCCGTTCAGCCTTTTGGTAGCTACAGAGCCTTCCGGCACAACGGGGCAGTTGACTATTTTGGTGGTAGGGGTTATGGTATATCCTTTTTGCTGTATCTCTTCCAGCGAGGTAACGCTGTTGGCAACATAATCATCAGGTACAGCCACCTTATTCACCAGCCAGAAATCATTGTAATCATCATCGCCCGGTATATCGTCTATAATATTTAACTGGCCATCAACAGGATTTCCATTTTTCATCAGCACATATATAGGGGCCGGCGTAAGCGGTTGTACATCAAAATTATAATAAGATACGGATGCGCCATTCGGGCTAAGGCCTGTTGTAATGAATGGCCCCTGGTCAAAATTCACCGGCTCGTTAGGCCCGGGCAATCCGTTGGTGGAGGTGCGTACCTGCAGGTGGCCGGCTTTTTCTGAGAAACGGTCTACCTGTACCTTTTCGGCTTTATCCGGGTCTTTACCTGTTACTGTGGGTGTAGTAGTGGAATTATCATCCTTTTTACATGCGCCCAGCGTCATTGCCAGCAGTGTAAAGGCAATTACAGTTCTTTTGCTAATCATAATCACTTTTGGTTTTATTGTTATCGTCAGCAAACGAAATTCAGTCATATTACCTGTTTAAAGAATGGACGTTTGTAGCTTCCTGATGGACAATTTTCTGCAAAAACAGATGAGCCGGTACAGAGGCATACTACCAAGAAAGGCTGCAAAAAGCAGCCTTTCAATCATTTAGTATTTTTTACGTATTATTCTTTAATAAAAGTACCCCTGTAAACGGAATGCTGCCCTTCATCTATATGGAGTATATAAACACCTGTGTTGAGGTGTGAAATGTCTATATCTGTGTTCTGAGCGCTGCTAACGGAAGTATTGCACACTACCTGGCCTATACTATTGAGTATGCGAACGTGGTAAGCATGTGTCCCAGGCCTGACTGAAGCTATATGCAACAGGTTGTGGGCAGGGTTAGGAGCTATGATGATAGCCACATGGTCCTGAACATCCTCTATTCTTTCCATCCATACCCCAACTGTTTTAACTGTAGTATCGCTGCACCCTTTTACGCCCGTTACGATGAGCGTAACCGTATAGTTGCCGAATTGTGTATAAGTATGTGCCGGTGCTGCAGCTGTCGAGGTTTGCCCGTCGCCAAAATCCCAGTGGTATTGCACTGCATTCATCGAAGTATTGGAGAATGTTACGGTTTTGGCCGTAAGGGTGTGTTGGAAAGCGGCATATACTTCATGCGCGCCGATATGCCAATGGCTCATACTGTCGTACACCACCTTTGTGGCGGCATCCCTTATATTGGCTGCATCGGTCGGATTCAGCGAAAAGTTGTAGGTAACAGAGTCTGCCGGTTTTTTGAATATAGCGGTATAAAAACTGCAACCTGCTACATAAGTGCCTTCGGGCGAGGGATGGCTTTCATCGGCCTGGTACAATTCAATAGCGGGATAATGGTCCCGCACATAATGCCAGGCAGCCCCTACGGGCGATACCGAGGCATGGTTGCTGTCTGCCATCAGCATATAGCGGGCGTGCAGCAGGCTATCCATACCGGCGTAGGTGCATACATACGGCCAGGTAGGGCAATTATCCTGGTCGCCGTTCTTTCTGCCCCAGGTCATGTAAAATATTGTTTCGGCACAGGGGCTGTATACATGTATAAGGCTATCGAGTTTGCGGGCGTATGGCAGGGTGTATTGTTCTACTTCCGGCTGAGATAACGAAGGTAGCTGGCTTTGTTCCTGCAGTACCACATAATCCCATCCGCCGGCTTTTATTTTGTTCAGTGTAACCGAATTACTGCAATGGGCAGATAGTGTATAGCTGCCGGGTGTGTTGAAATCATATATCAACGTATCGCCAGTTGTTGAGGCCATGTCGGATATGAGCAGCGGCAGGTCATTCACATAGGTATAGCTGTTGCCTATAAACAGCACCTTCGCTGTTTTGCCCCATGCCCCGCTACCCATACAAATGAATATTGAAAGTATAGCAATCGATTTCATAGATATATTTTGATAACAGGTCAAAAGACGTTCTTTTTCATGGTAAAGTTGGTGATAAATGGCAATTTCCCGTCATAAGGGGGATGCGGGCAATAAAAAAGGCTGCAATTGCAGCCTGAATATAAACTTAAAGTTTAATCTCTGTTTTTGGAACCTGTCCGGCCCCTGCATACCTGTGTGTCCAGTAGCTATCGTCAAGGCTGCTGATGGTTACGCCCTGGCTGGCCGATGCATGTACAAAGTGGTGGTTGGCGAGGTAAAGGCCTACATGCGAAATACGTTTGCTGCGGGTAGTGCGGAAGAAAACAAGGTCGCCTTCTTCAAGGCTATCTATATTCCATTCCATCCGGCACATCCTGAACTGTTCCCTTGCCGTACGGAAAAGGTCGGTACAAAAAACGTTTTCGTATACTTTCTGTACAAAGGCTGAGCAGTCTATACCGTCTTTATCGGTACCGCCGTATTTGTATTTCACACCATACCATTCATCTATAAAGCTGTATAATGCCAGGTTGGTAATAGCCTGCGGTACTACCTCCAGCATTTCGGCATACTTGCATTGCAATATATTGTTGTTCGCCGGGTTGAATTCCTTTACCGGTCTTTTAGCCTGGTCTATAACAGACGAAAGATTGACCGTGCTGTTATTCCCCGCAAGGGAAATATCTTTCAGGAACTTTGGATTATTATTGTGTGACAGCGACGGTGAATGTAACTGTTTGCTGCTGCTGCAACCAAAAAGTATTACGGAGGCCGCAAGGCATGCGCTGACACATGCAGTCTTCAGTTTGCTCATTTGGAATGCTCTTGTAAATGGGTGATATGCAAATATAAGTTTCACAGGCGAAGAAATCAACCCTTCCCGGAAATTAACAGTAGTTTAAATTATGGCTTAAAATTGTTGTGTAAAACTTTTTTTTGATAAATGAACGAACATTCATTTATCTTTGCGGATAATATATTACGATAGATGCGAACACGTGATACAGATAAAGAGCAACTGGTAAAACAAAAGGCCATCGAAATGCTGGTGAAAGACGGCCTGGATGGCTTTAGTATGAATAAACTGGCAAAAGCCTGCGATATATCGGTTGCTACCCTGTACATCTATTATAAAGATAAAGATGACCTGATTATAAGGATATCAACAGAAGAAGCGGAAAGGATGATTGCCACTATGCTGAAAGATTTTGACCCCGACGCGTCTTTTGAGGAAGGGCTGAGACAGCAGTGGAAGAACAGGGCAAAACAGATACTGGACAACCCTATGTCTACGCAACTGTTTGAACTTTTGCGCAGCACACCGTACAAAGAAGGTATTCACAGCACGTTTATGGAAGGGTTTAAAGAAACGATGGGCAGGTTTATGCACAATGCCATAAAGCGCGGCGAGATAGACCCGCTGCCGTTTGAGGTGTTCTGGTCGGTTGCTTACGGGCCTTTATATAACCTGCTGCGCTTTCATACGGAAGGCAGAAGCGTTGGGAACAGGAAGTTTACGCTTACAAAAAAGACAATGTGGGAGACATTTGACCTTGTTGTAAAAGCATTAAAAAAATAATTTTTTTGTCCTAATTAAAAATGAATGCTCATTTATTAATGTAATAACCATTATTGTAATGACAATTGATATTAAAAACATACTCGTATTTAAAACCAACATATCCTCTGCAACGCAGCTATTGCCGGTAGCGAAAGTATTGGACGATCATGCAGGCATCAGCGGGTGGAGTATAGATATGGAGGATGCGGATTGCGTATTGAGGGTAACCACCACCTTGTTGCAACCCGGCGAAATCATAAAAATAATCAGCATGCACGGCTTTGCCTGTGCGGAACTATCATAAACAAACAATTACATGGAAAACCAACAACACTCAAAAATGGTTCCCTTTTCAGGGTATCAGAAATTAATCGTCGCCATCCTGGCACTGCTGCAATTTACCGTGGTGCTCGATTTTATGGTGCTTTCACCGCTGGGCGACTTCCTGATGAAAGGATTGGACATACCGCCTGCAAAGTTCGGCATGGTCGTTTCGTCCTATGCCTTCAGCGCAGGGGCTTCCGGCATACTGGCTGCTGGCTTTGCCGACAAGTTCGACCGGAAGAAACTGCTCTTGTTCTTTTACACCGGCTTCATTATTGGTACGCTTAGCTGCGCCCTTGCTAACAGCTATGCTGCATTGCTGGCGGCGCGTGTTATTACGGGCTTATTCGGCGGTGTTATCGCTTCCGTTTCTATGGCCATTATTACCGACTTGTTTGTAGTACACCAGCGTGGCCGCGTAATGGGCTTTGTGCAAATGTCTTTTGCCGCCAGCCAGGTATTGGGAATACCCGTAGGTATATACATAGCCAATATATGGGGATGGCATGCGCCGTTTACCATGATAGCCGGACTGGCTCTCATCATTGCGCTGTTGGTATTGCTGAAGATGAAGCCGGTAAATGCACACCTCAGCGGGCAAAAAGACAAAAATGCTTTTCTGCACCTATGGCATACCATATCGAACAAAGATTACCAGGTGGGGTTTATGGCTACAGCATTTCTTTCTGTAGGCGGGTTTATGCTGATGCCTTTTGGCAGCGCATACCTGATAAATAATTTGCGCATGACCGCCAACGACCTGCCGGTCATTTTTATGCTTACGGGTATGTCTTCCATTATCATAATGCCGCTTATCGGTAAGCTGAGCGATAAGATAGACAAGTTCATCCTCTTTACCGCAGGCTCTGTAGTGGCCATAGTGATGATTTTGATATACACCAGCCTGCACCCCGTGCCCCTGTGGCAGATCATTGTTATCAATATGATACTGTTCATGGGCATTATGAGCCGTATGATACCGGCCAGCACGCTGAATACCAGCATACCCGAAATGCAGGACAGGGGGGCATTCATGAGCCTTAATTCTTCATTGCAGCAAATGGCCGGCGGTATTGCGGCCGTATGCGCAGGTATGATTGTGACACAGCCCGGTGGCTCAGGGCCCTTACAGCACTATAGCACCCTTGGTTATGTAGTGTCTGCCGTTATCATTGGTTGCGTGTTCCTGGTGTATCGCGTAAGCGTACTGGTGAAGACGAAAACAACGGAAAGGGAACTGGAAAGAATCAATGCCGCCCTGGCAGAAAAGAATAGCACAGAGGCCCCGGTGGAAGTTGTTGCCTGATATACTTAGGTACGGTAAAAAACAAAAACGCAACCCGGAACGGGTTGCGCTTTTGTTTTAATAATGAAGGATTTTATAAGTTTACTGAAAATGCAATGATGGAAAGTGCCCATGTAAGCCTGAATAAAGTAGCGAAGATTACACTGCTGTTTTGGATATTAAAAATTCTGGCTACTACGCTTGGTGAAATACTAGGGGATTTTTTTTCAATGAGCCTGAACATTGGCTATGTGTATAGCCTGCTCATTACCCTGGCGTTTTTTTTAATAGTACTGGGTATCCAGTTGAAGCAGGAAAAATTTCACGCACCCGTTTATTGGCTGGTCATTACCGGTACTACTACAGTCGGTACGGAAATTTCGGATTTAATGGACCGTACTTTAGGGTTAGGTTATGCCGCCGGTTCTTTAATACTGTTTACGGCCTTACTGCTTGTACTGTTTGTATGGTACAGGAGTGAACAACAAATACAAGTCTACCCGGTAACGAAAAGGACCGCAGAAGTGTACTACTGGGCTGCCATCCTGATTTCAAACAGCCTGGGCACCGCTTTCGGTGATTTTTTAAGTGATAACCTTGGCTTAAGCTATTTGACGGGGGCAGCTATTACTGCCGGTATTATTATCCTGGTAGTGTTGCTGCATTACTTCACCCGGTTAAATGAAATAGTATTGTTTTGGATTGCCTTTATCTTCACAAGGCCGTTTGGCGCCACTTTCGGCGATTTTCTGACGAAGCCCGTAGCCAATGGCGGTTTAAACTTCAGCCGGGGCATTGCTGCGCTGGTTACTGCTTTCTTAATGGTGTTGGTGGTCTGGTTGTCAGGAAAAAACAGTAATACGAAAGCGGAATAGGGATAAGCATTACCTCCTGGCCGTTACTCACGGATTTGGCTAAATCATTCGCAGATTTGGATAAACCTCTTTGATTGGGGCAACTGACCTTTGCTTCAACTAAAGAAAACAAATATGCGCGTATTTATTACGGGAGCTACAGGCTTTATCGGTACTGCCATTGTGCAGGAATTAATCAGCGCGGGCCATACAGTGTTGGGGCTGACCCGTTCGGATGCATCGGCCCAAAAACTGGTTGATGCAGGTGCGGAAGTTCACCGTGGTGATTTGGAAGACCTCGACAGCCTGCGCAGCGGCGCGGCATCAGCAGACGGCGTAATCCATGCGGGGTTCATCCATGATTTCACCCGCTTCGCGGAAGTATGCAAGGTGGATAAGATAGCCATTGAAACCCTTGGCGAAGTGCTGGCAGGCTCTGAGCGCCCGCTTATCGTAACCTCCGGTACGGCACTCGTCAGCCCCGGAACGCTCGCTACCGAAGATATTATCCCGGCGCTAAACCCGGCATGGCCGCGCGCTTCAGAGCAGGCCGCAGATGCCGTAGTTGCTTTAGGCGTTCGTGCGGCAACCGTTCGCCTGTCACCATCGGTACATGGCGATGGCGATAAGCATGGTTTTATACCCATACTGGTGAATATTGCCCGTGAAAAAGGTGTTTCCGCTTACATAGGCGAAGGCCTCAACCGCTGGAATGCGGTACACCGCCTGGACGCCGCTCATTTATTCCGGCTGGCTTTAGAAAATGCCGTACCACGTGCCCGTTATCATGCTGCCGCCGAAGAAGCAATCACGGTTAAGGCAATTGCCGAAGCCATAGGCAAAGAATTAAACCTCCCGGTAGTTTCGGTAGCGCCGGAAGCTGCCCCCGAACATTTTGGCTGGTTTGCACAAATGGCCGGTATCGACTGCCCGGCATCCAGTACATGGACCCAACAGACATTAAACTGGCACCCGGCACATGCTACCTTGCTTGCCGATATTGAGAACGGAGTTTATACCCAATAGCAAAACAATGAAGATTATAGTAACAGGTTCCCTGGGGAACATCAGCAAGCCGCTGACCGAAATGCTGGTCGTCCGGGGACATAAGGTGACAGTTGTCAGCAGCAACCCGGATAAAAAAACAACAATAGAAAACATGGGCGCTACAGCCGCTATCGGCTCTATCGCTGATGCCGGGTTCCTGGCAGATACATTTGCAGGTGCAGACGCTGTTTATGCCATGATTCCGCTGAGCTATACCGAACCCGACCTCGGCGCTTATATGCGCCGTGTGGCGCAGAACTATGTGGAAGCCATCCGGGCAGCAGGCACCCGGCGGGTTGTGCTGCTGAGCGGCTGGGTGGCCGACCTGCTCAAAGGCGAGAACATAGAACACCTGTTTGAGGTACCGGGCATCTCCCTCACCATCATGCGCCCCGGTTCTTTTTATACCAACTTCTACCAGTCGATAGACCTTATCAAAGGCAAAGGGTTGATGGGTAAACTCATGGCCCTGTGGTATTCCGGCCCCGGGGCCTTGCTGACCGGCAAGACCGGGCTGCTGATGGGAAACTGCGGCGGGGATGACCGGGTTGTTTTCGTATCGCCGAAGGATATTGCGGAGGCGGTTGCAGAGGAACTGCTGTTGTTGCCGGAAGAAAAGACCATCCGCTATGTAGGCAGTGAGGAAATGACCTGTAACGAAGCCGCGGCTATTATTGGTGCGGCTGTAGGCAAGCCCTGGTTAAAATGGGTGCTGCTTTCGGATAAGGAAATGCTGCAAGGGCTGAAAATGGCTAAAGTGCCGGAAAAGCTGGCGGAAACTTTGGTAGAGATGCAGGCCGTTATGCATAGCGGCAAGCCCCTTGAAAATTTTCACCGGGCCAACCCCAAAATGGGCAAGGTCAAACTCGCTGATTTCGCCAGGGAGTTTGCCACCGTCTATCATAAAAAATAACGAACTTTAATTAAGGATGAACAATCAGCAGTTGTTTCGTTTTCGCACAATTACAGAGTATCACCGCGCAGCGGGCCTGCCGAACCCGGCGCATCCGCTGATAAGTGTAGTGCGTATGGACGACCTCAACAGGCCGCTGGCCGAGGGCCCGTTCAGCATCATCTATGATTTTTATTCTATCTCGATGAAAAGGGTGAAGAACGCTAAATTCAAATACGGGCAGCAGGCCAGCGATTTTGATGAAGGCGTCTTGTTCTTCATGTCCCCCGGGCAGGTATTCGGCGTGGAATTTGAAAAAAGTTCCCGGGTACACCACCCGGAAGGCTGGATGGTACTAATTCACCCGGATTTTCTATGGAATACCACGTTAGCCAAAACCATCAGGCAATATGAATTTTTCAGTTACTCGGTCTATGAGGCGCTCTACCTTTCAGATAAGGAAGAAGCGATGCTCAACACCATTGTGCAAAATATTGAACAGGAGTATTGTGCCAATATCGACCGTTTCAGCCAGAGTGTAATCATCGCCCAACTGGAACTGCTGCTCACTTATTCTGAAAGGTTCTACCAACGCCAGTTCATCACCCGCAAGGTTGCCAACCATGAGATACTCACCAAACTGGAAGACTTGCTGGATAATTACTTTAAAAGCGACATGTTGACCCAAAAAGGGTTGCCCAGCGTAACGTTTATTGCCGAAAACCTGAATATCTCACCGGGTTACCTGAGTGGCCTGCTCAAATCGCTGACGGGACAAAACACCCAGCAACATTTGCATAACAAGCTCATAGAACTGGCGAAGGAAAAGCTTTCGACTACACAGTTAACCGTGAGCGAGATTGCCTATGAATTGGGTTTTGAGCACCTGCAATCCTTCAGTAAGTTGTTTAAGACCAAAACCCGGCTTTCGCCGCTTGAGTTCCGTCATTCTTTTAATTGACGATAGGTTATTAGCATCAGGCAGGTTACATGGCTTAAATAATAGGTTCAATTTTTGTTACTTCTAAGGATATTAGCTATGATAAAAAACAGGCGGGTGTTGAATTTTACCTGAACGTATTGTTTGCATAGCCGAGATACAATTGAACAGGCCGGAAAATAATTTCCCCCATTTACTGCCGGGCATGCCGCTCTCTGATATGGATTAAGATACCGCTTTCTTCCTGTTCAGATTAGCTAACATCTATGCCTAATCCCACAACTTTTCAACTTGATCCGTTATGATGAGCCGGCAGGTAGCTGGCTATTGCTAAAAAAAAGAAACACCGATATGTCGGTGTTTCTTTTTGTAGCGAGGACAGGGATCGAACCTGTGACCTTCGGGTTATGAGCCCGACGAGCTACCGCTGCTCTACCTCGCGATGAGGTTGCAAAGATAGGCCAAACAAATTGAATAATCAAAGCTTTTTGTTTTTATTCTTAAAAGTGTTGTGAAATAGTAGCTTTGCATTGCTCATGGAATCAGGACATAAATCAGGTTTTGTAAATATATTCGGCGCCCCCAATGCGGGTAAATCAACTTTGCTCAATGCCTTACTGGGAGAGCAACTGGTGATTACTTCGCATAAAGTGCAAACCACGCGCCATCGCATACTAGGCATTATGACGGAAGAAAATTATCAAATCATTTTTTCCGATACGCCCGGTATCATCGAACCGAAATATAAACTGCACCAGAAAATGATGCAGCAGGTAAAAAGTGCGCTGGAAGATGCAGACGTAGCCATATTACTGCACGACATCAGGGAGCCGCTGGAAGATTTTGATACCATAGTGAAAACGCTGAAGCTGAAAGTACCGGCCATACTGCTGCTGAACAAAACAGACCTTGTGAAAGATGCAAAGGAAACAGAGAGGCTTGTAAACGTATATAAGGAGAAATACCCGCAATGGGAAGTGCTGCCTATATCGGCACAAAAGCAAACCAATGTAGATAAGATAGTCCCGATGGTATTGAACCATCTGCCAGAAGCACCGCCTTACTACCCGGAAGACAGTGTATCAGACAGGCCCGTGCGATTTTTCGTCAGCGAGCTGATACGACAGCAGATATTCAACATGTACCATGAAGAAATACCGTACCATACGGCTGTCATTATACAATCGTTTGAAGAAAAGCCAAACATTACCGTTATCAAGGCGGAAATAATAGTGGCGCGTGAAACGCAGAAAATAATACTGATTGGAAAAGCCGGCAGCCTGATAAAACAACTGGGCATTAAATCGCGCATGGCCATAGAAGAGTTCATAGGCGGCAAAGTACACCTGGAGCTGTTCGTGAAAGTGCGGCCTAAATGGCGCGATAATGAAAACTACCTGAGGGAATATGGTTACAATTCCTGATAAGCCTCAAATACAGTCTTTAAATCCCGAATGGTATGGTGCCGCAGTGCAGCAGGTGGATATGCTTCGCCTCGATGCGATACACCCCCATATTTCGGGCAACAAGTGGTATAAGCTTAAGTATAATATAGCTTGTGCAAAAGGAGAAGGCTTTACCTCCATACTCACATTCGGCGGTGGATATTCCAACCACCTGGCGGCTACTGCCGCAGCAGCCAAAGCATACGGCATAAAAGCCGTAGGGGTAATAAGAGGTGTATATGACAAAACTACGCCTACACTGGATTTTTGTAAAGAAAACGGAATGCACCTGCATTTTATACCACGGGAAGAATATGCACATAAGAAAGACCCGGCATGGCTACAGTGGCTTGCCGGGCAGTTCGGTATGCCCTACATCATACCCGAAGGGGGCGCCAACGGGCAGGGCAGGAAGGGGGCGGAAGAAATAGCTGGCTATATTCCCGAAGCATATACGCATATATGTGTTTCGGCGGGTACGGGCACTACACTGGCGGGTATATGCAACGGCCTGGAAAATACACAGCAAACAGTGTATGGCTATGCGCCCATGAAAGGCGGAAAGTACCTGGCTGATGAACTCGTAGGGGAGATACACGCTGTAAATCAATGGACGATATTTGACGAATGGCACTTTGGCGGTTTCGGTAAGCATAATGCGGAACTGGTAGCGTTTATGAACGATTTTTTTGAAAAGAACAAAATGCCGCTCGATATAGTATATACCGGCAAGATGATGTATGGTGTGCAGCAACAAATAAATGCAGGCTTCTTCCCCCGCGAAGCGAAGATATTGTGCATCCATACAGGCGGGCTGCAGGGAAATGCATCTGTTGGAGATAAGCTGGTATATTACGCTCCTGTCTATTAAATATTATATTGCAGCTCCAAAGCGTTGAAATGACAGAAATAATGACCTCTAAGAAAGGCAACCGCCTTACCTTATATATCATTCTTGGCCTTGTGGCAGGTGTAGTACTGGGTTTTATATTGAATAGTACCTACGTGCAGCACGAGAATAATGTACTGGCCGATACGGAAACACTCATCAGCTCGATGCAGGACCAGATAATAGGCATTACCGATACCAGCAGCATGGCCTACCGCGAACTGGTAGCGGCCAAAGTGAAACTGGTAACCGATAAAAGCGCGGTAATGGCTGCACGCGACAGTAAGCTGGAACCGTTCTCGCTGATGGCGGATATTTTTCTGAGGCTGATAAAAATGATTGTAGCCCCGCTTGTGTTCACCACATTGGTAGTAGGTGTAGCACGGCTGGGCGATATGAAAGCCGTGGGACGCATAGGCGGTAAAACATTGTTGTGGTTTTTCAGCGCATCGTTCACCAGCCTGCTTATAGGCATGATGCTCGTGAACCTGTTTAAACCCGGTATGGCCATGCACCTGCCCGTGCCGGACGTAAGCATGGATACAGGCATCAAAAAAACGGCGCTTTCACTCAGGGATTTTCTCTATCACGTATTTCCCACCAGCGTATTCGAGAGCATGGCGAAGAACGAAATATTGCAAATCGTTGTGTTCTCCTTGTTTTTCGGTGTGGCAACTGCGGCGATAGGCGAGCGTGGAGAAATCGTTATCAAGGCTATGGATGCCATTGCACACGTGATATTGAAAGTAACGGGCTATGTGATGAACCTGGCGCCTGTAGCAGTATTCGGGGCTATGACGGCTATTATTGCCAAACAGGGTTTAGGCATCCTGAAAACCTATTCCATATTCATCGGCGAGTTTTATTTCGGCCTGCTGATATTGTGGATAGTGCTGTTACTGGCAGGCTCCGTATTTGTGAAGCGCAGGATATTTACACTGGTGCAGCGTATCCGGGAGCCTATCATGCTGGCGTTCAGTACCAGCAGCAGCGAGGCGGCTTTTCCTAAAACAATGATGGAACTGGAGCGTTTTGGCTGTAAAGACAAAATTGTGAGCTTTGTATTACCACTGGGCTATTCATTCAACCTGGACGGGTCTATGATGTATATGACCTTTGCCTCTATGTTCATAGCCCAATCGTACGGTATACACCTCGACTACGGTACACAGATGAGTATGTTGCTGGTGTTGATGCTGACCAGTAAAGGTATAGCCGGTGTGCCCCGCGCCTCTCTGGTAGTAATAGCAGGTACGCTCGCTACCTTCAATATCCCGGAAGCCGGACTGGCTTTACTGCTGGGTATAGACCCGCTGCTGGATATGGGGCGCAGCGCCACCAATGTAGTAGGAAACAGCGTTGCCACAGCCGTAGTAAGCAAGTGGGAAGGGGAATTGTCCTGACATGGAGTAATATTTTGATATGCTTAACGTTATGGAATTGCCCTTATTCGCACAAAATGCTTTATTTTCACCGCTCCAATAAATGATATGCACGATATTATCCAGTTTTTAAAAGAGTTGATGGATGCCGAAAAGCTGGCGGCATTGGTTACCGCATTCGGCGGATTGTATCTTGTAGCCCTGGTAATATTTGCCGAGACCGGTCTTTTTGTAGGTTTTTTCCTGCCCGGCGATTCCCTTTTGTTCGTCACCGGTTTAATGATAGCCAACTCGCACAGCCCGTTTCAGAGTGGCTTTGCCAACCTGCTTTACTGGATTGTATTAATCAGCGTTGCCGGTATACTGGGCAACTCAGCAGGCTACTGGTTTGGGAAAAAGACCGGGCCTATACTATTTGAGAAAAGGGATACGCTTCTTTTTAAACGCAAGCACGTATTGCAGGCAAAAGAATTTTATGATAAAAAGGGTGGAAGCGCCATTATACTTGCACGCTTTCTTCCTATCGTGCGCACTTTTGCCCCCATTGTAGCAGGGGTAGTGAAAATGGAAGGAAAAAAGTTTTTCCTGTTCAACGTCCTTGGCTCTGTGGCCTGGGTATCCAGCATGGTACTGTCGGGTTATTTCCTGGGCGAAAATGAATGGGTAAAACACAATTTCGAGAAGATAGTGATCGGTTTGATTGTTGTGACGACAGCCCCTGTACTTTTCAAAATGTTTTTCGGTAAAAAAAAGCCCGTACTTGATGTTGCCGAGGATATAATGGAAGACAAGCTTAGCGGCAATAAATAGTGAATGCAAACCAACCGTGCCTCCATATCCCTGTTCAGCCTTCCGGTCATCGTAGCGGGCCTGGGGTATTTTGTTGATATATATGACCTGCTTCTTTTCAGCATTGTACGCATAAAAAGCTTGCAAAGCCTTGGCCTGAGCGATGCCCTTATTTCCAGTAAAGGACTTGCCATCATCAGTTACCAGATGTGGGGATTGATGCTTGGCGGCATACTCTGGGGTATGCTGGGCGATAAAAAAGGCAGGCTGAGCGTACTGTTCGGTTCCATTCTTTTATACTCTGTTGCCAATATAGCCAATGGCTTTGTGCATACGGTGGAGCAATACAGCCTTTGCAGGTTCATTGCAGGGATAGGCCTGGCCGGTGAACTGGGCGCAGGCATCACACTGGTGAGCGAACTTATATCTAAAGAAAGAAGGGGCGTAGCTACATCACTGGTGGCCGGGCTGGGTCTTACCGGGGCTGTTGCCGCCTATTTTATTTCGAAATATTTTGACTGGAGGGTTTGTTACTATATAGGCGGCGGGCTGGGGCTGTTGCTGCTGGCTTTACGTATTTCCGTGTTCGAGTCGGGGATGTACAAGGCACTGGAGCAGCAGCAGGTAAGCAAAGGGAATTTCCTGATGTTTTTTACCAATGGTGCAAGGTTTAAAAAATACCTGTTAAGCATATTAATTGGGCTTCCTACCTGGTATGTAATAGGCATACTGGTTACCTTTTCAAAGGAGTTTGGCAGGCAGTTTCACATACCTGAAGAAATAGACCCCGGCCTTGGGGTGATGTATGCATATGTGGCCATATCCATCGGCGATATACTGATAGGTGTTTTGAGCCAGGCGCTTAAAAGCCGTAAAAAGGCTTTGTATATTTTTTACGGCATCACCATTGCGGGCATTATCTGGTACTTCAGGCAATACAACGGCACAGCCACGCAAATGTATGTGATTTGCGCCCTGCTGGGTTTCGGCACAGGTTTCTGGGCCATATTCGTTACGATGGCAGCAGAACACTTTGGTACCAACCTGAGGGCTACCGCAGCAACAACAGTTCCCAATATGGTGAGGGGGTCGTTACCCTTAATGGTGTTCCTGTTTAAAGAACTGCAGCCGGGCTATGGCTTTGTAAACGCCGCAGCCATTACTGGTGTTATCGTAATGGTGATAAGCATAATAGCAGTATTTATGACCGAGGAAACTTTTGGTAAAGACCTGAATTTCCTGGAGCATTAACTGTACAATATTCAAAACAAACTGCCTGCATGAATTATGCAGGCAGTTTGTTTTATATAGCTATATGGTATTATGCAGGTAACGTATCGAACACTTGTATCTCGTTGTACAGCGTATCCCGTTCCACAGGTATTTTACCTACAGAGGTAATCAGGTCGCAAAGGTCTTCTGTGCTCATTGAGGGAGATTGCTCCTCTGCGCCGGCCATGGAGTATATCTTCGTTGTATCGTCAATTGTACCATCCAGGTCATTCACACCGAATGATAAGGTCAGTTGTGCCGACTGCCTGCCCAGCATAGGCCAGTAGGCTTTCAGGTTGCGGAAGTTGTCCATAAACAACCGGGAAATAGCATACAGCCTCAAATCTTCGATAATAGACACTTCGGGGATATGAGACATATCATTATCCTTATTGCGGAATTTTAGAGGGATGAAGCAGTTAAATCCGCCTGTTTTATCCTGCAGGGCACGCAGCCTGCTCATGTGGTCTACGCGGTGTGCATAATTTTCAATATGACCGTACAGCATGGTAGCATTGGTATGCATACCCAGCTTATGTGCCGTTTCGTGTATCAGCAGCCATCCGTCTGCATCCACTTTATCCGCACAAATCTCTTTGCGCACATCGGGGTGGAATATTTCTGCACCGCCGCCGGGTAAAGATTGCAGGCCCGCATCTTTTAGCTTTTGCATCCCTTCTTCTACAGTAAGTTTGGCCTTGCGGAACATATAATCCAGCTCTACCGCAGTGAAGCCCTTTATATGCAGTTCGGGGCGGTGGGCCCTTATTTTGCTGATGAGTTCACAAAAGAACTCCAGGTTCATTTTAGGGTGTACACCTCCTACAATGTGTACTTCGGTAACCGGCTGCCCGTCATACTTACGCACTATATCCATCATCTGTTCCATGCTCAGCTCCCAGCCTTCATCGCGGTGCTTGTAAAGCCGCGAGTAAGAGCAGAAGTGGCAGGTGAACACGCACACATTGGTAGGCTCTATATGAAAGTTGCGGTTGAAATAAACTTTATCGTTATGCAGGCGTTTGGCTACATGCGCGGCCAGTGCCCCGACAAAGCCCAGTTCCCCTTTTTCAAAAAGCAAAACGCCTTCCTCTTCGGTAAGGCGCTGCTGGTTAACTACTTTATCTGCAATGTTGCGTAATTCTTTGTCGGATGTTGTTTTGAATACTTCTTCTAAATTAAATGCCGTAATCATTAGTCTAATGTGATTTTTCTAACAACAGTGCCTTCGTCAAACCGGCACTGAACCGTATATATTCCTTTTGCCATTCCTGACAGGTCAAAGGTATAAGAATTAGCAGGGGTAGGGGTATTGATGTTTTTTATAACCTGCCCCATTATATTGATAACCTGTATGCTTCTCAAGCCGTTTGCATCATCGAAGTGGATGCTGAAATTGCCCGTAGATGGGTTGGGGTATATGCTCAGGTTATGGCCTTGTTCTATATCAGCCACACCTGTGGGCCAGCTTAGCAGTTCGGGGTGTTGCGTCAGTTCGTAAGAAGGGCCGCCGGGTTCCACCTCTGCGCGCATACGGTCTACCTGTCCTTTAGTAAAGAGAATGACACAGGCATCGCCGGGGTAGTCCATATAATTCATGAACATTTCACCGCCGGGGGTATTGGTGCAGTTCTTTATTACCGTGCTCAGGCCGGGGCATACCTGGTTGGCATCTTTCTGGGGCGGTGTATCGGTTACGCCGTCATCGTATTTCAGGGGGTCGGGGTCATTTTTAATACAACTGCCGCTGCCCACGGGTACATTGCCCCAGATATGCCACAGGTTGAAAAAGTGCCCTGTTTCATGCACCAGTGTACGGCCCAGGTGGGCGCCGTTGATAAACGATTTGTCAAGCGGAGAAGTACGTCTTCCCCATGCGCCATACGTTACTACAATACCTGTTTCCTCCGGCTTGCTGAGCAGGGAGGCATAAGACGGGCTGTAGCCGTAGCCCAGCACATTGCTTGTGGTCAGGTTAACCACCCATACGTTAAAATATTTTTTATTGTCCCAGGGGTCGAGGCCACCCGCAGCAGTTTTTTTGGCGTTGCCGTCAGGAACCGCAAAACCCTGGAAGCCGGTGGGTGCCACTCTTATTTCTACCCCTGATGTTGATTTGCCGGCGGGGGTACGGTGGGCAGGGCCGAAGGAAATACGGGCATTGCCCAGTAAAGGCTTGAATACTTGGGGTATTTTGCTGGTATCGCTGTTGCTGGCGTTATAGCATTCATTCAGCACTTCAAGTTGCGTGGCAGCACGGGCCAATACGGCTTCGGTGCCGCCTATTTCATCAATCTGTGCCTGGGTTAGTATAACATGGAACACAACCGGTACGGTAACCTGGGTTGCGGTGGTCTTTTGTGCCCCTTTATCTGCCGTATATGCAGCGGTACGCTGTATCACTTCATTTTGATAAGCTTTATATGCGGCCTCCATTTCAGGGTGTTCTGCAATAAATTGACTGGCAATCTCAGTGGTAGCACACTTTTCTTTATACTGGGCACGGGCATTATTACTGCCGAACATAGCAACTGTTGCCAGCGCTATCAAACATACTCTTTTCATTAACGGACACGTATAAATTAACAAATACTATTTTCCTTTCCTGCTGTTTATCTCGTCTCTTATGTGTATGGCGCGTACATAATCTTCCTGTTCAAGCACCTGTTGCAGAAGTGTGTTTAACTCATCGAGGTTCATCGATTTCAGGTCTTTATCTTCTGCAACTCCTGCCGATTGAGCGGTAGCAATGCTTTTGTTTTCCATACTTTCCGCCTTTCCTTCTGTCTGGTCGAGGTACAGGCCGGCGGTTTCGAGGATGTTTTCATAGGTGTATATACGGCAATTGGCACGTACGGCCAATGCAAGGGCGTCTGATGTGCGGGAATCAATTTCGATAGTTTCGGAGCCGTTCTGGCATACCAGCTTTGCAAAAAATATCCCTTCCTCCAGTTTGTAGATGATTACCTCAAGTAAATCTATACCGAAGGTTGACATAAAGTTAGCAAATAAATCGTGAGTAAGCGGCCTGCTGGGCTGCATGCGCTCAAGAGCTACGGCTATAGCCTGTGCTTCAAATCCCCCGATAACAATAGGCAAACGGCGAAGCCCATTTACTTCTCCCAAAACAACGGCATACGAATGAGTCTGTGTGATGCTATGAGACAAGGCTACAATTTCCAGTTCTATCTTTTTCATTACTACGTCAGTCTTTCAGCAAAAATGGTTTGTGAAGGTAATGATTTTTCTAAAAAAATTATTATATATCAAAATAAGGTCAAAGCATTTTTATCGGTATCTTCTTCCTCTTCTTCCACCACAAGGGAGGCTTCCTTCAGGTCGCCGTCGGCAATTTTTGTACCTACGGTTTTCCACCCCGTAATATCGATTGTTTCAAACAGGGCTACTTCTTTTTCTACTAAATCCGATTTCTTTTTTCCTGATTTCAACACTACAACCGGTTCGGGGCGGGTAGTTACCAGCTCCAGGTAGTTGCCTTCTCCTTCTTTAATAAATAAATACCTGTTTTTCAATGTTTGTGATTCGATAAGGAAGCGTTTGGCATTGAACTGGTCGGCTTTCTTATCGTAATAGATGGCCGTAACCACTTTTTCAGGGATGAATTTCTCCATTAATATCACAGCATCTACGTCATAGCGGTTGGTTAGTTCAAAATCGGTCAGTTCATACGTACCGTCCTTATAAAAAGTGATGATGCGGTCATTTTCCTCAAACTTGCCCAGGAAGATTCCATTGCCGTCTTTATTCAGCCTGCCAATGGTATCATCGTACCACATCTTTTGTCCTGAAAGGGTAGAGCGGCCTTTTTCTTTGAATTTGATGCTCTTTACTGGGTATTTTGTTACCTGGTTGCCCTGGGCGCCACGGCTCTTTATTTCCAGTTCTTCAAAATAATAGTCGAATACTTTTATTCTTGCCTTGCTGCCCGGCGAAAGGGTGATGGTTATTACTTCGGCTTCACCATTCGGGTTGGCAGTAAAGTACAAAACCTTACTGTTGGGGTTGCGTTTGGTAAGGTCATATTCCTTGTCGCGGGTTATGGCCGTTACGTTAAAGCGTTTACCGTAGGCTATGCCTGTTTTACCATCTACATATATCATATTGTACGTGGTGCGTTCGTCCCCTTTCTGGAACACGGCCAGGTAAATGATGTCCTTTCCTACAAAGGTCTTATCGGCCACCTTGGTAACGCTCATCTTACCGTCTTTGCGGAAGACGATGATATTGTCCAGGTCAGAACATTCGAAGGCAAAGTCATCTTTCTTCAACCCTGTGCCAATAAACCCTTCTTTATAATTGACGTATAGCTTTGTATTGGCAATGGCCACCGCTGTAGCCTGTATGGTCTCAAACGGCCTTATTTCCGTTTTACGCTCCCTGCCTTTGCCGTGTTTTTTCAGCAGGTTTTCGTAATAGGCTATTGCATAATCATTGAGGTGTTCAATATTGTATTTCACCTCTTCTATAGCCGCTTCTACGCCCTTTATATGTTCATCGGCCTTGAATGTATCGTATTTCGATATTCTCTTGATGCGTATCTCCGTCAGCTTCACAATGTCTTCCTGTGTCACTTCGCGGCGCAGGTTTTTCTTGTAAGGTTTCAATCCATCATCAATAGCTTTCAGCACCCCTTCCCATGTAGTCTGCTCTTCTATATCGCGGTAAATACGTTTTTCGATAAATATTTTTTCGAGCGAAGAGTAATGCCAGTCGGCTTCCAGTTCGCCCAGCTTTATTTCCAGTTCTTTCAGCAGCAGGGCCTTAGTGTGCGCTACCGAATGCTTCAGCAAATCGCTTACCCCTACAAAGTGCGGTTTCTCATCGATGATAACGCAAGCGTTGGGAGAAACGGAGATTTCACAGTCTGTAAAAGCATAGAGGGCATCAATGGCCTGGTCAGTAGATACGCCAGGTGCGAGCTGCACAATCAGTTCTACATCTTTAGCGGTATTATCCGTTACGCTCTTGATTTTTATCTTGCCATTATCGTTGGCCTTCAATATGCTGTCAACAAGCTGAGATGTGGTGGTATTGTAAGGCACATCTTTTATCGCCAGTGTTTTCTTATCCACTTCCTCAATGCGGGCGCGTACCCGCACCTTGCCGCCGCGTGCGCCGTCGTTGTAGTTGCTTACATCAATCATCCCGCCTGTCTGGAAGTCGGGGTATAATTCAAATTTTCTTCCTTTCAGGTGTTTGACGGAGGCTTCCAGCAGTTCACAAAAGTTGTGCGGCAGTATTTTGGTAGATAAGCCTACGGCTATGCCCTCAGCGCCTTGTGCCAGCAGCATCGGGAATTTCATGGGCAGTGTTACCGGCTCGTTTTTGCGGCCATCATAGCTTAACTGCCACTCGGTAGTTTTGGGGTTAAAAGCAACATCCAGTGCAAATTTTGAAAGACGGCCTTCGATATAACGGGGGGCGGCTGCACTGTCTCCCGTGCGCACATCGCCCCAGTTACCTTGTGTGTCTATCAGCAGGTCTTTCTGCCCCATATTGATGATGGCATCGCCTATGGATGCATCGCCGTGGGGGTGGTACTGCATGGTCTGGCCTATTACGTTGGCAATCTTGTTGTACCTGCCATCGTCCATTTCGCGCATGGCATGCAGTATGCGCCTTTGTACCGGCTTCAGCCCGTCTTCTACCGCAGGCACTGCACGCTCCAATATTACATAACTCGCATAATCAAGAAACCAGCTTTCATACATCTGGTTGATAAATACCGAATTTTGCTCGGTATGTTCGCTGTGTTCAGTCATTCGTTCTCAGTCGGTTAATCTGTCCCGAATTATTAATTATATAAATATTCAGGATTTTAATAATGGAAAGCTTTGCAAATTTAGCGATTTGGATGAGCTACTTCATAAAAACATGTTTAAGTTATTCACATGGTGCATATTCCATATGGAAAAACAAACCCCGCCTTTTTGGGGCGGGGTTTTGTTTTGATGTTATTGAACCGTGAGTACAAGGCTGGTCCTATTGATGAGCCCGTCGCGGTTTACAACCGTAAAGGTATATTTCTCGGTACCTGCAACACTCCTCGTTGTTGTGGTAAAATCATAAGAATAAGCGTCTCCTTCCGCTCCAGAAAGGTCTTTGGTCAACACAGTGGAATCTGCACCGCCATCGTAAGCTTTTGTGATGGTAAACTTGGTCAGTACATCTTTATCTTCTGATTTGGAGGCGTTAATGCCTATTTTCACCACAGTGTTTTTAGCCACTGTTTTATCGGCCGATACGTAATCGTTGCCCGACTTGAATGATATATTGGGCAGCAACCCTTCATCCTCTTCTTTTTTGCAGGATGTAAACGAGGAAATGGCAAACGCAGTAATAACAGCCAATGCGGCTGCTTTGAACATATTTTTCATTGAGGTTATTATTAAATGTTAAAGGATAAAATGTAACAGGTAATATTAACCCAGTTCCGGCGGCCGGATGATGCTGTTCATGAAACCATTTAAAATAGGTTCAGAGAGGATATAATAACTGTTGATGATGGTGGAAGTATAAAGGAACGGGTGGTAACCTGTGGCAGGCGGCGTTGCTACCGGGCACCAAAAGGCTATTTGCTTGCAGTGCTGCTCTTTTTTAAGAGAGTGGTCTACATCCTGCACCAATGATTGGTTCAGTTCCGTTTCATCATTGTCTTTTAGCACGGTGCATTTTACATAATCGCCTTCATATTCAACATCGGCTATGTCATACATCTTCCCGTCAATAAGTAATTCGTCATCACCGTATTTCAGTTTTTTATAATCGTGCAGGGATAAACGTTTTACTTCAAACTCACCGTCTTTTTCTGCTATAGATGCATGTTGCCTGTTTTTTATCTCAATGGTGCAGACGGAATAATATACAGGAAACGCAAAATGTACCAGCCAGGCGCAGGCCAGCGATACAAAAAGCAGATGTATGGTATATGTATAAAGGCGGTTCAAGTTGTATTATAACCCGATATTGGTACGTACCGAAACTATAAAGTTAATGCCCTGGTTGTATAAACCATAATATTTCAGCCTTGAAAGATGGCTGGCATACGTATTGTTCAGCAGGTTGCGGCACGACAGGTTCCATTGCCACCTGTTCCCACCCCAAACGGTTTCAAGCCCCATGTGCAGGTTGACGAGGTAATAGGCAGGGGTAGGGGTCTCAAACATGGCAGGGTGATTTTGTGCCCGTGAATATTCCAACTCCGGTTCTGCAAACAGGTTTTGCAGCCCGCCCATTTGTTTTTTTGCAAGGCGGATGGAGGTTGTCGATTTATACGGTGGTATGAACGGCAGGTACCCGCCATCGTCCAGCACGCCATCAATTATTGAAAACGCTTCTTTGAACTGTACCGCATTTACAGGCTGGTAGCTAAGATATATTTCACCCCCGTGCAGGGCTGCATCCTGCTGCAGGTACCTGAATATCTGGAAACCCACAAATGAATCGGCAGTGGGAGCGAGGTATATATAATTGAAGAAGAGGTTGTAAAAAGCCGATACAGAAGCCGTAAACGATTTTTTTGCATACGTGAAGCTGATATCCGTATTCAGGTTCTGCTCATTCTTCAGGTGCTGGTCGCCTATCTCATACCGGTACGAGCTTTCATGTATGCCGTTTGAAGACAGCTCAGCAAGATTGGCCGTACGCGTGCCGGTAGCAATATTGGCTTTGGCGTTTATATAAGGCGCGGGGTTGTAGCTGATGCCTGCCATTATATTACCTGTGGGGCTGCCGATACTGAATGGCTGTACAAACTCGCCCGGTATATTCAGCCGGCCTGTTTTCAGGGTGGTGATATGCTTATAGTTGATGCCTGCCCCCAGTTCTGTAACAAGTTTGCGGCCGGAGAAGTGCAGAAAGCCTGAAAAATTGCCTTCCAGCATATGGGCATCGGGAATAAGGATGCGTTTGCCCAGGTTCGTATTGTTTTCCCATGTCAACTGCTGGCTCAGTACAAGCTGTGTGATTTTTCCCAACTGCTTTTCCCATTTTGCACTTTGGAGGAATGAAAGCAGGTGCATATCGAGGCTGATGGAGCCGCCACCCTCATCTTCCATGCGGCGGTTGCTCTGTACGCCTGCATTGAAGTGCAGCGTGCTTTGCCGGAGCCTGATAGTGTTTTGAGAACTGAAGGTGTTTAAATATACATTGTGGTGCGGCCCTGCCATACTACGCGACCAGCGGGCATCTTCATCAAAAAAGCGGTTGAGGTCGGCTATAATGAAGCCAAACTGGTTGTAGGAAAAATTGTAACTGTTCTCCATGCTCCAGTGGGCTTTATCAAAGCCATACCCTGCTTTTACATAATACCCTTTGTTACGCGAATTCAGCACACGGGTGTTATCTCCGTCCGAATAGTCTGCGTGGTTTTCGATGCCGCCGCGCACCCGCCACCATTTGTTGTTTTTACGGTTGCTGTAGCCTACATCTGTCAGCGTGCCCAGTGTATTGGAATAAAGGCGTGTACTAATATCCAGCGTTTGGCCGTTGGTTACAGGCTTTTCTTCTATTACGTTGATTACGCCACCTACTGCGTCTGTACCATACAGTAAAGAAGCCGGCCCTTTGATGACCTCAACGCCTTTGATGCCTATCTGTGATAATCCCAGCCCGTGCTCGTCCTGCCATTGCTGGTTATCGAAACGGATGCCGGAGAGTACTACCAGTATCCTGTTGCCGTATAAGCCACGTATAACGGGTTTGCTGATGGCATTCCCGGTGGTCATCTGGCTGATGCCCGGAATCTGTGCTATGGCGTCTGAAAGGTTGTAAGGAGATTGTGTTTCCAGTTGTTGGAGCGAGTAAGGCCTGAGGTTGAGCGAGGTCTGGTTTTCCGCCACAGGTTGTATGCCGGAAACAATTACTTCATTGAGTATACTCGTATCGGCCACCTGCCCGAAGCAGTAGCCGGAAAATAATAAAGGAATAAGTAGTATTCCCCAAACTGGTTTCATGCCTTTAAAGATAGGGCAGAATCAGTTGTTTTGCATCGCTTCAAAATTCACCTGCCGGGCAAGCCATGTTTCGCCTGCCGGAACAAGCCAGTTTTCCAGCAGTTCTTTTTTCGACTGTACTACGTTATTGAACAAGGGGGTGTCTTTTTTAATGTATCCTTTATCTATAGCATATTGTACCTGCCCCAGCGGCAGCATTTCGGCTTTGCCGTTTACCAGGAAGGTCAGCATCATCCGGTCGAACATATTCACACTATACTGCCGCTCTATGCTTTTGATAATGCGTACAGAAGAATCGGTACTGCAACCGCTGACTGTGGTATCGGTCTCATCGGCCATCATCACCACAAATTGTTTGAACAACAGCTTTGCCCATCCTTTAACGGGTGCGCCGTGCGATTGCCACTGGGTATAAAAATGCTCCAGTTGCTCGTTTATCTCGATTTCTTCTTTTTCAGTAAAAGGACGGCTGCCCTGATATATCCATACACGTGCATTATCCGAAAAACCTGTAGGAAGTAATGCATTCAAATCCTGTACTTGCATGGTGCAAAGTTACGTCAGAAAGGGTTATGTGTTACGGAAACATGGTTGTCCGTAACATGCATATATTTCCTGAGCATTGCGGCCATTTGCCGGTGGTGCCTTTCGGCGGGAGAAAACCCCCAGCCCCGGTTGGTGAAATGACTGTTGATAAGGATGCGTCCGTCGTCGGCAATGAAGATAATCACTTCCCTGTCTTCTTTGCCTGCGCTGAGGTTGCGGCTTTGTATCAGGAATATTTCCGGCGCTTCGGGGTGGCGGTAGGTGAGTAAATGCTCCGACTGAAGAAAGGCATCTGTCAGTTGTATGTTTTCCTGCAGGTGCTTGCCTGTATAT
The DNA here is from genome assembly GCA_964621795.1 of uncultured Flavipsychrobacter sp. Classification (GTDB taxonomy): domain Bacteria; phylum Bacteroidota; class Bacteroidia; order Chitinophagales; family Chitinophagaceae; genus Polluticoccus. The sequence continues at coordinate 102,063 of CAZUMM010000015.1, forward strand.
ATACTGATGAACTTTAACGATTGCAGGTAACGGGCTATATTGACCGTAAACAAGATAATAGAAGTGCCGGCCATTATCAGGGTGATGCCCGGTATATGCTCTCCTGCCGTCACCCTTGTGTATATAGATATGCTGACCAGCACCATCATCAGCAAGATGAATGATGTCCACATTATAACAGGCAGTACAGTGGCTTTTTTTACCGGGTAGCGGAGGTGCCTCTTTATATAGGCAAGGTCATTTACCAGCCCGGCTATCCATTCTTCACCACCTTGGGGTAATTGTTTCATAAACTAATCTGCCAGTGAGCGGGCCACCATTTCGGCGATGTCCAGTACGGCAACATTATCTTCCTGCTCTTTGTTTTTTACGCCATCGGTCAGCATAGTAGTACAGAAGGGGCAATTGGCTGCAATAACCGTAGCGCCCGTATCCAGTGCTTCGGCGGAACGTTCAAAATTCACACGCGTTTTGCCCGGCTCTTCTTCTTTGAACATTTGCGCCCCGCCTGCACCGCAGCACATGCCATTGGTACGGCAGCGTTTCATTTCCACCAGTTCCACATCCAGCGCCTGCAACACTTCGCGGGGGGCTTCGTATATACCGTTTCCGCGGCCAAGGTAGCAACTGTCGTGATAGGTTATTTTACGGCCTTTAAATTCCCCGCCTTCTTTCATGCGCACGCGGCCTTCGTTTATCAGTTGCTGTAAATAGGTGGTATGGTGAATGACCTCATAATTGCCGCCCAGTTCGGGGTACTCGTTCTTTAATATGTTGAAGCAGTGCGGACAGGCGGTCACTATCTTCTTTACTTCATACATATTCAGGGTTTGTATGTTATTATAGGCCATCATCTGGAACAGGAATTCGTTCCCCGCACGGCGGGCAGGGTCGCCCGTACACATTTCTTCTTTGCCCAATATGGCAAACTTCACACCCACTTTATCCAGTATCTGTGCAAATGCCTTGGTTATTTTCTGCGCCCTCTGGTCAAAACTGCCTGCGCAACCCACCCAAAAAAGTATCTCAGGTGTTTCGCCGTTTGCGGCATATTCGGCCATGCTTCTTATCTGCATCGTTTTTTATTTTTTAGCTTTCTGAACTACTGTCTGCAAGTTGCAGCGGCAGTTGCAGACACGTTTCTAATTTGTTTTAATAAAGTTCTTAGGGTTGTTAATGATAGCGCCTAAGATTTTCCCACTTCTAAGTAGCTGTTTCGTATTTCTGCGAATATTACTTCATTTATATATCCACAATCTTTTGCAAAAGACAAATGAACCATAGTTTCTGAACACTCGCCATCAGCATCGGTTAATTTTGCGATAAAGTGTTTGGGATAGATTCGTTTTCTATAAGCCTCAGCAATATTGGCACAAACACTTCTTGATGACCGTCTAACCTGGTCTGTTAACGAATAGGTTTCTTCCTTTGGAAATCCTTTAGTTATTTCAAAAATCTTCATTGCAAGTTCGTAGGCCTTTTGATAAACTATTAAATTTTCTACCGACATAGATGAATATCTGATTTCTTTGCCTACTCTAATTATTACTGCCCACTGCAACTCTCTGCTACCACTGCCCACTGCCACTGCTTACTGCAACTGCTAACTGCCACTGCTTACTGCAACTGTATGCTGCCACTGCTAACTATTACTCAACTCCTCTGCCCATTTATCCCGCTCATCGGGGCTGAACTTCCAGGGGGCCATATTGTTCTCTATATTACCGAACATGAGGTTCCATTCCTGCGGGCTGTTGCTTTCTTCCATCACCAGGTATCTTCTTAATTGCTGAATAATGTCGAGCGGTTCTATACTTACCGGGCAGGCTTCCACGCAGGCCTGGCAGGTGGTGCAGGCACGCAGTTCTTCCACTGTTATATAATCATGCACCAGCGATTTGCCATCGTCTGTAAACGATTTATTGGCATTGATATTTTTTCCTACTTCTTCCAGTCTGTCGCGCGTATCCATCATTATTTTGCGCGGCGAGAGTTTTTTGCCGGTAATATTGGCCGGGCATACCGAAGTACATCTGCCGCACTCTGTACAGCTATAGGCATCCAGCAGGTTTTTCCAGCTCAGGTCCATTACGTCTTTGGCGCCAAAACGCTGCGGTGCAGGTTGCGAGCCATCAGTGGGGGCTGGTGGCGCCAGTTCGGGCTGCATCATGTATAGTACCTCGTTCTGTATGTCTTTCATGTTGTCCATTTCACCCTGAGGCTCCAGGCGCATGTAATAGGCATTGGGGAAAGCGAGAATGATATGGAAGTGCTTGGAGTAGGGGAGATAATTGAGGAACAGGAAGATGCCGATAATATGCAGCCACCAGCAGGTACGCTCAATAGCCATGAGCGTGCCGGTTGACAGCGAAGCGAAGATGCCGGTAAAGTTGCCCGTAATCCAGAAAGAAGCGGTATGTGTATAATGACCTACACCCCTGCTTTGCAATACCAGGTCGGCAGTATTCATGGTCAGGAATAAGGTCATCAATATGATTTCCGTTACCAGTATCAGGTTGGCATCGCTCTTAGGCCAGCCGTTCAGCTCGGCCTGGCTCAGGCGCCTTATCTTCAGTACATTCCTGCGGATGAGGAATACCACGCAGGCAACGAGTACCAGCACGGCCAGTATCTCGAAAAAGCCTATCAGCAAGCTATACAACCCGCCGAGGGGGGAAGCGAAAAGGCGGTGCTGCCCTAAAATGCCATCCAGAAATATTTCGAATATCTCGATATTGATAATGATAAAGCCGGCATATACGGCAAAGTGGAGCAGGGCAGGAACGGGGCGTTTGAACATTTTTTTCTGGCCCAGCGCCATCAGTAACATATTCTTCCAGCGCTGCCCGCTGTTGTCGTTCAGGTCTTCATCCCTTCCCAGCTTTATATTGCGCCGTATTTCCCCTACCTTCTTAGCGAAAAAGTAAACCGCAAGCCCGGCAACAAGTATAAAGATTATTTGCTGTATTAGCTGCATGTACCGTATAGAATTTAAGGCCGAAAATAATGGCTTTTGCGCTAAAAACATAGTTTAACATCCTTGTATCATAAGGTTGTCAGGGAAATTGTTTAGGTTTGAAGTAAATGTTTCAATGTCCAATGTTGAAAAAAGTCTTTGCCTCTTTTGCTATTATATGGATGTGTGCCATCCAATCTGTTTTTGCCCAGGATGAAAAACAACGGCTCGCGGCAGCGGAAGATACATTGGTATTACTGGCAGATTCTATGTATAATGCATATATACCGGATGACCGTGCCGTGTACAATGAGAAGTTTATCAAGAATTTAGTGCGTGCCCTTAAGGTGAAAGATTCTTATTCGTACCCTTTCACCCGCTTACAGGAAAAAATTAATATTATCGGCCCGGATGATAAGAGCTTCCGCATATTCAACTGGTCTATAGCACCTACCGACCTGACCAGAAGGTACTACGGTGCTATACAAATGGCCGGCGAAGATTTGAAGTTGTACCCCCTGGTCGATTATTCTGCCAACCTTGGCAAAGGCATGGAGGACAGTGTGCTGCGAAACGGTAAATGGTTTGGTGCGCTGTATTACCGCATTATCCCCCACGAGGTGGATGGCGAGACGGTGTACACTTTACTGGGTTTGAATGCTTCCAGCGCCATCAGCAATAAAAAGGTGATGGACCCGATGACGATTACCCCGAAAGGGCCGGTTTTTGGTGCGCCTATATTTAACGTGCATTCGCAGGCCATACCCGGTGCAAGGATTAACCGCTTTGTAATAGAATACAAGAAACAGGTACAGGCGTCTATGAACTGGGACCCGGAAATGAATGCTGTTGTATTTGATAAACTGGTTTCTGATGTGAACGACCCCAACCGGAAATATACGTATGTGCCCAGCGGCGAGTATGACGGTTTCAGGTGGGACAACGACCACTGGGCCTACCTGAGAAACCTCATTCCTATAGATATGCGCAAAGACGGTGAAGCGCCTGCGCCCTCGCCTGTAAAAGGGAAGGAAGAAAACTAATCTCTCAACATTTTTTAATAACTTTGCAGCCCGAAATGGCCCGGTAGCTCAGCTGGATAGAGCATCAGCCTTCTAAGCTGGTGGTCATTGGTTCGAATCCAATCCGGGTCACTGGAAAATGAAAGCCGCTACAGTAGCGGCTTTCAGCGTTATATTCCGATTGGATGTCGAACCATGTTATCTTACCTTCGTCGACCCACCATATTGCCAATGCAATATTATAGGCAGCTTTATTCACTC
>CAZUMM010000016.1:0-103588 GCA_964621795.1 uncultured Flavipsychrobacter sp.
GGTCTTAAAGAAGGTTAACCAATTATACTTCCACTGATTATAGTCATCATCACTTTCAGGCCGCCAATTTTCAAAATTGTTGATTATGCCCTTTTCAATTACATAGGCGGGTAATCCTTCAAAGTCAATTTCTATGCGTTTGAGGTACTTGCTATTTTTAATGTCAGGCTTAGGGTTCAGCTTTTCATTTATCATTAATTCAGCCTCAGTCATTAGCTTTAACTTGCCGTTACTCTTATAAAATTGTTTTTCCTGTGTTAGGGTTTGGGGGAATTGTGATAAAAATTCCTGTTCTATTAATTTCAATATGGTTTTATACTTTGGCTCTACATGTCGCTCCGGGTCGCCACCATTCCAATACAATAACATACAAAAAAGGAGATGCAATTGTTCATCGTTGTAGGGCAGTGCTTTTAATGAATTGATGAAGTCAAAAGGCTTATCAATATTGTCTTTTAATAAGTCTTTTTGCTTGAATAGTAGATTGAAGAAAAGCAAAGTTTCAAATACTCCATTTCTTGTTATTTCTACAAATGTTCGTGTTGCAAATATTGAATCCTGATTAGGTATGTTGTCTGGATTAAAATAGAAATTCAAATCATTGCCATAGGCAGGTGAAGTATCATTTTCTATTTCTGCTAATATAGCTTCAGCTTCTTCATAAAAGCCATATTCAAACATCTGTGGTGTATAATCCCTATCTTCTTTATATTTCCAATGGTTATATAAATTCAGCTGTCTTTTGATTTCTTTAATCTTTTCTTTCGGAGAATACCTTACTATCTCTTTTTTTAGATATTCAATACTTATGCGTGTGCCATCCATTCTATCAGGTTTACATACTCACCAAATATAACCAAAACGAAAAAAATATGACTTAAAACCCTTTTCTGTAATTTTACAGGGTAGACGAAAATATGAGCGGCCTTTTACGGGCTGGTTAGGATAATCGTATTACACCTTTTGTTGCTACTCTAAATCTGGAAAATTTAACTATACGCAACAAAGGACTGTGATACGCCTGATACGGGCGTAGCTGTGTCTTTTGCGTATAGGGGCTTTCCAGAGCCTTGAGTAGCATTAGAATTTCAGTTACGCCTATTTTTTATCCTGTAATGAAACGCACAATGCAAGACCAGCTTTTAACCCGCTTTAAAGAAAACGTACCAGCCGCCCGTCTTAGCCGCAATTTGCGCAACCTGTTACTGCAATACCTTGCACTGCAAAAAGACGGCCATCCATTCAATATAGACGATTTACTGGCCGATTTGATACCCTTGTTTGAGCTGCTGGACGGTATGGAGGAAACTTAATACCTATTCGCTCAGGAATGGTATGTTGTCTATCTCCTTCATTAGCCTGTCTGTTTCGGTAAGGGCTACTATTATTTTTTGGTAGTGCTGTATGTCTTCTATTGTTAGCTCGCGGCCTTTGCGGTCTTTCAGCCATTTTTGAGCCGGTTGGTAGCCGCCAATATAAAACTCCCATGCTACCTGTGGCACACCGTCAAAGTATTGTGCATCGTTTATCCAAACCTTGCCGCTTTCATACTTTGGCTTTTCTACTGTGTTTGTACCATCCTCAGGGTATTGGGTAATGTATTTGCTCACTACGGGGCTTTCCAGCAGGTGTATTTGCCTTAGCTCACCGCCCAGATTTACCAGTTGCCAAAACTGCTCTTTATCGGTAGGGTATGGCACACGGGGAAAATCTATTTTCAGGAACTCTTTATATTTCTCCCTGTACGTTGGGCTGTGTAATACGGCATATATATAATCCAGTATATCAATAGGAGCAAACGTGCCGGGTGTATCTTCTTTCTCAGGTGTAAAGGTTAAGCCTATGCCATTTGCAATATCTGCAACTATGGTTTCATTGAGGTTAGGTTTGCGGTCGGCAGTGTCGAATATTTCACCTTCGGGATAATAGTATAAGGTGAACACTACATTTTGTTCTTTGGTTTTATTTGAGATAACGCAACTTTCCGATGGCAGTTTACTAATAAAACAATGTTGAAAACCCGTTGTAGCAAGCTGTCTTGAAACCAACAATGAAAAATTCACTTTATTTAAAACATTCTGTAGAATTTCTCTACGAGGGTAATCCATTGTCACATAACTTAAATAGCAACTTCTATAATCAAATGGTCTATAAAGACACTTACTAAAGTATTTTGCCCAATTATTGTTTAATCGCAGTGCATTTCTTTGTTCATTTAGCTTCCAATCTCTATTGTCTTTTAACGAATACTTCTTATGAATTTCATCATCCGTAATTTGCGAAGACAATAACTCGTCTATTTTATTTTCAGTTTCTGTCCTTTCAAAATCTATTGCATATTTATCCCTATGAGTTTGAAATCCCAAAACTGATTTTACGAATATTTCTTTACATGAAATCCAATTATTATACACCTCTTGCCCTTGGATGTCTTTATCAACAAAAAAGTAATTTGGAGCCTTTGGATTTATTCTTTTGAACCCTACGCTATTAATAGTATTGTCAAATAAAAAAGAATACTTAAACTCTCGCTTACCAAATAAATCCGCGTGAAAAACATCCGCTAATTTGTTGAGGTCTTTATCAGCTCTTTTTATAAAAAGATTAATGCTCACACCTTGCATTATATCGAACACATTCACATCTGGTGTACCATCGGGACTTTTTTCCTTTTTCTTGCTATTACCATGTAAATCGAGAGTATATATTTTATCGAAAGTTTTTAGTAGATGCCAACGCATTCCTCTTAACGTAGGATTATCCAAAAAACCGTGCGGGTTGATATAAGCCATAATACCACTTCCATTTTTTTCAATAAAGTGTTGGCCATATCGAATAAATTTTATTTCATCAGCATTAATCCACTTGGCATTTTTTTCTTTTAGCTTAATTTTTTGTTCTGGCTCCCTCTTATAATCTTCAATTAATTTCAATATCCATTCGCCTTTATTTTTGCTCTCACCTAAATAAGGTGGGTTACCTATTACAATCATAACCGGAATATCTTTCTTAACTCTATTTGCTTGATTTGCCTCATCAGAGATTGCTCCTGCAAAAGGCAACTCTCCTATATAAGGGTGATACTCTTCTAAGCTATTTGTGAGATAGACCTTCAGGCGTTGGTCTGTTTTCGGTTTATAGCCTGTTTCGGTTAGTAGCATGTCTAGTTTCAGGTGTGCCATTGCATAGCTGGCCATTAACAGCTCAAATCCGTTTAGCCGGGGTATCAGGTCTTGTTCTACATATTTGCTCCATATACCCTGCTGCCCTGCAAATTTTTCGTGTATCTGCCTTATCACTTCGGCAAGGAAAGTGCCTGTACCCGTTGCGGGGTCTAATATCTGTACACGGTGTACTTCTTCTTCTATTTCTACATCTTTTATTTTAGAGCGTTGGTCTGCCGTTGCCTTTTGCTGTACGGTGCGCTTCACTTTCACCTTGCTGGTATCGGCCAGCCCGTCTTTCAGCCCAAACTCTGTTTTCAGTATATCATCTACCGCCTTTACTATAAAGTTTACCACAGGCTCAGGGGTGTACCATACGCCCCGGCTCTTTCTCAGCTTAGGGTCATACTCGCTCAAAAAAGTTTCGTAAAAATGTATAATAGGGTCGTGCTGTTTGGTTGCACGGCCAAAGTTCTTAAGCAGTGCCTTTACATCGGTAGCGCGGAAAATATCGGCCAGTGCATCTACTATCCACACTATACGGGTGTCTAAATCGTACCCGGCTATATATTGGAATAGCTTTCTAAGAAAGGGGTTTGAACGGGGTATCAGTTCCGCCGCTTCGTGCCTGCTGAATGTATCTAACGAGGGGTCGTGCAGCCTTGCCGCAAACATGCCATAAGCTATGGTTTGGGCGTATATATCGGCAAAGCCTTTTGGGGTTATATCGTGTATCAGTATATCCTGAAACGCCCTTAATTGCTCTTGCAGGGTGGTATTAGCACTTGTTTCTTCATCGCTTAGTATGGCTTTCTCTATTACCCCGGCCAATATCTTAGCTTTTCCGGCCATCATTTCGGCCAGCTTTTGGGCAGATTTTATGGTTTGCCCTACATAGGTGCTAAAGTCTTTTATGAGTGCTGTAAACGTGCTGTAATGCTCAGGGTGGGGTACTATTTTTCCATCGGCAATAGTGCCAATGCTAAAGGCTGTTACTAGTGCGCCGTTTTTATATACCTGATAGTCCAGATAGTTAGTGATTATCAGGTTGGGCAGTGCGCTTTTGTATCGGGTAAACTGTTCTTTATGGCTTTTGCTGTTCAGGTCTGCCCCCAGGTCTTTGGCTTCTATATAACCAACGGGTATTTCTTTCCGGGTAATGATATAATCGGGCGCACCACATTCAATGCGGGTAGGCTCATTAGTAACCAGTGCATCGGGTATAATGCTTTCCAAAAGGTTTTGCAAATCGCCCCTGTAGCTGTGTTCTGTTGTGATGCCTGATTTATAGCGGGTATTCAGTTTGTCTATGTATTCCTGTATGGTCATGGCTACGCTGTCCTAAAAATTATGATTTATCCTGTTCACCTTTCTTTTTTAGCCCTAATTTCTGTGAAACTAAATGATAATACACTTTCGATACAATATCTCCTTGACCTTCTAATGCCTTAATACTAACACTATCTCCATGTTGTTTTAACTCTTTGACATAGTCATTTAAAAAAGATTTTATCTCTTCTACTGCTTCTGTAGATGCATTAACAAATTTCTGATTTTGCTCTGCTTCAACTTTGGCATAGATTTTTTCATGTATTACTTTCACTATTGATGATGTTTTTGCAAAAACATCAAGTGATAGTTCTTGTATTGCTTTGCTTAACTGTTCTTCTTCCTGTAAACTACTTTTTTGAGGGTAGTTTTTCAATAGCCATTTCTCACAGTCTTGAATTTTATCTACACATTTTTTGCACGTTGTAGCTTCTAAATCGTGTAAGAATGTATTCCTAATTTCCATGAATTTAAAAAACTTAGTTTTATCATTCCCTTCTAATGCTCCAATATCAGTAAGCAAATGTATCTTTTGGCTAAAGGACAAACTACTACTTCCATTAAACGATTTGGATGCTTTAGGGTCTTCAATATCTAATAGCTTCGCTAAAAAGCTACCGGTCAAATTTTCGATTACAAGTGCTGCTTGCAAAACAGGTATGCGTGCGGCAACATCAACAGAAGAAAATCTAATTGGCTGTTTTTCTATTTCCATATATGAAAAGGGGTATATATTAACCCTTAAAAGTAAACAAAGAAACAGTATAATCTACCTTACGACTTTTTACCAAAATCGATAATTACTTTATTGGCCGCTTCCTGTTTCTTTTGGTCAATCACTTTAGCATATACTTGTGTAGTCTTTAGGTTGCGGTGGCCTAACATTTTTTGAATGGTGGTTATATCCGTACCGTGTGTTAGCTGCAATGTGGCGTATGTGTGCCTGAAACTGTGAAAGGTTATATCTTTTGCAATGCCTGCTTTTGCTACCCATTTTACAATATGGCTGTTCATATAGGCCGAGTATTTCAACCCCTCAAATACTTTGCTCTCCGGCTCTGCCCTATTGCCCAGCAATTCAAACGCTTGCTGCGATATAGGCAATACTTCCACCCCTTTCGTTTTCTGCTGCCTGAACTGTATATAATAGCCTGTGTCTTTACTGTGGTGTACCTCACTCCATACCAGTTTTTCTATATCTGAAAACCGCAAACCTGTAAGTGCTGAGAATAAGGCCGCTTCTTTCAGCAATGGCAGGTTGCAGTCGGCTTGTGCCAGCTTGTTCAGTTCCTCCATAGTCAGGTATTCCCTTTGTGTTTCCTCAGGTTTTATATTTTCTACCCTGCTGTTGAGGTCGGTTTCTAAATAGCCGTCTTTATATGCCTGCTTTAGTGCTACTTTGAATTTAGTAAAGTATGAAACAGCCGAGTTTTGAGATAGTGTTGCCTTTGTGCTGCGCTTGCTTTTTGCGGTTAACAGGTATTCTTTAAACTGGTTGCAAAAATGCTCGTTCAGGTTGCTGAATTGTAAACTACCCCCTGTAAAATCTTCTAAGTAGTTGAGCGCGCTTTGCCAGTTATCCGAGTTACTGCCTTTACGCTTTTCGGCCAATGCCCTGAAATACGCTACAAAGTCGGCTTTCTTTTTCTTATCCGATAAAAAGCCGTAATCGCCCCTTTGTATTTCTAACAGCCTTTGCGCCTTTATGCTTTCAGCAAGTGCCAGCGTGTCTTTGTTCTGTTGTTTGTCTATCGGGCTTTTTGCTTTATCGTACAGGTATAAGCCTAAAAACTCGCGGCGTGTAGGCTTGCCCGTGTCGGGGTGAAGTATAGCGGGGTAAAAGTCTAAATACAGGCTTTGCCTGTTTCCCGAAATCGGCTTTTGCCTTAGTGTCACCTTTGTTACCATTATGCAAAGAGTTTATCTATTTCAGCGCGTTTAATGAGGGTTTTCCTTTCAGATACTTTCACGGCCTTTATGTCGCCCCTGTTTATCAGGTTGTAGGCTGTACGGGTCGAACAGTTGAGTAATTTAGCAAGGTCATTAACTGTTAAAAATTCCTTTGCCTTTATTTCCTCTATTGGCCTGTTTAATACCTGCTTAGTTTCCCTATTACTGCTTTCAATCTTCTCAGCTTTTTGCAATGCTTTATAATGCCTGCTATTGCATTTGTGCGAACAGTAGCGGGTACGGGTGGTTTGTGCTGTAAACTCGTTACCGCAAAACTCACATACTCTGGTAATCCTGATATTAGAACTCATTTAGTCGCAACAAATAGATTTAAGTGTAAATAAGCGCAATAATCTATCCAAAATCAGCCCGAGGTACAAAACGGGGTACAGATTCGTACCTGAGGTACAACGAAGGTACAAAAAGGTACAAAACAAAGCGAAACAATAATTAATAATATTATAGTATATGGCATTAAAAATGCCTGAATTAACAGGCTTTTTATAGCATTATTGTATTTTTTCTATTTGGTTGTTTTGTAGTTGTTACTTTCCGATACAAAACTTGCTGAATATATAATCCAGTTTGTCTTCGGTGGTCACCTGGCCAGTGATTTCGCCCAGGTAATGCAGGCAGCGGCGTATGTCCAGCGCAATCAATTCGCTGGTAATATTATTGTCCATCCCGGCTTTAATATCATGCAGTGATTTCAGTACCTCCTGCAATGCTGCATGGTGACGCGCATTAGTAACAATGGTACCCTCCTGCCTGATGTTGCCTTGTGCTACCAGTTCGTAAAGGTTTTGTTTCAGGCCGGCGATGTTTTCTTTATTCTTTGCCGATATATACAGTATAATTTCGTGCAAACTGTCAAACTTGCCTTTTAACTCATTTGAAGTAATTCTATCTACTTTATTTCCTACGAAAAGATGTTTAAATCCTGTATCAGCAAAAGCTTGTTTTTCTGTTTCAAGATCAGCCAATGTCGTATCATTCACATCAAACAGGTACACGACAATGTCTGCACGGTTCATAATATCCCTGCTGCGCTGTACACCTATGCTTTCTATTACATCGGTCGTATGCTCCCGTATCCCAGCCGTATCTATCAGGCGGAAGAGTATCCCGTTTATATTGAGTGTTTCCTCAATAGAGTCGCGCGTAGTTCCGGCTATATCGCTTACAATGGCACGCTCTTCATTGAGCAATGCATTGAGCAAAGTACTTTTCCCCGCATTGGGCTTCCCGATTATTGCTACGCTTACCCCATTCCGGATAACGTTTCCCAGACGGAAGGACGTTACAAGCTGCTCTGTTCTTCCTGTGAGTTTTTGCAGCAACTGGTATAGCTGTGTACGGTCGGCAAACTCTACATCTTCTTCGCTAAAGTCCAGCTCCAGTTCTATCAGTGCGCTGAACTTAATCAGTTCTTCACGCATTTCTTTCAGCTCATTACTGAAACCGCCCCGCAGGTTGTGCATAGCCGACCTATGTGCTGCTTCAGAATTGCTTGCTATCAGGTCTGCAACAGCCTCTGCCTGTGCCAGGTCGAGTTTACCGTTCAGGTAGGCGCGCTCTGTGAATTCCCCCGGTTTGGCAAGACGTGCGCCACCTTGTACACATAGCTCAATCACCTGTTGTAAAATATAGTAAGAACCGTGACAGCTTATCTCTATTATATCTTCGCCGGTATAGCTTTTCGGCGCTTTATAAATACCGGCTACAGCTTCATCTATAATATTTCCATCCGCCGTTATTTTCCCAAAGTGCAGCGTATGTGTCGGTTGCTCCGAGAGTTTTTTCCCTTTGAATATTTTGTCAGCAATTTCAAATGCCTGATAACCACTCAGGCGTATGATGCCTATGGCACCTTCACCTGGCGGTGTGGCCAGAGCTACAATTGTATCATGGATACCATACATAATTTGTCAAAAGTAAATAGAAAAACTGCCAAATCATTCGCACATTTGCAGCATGCGCACTGTAATTCAAAGGGTTTCCAATGCCTCTGTTACAATTGAGGGCGATATGATGGCATCGATAGGCACAGGGTTCCTTATCCTCCTGGGCATTGAAACCGCAGACACAACAGAAGATGCTGAATGGCTTTGCCATAAAATTGCACAACTACGGGTGTTTAATGACGATGCAGGATTAATGAACCTTGATCTCAAAAATGTTAACGGTGATATATTGGTAGTGAGCCAGTTTACACTGCATGCCGCATACAAAAAAGGCAACCGCCCGTCGTTCATAAAAGCTGCCCGACCCGAACAGGCCATTCCGTTGTATGAACATTTTAACAAGTGCTTATCTGCCGCAGTGGGTAAAAAAGTGTTTACTGGTACATTTGGTGCTGATATGAAGGTAGCATTGGTGAATGACGGACCTATTACCATTATTATGGATACAAAGAACAAAGAATAAAGCCACCATGATTTTCGACGACGAATATTTTATGCGCGAAGCCCTGAGGCAGGCAAAGCTGGCCTTTGATGCCGGGGAAATACCTGTAGGCGCTGTTGTGGTATGGGGCACAAAAATCATATCGCGGGGATACAACCAGGTAGAGCAATTGAATGACAGTACGGCTCATGCTGAAATCATAGCCATGACAGCCGCATTCAATCAACTGGGTAGCAAATACCTGCCCGAAGCCACTTTGTACGTAACGGTAGAACCCTGCCTGATGTGCGCAGGGGCCATCTATTGGGCGAAGCTGGGAAGGATCGTGTACGGTGCTTCCGATGTAAAGAATGGGTACCGTAAAACAACCGGTGATAACTGGCCTTTTCACCCGAAAGCAGAACTGGCACATGGCATACTTGCCGAAGAATGTGCCCAGTTGATGAAAGACTTTTTTGCAGCGAGAAGATGAATGTATATGAGTGGCATATAGTACCCGGAATAAAAGCCTCGGCAATTGCAGCGCAACAAATGCAGGAAATATCTGTTGCAGGCAAACGCATAGGGTTATTAAAAAAGGACGGGCAAATACATGCATTCTCAGCCACCTGCCCGCATGCAGGTGCTTCACTGTGCGAAGGCTGGCTGGATGCGCAGGGAAGAATTGTATGCCCGCTGCATAAATACCGCTACGACCCTGTCAACGGGCGGAACACCAGCGGAGAGGGATACAAACTCAAAACTTATCCCGTAGAAGTAAAAGATGATATAATTTATATAGGGTTACAATGATGACAATACCACCATACCTGGCAAAAGGATCTACCATAGGCATTACATGTCCGGCAAGCTATGTACCTGCTGAACAAATAAACTATGCTGCTGATGTATTAAAGAGCAAAAGCTTTGATGTACTGCTGGGAAAAACAGCGGGAACACAATATCATTATTTCTCGGGAACGGATGAAGAACGCCTGAACGATTTGCAGGCTATGCTGGATAACCCCGGTATTGATGCCATACTCATGGGGCGGGGCGGGTATGGCGTCAGCCGTATCATTGATGCCCTTGATTTCACAGCTTTCAATAAAAAGCCAAAATGGGTTTGCGGGTTCAGCGATATTGTAGTGCTGCATAATCATATACAGGCAACACTCGGTATACCAGCTATTCACAGCCCCATGTGCAATGCCTATAAACCCGACAGCCTCGGAACCGACCACTTAAACAGTTTTTTCAGGGCGATAAGCGGCGAACCTTTACAATATATTTCACCGGCTGCTGTATTCAACCGTGCAGGTGAAGCAACAGGCATTTTGACGGGGGGAAACCTGGCTATTCTTGCACACCTCACAGGCTCCGTATCAGAGGTAGATACAACAGATAAAATACTTTTTATAGAAGATGTAGGAGAATACCTGTACAATGCCGACAGGATGCTGATGAACCTGAAACGTGCCGGAAAACTGGATAAGCTAACAGGATTGATTGTGGGTGGCTTTACCGATATGCAGGATACCTTGCCAAGACCGTTCGGGCAAACTATTGAAGAGATAATATGGGATAAGGTGAAAGAATATGATTACCCTGTTTGTTTTCATTTTCCCTGCGGGCACCAGGAAATAAATTACAGTCTTTGCCTGGGCATGACCCACCGCCTGACAGTTACTGCCGAAGGTGGGAAACTGGAACTGCTACGGTAATTGTTTTTTCCACGCCGACATACCTCCCTGCAGGTTATACAGGTCTTTAAAGCCGTAGCTTTCGAGCCGTTGTATCGCTATAAGGCTCCTGATGCCTTTTTCACAGTAAATAACCACCGGTAGGTCTGTGTCTATTTCCGCCTTACGTGAAATGATTTCATTCAAAGGGATATGTATACCCCCTATATTATTAGACTGGTGCTCCCAGTCTTCCCTTACATCTACCAGGCTGAATTTTTTGCCGCTTTTTATCCAATCGTGTAATGCTTCCGGTGTAAGCTGTTTCATACTACGATTCATTCAGTGCCTTCCACAAGGCATCTTTTAGTTCGGTAATGCCCTGGTTGGTGACAGAAGAAATAAATAGAAGCGGTAGGTCAGACGGAAGTGTTTCTGCTATCGCCGTTTTCAGTTCATCATCCAGCATATCGCTTTTACTGATAGCGACGAGCATTTTTTTATTCAGCAGTTCAGGATTATACTCCTCCAGTTCGTTCAACAGTACTTTCAATTCTTTTGCATGGTCGGCGCTATCGGCCGGAATTAAAAACAACAGTACGGCATTACGCTCTATATGGCGGAGAAACCTGTGCCCAAGGCCTTTCCCTTCTGCCGCACCTTCAATGATGCCGGGAAGGTCTGCCATGCAGAACGATTTATTATCCCTGTACTCCACCATGCCCAATTGAGGTGTAAGGGTGGTAAACGGGTAATTGGCTATTTTAGGCTTTGCAGCGCTGACCACCGAGAGCAGGGTTGATTTACCTGCATTCGGGAAACCTACCAACCCTACATCGGCAAGTATTTTTAACTCAAGGTATTTCCACCCCTCCAGGCCCATTTCACCCGGTTGGGCATATTCCGGTGCCTGGTTGGTAGGGGTAGCAAAATGGCTGTTTCCCAATCCTCCCCTCCCACCGGGCATCCATATTACTTCCTGCCCGTCTTCCAGTATTTCTGCTTCTACCTCTCCCGTTTCTTCATCGCGGGCAATAGTACCCAGCGGCACTTCTATAATGATGTCTTTACCATCTCTTCCCGTGCAATTATTCTTACTGCCGTTTTCACCGTTTTCGGCCAGTACATTTTTATAGTACCGCAGGTGCAGCAGTGTCCATAACTGCGCATTACCCCTTAGGATGATATGCGCGCCCCTTCCTCCATCCCCGCCATCAGGTCCGGCCTTGGGGTTGAACTTGGTACGGGCAAAATGCAGGCTTCCCGCCCCTCCTTTACCGGAGCGGCAGAATATCCGTATATAATCTACAAAGTTTCCTTTCTCCACTAGGCGGGCAACAAATATTTATCTATCTCTTTAGACAGGAGTTTGAATGTATCTTCAATAGAACCGTCACCTTTGATGCGCTCCAGCTTATTTTGTGCATGGTAGTACCCGGCTACAGGCTCTGTTTTTGCGTAATATTCTTTAATGCGCTTGGCAATTACCTCCTCGTTATCATCGCTGCGGCCCGAGGTCATTCCCCTGCCCAGCAAACGGGTAACCAGGTCGTGCTCCGGCACTTCAAGAGAAAGCACCAGTTGTATCTCAGTATTTTTAAATTCCAGCAGTTTATCCAGCGCTTCAGCCTGGGCTTTAGTACGGGGGAAACCATCGAAGATAAAGCCACGGGCATTGGGATTGTCATCTATCTTCGAGCTAATCATACCTATAACCACTTCATCGGGCACTAACAGGCCCTGGTCCATATATTTTTTAGCTTCAACACCCAGGGGTGTCTGACGCGCTACTTCGTCTCTTAATAAATCTCCGGTAGAAATATGGGTTAGTTTATAAGACTGGGTAATATTAACAGATTGGGTCCCTTTACCACTGCCCGGAGGGCCAAACAAAATCAGATTGAACATATATATCAAATGAAATTAACGGTGCAAAAATAAGCTATCCTACCCGATAAGCCACCAAAGTATTTAAAAGAAAATAATAATTAACTTAAAATAGGGTTTAAACAACCGGTACAGGTACTAATAAACTTTGCTGAATAGTTGTTTTTTTATCGCTGCATCCATCTCTTTATACTCGCCGGGCAGCATACCGTCTATATTTACATCCCCTATACTATACCGCACCAATCTGAGCGTAGGGTAACCAACTGCCGCTGTCATTTTTCTCACCTGCCTGTTCTTACCTTCTGTCAACGTTAACTTTATCCACGACGTAGGGATACTTTTTCGAAACCTGATAGGAGGATTACGTTCCGGCAGTAATGGTTCGTCCTTCAAAATACCCGCCTCAGCTTTTTGAGTTTTATACGGCTTACCATTTACATTTATCGTTACTCCCGAATTTAGTTTTTTAACCGCTTCGTCATCTATTCTTCCTTCTACCTGCACATAATATGTTCGCTTATGCGCAAACACCGGATTTAGTAAATGGTTGGTAAGTTCTTTATCGCTGGTAAGTATTAACAAGCCCTCACTATCATAATCCAGTCTTCCTACGGGATAAATATTTTTATCTACACCCGGCAGAATGTCTGCTAAGGTCTTTTTCTCACCTTCGACAGAAAATTGGCAAAGTACCTGGAAAGGTTTGTATAAAACATAGTACCTGAACATACGTTATAATCAATCGGCTGAAAGGCTTTACAGCAAAGCGTTTCGCAAGGGCATGAAAAAGTCCGGTCAGTTTTTCACCGCCGGACTTTTATTAAGGATGGGTTAGTAAGTACAATCCTGTCACAATATTAAAAAGAAATTTCACGACTAAAAAAAAATATTCAATTTTTTTTTTCGTGCGATGTTGAAAAACTGTTGACAAACTATGTTGTGCTGTAACGGAAACGGGATACCTACTTGCTAAAATGTGGAATGATGCTACCAATCTTTATCAACCTTTACCGGTACTCCTTTTTCTTTCTGCATTTTATCCTGCAGCTTTTTTTCTTCCTGCTGCAACGCATTTAAAAGTTGTTCTGCCTGCTGCTGAGACAATTTGCTTTGCTGTGGTTGCGGTTTCTTTTCCTTGTCCTTATCTCCTTCTTTTTTATCCTGCTGGTTTTGCTGCTGATCTTCTTTTTTATCCTGGTCTTTCTGGTTGTCGCCTTGTTTATCCTGGTCCTTTTTATTGTCTTTGTTGTCTTTATTTTCCTTATTGTCTTTGTTCTTATCGTTCTTATTCTTATCGTTCTTGTCTTTATTATTATCGTCGCCGCCACCTTGCTGCTTTTTCAGCATACTAAGCGCATACGACAGATTGTACTTTGCATCTGCATCCTGCGGATTATTGCGCAGCGCTTCTTTATACGCATTTATAGCATCCTGCCATTTTTGTTCCTGCATATACGTGTTGCCTATATTGTAGCTGGCAGCATCTTTACCTTTTTTATCGGCGCTTATTTTCGATGTGGCATCCAGTACTTTTCTTGCCTGCTCGTATTGCTTCTGCTGGTATAAAGCATTGCCCAGGTTGAACAGGCCCGGCGTATATTTCGGATTTTGCTGAATAGCTTTTTGGTATGCCTCGGCAGCAGCTTTATAATTTTTGTTTTCGTAAAGTTCGTTGCCCTTTTTTACCATCTTACGTTCCTGTGCATACACCATATTACAGGCTGTACCTGTCATGAATAAGCATATAAACAACAAAACGTTCTTCATCATCATACTGTTTGGGGTTTCTCCTTTTTTGTCTTTCCGGGCAACAACCATTCTACAATCAGCAAAATAAACCCGATAGCCAGGAAATACTGGAAATAACTTTTATAATCTGTAAACACTACCGCCCCCAGGTTTTTTTGTTCCATGCCATCCAGTTCGTCTACCAGCTTATCGGCAACATCGTCTGTATTGCGCAATAACGTATAAGTACCTTTACCTGCAGCCGCTATCGATTTCAGTTCACTTTCATTCAGCTTACTGATGACCGGGTTGCCATTTTCATCCAGTTTTACCGACTTTGTATCCGGATCGTATATAGTAGTACCCTGCGGTGAACCAACGCCTACCGTATGCACTATAATCCCCTGCTCTGCCGCCTTCTTCACATTCTGTATCGCATTCTCATCATGATCTTCCCCGTCAGAAATAATAATCAGCGATTTATATTTTTTTTCTTTTTGAGAGAAAGAGTTCATAGCCAGGTCTACAGCTTCGCTTATTACTGTTCCCTGTGTAGGCACCAGGTCGGGTTTTACATTTTGCAGCATCATTTTCATAGCTGCATAATCTATAGTGAGCGGCACCTGCAGGTATGCACGGCCGGCAAATACTATAAGTGCTACCCGGTCATTCTTCAGCTTATCTATTATCTGCAGTATCAGTTGCCTGGAACGTGCCAGTCTGTCGGGCTGAATATCCCGCGCCAGCATGCTTTTACTTACATCCAGTGCTATTACCACATCTACGCCTTTACGCTGCACTTTCTCCGTTTTGGCGCCCATCTGTAAATTTGCCCACCCTATTATAATAGTCATTAAAGCAACAGCCAGCAAAATGAATTTTGATGTATTGCGCCCCGGTATATAGCCGGTCAGCTGCGGGTTTACCAGCGAACTTTCCCCTAAAGATTTAAGCTTGTTTCTGCGCCAGTACAGGGCCAAAATGAACAAACCGATAAATACCGGGATAATTGCCAGCGCCAACAAGTGCGATATGTGCTGAAAACGTAGCATCCTGTAAATATAGCGTTCGCAAATTTAATAGTGAATGAGGGTTTGCGGCAATGATAAATGATGATTTTTAATTTCTTTAACAGTGATAACTGTACCCTGCAATTGAGCTGCAAAAACTTAAATTTGCAACATGCAAGATTACCTTAAAGGGTTAAATGAACAACAGCGCATAGCTGTAGAACATGTTGACGGGCCGCTGATGATAGTAGCAGGGGCTGGAAGCGGTAAAACTAAAGTATTGACTACCCGTATCGCACACCTTATGCACCTGGGCATTGATGCTTTCAATATACTGGCGCTGACTTTTACAAATAAAGCCGCAGCCGAAATGAAGGAACGTGTAGAAAAAATCCTGGGAAATACAGAAGCCCGTAATTTATATATCGGAACTTTCCACTCCGTATTTGCCAGGATATTAAGGGCAGAGGCCAATAAACTGGGATACCCCAATAATTTTACCATATACGACACTGACGATGCAAAATCCGTAATCAAGGGCATCGTCAATGAAATGAACCTTGACGATAAGCATTATAAACCTGCATACATATACAACCGTATTTCAGCTGCCAAAAACAGCCTCATAGGCTTTGCCGCTTACAAGCAGGACAGCCATATACAAACGGAAGATGCACGCAGTAACAGACCGCTGCTGGGCGATATATATGAGGCATACGCCAAACGGTGTTTCAGGAATGGGGCTATGGATTTCGACGACCTGCTGTTCAATATGTATATCCTGCTGACGCATTTTCCTGATGTATTGGCCAAGTATCAGCACAGGTTCAGGTATATACTTATTGACGAGTACCAGGATACCAACCTTGCCCAATACCAGATTATTAAAATGCTCGGCGCTGTGCATGAGAATATTTGCGTGGTAGGCGATGATGCGCAAAGTATTTACTCCTTCCGGGGCGCTACCGTACAAAATATCCTTCAATTTGAAAGCGACTATGAAGATGTAAAAGTGGTAAAGCTGGAGCAAAACTACCGCAGCACCCAGGCGATTCTTAACGTTGCCAACCAGGTAATTTCCAACAATAAACACCAGATACAAAAATCGCTTTGGACAGACAACAGTGAAGGTGAACGGATTACATTAGCACGTACCCTTACTGATAATGATGAGGGGCGGTTTGTGGCTGATGCGATTACCGAAATGAAACTTCGTAACCACTACCATAATAAAGACTTCTCTATACTATACCGTACCAATGCGCAAAGCCGCTCGTTTGAAGAAAGCCTGCGGCGGATGAATATTCCCTACAGGCTATACGGAGGTATATCATTTTATCAGCGTAAAGAAATTAAAGATTTCCTCGCCTACCTGAGGGTAATTGTAAACACACGTGACGAAGAAAATATTAAACGCATCATCAACTACCCTGCAAGAGGCATCGGAAAGACAAGCATCGAGCGGATACTGATAGCAGCCAACCAGCAAGACACTACGTTTTGGGAAGTGATACAATTTCCTGAAACTGCAGGGTTGAAAGGCGCTGCTTCTTCGGCCATTGAGCAGTTTGTAGTCATGATTAAAAGCTTCCAGGCTATGCTGGAAAAACAAAATGCCTATGACCTGGCCTTTGCCGTCGGCAAACATACCGGCCTTGTACAGGAGTTATACAACGACAAATCGGTAGAAGGACTGGCCCGGTATGAAAACGTACAGGAACTGCTGAACTCTATAAAAGAATTTACGGAAACACCTGATGAAGAAGGCGAACTGAGAGATAAAAGCCTGGGCAGCTACCTGCAGCAAATTACGTTACTGACAGATGCCGATAATAACAATGATGAAAACCAGGATGCGGTAAAGCTAATGACCATACACGCAGCAAAGGGCCTTGAATTTCCATGCGTGTTTGCTGTTGGTCTTGAGGAAAACCTGTTTCCCAGTGCCATGAGCATGTATGACCGTGCCGACCTTGAGGAAGAGCGCCGTTTATTTTATGTGGCTATCACAAGGGCCAAAGAAAGGCTCTGGGTTACTTATGCTAATAGCCGTTACCGTTTCGGCAGTCTGGTACAAAACGAGCCGAGCAGGTTTATTGAAGAAATTCCGGAGACATACCTCGACCGCACGTTTACAGGTATGGGGCAAAAGGCCAATACACCACCGGGAGCTTTCGGCAATATGCTCAACCAGTCGTTCGACAGGATGCCTTCATTAAAAAAACTGGCGGAAAAACTTCAGCAACCGGCGGCTACATCGCATACCCCTACTGCAAATTTTAAAGCTGATGACCCTATGGATATGCAGGTAGGAATGGAAATAGAACATCAAAAATTTGGTTTCGGTATCATTACGGCGCTGGAAGGTGGTGCAAACAACCGTATTGCTACAATTGCATTTAAAGGCGGCCACGGACAGAAAAAAATAATGCTGAACTATGCAAAACTCAGAATAGTGAAATAAAAAGAAGCCCTGGTAATATCTCAGGGCTTTCTTTTGAAGTCGAACACTTCTTTCCTCCATTTATCTTCCTGCATCCCTTCAACAGCTACATGCATCGTGCTATCCGAAGTGTTTTGATAAACGATACGCTGCGGAAAATCATGTGAAAGATTTTCAAAAACCACTTTACTGCCTGAAATTGATTTTAAGTTGAATACTACCTCCTGTCCTTCATTCTGGTCAGGAACAATTGCCCTGTATGACAAACCTGTATCGTCCTGTATAAGCCTGAGGTGTTCAGCAAATAAAGTATCCCCTTTGTGCCCGATAAATACCCCGCTGCCGGTAAAGGAAGTATCTGTCTCCTTTTGCCATGTTTCTGTCAATACGCCTTCAGTACCCTCCATTTCCCAGTTGCCGGCCAGCCACACCAACTCATCAATATGTTTATACTGCAACTTATCGCCGTTACACGATAACAACACAAAGCATGCTAATAATATTAGTTTATCCATTGTTATAAGCAAGATAAGAAAAAAGCATCTGCCGTTTGGGGCAGATGCTTTCTATCAATCAGTTAGCAATTTCTAGTGTGCTTCCTCTCCGGGTTGCAGCGGCACTATCTGGGAAATGAAGTCATTACCATGACCGTCATCCCTGTAGTCGTATGCCCAACGGTGAACTTCCGGTATAGGACCTTCCCAGTTACCGTGGCCCGGCCTGATAGGCGTAGTCCATTCAAGCGTAGGTGAGCCCCATGGATTTTGAACCGTTACCTTACGTCCGCGGAATATGCTCACGAAGAAGTTAATCACAAACAACAGCTGGGCGAAGAATACGATTACCGCAACAATGCTGATAAATGAATTAAGGTCCTGGAATTGTTTGAATGATTGCCATGCGCTATAGTCGTAATAACGGCGTGGCATACCGGCAATACCTTCGTAGTGCATTGGCCAGAAAATAAGGTATGCACCCGCAAAAGTTATAAAGAAGTGGATATAACCCAGCGTATTATTCATAAAGCGGCCAAACATTTTGGGGAACCAGTGGTAGATACCCGCAAACATGCCGAAGAATGCCGAGATACCCATGATAATGTGGAAGTGCGCCACAACAAAATACGTATCGTGCAGGTGAATATCGAGTGCTGAGTTACCCAGGAAGATACCGGTAAGGCCACCTGAGATAAACAGGGACACAAAGCCAAGTGCAAACACCATAGGAACAGTGAAGCGGATGCGGCCGCGCCAGATGGTAGTCAGCCAGTTAAATACCTTTACTGCCGACGGTACCGCGATAAGCAGGGTAAGCAGTACGAATATAGAACCGAGGAACGGGCTCATACCTGTTACAAACATGTGGTGCGCCCATACCAGGAAGGCCAGTACAGTAATACCTATTAACGATATCACCATCGCCAGGTAACCGAAGATTGGCTTACGGCTGTGGTTGGAAAGCACCTCTGATGCCATACCCATACCGGGCAGCATGATAATGTACACCTCAGGGTGACCAAGGAACCAGAACAAGTGTTGGTAAAGAATGGCAGAACCACCGATGTGTGGCAACGCTTTACCACCGATAAATATTTCTGACAGGTAGAAGCTGGTACCGAAGTTGCGGTCAAAAATCAGCAGCACAAAACCTGAAAATAATACAGGGAATGATAATACACCTAATACTGCCGTGAAGAACAGCGCCCATATTGTAAGCGGCAGACGGGTCATGGTCATACCTTTGGTACGCATGTTCAGGATAGTAGAGATGTAGTTAAGGCCACCCAATAATGACGATACAACGAACAGTGCCATACTGGTCAGCCATAGGTCCATACCGACACCTGAGCCTAAAGACGCTTCTTTTAAGGCACTCAGAGGAGGATACGTTGTCCATCCGCCTGAAGCAGGGCCTGTTTGCACAAACAGCGAAATAAACATCAGGACACTGGAGATGAAGAAGAACCAGTAAGACAGCATATTCATGAAGGGAGATGCCATATCACGGGCACCTATCTGCAACGGAATAAGCAGGTTAGCAAAAGTTCCGCTCAAACCGGCTGTCAATACGAAAAATACAAGTATGGTACCGTGCATTGTAACTAATGCGTAGTAAAACTCAGGCGAGAGTTTACCACCTTTAGCCCATTCTCCGAGGAATTTTTCCATAATCGGGAAAGTATGGTCGGGGAAACCAAGCTGTAACCTGAAAAAAACCGAAAACAATGCGCCTATAATGGCCCACATAATACCGGTAATCAGGAATTGTTTACCGATAATTTTATGATCCTGGCTGAAAATGTACTTCGTAATGAAGTGTTGCTCATGATGCTCATGACCATGATGCTCTGTAACACCTTCGTGCGTATGTGCTACATTAGGTCCTTCTATAACTGCTGGATTACTCATTTTATGCACTTTTGTGGCCTGGTCAGGCCGTTTACTTCATCGTTATTGCTTTAACACTATCAGTTGTTTGTCCGGCTTGCGGCGCTACCGTACTATCTGCCGCCGCAGGCGCATTGTTTAATGCATAGTACGTCTGCTGTTTAGCCAACCATGCCGCATGTTCTTCTTTCGTTTCCACTATTACGGTACCACGCATAGAGTAGTGGCCTTTACCGCACATCTGGTCGCATGATATTTCGTACACGAAATCGGGGTTGCCTGTAATCTTTTTCATTTCCTCAGATGTGTACTTAGGCGTAAACCACATAGTAGTAACGATACCCGGAACAGCATCCATTTTCATACGGAAGTGTGCCAGCCCCACGTCATGAACTACGTCGCGCGAGCCTATAATAAGCTTTACAGGTTTATTTACCACCAGGTGCAGTTCACCGTTTGAGGAAATAATATCGTCCATATTGGCCTTATCTTCCCAATCAAGCCCTAATATATTATTGGCATCATTGATTTTCCTGAAGTCACGCTTACCAAGAATATTATCAGCACCAGGATAACGGATGATCCAGTTAAATTGTTTACCAACAACTTCTACTATATCTGCATCTTTAGGCGCAGCAGATGTCATTTTTACCCAGTTGCGCAAACCTACGGCTACCAGTGAAGCCATAGCGATGGCAGGTATTGTAGTCCAGATTAATTCCAGTTTATTATTGTGGGGGTAGAAGTATGATTTGGAATTCTTTTCAGTAGACTGGTAACGGTAGGCGAACCAGAATAACACTGTTTGAGTAATAAAGAATACGATACCTGTCACCCAAAGTGTTACTTTGAACATGGAGTCGTATGCCATTCCATGGTCAGAAGCTGCGACAGGTAACATTTTGTCAATTAAAGCTTCATGGCAAAGCCATATTCCATACATCCCCACAAAAAAGAAAAGCACCAGCAGCCAGCCAATCATACGGTTGGCACGTGCATTTACTTTTTCTTCACCTCTGAGTATGGTTGCATATTCACTCGCTTTAGCTATCTGGTAAATGATGACAAATACCAGAATTATTAATGCTATTGTTATAAATCCCGACATGGTCAGTTTAGCTTGTATTTACTTATTTAAGTTTATTCAGGTAGTGATACCAATATTTTCTGTTCCTTCAATTCGCCTGCTAGCTCTGGTGCAATATAGCCTCTTTCAGTAACGGGTGATTGTTCGGTATTAATGATGATTTCGTCAGGGTTTTCATTACTACAAACATCAATATACCGGCGAATCCTGCAAATATCCCTAATTCGTACCATCCAAGATGCCAGTGCTCACCTAACGGGCCGGGCATCGTCATGATATAAAAGTCTAACCAGTGACCGAATATAATTGTCAGCGCCATAAACGTTACAGTAAAGTAATTACGCTTGCTCGGGCGCGCCATCAGTATCAATATCGGCATTACAAAGTTGATGATAAATACTGAATACCATATCATGCTGTACGGGCCGTGCTGGCGCATAACGAAATATGTAGTTTCTTCAGGAATATTGCCGTACCATATCAGCATGTATTGTGCAAACCATACATAAGTCCAGAAAATGCTGAATGCGAACATAAATTTACCAAGGTCATGGATATGCTCTTTGTTCACCAGTTCCAGGTTACCCTGATTTTTCAGCATAATAACAAATAACAGTATCACAGACATACAGCTTACGAATGCACTGGCAAAGGTATACCAGCTAAACATGGTAGAATACCAGTGTGCATCTATGCTCATAATCCACATCCAGGGGGTAGTGCTCATTTGGGTAAGTGCGTATACAAAAAGAAAACCTGCAGACCACCTAACCATAAGCCAGTAAATCTTAGTGCTGTTCTTAGGCGCAGTTTCCTGGGCCAGTGAAAGCGAACGGAATTTACGGCCAAAGAAAGCCCATACTGCTATAGTAACTACAGTAAACCCTACATACATGCCGGAGTTCAGGAAACCTGATTTACCCTCCAATACCTTATCGCCATGCGGATGTACCCAGTGGTAAATAGGGTTATGCCCGCCGATATTGAAGCCGAATACTATAAGGAACATAATGATGGCAGCAATAAGGCCGAATACCCATACATTCGAACCAATCGCTTCCGGCACCCTTTTATAAGCTACAATCCATGCACCCTGCGCCAGAGAGGCGGCAGCTTGTATAAATACAGCAGCTACACTTAAAAGCAGGAAGAATACGCTGTTGTGAAGCAGTACTATCCAGAAACGGGTTTTGTCAACATCGTTGCCCCCCAGTAATGTTATTCCGCCAAGTATCAACACCAATATACCTACGCCCATTAAAGCAAGGCTGGTGTTTTTTAATCTTGAAGGTATCTCAAAACGATCGTTCATTGGTAAACTTATTAGAAGTACGTTTATTTAATTTCTTTATTCTGATTAATGTAGCTCTTTTTTCTCTGTAGTATCTTTTGCCATAGCCACCGGTGCATTTTCGGTTACACCAAGTGTAAACGCATCGCCGCCGTTCTCAGCCTGTGTTTTTTTGATATAAGCTATTACCTGCCAGCGTTGTTTAATATCTATCTGGCTGGCGTAAGAGCCCATAGCATTCTTACCAAACTTGATAGCTGCGTAGATCTGGCCTGCGGGAATGTGCAAGTATTTCGCATCTTTCAGGTTTGCAGGCATAGCCGCAAATTTGCCGCTTGTATATAAAGGACCTTGTCCATCCATAGCCGTACCGTGGCAAATACCGCAGTAAATGTTAAACAGCCTGCCGCCTTCTGCAATTTCATCTTCAGTAAAACGCATATGTGTGGTAAGCGTTTTATAAGCGTTTGTATCGCCTTCCACCAGGTGGTCAGGTAATTCATGCCCTCTTGCTACAGTACCGTCAACCGGCAAACGGCTTGTCTGGCTATCTGCAAAGTTGGGGTTGGATGTATAAGCATCGTAAGCACGTGAGTAAGTCATATCAGGCGCATATATCCTACCGGGGTTGCGACGCATGTTACCGCTGTTACATGCCGCCAGACCCAGTCCTGCCATAAGGCTTGCCACTACTATGCTTTTGGTCTTATTCATAAATACTTTAAAATTCAAGTCTTTAATATATAATTACGCCAGTTGATATGGCTCTTCTTTATCGAAACGTCCGTACCACCACTCAGATTCCGCAACCTGTACCGATGTTTCAACAGAACCCGTGGTTTTCAAAAAGTCTATAACCTCCTGCTCCGTTACATGCTCGTTAAGCTCTATTACAATCAGGAACAAATCGTCTGACTGGCGGGGGTGAAACACGTGTTTCTTTACGCCCGGCATAATCTGGTTCAGGTAGCAGAACGTAAGCACCATACCTACCGCAGCAAAAAGTACGGTCAGCTCGAATGTGATGGGTATGAATGCCGGCAGTGAAAAGTGGGGTTTACCACCAAAATTAATAGGCCAGTCGCTCAGGAATACCCACGACATAAAGCCAACAGCGGTGCTGGTACCTGTAAGGCCGTATATGAAGCCCGCCACGTGCAGGTCCGTATCCTTCAGTCCCAGCGCCTGGTCTAAACCGTGTACAGGGAAAGGAGTATATACATCATGCATTTTGTAGCCGCTGTTACGTACTTTTTTCACCGCGGGAAACAGTACTTCCTCATCATCATAACACGCTACTGCAAATTTCTTTATAGCCATTTTATATTAATTAGTCAATTTGACAATAAGCCAATTGGCAATGGTTGTTTTTTATTTTAGTGATGCTCTGCTGTTTGCTCGTGATAAAACTCTTCCGTGCTCTTTTCGTCAATAGCCAGCATTTTTCTTTTCTGCGCTTCTCCTGAAGTTTTCAATACAAACTTGATCTCTGCAATCGCAATAACCGGGAAGTATTTGGCAAACAGGAAGAAGCAGGTAAAGAACAGGCCGAATGTACCCAGGTAAAAACCAACTTCAGGCCATGTGGGCGAGTAGTACGTCCAGCTACCGGGTATATAATCGCGGTACAGTGAAGTAACGATGATTACGAAACGCTCGAACCACATACCTATGTTCACAATGATAGACATAAAGAAAGTGAACGGTATATTGCGGCGCAGCTTTTTGAACCAGAAAAGCTGGGGCGATACCACGTTACAGGTCATCATAGCCCAGTAGCTCCACCAGTACGGGCCGAAGATACGCCAGTTAAAGGCTTCCTGCTCGTAAACCACCTGGCTGTACCATGCCATGAAAAGCTCCGTGAGATATGCGGTACCAACTATAGAACCCGTCAGTACGATTACCTTATTCATAGCCTCAATGTGGCCGACAGTAATATAATCTTCAAGTCCCATTATCTTACGGCAGATGATCAGCAGGGTTTGTACCATGGCAAAACCAGAGAAGATGGCACCGGCAACGAAGTAAGGGGGAAAGATGGTTGTATGCCAGCCGGGGATAACCGAAGTGGCAAAGTCAAAAGATACAATCGTGTGTACGGAAAGTACCAGCGGCGTAGCAAGGCCGGCCAATACTAAAGATAAAGCTTCGTGACGTTGCCAGTTTTTGGCAGAACCTGTCCAACCGAAGGACGCTATACCGTACAGGCGCTTACGCAGCTTTGTCTTGGCACGGTCGCGGATGGTAGCAAAGTCGGGCACGAGGCCGGAATACCAGAACAACAGTGATACAGTAAAATATGTCGATACTGCAAACACATCCCAAAGTAATGGCGAGTTAAAGTTGGGCCATAAGGGGCCGCGTGTATTAGGATAAGGCAATACAAAGAAACCATCCCATACACGACCCATGTGGAAGATGGGGAACTGGCCTGCGCACATTACCGCAAAGATGGTCATCGCCTCTGCGGCGCGGTTCACCCCTGTACGCCATCCCTGGCGGAACAGCAAAAGGATAGCCGAGATAAGTGTACCCGCGTGACCGATACCTACCCACCATACGAAGTTGGTGATATCCCATCCCCAACCAATGGTGCGGTTAACTCCCCATACACCGATACCGAAATAAACTTCCCAGAATACAGAGAACACACCGAACATCAGCATGGCAACTGAGAAAATTAAACCTACATACCACATGCGGCCGGGTTTCCGCTCAATAGGCCCTACAATGTCTTCAGTTACCTGGTGATAATTTTTATCACCATCAACCAGTGGTTCCCTCACAAACGATTCGTACTTCAAATGCATAGCACGTAATTAGTAATATACTCGAATAAAATTATTATCAGCTTCAGCTTCTATTGCTCTATATATGTTCCTTATACATTCCGTCCAGTTGCTCATTCCCTGCTACTATCATTTCATCTGTGTTACGGATTTTAGACAGGTAGCTCACGTTTGGCAATGTATGGATTTGTTCCAGTACATAGAACGTACGTTCTTTCTGCTCCTGCCTGCGTATTTTAGCTATCTGGCTTTCAGGGTCGTTTACGTTACCGAATACGATACAACCTGAAGCACATGCCTGCTGACAGGCTGTACGCGCTTCACCATCTTTCACCGGGCGGCCTTCTTTCTTCGCATGCAGTTTTGCATCCTGCAGGCGCTGAACGCAGAACGAACATTTTTCCATTACACCACGGCTACGAACGGTTACATCAGGGTTCAGCACCATGCGTGTCAGGTCATCGTTCATTTCGTCGCGGCGATGATCTTCATACAGGTTATCTTCGAAGCAGTCTGCACCGTTCCAGTCCATCCAGTTAAAGTGACGTACTTTATACGGACAGTTGTTTGCGCAATATTTTGTACCGATACAACGGTTATAGGCCATTTGGTTCAGGCCCTCACTGCTGTGGTTGGTTGCCGATACAGGACAAACGTTCTCACAAGGCGCATTATCGCAGTGCTGGCACAGCATAGGCTGGAATACCGTCTGGATGCTGTCCGGGTTGTCGGGCATACCGCTGTAGTAACGGTCAATACGCAACCAGTGCATTTCCTGCGACATCATTACTTTCTTCTTACCTACAACCGATACGTTGTTTTCAGCCTGGCAGGCTACAACGCACGCACCGCAACCGATACATGAGGTCAGGTCGATAGACATACCCCAGTGGATGCCGGGATATTCGTAGGTAGGATATAAAGTACCATTCTGACGGAAACCCTCTTCCATTTTAGGATCTGCCAGCTCTTCGTGGCCTTCGGCTTTTGCTCCGTGCCCTTCACCATGTTCCCATGGAAGTACGGCATAGTGGCCTATTTCTTTGGCACGTTCTTCCATCAGCTCTTTCGGGTTCTTGCTGAACTCTTCGAGCGTATATTCGTGTATGATAGGACGGCCTTCGTAGTTATGATGCGTTTGTGTGATACCAACATCATACGTTTTATCCGTTTTCTCTATCGTTACATTTCCTGCATAGTTAAAAGTCTGACCGTTGTACGTTACAAAGGGGTAAGCATTCTTACCTGTGTTGGCAGCAGCACGGCCTACCTGTGCATCGCGGCCGTATCCTACAGCAATCGCTACTACATCGTTGTGTATACCGGGCACTACCACTATCGGCAGTTCCACTTCGTAGCCATTCGCAGCTTTTACTTTCAGCACGCGTTTTGCGGTAACTACCTCTGTAATGCTGGTCAGCTCATCATCCATTTCCTTAGCTGTCTTGGGCGATACGCAAGCGTAGTTGTCCCAGGTAGCTTTGGTCAGCGGGTCAGGCAGTTCCTGCAGCCATGGGTTGTTGCTCCATACGCCGCCGCGGCCTATACCAATCTTCTCATATATCACCAGTTCCTTTCCGGAAACAGGTTTCATTGCTTTTATCGCATCTACGGCGCCAGTAGCATTACCTGCAAAAGAAGCACCGGAAAATGCCATTTCAGCAGGTTCGATTACACCGTCCTGCAAAGCCTGGTCAAAATTGTTTTGGCCACCCAGCTTGTTCATCCAGTATTGTTTCCAGTAGTCGCCGTAAGTAGTATTGGCACCGGCCCATACCAGCAGGCTATCCTGGAATGCACGCGTTTTGAACAACGGCGCTATACCGGGCTGCATTAAACTGTAATATCCGGTTTTAGGTTCTGCATCACCCCAGCTTTCCAGGTAGTGATTATCAGGAACCACGTATTTACATTTCTGGGCTGTTTCGTCCATGTGCGTGGCAAAAGATACCGTTACAGGAACTTTGGCCAGCCCGTCAGCAAATTGTTTTCCGTTATAGTAATCGTATACGGGGTTTACATCGTGCATCAGTACTGCACCTGCTTGACCGGCATTCATAGCCTGCGTAAGGGCAACCATATCTGCATCGATACCCTGCCTGTAGTTGCTGTTTACAGCCCAGTTGATGGTAGTACCGTTGGCACCGATAGCACTGTTTATAGCATTTACCAGTGTTTGTATGTTCACATCATTAGAACCGCAAACAACCAGCCCGTTTCCGTTTTTCAGGTCGGCAGCAGCTTTCTTTACCAGGTCGTTCAGCTTTTCGCTGGGCAAAGAAGGCGCAGCGCCTGTAGTTACTGCATTGTAAAGCGCAACAGCTACGGCACCCATTTCAGAAGGCCTGCAGGTAGCACGCATATCGGCCGCAGCACCTGTTACCGTATGGTTACCCTCTACATGGTAGTGTTTCGACATCTGCATGTTTTTGGCGCTTACTTTGCGGCCCATGCTATATTGCCTTGAAAACTCTACCGGGGAAAGCCATGTACCGAGAAAATCGGCGCCAAGGCTTACAATTGTTTTTGCTTTATCGAAGTGGTACGAAGGCAATGCCCTTTTACCATAGCTTGCCTCGTTAGCCAGCAGCATACCTGAGTAGGAAACCGCATCGTACACCACATGCTTTGCGCCGGGGTATTTGGCTATGAACTGGGCAATAACATCTTTAGTAGTGGGGCTCAGTATAGAAGAAGTAACGAGATAGATGCCCTGGTTACCTGCCGAAGCCAGCGCTTCAGCAATACGGCGGTCTATTGCTTCAAATGTAGCCTCTTTACCTTCTGCCATTGGCTGGCGCAGGCGCGCACTGTCATACAGGCTCAACACAGACGCCTGTACACGTGCGGAAGAGCCGCCGCCGGTAATCGAAGATTTTTCGTTGCCGTCTACCTTGATAGGGCGCCCATCGCGGGTTTTAATAACCACCGCGCAGTAGTCGCCGCCATCTACAAAAGTAGAAGCATAATAGTTGGGAACACCCGGTACGATCTCTTCCGGCTTTATAGCGTACGGAATAGCCCTGCGCACCGGCATTTCGCAACTGGCTGCCAGCATAGCTGCTGCCGTGCTGAAACCAAGATATTTCAAAAAGTCGCGACGTGGGGTAGTAGCATCAAGGAGTTTACCACTCAAATCAAAAGGCAACGCTTCTTTAAACTCATTTTCAGCCGCTTCCCGGTTAGCTGCACTGTCGTGCAGTTCTTCCAGCCCCTTCCAATATTGTTTTTGACTCATACGGTTCAATTCGGTATATGATTGTTTCCGAAAATTATTTTTTGATTTACCTGTTTTAGTAGTGACATTTCTGACACTCTGTACCGCCAATATCTTCTACAGTCACACTTGTACGTTTACCCGATTTAATCTCTTCGTGGTACTTTTCAAAAATGCTGTAATAGTTATTGTTGGCAAACTGAACTTCTGTCTGGCGGTGACAGTTGATACACCATCCCATCGAGAGCGGCGCAAACTGGTACACCTCATCCATATCCTGTATAGGACCATGGCAGCGCTGGCAGGCTACTTTACCTACAGCTACGTGTTGTGAGTGGTTGAAATATACGTGATCGGGCAGGTTGTGTATTTTAACCCATTTGATGGGGGTAGCCTGGATGTTGCCCTGCGCATCGCGGATGTAATCTTTTTTCGCAGGGTCCCAGCCGGCATATTTGTACAGCTTCTGGATTTCTGCAGTACCGTCAATTTTCTTGCCTTCTGCAGTGTACAGCGGATGTTCTGCTTCGCCGGTGTATTCGTTGATCTGCTTATGGCAGTTCATACAAATATTGGGAGAAGGGATCATCGCCTGCCTGCTCTTCTCGGCACCGGCATGGCAATACAAACAGTTGAGCTGGTTAATGCCTACGTGCACTTTGTGAGAATAGAAGACAGGTTGCAGCGGCTGATAGTTTTGCTGACGGCCCATATTGATGGCGCCATTCACAATCCAGTACCCTGATAAGATGAACAGCAGGATAACAGCCATTGCAATAACCACTTTATTGCGGTAGAACGGTATTTCTTTTTCGTTGGGCAGGCCTTCTTTTTCATTCGACACACGACGCAGGCCGCTGTTTACACGCCACAGGATAGCAGCCAGGGCCAGCAGGATCACGGTAATGAATGAATACATCCAGCTATTGCCGTCTTTAGTTTCACCGGCGGCTGGTTGGTTGGCTGTATCTCCGCCTCCAGCTTTAGGAGGTTCTACCGAGTTTACATACGCTACAATCGCATCAATCTCTTCAACACTCAGCTGCGGGAATGGAGTCATGCTCGTTTTACCCCATTTGTTATACAGGTCGTTGGCATACTTATCGCCACTCGCAATTACGGACGCAGAGTTATGCACCCAATTGTGAAGCCACTCTTTACTGGGCACGCGGCTATCAACCCCTTTCAGCGCCGGACCGGTCGCATCTTTTAATGGGTTGTGACAGCTGGCACAGTTAGACTGGAACAGAGCCTTGCCATCCGGCGCGGCTGCAGCAGGGAAATTGAATACAAGCAGGGCAATTACGAAAGCGAATATGCTCTGGGTTAATTTCCGGAACATCGGCTTAATTGATTCTGACACAGAAATAAATTTGAAAATTAACGTTCCTTTTAGACAAAGCGTGGGCAAAACTACAACACAATCCCGAAAGTTTATACACATTTGTTAAAAAATGTTTTTCAGTACTGGCGCGGGTTTGACGGGATATTTTAATTGTAATAATTTGATAATGTCATTTTTTTGTCAGCTAAATCACACATCAAAAACCCGTTACGCTTTCCCGATTTTATAAATCTTTTTACCAAAAACTAAATAGAACCCGTCCTGCCACCATCTACCGGTATACTGGTACCATTTACATATCCGGCAGCTTCCGTAGCCAGGAAGGCAACCATAGACGCAATCTCTTCCGGTTTTCCGAAACGCTTTGCCGGAATTTCTTCCAGCATTTCTTTCGTCACCTCGTCCTGCTGCATACCTGTTTTCGAAACTTTGTTACTGATAATGGCTTCAAGGCGGCCGGTTGCCGTAGCACCGGGTAAAACATTGTTTACCGTTATACCGGACGCCGCTACTTCATTGGCCATAGTTTTCGCCCACGAAGCAACAGCCCCGCGTATCGTATTGGATACACCCAGGTTTTTCAGGGGTATTTTTACCGAGGTAGAGATAATATTGATGATACGGCCATAGCCTGCCTGCTTCATGCCAGGCAATAAAGTAGTAGTAATGATATGATTACAGATAAGATGCTGCTGAAAAGCCTGTAAAAATGCTTCCGGCCGGGCATCAACCACCGGCCCTGCCGCAGGGCCGCCGGAGTTATTAACCAATATATGAACGATAGTTCGGGCTGCCAACTCTTCTACAGCAGCTTTTACCGCATCTGTATCTTGAAAATCGGCTACAAGGTAACTATGGGCCTGGCCGGCGGCTGTATCGAGCGTAGCTACTGCCTTTTTGAGCGTTTCTTCATTGCGTGCAATGAGTACACAGGCCGCCCCTAATGAAGCCAGCGCCTGTGCACTGGCAAGGCCGATACCTTGCGTACTGCCCGCTACCAATGCGGTTTTCCCGGTCAAGTCTAGTGAAAGCATCCTTATAATTCTTGTTTATGGGGGCGAATTTAAGGATTACACCATAAAGGAGGGAAGATTATCCCTGCTTTATGGTGTACTTTAGTGATACCAGCCCTGTATCATAAGCCTTTGTTTCTATTAATTCAAGTGGCACCCTTCCTTCCAGGTTGTTAAACAATAATTTACCGCTGCCCAGCAGCAGGGGGTGCACAGAAAGCCATAATTCGTCTACCAACCTTTCTTTCATCAATGCAGCAGTAAGTGATGCACCGCCAAACAGCCAGATGTCTTTACCTTCCGCGGCTTTTATTGCTCTTGCACGACTAATAATATCGCCTGATACTAATGTAGCCCCGTCTTTTACTTCCTGTAAGGTATTGGAGAACACGTATTCCTTCACCTTAGGCATCCACCCCTTCTCACTTTCTTCCATACCCTGCAATAGCTCATAGCTTTTACGTCCTATAAACAGGGCGTCTATACGTTTAAAGAAATCGGCCATGCCATAATCCTGGTCGGTAAAGCACCAATCGTATTCTCCGTTGGGACCTTCAATAAAGCCATCAAGTGTAACCGCTAACCCTAATATTAGTTTTCTCATAAGCTAGTTTCAAGCTACAAAGTTGGAACGCCGGAACAATTTCGAATTGTAAAAAACGGACATCAGCAATATAAAATATTAGCTGCCTCACGCAGCTCGCCCGGCGTTAGTCCTGCAAACTCTTTATAATCGTGTATGCAATGGGCCTGGTCATAATAACCGCTTTCGTGTGCAATGCGTGTGAGGCTGCCGCCTTCATCCAGTTTTCTAACAGAATGTATAAACCTGCTGAGGCGCAGAAACTCTTTGGGCGATATGCCAACCGTGTTGTTAAACTTACGGCTGAGCTGTCTTTGGCTAAGCCCCGCCTTGTCGGCCAGTTGATGGGCAGTCAGCTGCCCTTTGTACAGGTTTACCTGCCACAGGCAGTGCGATACCGATTTGTCAAAGCCGGGTTGCAGCACCAGCCTGTCTTCCAGGTATTGCTGTGCAATGGCTACCCTATCAACGTCATTGGCTGCCAGTACAATTTGCTCTTCCAATTGCCGCCCTGCACATTCCCAAACCTCATCCAGCGTCAACACGCTGTCAGCCGCTCCTGCCGGGAAGGGGAAAAACCTGCTGGCTGCCGCAGGGTGAAAACAAATGGCGATACAATGGTTACCTTCAATCGTACGCACATCCACAAAGCTTTTCAGCCGGAAGTTGACCATACTGTGCTGGTAGGTACCTGCTATATCCCACGCTTTCATATCGGCCACAGGCAATGGCGAGCAGTTGATAAATATCTCTACACAGGCATCGGGCAGTACACGGAAGTATGAACGCGCGTCTGCTTCGCTGATATTCATGCTGCATATACTTTTTACATACGGCTGCAGCAGGGGCGATATGGGATATATGTGCAATGCCATAGACCGTGCGAAATTACAGAACCCGGCTCTTGCAGCATTACTTTTAATTTCCTTACATTTGCCATATAGCATACCCCGGCAATAGGTTACTCCCCTCCTTTTTCATTGCAGTAGCCAACGTGCTAGTTCAATTTTCAATTCAATATGCTTTTTGCAGGCCCTTAGAAGGGACGCATTGATTTTTAAATATTAATAACAATCTTTTCAAATAACGTAATGGAATATAATACTACGCGTAGTAAACTACTGATGCCCGAATACGGCCGCAATGTGCAGAGAATGGTAGAATACCTGATGACGATTGAAGACCCTGCCAAACGGCTGAAAAATGCTGAAGCTATTATCGAGTTGATGGCTACACTGACGCCACACCTGAAGGCTATTGAAGACTATAAACACAAACTTTGGGACCATCTTTTCCAGATGACCGACTTCCAGCTGGATGTAGACGCGCCTTACCCGCCTCCTACACGGGAGCAGTTGTATAAAAAACCCGAACCCATACCTTACCCGCAGAGCAGCATACCCCACCGTCACATGGGCAAAAACCTGGAAGCGCTCATACAGAAAGCCCTCGCAGAAACAGACCCTGAAAAAAAACAGGGCCTTACCCAGGCTGTAGGCTATTATATGAAGCTGGCATATACCAACTGGCACAAAGAACCTGTGCATGATGACATGATAAAAACAGAACTGGCTGCCCTTACCAACGGGGAGCTGCAGTACGAAACAGGTGGCTATAAGGTATATTTCGACACCCGCACCAATTTTAAACAACGTAATAACAACCGCAATTATAAAGGCCAGGGCGGCGGCCAGAACCAAAGAGGATATAGCGGCGGCGGTAGCAACTACAATAAAAACCGTAAATACAAAAACAAGAACAAATAATACGGCATGGGTTCTTTCGAGATACGCGGCGGATTGCCCCTGAACGGAACTATTGTGCCACAGGGCGCAAAAAATGAAGCTTTACAGGTGCTCTGCGCCGCACTGCTTACAGAAGAACCGGTTACCTATACCAATGTACCTGACATACTGGACGTAAACACATTAATAGATGTATTGGGCGATATTGGTGTAACAGTGCAAAGACCGGCGCCGGGCACAGTAGTGTTGCAGGCAGTAAACGTAAACACGGAATACTTCACAGATAAAGCTTTCAAAAAGAAATCGGGGAAACTGCGGGGCGCAGTAATGCTTGCCGGGCCAATGCTGGCAAGGTACCATAAAGCCCATATACCGCAACCCGGTGGCGATAAGATAGGCCGCCGCAGGCTGGACACGCATATACGCGGATTCGAAAGCCTCGGCGTTCATTTTGATTATGACCACGAGGAGGGGCTTTTCACCCTCGACGGTTCACAACTGAAAGGCGGCCACATCTTAATGGAAGAACCTTCCGTGACCGGTACCGCCAATATACTGATGGCTGCAGTAATGGCCCAGGGCACTACCACCATCTACAATGCCGCCTGCGAACCTTATGTGCAGCAACTCTGCCAGATGCTGAATAAAATGGGCGCCCATATCAGCGGCATAGGCTCCAATATGCTGGTAGTAGAAGGTGTAAGCAAACTGCACGGGTGCGGGCACAGGCTGCTGGCCGATATGATAGAGGTTGGCTCCTTTATAGGGCTTGCCGCTATGACGAAAAGCCACCTGACCATTAAGGACGCCGGTGTGGCGCACCTCGGTATTATACCCGATACATTCCGCAGGCTGGGGATACAGATCACCATCAATGGCGATGATATTACCGTTGAGCCACAGGAGAGCTACAGGATACAGAAGTTTATAGACGGGTCTATCCTTACCGTATATGACCACCCCTGGCCGGGCTTCACGCCCGACCTGCTGAGCATTGTACTGGTTGTGGCCACACAAGCTAAAGGCACTGTGCTGATACACCAGAAAATGTTTGAGAGCCGCCTGTTCTTTGTAGATAAGCTGATAGAAATGGGGGCACAAATAGTACTGTGCGACCCCCACCGTGCTGTTGTTATAGGGCTGGACAGGCAGGTACCCTTACGCGGTATCACCATGGTATCGCCCGATATACGTGCGGGGGTAGCGCTGTTGATAGCCGCATTATCAGCACAGGGCAAAAGCACCATCCAGAACATCGACCAGATTGATCGTGGTTATGAGCGGATAGATGAACGGCTGCGGGCTTTGGGCGCCGATATTAAACGCATTGATTAATCTCATGTATTTGCATAAGAAAAGGGTAGCAGACGCTACCCTTTTTTATTAGCCAAGCTGTGTATCTGTTAATTGAAAAGCACGTATTCCTGGTTGAAGAAGTAAGTGATGCCGGGGGTAATTACCCACTGGCGCCTCGAACCGTCAGGCAATACATCACGGCTGACGATAGGCACACCTGCCGATACATCTATCTTCCATGAACCGTAACGGCCCAGGCGGTAAAATACATTACCTGCCAGGTTTACAGTAAGCCCTTCAGAGTCTTTTATTTCACGGAATTTATTGTTCACATCTTCATACAAATCGTTGCGAAGGTGGTAAAACATCAGCGGCCCTGCAGCTATGCCCAGGCGTTTGTTGTACCATGAACCTTCAAGGCGCATCATCAGGTCGCCGTTGCGATAGTAGTTGCGGGTAAAGGGATAATCCTTATCGCTGTAAACAGCTTCGTTGGTTACGGTAAGCCCGCGGTATTGGTTCTGGTTGTACCGGATGAATGGCTGCTGGTAGCCTACGGCAAGGCTCACATATTTTTGCCAGGTAATGCTGGCACCCAATACCACATCGGTAGTACCGCTGCTGCTCTGGTACACCATCGGCAGGGGGCGCCCCTTGCCATCAGCTAGTGCGGCTGTGCCCATGCCTATTTTCAGGCCACCGGTAAACTGGTAGGTAAAACCTTCTATATCGGGCAGCATGTGTGTATAAGACAGACTCAGGTCGCCCAGGCCGTATACACGGGCTATATCGCCCCTTACGGTATATATGGGCAATTGTCCTTCAAAATATCCTACATCGGCCACAGGTATCCTTACTGTTGCGCGCGGTATATTGATTACCGCATCACGGTCGCCTTTGGCGAATGTATGAGAGATATGGAGCTGTGCTTTGTTATTCTCATACGCATCATCGATATAGATATTGGACGCCGTGCGTAAGAGGCCCATTTGTCCCATACCGGGATCTGATTCTCCCTGCGCTTTTGCCGTAGCAAAAGAACCCAGCGAAACCACCGCCGTAAGGCAGGCTATAGACAAATATTTCATGTTAAATGAATAGTTCTGTCTCAAATATAGTTTTATATGGTTAAAAATTAATGCCCTGCGGGCACTTTTTTGAAAACGGGGGTTGAAATAGGATTAAGACAACGCAGTAGTACCTGTTATACTTCTGCTGCCCTTTTTACTTTTGGCAGGGTTTGGGTTTCGAGGAGCATAGCAAATTCTTCCGCCCAGTCAGCATCGTAAAAACCTTCCTGTGTCCATGTAAGGGTGGTAATATTATCGCCTGCCGGGGTAAGGGTGTACGTGATGACGGCATAGTTGCCGGGTACATCATCCGTTTCGGCAAAGCTGTTCCAGTAGGTATACTTTAGCAGTTTGCCCGCTTCGTTTTCCAGCACATTGCCTTTGTCCACTTGTTCTTCACCTTCAAACTCACCTTTGAAGATGATAGTACTCCCGGGTTTCCAGTCGGTTATGATTTCGGTAGCAAAAAGATAGGTGCTTATTTTAGCGGGGTCTGTAAGGGCTTCCCATACTGCGCCGGCAGGGGCATTAATTTCTATCGATTTGGAGACTTTGAGGCTTTTGTCCATTGTGGTTGCTTTAAGTGGTAAAGCTACAGCGTTGCCGGGAGATTGTTCGCTGTTGAATATGTCAGGTGGCAACACCTGGCAGCACTAAGATGACACATGGCGCAATGCAAAATTGCACTGACGTTTTCCGCCTGTTATAATGACGCTTTCACACGCCCTGACAGATTATGCAGCTCTGTACATTTGTTACAACAAAAATTCAACACTATGCAAAAGATAGTACCACACCTGTGGTTTGATAAGACGGCTAAAGAGGCGGCCATATTTTATACTTCTGTTTTCCCCGATTCAAAGATTGTTAACAGTTCTGTAATACGCGATACACCCTCAGGCGACTGTGATGTTGTTACGTTTGAACTATGGGGGCAAAGGTTTATGTCTATCAGCGCGGGGCCTTTATTTAAATTCAATCCCTCGGTGAATTTCATTGTCAATTTTGACCCTTTATTTTTTAAAGACTCGTCTGAGCCCGAAAAAGCAGCGAGGGAAAAACTGGACGAAGTATGGGGTAAATTATCGGAGGGGGGAATAGCATTGATGCCGCTCGATAAATATCCTTTCAGCGAACGCTTCGGATGGATACAGGATAAGTACGGCCTTTCCTGGCAACTAATACTTACTAACCCGGCAGGAGAACCGCGGCCTCCCATTATGCCATCACTGATGTTTATTGGCGAAAATGCAGGCTATGCGGAAGAGGCCATTAATTTTTACTGCTCGGTATTCAAAGATTCGAAAATTGGCGCTATGCACCGCTATGGTGCCGAGCAGCAACCGGATAAGGAGGGTACGCTTATGTTTGCGGACTTTATGCTGGAGAACCGCTGGTTTGCAGCTATGGACAGTGCGCACTCACACAAGTTTCAGTTTAACGAGGCGGTATCGCTGATGGTGTATTGCGAAACGCAGGAAGAAATCGATTATTACTGGAATAAACTTTCTGCGGTTCCTGAATCGGAACAATGCGGCTGGCTCAAAGACAGGTACGGCCTTTCCTGGCAAATAGTGCCTGTAGCAATGAGTGAAATGCTGACTGATAAAGACCCTGCACGCCTGAAGCGTGTAACGGCTGCTTTTCTGCAAATGAAGAAGTTTGATTTGGCTGAGCTGGAAAGGGCGTATAAAGGGGAGTAGGTTTTTCGATTAGTGGCAGGAGCTTATGCCTGCCACTACTTCAATCAATGCAGAAATTCAGTAATTTTCATTCCTGATAATGAAGCTGCAATCCAAACTTCAGTATAAATACTACGAACCCGGCGAATTTACTTCTATTGCTGAACGGACCTTTGAAGAGGTGTGTCAACTTGTTACCCAATACCCATGGAACGAACAAAGGCATTTAACTTCTGTTGAGTTGACCTGCCCGTCTGTTACTATAAGAAATATTGAAGGTGAGTATTTAAAAATAGGCCCCGGCTACTATAGGAAGTTTAATTTATACCTATACACTCCTCAAGGAGGTTTTTTCAAAAATGTAGTAGACAATATAGAAGCTGCTCTTGCTTTGATACAAGACTTTTACTGCGGTAAAGAATTACAAGGCTTCTATAAAGAGCGTTTTATATTCAATGCTAAAAAACATTTTGAAACTAATGCTTTTGAAAATAGCATAACATGGAAGCGGGTATTGGTGTTCTCACTCGAAAAAGTGATTATTTGGAGCTTAATGATATTGTGTATGCTCATCATGCCTTTATATGGCAAACCAGCTCCAGTTTTTATTTTCATATTTTTGTTTTTTTATTGGTTTTTATTTGCAGGGGTAAACCTCTTATTTCTTTTCAACTATTGGAAACACGATAAGTCAACCATTCTTACAATTTCAAGAGGCATTGACAAGTTTTGGTATGGGAGATATGGCATACTAAAAGAATACAACAAACAGGATATTAAGATAATTAAGCACTTAGAATTACATAGAGGCCGAAGCCCCTGGATGGGGAATGTTATTTTTGAAATTGAATTCAAAAACGGTGAAATCATTAAATTCTCTAACCTGCTGATACCGGATTCTGCATTTTATTACAAAACGCCAGATATTCCCAGTAAACGAATTAATAAAATATTCCCTTTTATAAGGTAAGCCGGAATTTCTCAGATATTTTAAGCATTTCTTTTGAAGTGGTGCCAGGTGTTCCAACCTGGCACCACTTCAGAAGGGGGAGTAGGTTTTTCGATTGTAAAAATGGCCATGTCATTGCGGTTCCGAATACTTTCGGAAGAAGCAATCCCACGAATTGAGCACCCCCTGTTTATCTTCCGGTTTAATCGCGGGATTGCTTCGTCATTCTTCCTAGCAATGACGGAAAAAATATAGGCTAAGGAGATTGGAAATAGTCTTAACGAGCTAGTTGCTTCGTCCTGCAATGGTGTATAGTGAATAAATACAAAGGGCTTTCCCACCGGGAAAGCCCTTGTAACAGGTAAACGAATATATCTTTTATGCCTTTTGCTGTACGGGGCTGACGATGGGCATTTCTTTAATGGTTTTCATTTTGCCGAAGCCGCCCAACACGTTGCGCAGGTTATGGTAGCCCTGGCGTTTGAGTAGCGAGGCCGCTATTACCGAGCGGTAGCCGCCTGCGCAATGTATATACAGGTTGTTGTCCATGTCTATCATTGCTATGGTCAGCGGGTCCATCATCGTATCGAGCGGCACATTTTGTGCGCCTTTCACATGGGCTGCTTCATATTCGCCGGGTTTGCGCACGTCTATAATATCGAGCTTATTATCATGCGGTATATCCATAGCCAGTTCGTCGGCCTCTATATCGATAATCATGTCTATTTTCTCGCCCGCCTTTTTCCATGCTTCATAGCCGCCCTCCAGGTACCCTTGCACATTGTCGATACCTACACGGGCCAGGCGGATAATGCTTTCTTCTTCTTTACCTGCCTCGGTTACCAATACCAGCGGTTGGTTGAACGGTAACAGGCTGCCCGCCCATTCGGCAAAACGGCCATCGAGGCCAATGCTGATAGAATCGGGCACAAAACCTTCGGTAAACACGGTTGCCGGCCTCGTATCGAGTATCCATGCGCCACCTCTCACTTTTACTTTAAAGTCAGCAATATCCAACGGCTTCATAGCTTGCTTCATTACTTCGTCCAGGCTTTCGTACCCTTCTTTATTGATTTTGGCGTTGATGGGGAAGTAGGCAGGCGGTGTGGTAAGGCCGTCGGTCACTATTTTTACAAACTCTTCTTTGGTCATGTCTTGCAGGGCATAATTGCTTTCCTTTTGCTCACCTATAGTACTATAGGTTTGCGGGCCGAGGTTTTTACCGCAGGAGGAACCGGGGCCGTGTGCAGGATATACAATAATATCGTCAGCAAGCGGTTTTATCTTTTGCTGCAGGGTTTCGTACATCATACCTGCCAATTCTTCCTTGCTGAGGTTGCCGCTAAACAGGTCGGGACGGCCTACATCGCCTACAAACAGGGTATCGCCGGTAAATATGCAATAAGGCTTGCCACTTTCATCGCTCAGCAGGTAGCTGGTACTTTCCAGCGTATGGCCGGGGGTATGTATAGCTTTCAGTTTCAGCTTGCCGATTGTAAATTCTTCACCATCGGCAGCAAGCTGCACTTTAAAGCCAGCCTGTGTTTGCGGGCCGTATATGATGGGTGCACCCGTTTTCTTCGACAGTTCAAGGTGGCCGCTTACAAAGTCGGCATGGAAATGCGTTTCAAAAATGTATTTGATTTTTACGCCCTTCTCTTCCGCCATCTTGATGTAGCTATCCACATCCCGCAAGGGGTCAATAATGGCCGCCTCACCTTCACTGGCTATAAAATAGGCCGCTTCGCTGAGGCAGCTTGTATATAATTGTTGTACTTCCATAATGTTTTTTCGTTCAAAAAAATTTAGTTGTCTCTCCTGTTCATAAAAATAAGGATATAATACACTAAAGTAGCTACCGAGCTGATAGCAGCTACCAGGTAGGTCCTTGCCGCCCACTTCAGCGCATCGGCAGCCTTATCATGTTCGTTGCGCGTGGTCAGTCCTGTTGCTTCCATCCATTTCAACGCCCTGGCGCTGGCATCGTACTCCACCGGCAGCGTTATAAGCGAAAATAAGGTAGATGCGGAAAACAGCACAATACCTATCAGCAGCAACGTCTGGTTGCCGCGCCCGAAGCCCAGTACGCCAATCCCGGCCAGT
Organism: uncultured Flavipsychrobacter sp.; assembly: GCA_964621795.1. Taxonomy (GTDB): domain Bacteria; phylum Bacteroidota; class Bacteroidia; order Chitinophagales; family Chitinophagaceae; genus Polluticoccus. Next base: position 40,142 of record CAZUMM010000016.1, read on the forward strand.
ATCACCCATTGTGAAAGGGAAGTACTTACCTGTACGATGGGCACAAGCTTGCTCCTCAGCTGCAACATGCTGTAGGCAGTAGCATGCTGTACAGCGTGCCCGCACTCGTGGGCAGCTACGGCTGCCGAGGCTATACTGCGGCCTGAATATACATCAGGGCTCAGGTTTACGGTTTTATTGGCGGGATTATAATGGTCGGACAAAAAACCCTGTGCCGAGGTAACGGTAACATCATAAATACCGTTTTCGTGCAGCATACGCTCTGCCACCTCTTTCCCGCTCAGGCCTTCGTGCAATGTTTCTTCCGAATATTCTTTGAACTTACTCTTCAGCTTGCTGCTGACGGCCATACCCACTATAAACAGAATACCGGCAAGTAGCCAGTAACCCATATATGCACCCATTGAAATGTTTGTTTTGTTTCTTATATACTATCAAATAGCTTACCAATGTAAAAATGGCAGTTATACAAAGTTACCTATATATAATTGAAGTTATCTGAGCTGGTAACTTATAGGGCTATAAGTAAAAAAATCCCGGCTGAAGACACAGCCGGGAGTAAAAACACACTATCGGGATGAAAAATTACCATTTCATGGTCACGCCCAGCAGCCAGTTGAAACCGGCCTGGGGATAGTAATAATTTTCTGTGGTCAGCGCACCCCCATATTGGTAGCTGAACGTATAGCCATTGCTCTCGTACATGGTATTGAATACATTGTTAAGCGCAAGGTTGGCAGACAGCTCTTTAAACGGTTTTACATGGATGCTGTACCTTATCCTTATATCGCACAGCGTATATGCGCTGATGCTCCTGTCGTTGTTGCTTGTGTTATCCAGGTATTGCTGTCCCACGTATTTGCCCATCACATCGAACTGCAGGTTTTGCCCGTGCGACATGTAGCGGAAGGGGGAAAGTGTAACGCCTGCGCTGGCGATGGTATTGGGTGAGAATGCAATATCGGTAGTACCGTGATTTACGACAAGCTGTGTGCCGTTGGGGTCGTCATAGTTGTCGATGTACTCCGTAAAGTTGCTGATTTTATTCTGTGAAAAAGTGGCATTACCATGCAGCTTTGCCCACCATGCGGCTGTATAGGCTGCCTGCAACTCTATACCTGCGCGGTAGCTTTCCGGCACATTGGTACGTGCGTATGCACCTACATCATTTATCTGCCCGGTCAGTATAAGCTGGTCATGATACAGCATGTAGTAGAGGTTGGCTGATGCGCTCCATTTTCTCCGGTTTATTTCATAGCCTCCTTCTGCATCGTACAGCCTTTCCGGTTTGGGCTGGTTGAATGGTGAAGCTTCAAAATCGCTCCTGTTTGGTTCTTTATTGGCTACGGCAATCGATGCATATACCTTTTGTCTTTCCGCATAGGTATTGTGCAGCAAATAGGTTATACCTGCCTTAGGATTAAAGAAATTGTATTGTACAGATGGTTTCAGGGTAGGATTTTGGCGGAAACCGTTGATGTTATACGATACGGTGCGGTATTGCAAATCGCCGAATACGGTTACTTTCTCGCCAATGCCCTGTTGCAGTTTTGCATAAAAATTCAGGTCATCTTTATCGGCATCCAGGTCGTACCAGCGGTAGTTGTCCGGTACACCATATTGCGCCCACTTAATATCGCCGTAATGGTTGCCGAGGTATTGGTTCCAGCCGCCGCCAAAGGTCACCTGCGTATTATCCTTATTATAGAGCAGGGAGAATACCGTACCATAGTAGTAGTTATCGAGCCATAGCTGGCGGATGAGGTCGGTTGTGGTAAAGGTATCGCGGTAAGTAGGCGTAACGAAATCGGACAGTCCGTAATCGCCGTATGCCTCACCTGTTTTGTATTCTTCATAATAGCCTTTACCCCTTGTAAGGAATGCGCCGAGGTGCCCTGTCAGGTAGCGTGAAAATTTGTGGTCGGCAAAAAGCTGGTAGTAATCCTGCTGGTAATTATCGGTCTGGTTGTTATAATAAGTACCGTCCGCTTTCATGCCCAGCCCGTTGAATTGCCTGTTGGTAGCCAGTGAATCTTCCGGTACACCGTTCCATGCCTGCCCGGTTTTTTCCGTACCGGTCATGAGCATGAATTTTACCTGTGTTTTATCGCTGGCCTGCCAGCCTGCAATGAACTGCATGGATTTCAGGGCGCTGGAAGAGCGCTCGATATAACCGTCAGAAGTGATGTCGGACAATCGTACATCGAACTGTAAACCATTTTTCAGCAATCCGGTACCGGCTTTGATAGTATGTTTCCATGTATTGAAGGAGCCGTAGCTGTTGCTTACTTCGGCGCCTGCTTTTTCGTACTGCTCCAGGTTGCTGACACTCATGCTTGCGCCGAAAGCGCCTGCGCCATTGGTAGAAGTGCCTACCCCACGCTGCAATTGTATACTGCTCATTGAAGAGGCAACATCAGCAAAATCGACAAAAAATGCGCCCTGCGATTCTGCATCGTTTACAGGGAAGCCGTTGAGTGTCACATTGATACGCACCCCATCCGTACCCCTGATGCGCAGGCCGGTATATCCTACCCCTGCGCCGGCATCGGAAGTAACGACTGCCGATGGGGTGTATTGCAGCAGGTAAGGCAGGTCCTGCCCAAGGTTCATCTTTTCGATGTCCACCTTTTTAATCTCTGTTTTTGCAAAAGGAGACTGGTCGGATGCACGTACGGCCCTTACTTCTACGGGCTCAAGCATTTGCCGGTCCTTTTTTACGGAATCAATGGTCTCTGTTTGCGCACTGGCGGCTGCCGCCGCAAATATGGAAGTGGCAATTAGTAATTGTTTTTTCATAAACTGCATGACAAAAAAATTAAACATGTATCGTCATGCCTTGAAAACCGGTTTCTTATACAACCACCTGCTGCAACGGGGCACACTTATGCCTGTACAGTCAAATGGATGCAATAGAAAACGTGCTGATTTTTACTTTCCCTAACCGGCATTACCCGGTCGAGGTTCAGCGGGTATGATCTCAGCCTTTGATTTTCAGGCACCCCGAATAATTCAGGGCAAATGTAATGTTAATTTTTATAAGGATGTAAAATATTGCCCTGAATTAATCCTGTTTCCTTTAACTTAGTAGGATTAAACTCATTTTAATAATGCAAAAACTTTTACTTACTGCAGGTATTGCAGGAATGGTGGCGTTGAGCAGTCCTGCCTTTTCACAAGCATGGTCGGAAAACTTCAACAATGGACTACCCGCGGGCTGGACTTTGATAAACAACGACGGTAATACACCCAATAATGGTGTATCGTTTGTAAACAATGCCTGGGTAGCGCGTATAAAGACCAATGAACAAGGAAAAGCCATTCCCGGCGATTCCGTAATGCTTTCTACATCATGGTACACCCCCGCAGGTACTTCTGACGACTGGCTGATTACGCCGGTATTCAACGTGAGCGGTCCCGCTATGATTATCAAATGGGAGGAAAAAGCCTTTGACCAGCAGTATGCCGACGGTTACCAGGTATTGATTTCTACAACAGGTACTGCTATCAGCGACTTTACCACTACGGCCCTGACCGTATCCGCAGCCAATTCGTCTTATACCGTTAAGTATGTAAGCCTTGCTGCCTATGCAGGCCAGGCAATACATGTTGCCTTCAGGAACAATTCAAACGATAAGTACCTGCTGGCAATCGATAATGTAGAAGTACTGACCCCTAATACAAACGACCTGGGCCTGACCGGCGTATCGCCAAAACCCGGTGCACCTACTGCCTATGCAAAAACAGGTAATTCCATAACATTGGGCGGTACTGCATTCAATAACAGTATCACACCTGTTACTACATTCAAAGTACACTACCAGCAAGGCAACGGCCCTGTTACTACCGATGTTATCAGCGGTGTGAACATTGCCCCTTTCGCCTCTGCCAGTTTCACATGTCCTACGGCTTATACCATGCCTTCCAGCATAGGCGATTACCCCATAGACATGTGGGTAGAGCTGACAGGCGATGTTGATGATAACAACGATAGCAACAGCACCGTTATTACTGCAGCGTCCTTCATGCCGCAGAAAAAAATATTTGTAGAAGAAGGTACAGGTACCTGGTGCGGCTGGTGCCCGCGTGGTGCTGTGTATATGGATTCGTTATACCATACCTATCCGTCTTCTTTCAGCCTGGCAGCAGTGCATAATAACGACCCCATGACATTATCGGCCTATGATGCATTCATTGGTACGAAAATAAACGGGTACCCCAGTGTGGTGATTGACCGTCGCGAAGTAAAAGACCCTTCAGAACTGATAGATGTATATAACGCGGAAAATGATTATTTCGGTTTTGCCGATATTACATTGACCGATGTGTCTGCAGCAGGGTTTGGCTATTCGGTAAAGGCAACTGTAAAACCGGCAATAGACCTGAGCGGTGACTACCGTCTCGCACTGATATTGACCGAAGATGATGTACATGGTACGGGCAGCACCTGGGCGCAGTCAAATTATTACAGCTATGCATCAAATAATATTCCCCTTACAGGTGCAGGCCACGACTGGCAAAGTGAAGATGCTCACGTACCGGATTCAAAAATGTACTACAACTTCGTAGCACGCCATGTTGTTCCTTCGCCTGATGGAGCAGCCAATAGCCTACCGGCTACTATGACTGCCGGCAATACGTACGATTATACGTTTACTACTACCATCAATCCCGGCTACAAAAGGGATAAAATGCGTGCTGTAGTAGTACTGATACGCAACAGCGACGGTGCAGTGTTGAACAGCAATAACCTGACTGTTCCGTTGGGCGTATCTGATGTTGCTTCATCTGTTGACAATATGTCTTTGTATCCTAACCCTGCGATAAACAATGTAGTGGTTAGCCTGGGCCTTTCTGAAAGCAGCAAAGTGAGCATTGAAGTTACAGACGCTATGGGCCGTACAGTATCTTCCATACCTGCTCAAAGCCTTGCCAAAGGGAACCATAAGATAAATATCTCTACAGAGGCACTGGCAAATGGCATTTACAATGTAAAACTGCAAACTGAAAAAGGTTTTGTAACCAAAACTTTATCGGTGGTAAAATAAAACTGAACTATAAAGCAGTATAGTAAAAATGCCTCCCGTTAGAGTGCCCCCAAAAGTTTAGACAAAATTAGTAATTAAGTTTTAAGGTGATGAGCTCGATATTGTATCGGGCTCATTCCATTTAGGTTCAGTTTTATTCTGTCTTTATTATAGTATTTAATGTATTTACTGATGTCTTCTTTCAGCTCAAGGACAGAAGTATATTTTTTTTGAGAAAAAGATTAATAAAGCCCAAAACGGCTTATAAAGAGTAGTTTACAAGATTGGAAAATGCTATCGGTAACGATTTAGTAATGGTGCTTGCTGCACTTACTTTCACTTGATTACCTTGTAAATCATTACTGCAAATATAATAAATTAATGGGTAAGGCACATTACAGCTCTACCCATTTTTTCGTTTAATAGCCATAAAAAAATTCCCCCAATGGGGGCAATCTGTGATATTGCTTTCAATATTATTTCCAAATTTTGACAACATCAACAAGAGTTGGAGTTCCGAAACAAATAGTGATAACCTCTAAAAGATTTAGCTATGGAAATTCTGTTGAGTAAAATATTGTCAAAAATTCGATTACAGGAAGATAAGTTTTCTTCTCAAATGCTGCGGACGGCAGATGAGGCTTACCAAATGACTTTGTTCCTAAAGGAACTGTTGTGTACTATAAAAATCGAGGTCTTACAAAACGGGTTTAAAGATGAACGGCAGGAGATTGACTTCTTCAAGAACATAAAACCGCAAATCTTAGGGAAACTCATCTACTATAATAAGGTATTCCGTATAGAAACAACCTGTCCTGTGAATAACGGCGAAATACATCAAAGCTATTATGAGAGCTTATTAAAAGCCCTCAAATCAGAATATAAAGAAAGCATTTGCAACGAAGATTTTTACAGGTACTACCGTACCGGTAGGACAGACCGTGACCATACTTATTTCCGGCTCGGGCAAATCAATTACCACGACGGGTTAAAGAGTGGCGTGTTTGAAATTGACCTTAGCTTTTCAACCTATTACGATAATAAGATAGCCTATATTATAGCCAATGAGTTGCTTTATACTTATATACTTACTAAAATCAGTCCCGATGAAAACCCCGATTTGATTTTGGTAAACGGAGATGCGAACAAGGATATTTCGTGGACAAATTCCCAAAATGCACTTATTGAATTGATTTACGCCTTGTATGCTTCAAATTCAATTTCATACGGAAAAATCGGCATCAGAAAATTAGCCCTGATTTTTCAGGTGGTGTTCCGAACTCCTTTAAACGACATACACCACGCTTTTCACCGGATGAAAACGAGGGCTGGTTCCAGAACTGCGTTTTTAGACCAGCTTAAAATTTCCCTCGAAGAATATATGGACAAAGACCTTTGACCACTCGCAAACAACAGTTACAAAGCAGTACCCAAAACGTACTGCTTTTTCTTTGCCCATATCTGCCAATTGGCAAATGTTGGTAAAACGCCATTGCAAAACATCCCAAATGCTCCAAAACCCTTATTAAACAAGGGTTTTTCCCGATTGTAAAAATTTTCAAAAAACTGCCAAACCAATTGGTAAGCATTGGCGGACAAACACTGCCACCTTTAGGAGTTTTGCATAGTGAACATTAAAAAGCTGTGCAATGAAAATTATAACTATTGAAGAAGAAGCGTGGCAACAGCTCAACAGCCGTATCAATGCCATTGCTGATTACCTGAAAAGATTAGATGATAAGAGCTATGATGACCTGTGGCTCAATAACCACGAGGTATGCCAATACCTCCATATCAGCGAAAAAACTTTGTGGCGTATGCGTACCAAAGGCGAAATAGCCTACTCTAAAATCTACGGTCAGTATTTCTACACCATTGGAGCTATTAAGGATATGCTCAATGCCAGTGCCATACAAAGTAGCGACGAATACGTACAGGAGCTGATGGCGAAAGGCAAAAGCTATATTGAGAAAGGCAGAAAGCTGAAATCGGACAAATCCTAAAATGTGCGGCTATGAATATTGACAGAATGGAATTTATATCGTGGATGGAACGCTTAATGGGTCGCCTTGATATGCTGGGCGATAATATAGACGAGCTGCAAAAGAAACGCAACAGTATAGACGGCGAAGAATTGCTGGATAATCAGGATTTATTGCAAATGCTGAAAATCAGCAACCGTTCCCTGCAACGGTATCGCTCCATCGGCAAGCTACCCTATTATACGATAAGCGGTAAACTCTATTATAAGTTATCCGATGTGCATCAGTTCATCAGGGAAAGTTTTAACCCGCCTGCAAGGGAATAACGCCAATGAGTGCCAAACACTGCCTTTGAATGCCACATCGTGGAATGCAGTGAACGCTTCTCCTACTTTCGGTGGTGAACTTTAATTTTTTCAGATTATGAGCGAAGAAACAATAAATAAGCAGGAAATGCCCGAACAGCTATCGGACATCTTATTGGTGCTGGATAAAGAGAAAATGAAAATCCAAGCCGTAAAGAGTATGGACGAAAACGGGAAAATGGAAACCGTTGACCCCACAAAGGAAAACCAAAGCCAGTTTATGCGTGTGGACAAACACGGCGACTTTTTTTCCAACTTCTTTTCCAATTTTTTCAGACAACTGAAAAACCCGACCAATTTTTCATTTTTCAGGGTGGCGGAGCCAATCGCCATTGATAAGGCAAAGGAAATGCAGAAGCAGGTAGATAATCCTACCCTCGAAGGCGAAAAAGTGATGAACGAACACGAAGTGAAAGCAGAACGCCAACCGGATAAAAAACAAGAAAATCAAAATAATATGACAACAGCACAAGTTACGCCGGAAGCCAGCGAGTACCGCTACAAGCCGGAACAGATTGATTGGGATACAATGAAAAATCTCGGGTTAAGCAAGGAATATCTTGAAAAAAGAAACCTGCTTGAACCATTGCTTAGAGGTTATAAAACTAATGAGCTTGTACCGATAGGCGTTAATCTCGGCAGCTCTATCCTCCGCACAGATGCCCGGCTGTCATTACAGCAAGACGAAGACGGCAAAGCTATCGTGGCAATACACGGTATCAAAAAGGAACCTAACCTGCATTTTGAGTTTTTCGGACACAAGTTTACCGATGAAGACAAGAAAAACCTGCTCGAAACGGGCAATATGGGGCGTGTGGTTAATCTGGTAAATACCAAGACGGGGGAACTGATGCCGTCCATTATCAGTATTGACAGGCTGACCAATGACATTATAGCACTGCGAACGGATTTCATAAAAATCCCTGATGAAATTAAGGGCGTAAAGCTGAATGATGAGCAAAAGCAAACTTTAATGGAGGGCAAGCCGCTTTATTTAGAGGGTATGATTTCGGCTAAAGGAAAGGAATTTTCCGCAACGGTTCAGTACAATGCGGACAAAAGATATGTTGAGTTTCAGTTTGACAGAAGCAACAATCAGCAGGCGCAAACTAATCAACAGAACAATCAGCAAAGTCAGCCGCAGGAAGCTCCAAAAACATTCAGGGGCAAAGAACTGACCGATGAGCAGTATAAGGATTTCAAAGCCGGACAAACCGTTTACATTGACGGATTGAGGGATAAAAAAGGGCAACCATATCAGGGTTATATCACTTTCAATAAAGATACCGGGAAAACCAATTTTGAATTTCCAAGCCGGGTTAAAGCACAGGCGAAACCTGCCGAAGCTCATAAAACGCAAACAGCCGTCAATTCAGAGGGAAAAACCAACGAAGCGACTAAGAATATTAATGAGCCTTTGAAATCGGGGCAGCAAAGACCGAAAAACAAACAACAGCAGGAACAACAGGACAAACCTGTAAAATCCAAAGGCAGAAAAATGTAGTACCGTATGAAAACAATCATTGCAGAAAAACCAAGCGTAGCGAGAGAAATAGCCGGCTTGTTAGGGGCTTCTGATAAGAAGGATGGTTACCTGACAGGCAATGGCTATTTTGTTACGTGGGCATTCGGACACCTTATCGGTTTGGGAATGCCCGAAGATTATGGCATTCCGGGATTTGATAAAGCATCGCTGCCGATATTGCCCAAGGCGTTCTTATTAACCGTTCGGAAGGTCAAAAAGGACAAAGGGTACACCGCCGATACTGGCGCATTAAAACAACTGAAAGTCATTGAGCAGCTTTTTAAGCAATGCAATAGCATTATCGTAGCTACCGATGCAGGTCGTGAGGGCGAACTCATTTTCAGGTATATTTATGAATACCTGAAATGCAGCAAGCCCTTTGAACGCCTTTGGATAAGTTCACTTACCGAAAAGGCAATAAAACAGGGCTTTGACAACCTGAAAGACGGGACAGCATTTGACGGACTGTATCAGGCGGCACAAGGCAGAAGCCGTGCCGACTGGCTTGTGGGCATCAATGCTACGCAGGCGTTGAGCATAGCCGCAGGAAATGGCATCTATTCGCTCGGGCGAGTGCAGACACCTACATTGGCTTTGATATGCAAACGATATTTGGAAAACAAAAATTTCCCGGTAAAGAAATATTGGCAGATACAGCTATTGCACCACAAAGAGCTGATAGATTTTAAAAGTAGCTCCAAAAACAAATGGAACGAACACAAGGTCGCAGAAGATACATTGCGTTCCATTCAAAGACACGGTATTGCTACGGTGGTATCTGTGGAAAGCAGGAATGTAACGGAGCAACCGCCTTTGCTTTTTGACCTCACGGGCTTACAAAAAGAAGCCAACAAAAAGCTGAACCTTTCTGCCGAAGAAACGCTCCATATTGCCCAAAGCCTGTACGAAAAGAAGTTTATCACGTACCCACGTACCGGAAGCAAATATATCCCCGAAGATATGTGGGCTGAAATTCCCAACCTTGTGCGGGCTTTGCAGGACAGGGAAACCTGCAAGCGAGCTGTAAGCAAAATGAAATGGGGTCGGTTCAATAAACGCATCGTGAACGATTTACGGGTTACCGACCACCACGGGTTATTGATTACCGACAAAATTCCCTCTGCCCTGAATGCAAAGGAAAATGCGGTTTATGATATGATTGCTTTTCGGTTGCTCGAAGCCCTTTCGCAAGCCTGCATCAAAGAGATAACCGATGTTTCCTTAGAAGTTTCACACTACGATTTTACGGCAAAAGGCTGTAAGATTATGGAAGCGGGCTGGCGTGGCATCAAAGGCAGTTTCTCCGATGATGATACTGAAGCCATACAGGATTTGCCCGAACTGAAAAAAGGCGATGAACTCAAAATAAAAGAAGCTACCGTTCTCGAAAAGAAAACCAAGCCGCCTGTGCTTTATACCGAAGCAGGGCTTTTGTCGGCTATGGAAACCGCAGGTAAGGAAATAGAAAATGAGGACGAACGGAAAGCCCTGCAAAATATCGGTATCGGTACTCCGGCTACCAGAGCCGCCATTATCGAAACATTGTTTACCCGCAATTATATCCAAAGGGAAAAGAAATCCTTAATCCCTACTGAAAAAGGATTGCAGGTTTATGAGCTGGTTAAAGACCGCAAAATCGCAGACGTGGCAATGACCGCCGAATGGGAACTCGCATTGCAGAAAATCGAAAACAACGAAGCGGATGCAGGTGCATTTCAAAAGGAAATGGAGCATTACGCTTCATCTATTACCAATGAATTGCTGCAAACTTCCATTGCCCAAAACAACTTGCCCAAATTGGTTTGTCCGAAATGTAAAAACCAGCAACTCATTGTCCGTGATAAAATTGTGAAGTGTCCTGATGAGGCTTGTAATTGGGTACAGTTCCGCAATGTGTGCAGCGTACAAATCGGTATCGCTGATATTGCCAGCCTTGTTAATACGGGCAAAACCTCACTTATCAAAGGAATGAAAAGCAAAGCAGGAAAGAAATTTGATGCCTATATCGTATTGAATGCTGACGGCAAGACATCTTTTGAGTTTGAAAAACATAAAAGCAACAAAAAGTAATGGAAAATAAACTTATCATTTCCCGCAAGGAAATAGAAAATCGGATTTATACCATCAGAGCGCAACAGGTTATGCTGGATAGCGACCTCGCAGGGATTTATCAGGTAGAAACCAAGGTTTTCAATCAGGCAGTAAAACGTAATGCCGAACGTTTCCCTGAAAATTTTCGTTTTCAACTGACACAGGACGAATTTGATGCTATCAACTTGAGGTCACAATTTGTGACCTCAAGTTTGAATTATGGCGGAAGGCGGTATTTACCCTATGTTTTCACCGAACAAGGTATTGCTATGCTGGCTTCGGTACTTCGTAGCGAAGTGGCTGTAAAAGTCAGCATAGAGATAATGAATGCTTTTGTAGAAATGCGCCGAATGCTTATCAGCAATGCTTCGCTGTTTCATCGTTTGGATAACATAGAACTGAAACAATTACAAGCCGACCAAAAATTTGAGGAAATATTTAAGGCTCTGGAAAGCGACAAGCTCCACAGCGAAAAAGGCATTTTTTACAACGGGCAGGTTTTTGATGCCTATGCTTTTGTTTCCGATATTATCCGAAGTGCCAAAAGCTCTATTATCCTGCTGGATAATTATGTGGATGATACGGTACTTACTTTGTTGGGTAAGCGTAAGGCTAATGTAACCGCTACAATCTATACCAAAAGCATCAGCAATCAGCTCCGGTTAGATTTGCAACGCTACAACAGCCAATATCCACCTATTGAAATAGAAGTTTTCTCCGATGCCCACGACCGATTTTTAATCATAGACCAAACGGAACTGTACCATATCGGAGCCTCACTCAAAGACCTGGGCAAAAAATGGTTTGCCTTTTCGAGAATGGATATTGAAGTCGGCAGGATGCTCCAGCTACTTGGTAAATAATAAAATTATCAGTTGGTTTATTGCGACATTCAAATTTCTAACAATCATCCCTAATGTGATTTTAATCCTTTACCGAAACACATATATCAATTTCTGCATCCTCCCAATTACGGCTTCTTTCGTCATAAGTTTCAAAGTCAAAACCAAACTTGCGTTTAATATCCGAACTCCAAATTCTTTTCCAAGCGTCCGTTATACAACCAGTCATTTTACCTTTCGCAATTTCCCCATAATAATTTTGTTCAGGTACTGTTATTTCGTCCAAAGTTTCAGGTTTTTCTGTATTCTCTTCTACTTTGCAGCCTATGAAATAGGAAAACAGCCCATTTTCATCGCTTTCATAATCATAATAGACCGCATAAACAGTATCTGATACTTTACCGGGAATCAGCTCTAAAATTTTGTTAGCTTCAAAGTTCTGCCATAATTCGCCGCAATCTTTTTCAGATTGCCCGTTTTCGTTTTTTGTCTTTCCCTGTAGTTGAAGTCCGATGAGTTTAAATGATTTCATTTTGCGGCAATTGTATAATTAAGTTCAAAAGTACAAATTAATTCCTCTCGTATATTGATTTGACAGCCAAACCCCGCCTCTCAAAGCCAAACCCTGCCACATCTGCGTAGGCACTTATCTACCACTATAATTTTAGTCTTTCAGTAAAATTCTAAACAAAATTATAGTATGAGTACACAACAAAAAGACCTGTCGTATTTCCGGTTAAGACTGCAAGGACATCTTAATACCAGCTTTCCCGAAAAGGCACACGACCAGAAGTTTATTGAGCAGCGTTCTTCGTGGGCTGCCAATGCTTATGAAGGCGCATTTCAGGCAGGAAACACTATCGAGCAATGTGAGCATTATGCCAACTACATTCTTTTTGAAAACCTGCATTTCTCCAAATTCGACACCGTTTTTCAGGTGGTATGCAATGAATTTGATACCATAATGGCAGATGAGGAACTGCGACCGTTCGCCCTGAAAATGTTCCCTGTTTGTGAGCCTGTTTTTGCACGATATGCGCTAACCGATGATTTCGCCTACGGTTATGAGTTTGACCTGCTCTATACCGAAATAACCGGAACCATCGCAATATGGATACAGGAAAATGGGCTTCAGTAAAAAGCAACATCTCCAACAGAATATTGATGCCCTGCGAATTGTTTTTAAACTGGAAAAGGAGAAACGGCAAGCCAGCGTAGGCGAAAGACTGCTAATGATGCGATACAGCGGATTTGGCGGTCTTAAGTTCGTTCTGAACCCCGTAGAAAACGAAATAGACATCAATCATTGGAGGAAAACGGAACACGCCCTTTTTCCACTCACGCAGGAACTCCACCAACTACTCAAAGAAAATTCCCAAGACGATATGCAATACCGCAGGTATGTGGACAGTATGAAAAGTTCCGTACTTACGGCTTTTTATACACCACCAAAGGTTATAGATGCCATTTCTTCCGCATTGCGTGAAAGCGGTCTGAACATTGATAAATTCCTTGAACCCTCCGCAGGTATCGGCTCTTTCATACAATCCTTTTCAGAATATCAAAAAGCCAGTGTTACTGCTTATGAAAAAGATTTGCTGACAGGCAAAATTTTAAAGCAGCTTTATCCCGATAGCAATATCCGTGTAAGCGGTTTTGAGGAAATTCCCGAAAAGGAACAAAACAGCTATGATGTAATCGCCAGCAATATACCATTTGGCGATACTTCGGTATTCGACCTTTCCTTTTCCCGAAGCAAGGACGATGTAAAAGTGCAGGCTGCCCGAAGCATACACAATTACTTTTTTCTGAAAGGTGCTGATATGCTCCGTGAGGGCGGTTTACTGGCTTACATCACTTCGCAGGGTATTCTGAACAGCCCGAAGAACGAACCGATACGGAGGGCGTTGATGCAGAATAATAATTTGGTTTCAGTTGTCCGCTTACCCAACAACCTGTTTACCGATTATGCTGGTACGGAAGTCGGAAGCGACCTGATTATCCTGCAAAAGAATACGGCAAAACAAAATCTGACTGAAGCCGAAGAACTGTTTTGCCAAAGCAAGCCATCCGAATACAATACGCCGGGCAATGCGCTCTTTCAGGATAGTGCAAGAATTGTCCATACCGACCAAAGATTAGATACCGACCCATACGGGCAACCTGCCTTAATCTATACGCATAAGGACGGCGTTGACGGCATTGCCAAAGATTTGAAACAAATGCTTTCGGAAGATTTTGGAAAGCACCTGAATTTGAGTTTATACAGAGGCGAACGCAACGATGAGCCAGTTATACAAATTCCGATTGAACCAAAGGTTACACCTCCGGTTATCGACCCTGTAAGCATTCAACCCGAAATACAACCTTTATCTATTCCCGTAATTCATTTGGAAAGCCCGCAGGAACACAAACAACTAAGCATTTTCGACCTGTTTGAAAATGCGAACGAGCCTGTAATGGTTGCTGCTCCGCCCAAAAGAACGACACAAGCCAAAAGGCAAAGCACTAAAACAAACCGCCGTGCAATAGGTCGCCAAAGCGACCTGTTCAGTACGATGCAGCAACCTTATACGCCTCCTGTTGCTAATAGAGCTACCAATGGAAATACATCAGCCAGTGGCAAAAAACAGGACGTTATTGGCGACCTGTTTTCAAATATCAATGGGAATGGCCAGGCAGATAAGCCAGCCGTTCCCGACACCATTCCCGAACCTGCTCCGTATAGTGGCGAACTGCAATCGTTCCACCGAAACGATTGCCTTGTGGTGGATAACGGTTGGGTCGGTCATCTGCAAAACGTAGATACCGCAGACGGTACGGCTATTTTCCACCCTTTGCAACTGCCGTCCTTACAGAAAACAAGAGCCGAAGCGTATATCGGGGTGCGTGATGTTTACCAAGAGCTTTATATCAAAGAAGTGGAGCAACAGAGTGAACACAAAGAAGAAAGGGAAACCCTTAACCGCCTGTACGATGCTTTTGTCAAAAGGTATGGGAACCTTAACAGTGCCGATAATATCAAGCTCATCAAAACCGACAGTGCGGGTAAAGAAATGCTCTATCTGGAACGTGTGGTGGGTGGCGTGGCACACAAAGCCGATATATTCAGCCGACCTGTAAGTTTTTCTACCGTAACCATAGCAACAGACAATCCCGAAGAAGCGTTAGCGGCTTCGCTGAACAAATACAGCAGCGTGGATTTGGATTATATGTCCGAAATCAGCAGCCTGCCTGCCGATACCCTGAAAGAAGCCTTGCAGGGGCGGTTGTTCTACAATCCGCTACAACAGGAATACGAAATAGCCGAACGGTGGATTGCAGGGAACGTAGTAGAGAAAGCGCAAGAGGTACGCATCTATCTCGAAAACAATCCCGATGATACCGAAGCCAAAGCGAGCCTTACGGTTTTGGAAGAAGCCCGACCACGACGTATCGAATTTGAGGAACTCGATTTTAATTTGGGCGAACGTTGGATACCCACGGGCATTTATGCCCGTTTTGCTACGCACCTTTTTGATACGGATGTACCTATCCATTACTCCGAAAGCTCCGATGACTTTTCCGTAACCTGTAAGCAAAAGAACGTACATATTTGGGATAAATACGCCGTTAAAGCCGAAAGCCGGACGTTTGACGGGATTGCTCTGCTCAAACACGCCCTTGTCAATACCACACCTGATATTACCAAAAAAGTAATGGTTGGCGACCAGGAGGTCAAGGTACGGGATATGGAAGCCATACAAATGGCAAATACCAAGATTGATGAAATCCGTACCGCCTTTTCCGATTGGCTTCACGCCCAGAACGATGCGTTTAAAAACAGGCTGACCGACCAATATAATGACACGTTTAACTGCTTCGTCCGACCGAATTACGACGGTACACATCAGGACTTCCCGGGCTTAGACCGCAAGGCATTGGGTATTGAAGACCTGTATTCCAGCCAAAAGGACACCGTTTGGATGATAAAGCTGAACAACGGTGCGATTTGCGACCACGAAGTAGGTGCAGGAAAAACGTTGGTAATGTGTACGGCTGCACAGGAAATGAAGCGTTTGGGGCTGGCACACAAACCGATGATTATCGGGCTGAAAAGCAATGTCCACGAAATTGCCGAAGCCTACCGCACCGCCTATCCACACGCTCAAATCCTGTTTCCGGGCAAAGAAGATTTTACACCTAAAAGACGCCTGCGGATTTTCGGGGATATTAAAAACAATGATTGGGACTGTGTGATATTGACCCACGACCAGTTCGGAATGATACCGCAATCGCCCGAAATACAAAAGGAAATACTCGAAATAGAATTGGACAGCGTGGAGCGTAACCTCGATGCCCTGAAATCGCAAGGCAAGGAAGTTACCAGAGGGATGCTTGCCGGAGTAATCAAGCGGAAAGAAAACCTCGAAGTCAAGCTGAAAACCCTGCAACACGATATTGAGAACCGCAAAGATGATGTAGTGGATTTCAAGATGATGGGCATAGACCATTTGTTTGTGGACGAAAGCCACCAATTCAAAAACCTGATGTTCAATACCCGTCATACAAGGGTTGCCGGATTGGGCAATGTGGACGGCAGCCAAAAGGCACTGAACCTGCTGTTTGCTATCCGCACCATTCAGGAACGCATCAATGCGGATATGGGCGCAACCTTTCTTTCGGGTACAACTATCAGCAACTCCTTAACGGAACTGTACCTGCTGTTTAAATATTTGCGACCACGGGCTTTGGAAAAGCAGGGTATTCATTCTTTTGATGCCTGGGCGGCGATTTATGCAAGAAAAACGACCGATTATGAATTTTCGGTAGCGAACAATATTGTAGCCAAAGAGCGTTTCCGCTACTTTATCAAAGTGCCGGAGCTGGCGCAGTTCTATTCTGAAATCACGGATTACCGGACGGCAAAGGATATCGGCATTGACCGCCCCAATAAGAACGAGGTATTGTACAACATACCGCCCACACCCGACCAGGAAGATTTTATCCATAGCCTGATGCTGTTTGCCAAAACGGGTGATGCTACTTTACTTGGCAGGGAACCATTGTCGCAAAGGGAAGAAAAAGCAAAGATGCTTATCGCTACGGATTACGCCCGTAAGATGTCGCTTGATATGCGAATGGTAAGTGCTGCGTATGATGACCACCCCGACAATAAGGCTTCACATTGTGCGGCAAACATCGCTAAATATTACAACCAATACAACACACAGAAAGGAACGCAGTTCGTTTTCTCGGATTTGGGAACATACAAACCAAATGAATGGAATGTCTATTCCGAAATCAAGCGCAAGCTGGTAGAAGACCACGACATACCCGCAAACGAAATCCGGTTTATACAGGAAGCCAAAACGGATAGACAGCGCAAGGAACTTATCAAAGGAATGAACGAGGGCAAAATTCGTGTGCTGTTCGGCTCTACCAGTATGTTAGGAACAGGTGTAAACGCACAGAAAAGAGCCATTGCTGTTCATCATCTTGATACGCCGTGGCGACCATCAGACCTTGCCCAAAGGGATGGTCGGGCAATCAGGAAAGGCAATGAAATTGCCAAATTCTTTGCTGATAACAAAGTAGATGTAATCATTTATGCCGTTGAAAAATCATTGGATAGTTACAAGTTCAACCTGCTGTACAACAAGCAGCTTTTTATAGACCAGCTCAAAACCAATAACCTCGGCAAACGGACGATTGACGAGGGCAGTATGGACGAAAAATCGGGAATGAACTTTTCGGAATACGTGGCTATCCTGTCGGGAAATAGCGACCTGCTGGATAAAGCCAAATTAGAAAAACAGATTGCCGGATTGGAAAGTGAAAAGCAGGCGTTCAACCGTTCTAAATCCAGTGCCAAATATAAACTGGAAGACTATACGGCAGAACTGGACAAAGCCCAATCCCGCCTTGACCGGATGAGCCTTGACTGGAATAACCTGCAAGGGCGTATCCAAAAACGTCCGGACGGCACAATCGCAAATACTGTTCAGTTGGACGGCTTACCGCCCAATGCGGATATAAAACAAATCGGTGCGAAGCTCCACCAGCTTGCAGACAAAGCCCGCACAGGCGGGGATTATGAGGAAATCGGGAGCCTTTATGGTTTTCAGCTTTTGGTCAAAACGGAAATGTCACAAAAAGAGGGCGTGGATTTTCGGGTAAACCGCTTTTTAGTACAGGGCGAGGGCAATATCAAATACACCTACAACAACGGTATCATCGCCAAAGATGAAAAGCTGGCAGCTATGAATTTCCTCAACGCTTTGGAAAAGCTCCCCGGCTATATCGGGCAGGAACAAAAGAAAATTGCGGAGATACAAAAAGACCTGCCTGTTCTTCAGGAAGTGCTTAACGGTACGTGGAGCAAGGAGAGCCGGTTGGGCGAACTCAAAACAGAGCTGGCTGCCGTTGAGCGAAAAATACAGCTATCTATCACGCCGGAACCTAAAGAAGATGCTGCCGGACAGACCGAAAAGCAGCAGGAAGCCCCAATGGTTTCCGAAAGCATTGCACGGATAAAAGGAGTTCATCTGCCAAGAGGGGTTTTATAGCGGCTTTAACCGTTATTCCTCCTGCTCCTCCATTTTTCTAACCAGTGCATCCCGCAGGCTGTCAAGGAATTTTGTCTGGTTGATTTTCCGGGATTTCAATTCCATAAACGTATGGTAAAAGTCGCCTAAGTCAATATTGAACATATTCTCAAATACTTTGGCGATGACTTTGATGTCGGCGTTGCCGTTGTCAAACACGCCTTGTGTATGCAGGGCGTAAATCAGCTCGGTCAGTGCCGTTTTGCTGCCTGTCCAGTTTAAGGGCGATTTCTCAAAATGTCTTTTCTGACCGATATTGTTCAACTGGTCTTCCAGGTATAGCTGTATCAAATCGTTGGCGATTATTCTGGCAACCTTATAATCGTGGGAAGTGGCAAAGTTCCGGTCGGTTTCAAAATAGGATGCGTATAAATTTAGCTTGATATTGTATTTGCCCCGTACAAAAATCTTTTCGTCCAGAAAAGTATTATTGGTGCGGTAGTATTTATAAAATTCGAGGTTATTGTCGAAATACCGTTTGAGCTTCTCCTGCTCGCCGTATAGATACTTTTTTATGGATTTTATGCCTTTGGGCTTTTTGGTTTCAATATTATAGACCGCATTATAATAAATGATTTTTGCAACGAATTTGGGCTTGACGTGCTTAAAGAAATGGATTTCTTCCTGTATGGTTTTAAAGCCGCTTTCCACTACATTATCTTTCAGCTCCGTAATCTTTTGCAAGGTAAGCTCCACCGCCTTCTCGCAGGCTGTCAGAACATCCGTTTCGGTGTAGAATATTTCATTTATCTCCTCTTCTAAGTGCTGAATTATCTTATTATACTGTTTCGTCATCCAAATTAATTTCGTTTAAACTGTTGCTTCCTGACCCTGTTCCATTCTCCTGTTTTGCTACCGGTAAAAAATAAGAATGCGCTACCCCGGCTTTTTCCGGCATAGCACCTGCTGCTATTTCTGTGTTTAGTATTTATCCTGCCGCTTCCATTCCCGTTGCTCTTTTTTCAACCGCAGGGCTTTTTGTATTTTTTCGTCTTTGTTCTTATCCGTTGCAAAGCACACGGATGTTTCGGCTAAGGCACTGCCTTGCTTTATCATCAGCCCGTTGTAGGGGCAATAATCATAACCGCAGTTATGTCTGGAATACGTTCCGAAATTGCGGTGCTTTATTTTTTTGTCTTTAAGCAGCTTCTGCTGGTTTTCCCGGATAATGCGCCAAAGGTTCAGCTCATCACCACGGGTCAGTGTTTCGCCCAGCGTGGAAACCGCAAAATAAGTTTGCGGGTCTTTGAGCTGCAAAAAATCAAAGGTTTCTTGAAAATAGCGGTTGGCGAAATCCCGCACTTCGAGCTTTTCTGCCACCGTTAAATTTTCATTTTCCGGCAAAGAACGGTACAAGCCCAGGGTGTTGAAATCCGGGTATTGCTTATGGTTTTCAATTATCGGGAAGTATTCTTCTTTGGATAGCCGGTTAAATGGCTTTTCTATGCGCATACGCTTATCGTTTAAGTATTTGTTTCAACATACCGCCCCGCATACCATTCCGCTTCCGAAGCGTAAGCTATCAGCCAGCTTAAATCTGTGGGGAAGATGACCACATCGCCCTGCTGCCGGTTGAACAAATCGCCTGCATTAGCGGAAAGCAGGCTGTACAACTGCAATTGCAAAACGGGTGCATAGCGCAGGTAGTAAACATATACCGGCTGGTTGTCCAGCCCCAAAAAATCAACCGCATCTTTCAGCGTTGCACCGGCATCCATTTTCGGCAGGGATGGCACATAACGCAGCGCATTGGCGGTGGGGTACAACTTAAACAGTTGGTCAAGTAATTTTATAGTACCCCTGTTGCCTGTATGTAACAGCTCCGCCGCAGCCGGTATTTCTGAAAAATAGGGCAGCAGGGATTTGGGGCGAATGTTGCAACCGCAGATAGTATAGTCAATTTCGCTGTTTTGTAAAGTGGTGGTTATAGCGGTAAACGGCTGTATGGAAGCTTCAAAAAAGGCTTTCGCCCTTTGCTTTAGCTGCAAGGATTTTTTTAGCTGCTCTATTTTTTCATTATTAAATATCATTGTTTTATTTGCATTCTACCTTTGCCGAGTAAGTTCTGATAGTCTGATTTGTTGGTATGAACACCCACACACCAGCGAAAAATTATTGTTTATTACTTATTAGCTCCGATAACAAAATTGAATATCCAAACTGTAATTGAAGAAAATGGTTCTTCTTATCTTCTGTATCCATAGTATATGAAAACCGACCGAAAATTCTTGATGCTTTATTCCCGGCTGGATACCAGCTCAAATCTACTTGAGGGCTAATAAACATTCTTTCTTTTTCTTGTTCATTAAAATCAGTTTCCGGACTGTAATTCCAAAGAAAGCGGGAAGAAAAATTAGCGTCAATATTATCTGATATTTTTAAATCAACACCCGTTTCAATAAATACTGAATGGGATACTACCGATATTGTGTCTGTTGATTTCGCAAGTCTGGAAGCATTCAGACCTACGCCCAAATCAGCATAAAATGAGCTTAATGATTTATTTTCTAACCATACATTGAATAGGTTGAGCGAAACTGATGTATTTAACCAGCTTCTTTGTAAAAGGCTGCTCCTATTAAAGCTTAGAGAATCAACAACTCCCAGCTCATTGTCAAACTTGCTGGCATTTAACCTGAATTTAATGTAATGAAAAGGAATCACGCCACTATTCCATTTATTTTTCCTGTTTATTATTTGTTTGAAATTGGCTTCTGTTTGAAATATACCATTGGGTTTATCTCCAAAGATTGCAAGCCCATCGGTATATAGCCTTAAATCAAAAACTGAATTTATTCCTGTTCCTTTTTTGAATGTATGCTGTTCTCCTTGTTTTAATACAAAATCATCATCGTCAGAGATATAAGGTTTTAATGAAATAAATTGCAAAATATCTGACAAGTAGATATACTCATCTTCTTCGCCATTTCTAAATACTAACCTGTCATTCTGGTTCATCCGGCTGGTAGTAAGAGCTATCGGAGCTTTTGCATTAGAAAATGTTTTTCCTTTAGCAATCGCCTGTACCTCTACAATATAGCCATCCTTAGTCAATATTTTAATGGAATCAATTTGAACAACATCTCCTTGGGCTAAATAATGTTTATTGATGTATTTGACTATTCTAACCTTACTTAAATCGTCATTTGCTTTTAGGATACTTACATTTTGTGTTTCATCTCCAAAATGCTCACTGATTATCTTAGATAAGTTTGACATTTCGGCCTTTAATCCGTCCAATTCAGCTTTAACACTGTCGTTCTCCTGCCCCCAGCAAACCTGCACCAGCAACAGCAATGGTATTATTATGGTTAGTTTTGCTTTCATATTCTTTAGTTTTTATGTTTACTCTTTTATTTCCTGTGGCTTGCCAGTTTCTACATTGAGAATGTGTTATTTGAAAAGCTCTAATCCAACAAATCATACTTCTTGTTTTCTTCGTCAATACCGGTACGAGTTAACTTTCTTCCTTCACCGAAATCTTCTGTTTTTGCAACTTCACCATCTTCATTATAAAATGTCCAAACTCCTACTGCTTTTCCAAAGCCAACCGTTTTACCGGTAGCTTTTAATATTCCAGTGGAATAATATTCCTTATAATCTTCTTTGGTGGAATAACTTGCACTAAATTTTCCCACCTGCCATAGCTGACCGTTTGAATAATAGGATTTACATTCACCCTCTGATGACCCCCCTCGTGGACTGTCTGATGGGCGGATTTTAGCAAGTTGTCCGTTCGGGTAATAATACTTTTCAATATATTTTCCGTTATTATCCGGCATTACTTCTCTTTGCATCTGACCTGTTTCGTAGTATGCTTTTGTCCCAACCTGTTGGGCACTTTTCATCTTCTTTCCTGCTTTTATTACAACAAGTTTAGCCTGTCCGTTCCCATATTTTGTTATAGGGATTTCCCACGTTTGTTGCACGTTGGTTTTGCGTTCCTTTGTTTTTCCTCCAAATAATCCTGTTACCTCTTGCTGTGCATTTGCGTATCCGCCAAATAAAAGAAAGACACTTAATAAGACTACTGTTTGAAATTGTTTCTGTCGTTTCATAATTGATATATTTAAGAATTACTAAATTTCGTTTCCGTTTTCATTGTACTGATGCCATTTGCCGGTTTTCTCTCCGTTATTATATTTTCCAACTTCTTTTAATTTTCCATTACTATGGTAATATTTCCATTCACCAACTTCCTGCCCGTCTATAAAACGACCTTCCGCCATTATTTTACCATTTTCAAAATAAAATTTCCATAATGCAATCTGTTTTCCGTGCAAATATTCTCCTTCACATAGAATTGAACTTTGCTCATTGTCGTAATACTTCTGCCACCTTTCCTCTTCTTTCCCATCTATCATAAGCCCTGTTCCTTTTTTTCTTCCGCTTTTGTGAAATAATGTTGCGATTCCTTCGGGAGTAGGTATCCTTGCTTCAAGGCTCTTGCCATCCTCAGCGTAAAACTCCCATAAATACGCTTCACCATTTTTATAGTTAGCCACACTTTTTAATGTGCCATTTTCACGATAAAATTTCCATATTCCTGTTGCTTTCTTATTAACGTCCAAAGCACCGATAGTTTTAATGTTGCCATTATCATAATATTCTTTCGTGGCATTTTTAAGCTCTGCTTCCGTTTCTTTTTTTGAAACCAATGTCCCATCGGCTTTATACGTTTCCTTATCTGTTTCAAACTGGTTTCCGCTACTTTTTATGTAACTATGCTCAAACGGGATAACGGTCTTTCCTTCCTGATTGATAGCTCCCCATTTCTTTTCTCTTAATACGGGAATAACAAATGTGGCAGGCATCGGCTCTATCTTCATATCCTTTGTGCCAAAATTGGAAGTAATGAACCATTTATTGTTTATTTTAAAAAGCCGTTCAGTTACTTCACCTTTTTTAGCGGATTCGTACATAATGGATGCTACTCCTTTTTCTGTTGATTTGCCCCATACGTACACGTTCCCATCATCTGCCAGCGAATAATTGCCGCTCTTTTGGTCAAAGCCTTTATTGTTCGTATTGATTACGGCGATTAAACCTCCTGCATATATACCCGGCAACTGTGTACTTGTAAATTGTTTAAGTAAACTGTTTTTGTCTAAGGATTTTACCTGCCAGCTGTCGCCCTGCTTTAAAATTTTACTTTTTTTATCAGGAGCGTACCAGATGCCATCATATTTGATTGCTTCTGCGATGCTGCCGTCCGCCAGAATTTCGCCCCATTTATCTTTAATATTTACTAAAAACCGGGGGCGTTTATCTTCATTCTTCAAATTCAGGGCGTATATGCCTTCAAACTGTGGCGGATACAATGCCTCGCCATTATCGCCCGATATGCCGTATAAACCGTCCAGCCCTACTATATATAAGTTGTAGGTCTTGTCCATTGTCTTGCTGGCTTTTTCAAAATGTCCATCCCATAATCCTTTTTCAATATAGTTTTCGGATTCGTAGGTAATAGGCATATCATCTATGGTAGCTATTAGGTTAAAATCAGCTTTAATTTGGCTTTTAATATCCTTTTCGTATGCTCTTCTTTGCTCTAATAGTTGATACTCCCTGTGCTTTATCGCTTCTACTTTGTCTTGGTTTGCAGATGTTCTTCGGTGAAGGTCAGTTAATTCCTGTTCTTCTTTCCTGTTATTAGCTTCAATAATACTATTCACCACATTCGTTGCCACATCCACACCGGCATCCACCGCCATTTCCGCATTGGCAATGTTGGCATTGGTCTGGTAAATGCTGTTCATTGCGGTAATCTTATTGGGGTTGTACCCGCCGCCCATCGTCTGTTCCAAGGTATTGTAATCCCGTATATTCCGGTCGTCCCGGTCGGCAAAAGCTTTGTAGCCTCTTAGCCGGGTGCGTATCTTCGGGTCGTTCAGCATTTCGGGGTGGGCATCGGTCATCGCTTTCAGCTCATTGTAAAGCTGGCGGTTGCTTTTGGGGATATAGGTGGTTTGCTTTTTAGTTTCTTTTTTCTCTGCTTTTTCGTCTTTGTCATCGCTTTTACCTTCTTTTTTATCACTGCTGCCTGAAGAAGCGGTACCGCCCGAAGCGGCTACTTTTTCTTTGGCTGCCGCTTCCTGCTTTTCTTTTTCCTGTTTCTCTTTTTCTTCGGCTTCTTGTTTTTCCCTTTCCGCTTTTTCCTTTGCTTCTTTCTCTTTTTGCTCGGCTTCCTGTTTTTCTTTTTTGGCTGCGTAGGTGATGCGGTCTATCTCGTTTTTCAGGTCGGAAAGGTAAAGCTCGGTAACGTCCTTTGCATCAAAACCGCCATAGCGTTCCCAGTAGCTCTCATTGTATTTACGCTGAAACTCTTTTGCGCGAGCTTGTACATCTTCGTCAAATGTAGGCGTTGTAAAATCGCCGAGCCCCTGACTTAAATGCAGTTTGTCATTGCTCACGGAATTGGAATGATAATATACTTCCTGCACATACGCCTTTCCCTGAACGACCACGCCAAATGTTTTCGGCTGAAAACCAGACCATAAATTGAGCCCTGCTTTTTTCAGGGCGGCTTTATCTTCGTCCGAACATTTATAATCGGTAATTGAAAGGGTCGCATTTTTACCCCGAAGCTGTGTGGCAAACCCCTCACGTGAAGAGGTAAATTTAAGATGACCTGAAAACCCGTCTATATTTTGAAAATACACAGAATGGCTTTGGGTTGCCTGCCCGAAAACCGCACTGCCTGCAAAACAAAGCAGCAATGCCGTTATAATATAGGGTAATAATTTGCTCATAATCTTTTGTTTTTAAAGTTTACTCTTTTATCTCCAGCGGCTTGCCGGTTTTGTCGATGAAGCCCCATTTTTCAAATCGACATACGGCGGCTAAGCCTTCTTTGAAAAAATTAGCCTTATCATACTTCGCTGGGATTACTATTTGACCGGATTTATCAATGAAACCGTACTTGCCTTGTTGTTTCACTTTGGCTAAGCCTTCGGAAAAAGCAAAAGCCTCTTCAAATGAACCGTCAATTACTTTGTTTCCGGACTTATCAATATATCCCCATTTGCCATTTATATTGACTGGAGCCAGCTCTTCCGAAAAAACGCCACAGTCATCGAATTGAAAGGGAATTTTTTCATTTCCGCTTTTATCTAAGTACCCCCATTTACCGTTTTTTTTGGCACCAAAAAGCCCGGAAGATGTGGACGACCCGAAATCTTCATAGGTAGCCCAACTGGCTATTATCTTTCCATTTTTGTCGAACAATGCTTTTTCTTTTCCACGCTCCACAACAATTAAATCTTTTGACAAAGCATAAGCAAAGTCATATTGAGTTGGGATTATCTCTTTGCCTTCGCTATTAATTAAACCTGTTTTGCCGCCTGATTCAACATCCGCAAAGCCGTCCTCGAAATAGCCAATATAGTCATACCTAAAAGGAACAACTAACTTTCCTTTTTTATTAATGACACCATTTTTATCGTCATCATTTCCGACAACAGCTAATCCTTCAAAAAATGATTCCGCACTTTTATAAGTATATACTTCCTTTCCTTTTTTGTCGATATAGCCTTTTGTCAATCCTGTCGTTCCCCAGCTTACAGCAGCAAAACCATCTTTAAATACAAAGCTTTCTCCAAAAGGCAAGGAAACTGTACTATACTTCAGTGGGATAACCAGTTTGCCTGTTTTATCCACAAAACCCACTGAATAATAATTATAACCATTTTCCCGAGCCTGTGACTCTTTTTGAAAAACGGCTGCCAATCCGTCAGAACAATCTACCACATAATCATATTCCAGAGGAACGACTACTTCACCAGATAAATTAATAAACCCGTATTTGTCATTTAGTGAAACAACTGCAAGCCCTTCTGAAAAATTATATACCTTATCATATTTATAAATAACCTGTGCGTATATCGACATTGATGCCATCATAAATATTAAAACTATTAATGCCTTTTTCATTGCCTTATAAATTTTCTGTTTTAGTTAATTTTCCATTTTCATCATAGTATTTCCATTCGCCTGTTTTATCGCCTGTACCTAATTGACGCATTCCGATTGCACCGTTTTCACCATATCTGCCTTCGCTTTTTAATTGACCATTATCATAATAGGTTTTCCATTCTCCTTCTTTGTAGCCTTCTTTATTAAAACTGCCCACTTCTGTCAATTGTCCATTCTCGTTATAATACTTCCATTCGCCCGTAGTTATTTCAATACCTGGCGTACCAAATTTGCCAACACCCAAAGACTTGTAATTTGAATAAGCCCCGAAATCACGCATCCCAATTTCATTCTCTAAAAACTCTTGTGTAGGCATTTCTATGTTGCGTGACACGACAAAACTAACATCACCGTTTGCTCCGTCATAGACTTTTAGACCATAATAGCCGGTAGCTTTTAATTGTCCGTTTTCGTAGTAATGCTTCCATACACCTGCCTTTACACCCCCGATGTACTCTCCTTCTTCTTTTAATTGTCCGTTTTCATAGTAATGCTTCCAATCTCCTATTTCCGCTAATACAATATTTCGGGCAGGCCCCACCGCTGCCAACTGCCCATTGGGATAATATTCTTTCCTGATACTTGTTTTATTACCCAAAAATTTATTACCATCCCCTGATAAAATCTCTCTTTTTACCCGACCGTTTTCGTAGAAAATTTTAAGCCCAACGGTTACCGCTTTCTTTTTCTTACCGGTTTTTATCCATTCGCTTCTTACTTTTCCATTCGCGTGGTATTTTATAGGTTCTTCATAGGTCTGGGCATATAGTTTGGTAACACCTGTTATTAAAAAGGTGCAAATCAAAAATGCCAGTATTTTGTTGCTTCTATTTTCCATTTTTTTAATTATTATATTTCGTTTTTTATCATTTCTGCTTTTTGAAATGTACGTGATTGGTTTTTAATTTTTAATGTTCAATAATATTTGTAATCCCGCCGTTTTCGTAAGTGAGGGTAGTCTGAGGCGTACCATCTGCATTGTAGGTCTTCCAAATTCCGGTTTCCAAACCGTCCTGATAACCCCCTGTTTTTTGTAATGCTCCTGATTTATAATAAGTTTTCCATTCGCCTGCTTTCTTTCCTTTTTCAAATTGTCCTTCTTCTCCAAGTTCGCCGCTTTCAAAATAATAAGTCGCTTTGCCGTTCTTTTTTCCCTGCAACCAGTTTTCTATACCAATTAATGAACCGTTTTCTCCATATACACGTTGTTCTCCGGTCTGCTTTCCGTTTATAAAAAATAACTTTTGTTTGAGGTTACCATTTTCATAATAAACCAGTACTTCTCCTTCTAAATTATTTTCGTCATTCAAATTCCGTACTTCTTTTAACTTCCCGTTTTCATAATAGCGATTATTTTGTGTTAGCCACTTGGTTTGGTATTTTTCACCATAGAATTTCCCGTTATTTGTTGAAATACCTTGCTTGTTCATCTCCATAAAGCTGTATTCAAAAGGAATAACCGTTTCTCCATTTTCGTTTATTGCACCCCATTTTTTAGCGGAGCCTACCGCTCTTAATACAGGCACTACGAATTTTTGAGGCATTGGTTCTATCTTCATACTTTCAGTACCGAAGCCGGTACTGATGTACCACTTATCGTCCAGTTTAAAAAGCCTTTCTGTTGTCTGGCTTACTTTTGCCGACTCATAAGGAATACTGCCTACGCCTTTTTCTTTTGATTTTCCCCACACATAAATTTTACCGTTGCCTGCAAGCGAGTAGCTTCCGTTGCTCTGGCTAAAGCCTTTTTCGTTCGTATTGCCCACCGAAATTAATCCGCCTGCATATAATTCCGGGATTTGTGCAGTAGTGAATTGCTTTAGCAACCTGTTCCCGTCAACGGATTTAAGCAGCCAGCTATCGCCGTTTTTTAAAATCTTACTTTTTTTATCAGGAGCGTACCAGATGCCGTCATATTTGATTGCCTCCGCTATGCTGCCATCCGCTAAAATTTCGCCCCATTTATCTTTTATATTTACTAAAAATCGTGGGCGTTGCCCAACAACCTCCAAAGCATATAGCCCTTCAAATTGTGGCGGATATAAGGCTTCGCCATCATCGCCCAATATGCCGTACAAGCCGTTCAGCTCCGCTATATATAACTTGTACTTTTTATCATTGGAACCCCAAGTTTCCTTCATCGTTACGGTCTTTTTTACAAACTCGTGTGGTGTAATTTGTACCTGACCTTGCCAGTAAGTTTTTCCTCTTTTATATTCTTCGGTTTCATAAGTAATCGGCACATCGCCAAGGGTTGCCACAAGATTGAAATTCGCTTTAATGGTTTTTTCGGTTTCTTTTTCATAAGCTTCCCGTTTTTCCTTTAATTGCTTTTCCCATTTAGCTATCGCTTCTTTCTTCGCCATAGCAGCAGCTTGTTTGCCTTTTTCATCTGTTATGAGCTGTTCTTCTTTTCTGTTCTTTTCTTCAATAATACTATTCACCACATTCGTTGCAGCGTCCACACCGGCATCCACCGCCATTTCTGCATTAGCAATGTTGGCATTGGTCTGGTAAATGCTGTTCATAGCGGTAATCTTATTGGGGTTGTAACCGCCGCCCATAGTCTGTTCCAAAGTATTGTAATCCCGTATATTGCGGTCGTCACGGTCGGCAAAAGCTTTGTAGCCTCTTAGCCGGGTGCGTACCTTCGGGTCGTTCAGCATTTCGGGGTGGGCATCGGTCATCGCTTTCAGCTCATTGTAAAGCTGGCGGTTGCTTTTGGGGATATAAACGGTTTTGCTGCTTTTCTTATCCCTGTCTTTTTCTTCTTTGTCGCCGTCTTTGTCATCGCTTTTTTCGTCTTTTTCATCTCGGCTGCCGGAAGCAGCGGTACCACCCGAACCCGCTTCCTGTTTTTTGGCTGCCGCTTCCTGCTTTTCTTTTTCGGCTTTTTCTTTGGCTGCCGCTTCCTGCTTTTCCTTTGCTTCTTTCTCTTTTTGCTCGGCTTCCTGCTTTTCTTTTTTGGCTGCGTAGGTGATGCGGTCTATCTCGTTTTTCAGGTCGGAAAGGTATAATTCTGTTACCGTTTCCGCATTAAAGCCTCCTCTGTCTTCCCAATAACTTGTTTTATAGGTGTTTCTCCACTTTGTTGCACGTTCCTGAACATCTTTCTCAAATGACGGAGTTGTAAAATCACCAAGTCCATTATTTAAATGCAATTTACTTGTACCAATCTGATAAGACACATAGCCATCTTCTGTTATATATGCTCGTCCTTCTAATACAACGCCAAATGTTTTGGGGCGGTAATTCACCCAAAAATTAAGACCTGCTTTTTTCAGCGCTTCTTTTTCTTCGGGTGTACAGCGGTAATCGCTAAGGACAAGGGTCGCATTTTTGCCCCGAAGCTGGGTGGCAAATCCTTCCCGTGAAGAGGTAAAGCTTACTTCGCCCGAGAAGCCATCTATGTCTGAAAAGCTGACACGATGGTTTTGGGTTGCCTGCCCGAAAACCGCACTGCCTGCAAAACAAAGCAGCAATGCCGTTATGATATAGGGTAATAATTTGCTCATAATCTTTAGTTTTTATATTTACTCTTTTAGCTTCAGCAGTTTTCCGGTTTCTACATTGAGAAGTGTTATTTGAAAAGTTCTATTTCAACAAATCAAAGTCTTTACTTTCTTCATCAACATCAGTACGTGATATTTCTTTCCCCTCCCCGAAATCTTCATTTTTTTCAACTTCTCCATTTTCATTGTAGAATGTCCAAATGCCCTTTCCTTTTGAAGAAGCTACTCTTCCTGTTGCTTTTAATATTCCGGTTGGGTAATATTCTTTATAATCTCCTTCCGAAAATCCGTACTCATCAAAACTGACTGTTTGCCATAATTGTCCGTTACTGTAATATGATTTCCATTCTCCATTTTTTGCTCCCCAAGTACGTTTCTGAATACCAATTGCGCCTAATTGCTCGTTTTTGTAGTACATTTTTTGAAGATATTTACCCGAACTTTGAAGTCTTGTTTCCTGCCACAATTTTCCATTGTCATAATATAAATTCTCTCCAATGGTAGTTGCCTTATTAACTTTCTTCCCTTCTTTTATAATCACGTGCCGCTTTTGCCCATTCTTATAATATGTCA
The DNA here is from genome assembly GCA_964621795.1 of uncultured Flavipsychrobacter sp. Taxonomy (GTDB): domain Bacteria; phylum Bacteroidota; class Bacteroidia; order Chitinophagales; family Chitinophagaceae; genus Polluticoccus. The sequence goes on from CAZUMM010000016.1 coordinate 70,620, forward strand.
TCGGTACTTCCCAAATCTGCTGTGCACTTACATTTATTCCGAATAGAAGGGAAAAACATAAGAGTACCGTTTTAAATAGTTTTCTGTGTTTCATAATTGATATGTTCATAGTTAAATTTCATTTCCATTTTTATCGTACTGATGCCATTTGCCAACTTTTTCTCCGGCTTTATATGTACCGGTTTCTTTTAATTTGCCATTTTCATAATAAGATTTCCATTCACCATCCGGTATATTATCTTTAGCTGTGCTAATAGATTCTACATTGCCATTCTCATAATAAAAATACCATTCGCCCTGGGCTTTACCATTCGCATCGCTACCGGTTAATGCTCCTTTCTTTTGCAGCTTCCCACTTTTGTAATAAAATTTCCATTCTCCATTATAGTTACCATCTACAAACACTCCTTCCATCGCCACTTGTCCATTTTCATTATAAAATTTCCATTCTCCCGCTTTTTTTCCATTTTTATAATTACCGATACTTGATAATTTGCCATTATTGAAATGAGATGTCCATTTACCATTATACTTGCCGTTCAAATATTCTGCTTCGATATGGATTTGTCCGGTTTCGTAATAAGATTTCCACGTTCCGGTCATATTCCCATTTGCATCATAAGTGCCAATTGATTTCAGATTTCCATTGTCATAATATTTTTTCGTTGCATTGTTTAGTGCTGCTTTCGTTTCGCCTCCTGTAACCAATGTTCCGTCTGTTTTATATACGCCCTTATCAGTTTCAAATTCATTGCCGCTGTTTCTGACATAGCTGTGTTCAAACGGTATCACTGTTTTACCGTTTTCGTCAATAGCTCCCCATTTCTTTTCTCTTATTACAGGGATAACGAATGTTGATGGCATCGGCTCTATTTTCATCTCTTTTGTGCCAAAGCCGGAAGTAATGAACCATCTATTGTTTATTTTAAAAAGCCGCTCGGTTACTTCGCCTTTTTTAGCTAAGTCGTATAGAATGGGAACAACGCCCTTTTCTTTGGCTTCACCCCATACATATACTTTACCGTCACCGGCAAGCGAATATGTGCCGATAAACTGATTGAATTGTTTTTGATTGGTATTGCTTATGGGGATTAACCCGCCTGCATATAGATTTATAATTTGGTCGGAAGAGAATTGCTCTAGCAACCTGTTCTCCTCAAGGGATTTTATTTGCCAATTATCCCCCTGCTTTAAGATTTTACTTTTTTTATCGGGCGAATACCAGATGCCATCATATTTGATTGCTTCGGCTATGCTGCCATCGGCTAATAGCTCACCCCATTTATCTTTGATGTTTACCAAAAAACGTGGTCGTTTATTCTCATTCTTCAAATTCAGGGCGTATATGCCTTCAAATTGCGGCGGATACAATGCTTCGCCATCATCGCCCAATATGCCATACAAACCGTCCAGTTCAGCTATGTATATATTGTATGTTTTTGTTTCCCCTCCGTCTTTCAATTCTTTTGTAATTTTCTCAAAGCTTGGGGCGTTATAATAGCTTTTGTTTCCCTTATAGTAACTTCCACCCTCTATATACTTTTCTGTTTCATAAGTAACAGGCATATCAGGAATTGTAGCTATCAGCTTAAAATTTTCTTTTATCTTTTTTGCAACCTCATATTCAAAATCGCTTCTTTTTTCGCCAATCTTTCTTTCCCATTCAATTATGGCTTGCTTTTTTTCAAGGGCGTTAGATTTCTGTTGTCTAAATTCCTCATTACGTTCATCTTGCTTTCTGTTTTGTTCATCAATGATACTATTCACCACATTTGTAGCTTCATCCACTACGGCACCTACGCCCATTTCCGCATTGGCAATATTGGAGTTGGTCTGGTAAATGCTGTTCATAGCGGCAATCTTATTAGGGTTGTAACCGCCGCCCATCGTCTGTTCCAAGGTATTGTAATCCCGTATATTGCGGTCGTCCCGGTCGGCGAAAGCTTTGTAGCCTCTTAGCCGGGTGCGTATCTTCGGGTCGTTCAGCATTTCGGGGTGGGCATCGGTCATCGCTTTCAGCTCATTGTAAAGCTGGCGGTTGCTTTTGGGGATATACGTGGTTTTGCTGCTTTTCTTATCGCTGCCTGTTTCTTCTTTGTCATCGCTTTTCTCTTCTTTTTTATCGCTGCCGCCGGAAGAAGCGGCACTGCCCGAAGCGGCTGCTTTTTCTTTGGCTGTCGCTTCCTGTTTTTCTTTTTCGGCTTTTTCTTTTGCTTCTTTCTCTTTTTGCTCGGCTTCCTGCTTTTCTTTTTCTTCGGCTTCTTTTTTGTCCTGTTTTTCTTTTTCTGATTTTTTATCGGCAATCAGCTTTTTGAGCGTACTTATCTTGTTATTCATTTCGGAAGTGTTTTCCGCCAACGCAACAGCACTTGCCAATGCACTTTCCGCTGCTTCGAAATGGTATTGATTTGCCTCTTGCGTTCCCTGTGTGATGAATGCCGCAAACCTGTCTTTTTCTTTTTTGTAATTGTAGAGTATTTGCTGTATTTTAGTTTTCAGGTCGGAGAGGTACAATTCTGTTACGGTTTCTTCCCGAAAGCCACCTTCTTCTACCCAAAGGCTGCTGTTTTGCGGACGGCCTACTTTCCAGTTTTTTTCATAGTCTTTGGCTTTTTGGTCAAAATCAAAAGAGATTTCATCACCAAGGTTGGCGGTAAGGTGCAATTTTCCAGGACTTTTCGCATAATAACTGAAGTAGTCGCCTACAATCATACCCACATACGCTCTTCCCTCAATATATACACCAAACGATTTGGGAACATAACCCCCATATCCCCAAAAGTCTAACCCTGCTTTTTGCAAAGCGGCTTTTTCTTCGGGTGTACAATTATAATCAGTGAGTTTGAGCACTGCGCCCTTTCCCTTTAACGTAGTTCCAAAACTGTGACGTGAAGAGGTAAAGCTTACTTCGCCCGAGAAGCCATCTATGCCTGAAAAGCTGACACGATGGCTTTGGGTCGCCTGCCCGAAAGCCGTACTGCCTGCAAAGCAAAGCAGCAGTGCCGTGATGATATAGGGTAGTTTTGTTTTCATATTCTTTAGTTTTTAAAAATTTACCCTTTTTATTTTTAGCGGCTTGATAGTCTCTTAGCTTGGTTTTCTACCAAGCCGCAATACGATGATTTTAAATTATAGCTTATTCAATCTTTTGATGCTTTGTTGTGTATAAAAATCTTTTGGGGAACCTTTGGAAGCTTTCTTATAATATTTCTTAGCTTCTCGGATATCGCCAATTGTTTCCGCAATATATCCTTTCATGAAAAGGATTTCTATGGCATCTTTATCTTTTCTTTTGCTTCTATCCTGCTCCAATTTAGATTTGGCAAGGTCAAACTTCCCTAAATCACAAGCAGTCATTAGATACTTGTCTAAAATCCTAAAGTCTTTATTGTAAGTAAAGGCCAGTCTGTTCCAGTTGGTCTTTTCTCTTTCTTTTTTTTGTTCTGCTTCATGATTTTCAAGAGCTGCCCGATAGCATTCAAAAGCAAAATCCTTATTAACGGTTACCCCGTAGCCATTATACGCCATATCTCCCATCCTCTCTGCCTTATCTACCATTAAGGCAGTCTTATAGTAGTTAAATGCTTTTTTATAATCTACCGCCTTGCCTTTCCCCTCAAAAAAAATATCCCCTAATTTACTTGCCGCATTTTTATACCAATAAGTTTCATTCTCCGGGATTTTCATATACATCTTATATGCAGTTTCACCTTCTTTTGAATACACTCCCGCATAGTAATAAATGGAATAAGGATTGGTTAATTTCTCGTTATAAAGAAAGTCCGAGATAATAGATCCATCTCTCCTAATAATACCATAATGATATGGATAGCTACTCTCTTTACTTTCCTGATAAAACCAGGCCAAACCTTCTGCATCAAAATCTGATATTTCGATATAATCTATTGGAATTATTTCCTTTCCATTTTTATCAATATAGCCATATTGTCCGTCTTGTTTCACTTTTGCCAGGCCATCTTTAAAATTGCCGGCTTCATCATATTTCAGAGGAATAACTTCCTTACCTGTTTTGTCAATAAAGCCCCACGACATACCGTCTATACTGCTTCCGTAACGTACCACAGCCATTCCTTCCACGAAGTCTCCCTTAAAATCATATTCACCGGGCTTTCTATTTTTTAAAGCCTTTCTTCTCTTTAACTCCAGTTCCATTCGTCGCTGTTGAGCCTCTACGGCCTTTTGAAATCGAGCTTTTTGTTTGGGGTCAACAAATGCATGCTCGTTTTCAAGTTCTAATTCCCTTGCTCCAATTTGAGGTCCGGATTTAACATCTTCCCACCAATCTCTGGATGCCTGCTGGTCTGCCCGTATCTTGTCGTCCATTCCTGCGAAAGCCTTGTCAATGGCATTATTAAATTCATTATGCGCGTTGTCCACGGCAGCTACCTGGCGGTTAATGGCATTGTACTTTCTTATATTTTCTTCGTGGTTGCTTTGCTGCCGCGGTTGGTGGGCAGTACTTCCTCTTTCTGATGAGGAACCGGAGGTTTGGCTGCTTTCTGATGAGGATTGCTCTGCATCATCCGCTTTATCGCCGGCTCCGTTACTGCCGGAGGCATTGTCGTTTTTTGCTGCTTGTTCGCTTTGCTTACCCACACAATGCGCCACATCTTTCCGCTCGCTTTCCTTAGGGAGCATCTCTATCAGCTTAAAGGAAGTAACTTTTATCTGGTTAAGTTCTTCGTCTTTATATAGCCTGTTAAGCGGGAAATCAATAGCGTCGTTATCGGCTATGGTAATGGTTTTAGTACCTACGCCGGCAATAGCTACTTGAATTTTGACCTTTGAATAACCTTTGAAACTGGTGCCGCACAGGTCGGTGTATGTTTTCCCGTTGTACTTATACTTTTTGACAGGGTCAGTCCACACCTTTACTTGCAAATCGACTTTATTGTAAAGCGTTCCGCTGCCCTCATTATTGGGAGCGCGACCTGGAACAAGATAAAGCCCGACGGTAACGCCTTCTAAATAGGCTCCGAAATCGCCTTTGGGCGTATAAGTGCCGACCGGGTATTTTACGGTTTTCTGAATATCCGCCGACTGCCCGAAAGCGGTAACCGTCATCAGGCAGCATAACATAAAGGGTAATAATTTGCTCATAATATAAGTATTGATAAAATCGTTGTTTTTCTGTTTTTTATTTAAATTGCTCCCGTAAACTTTATCTGATAAAGCCACTTGGGCGCAAGTTCTGAAATAAAATTACACGAGGAAATACCCTGCGCAGGGCATTTTTATAGCTAATCAGCACAATACGTTATCATTTTTTTTGTAATTTGTCAGTCCCTAACGTGAAAACTGAATTGCAAATGGATAAACTGGTACTCAAAAAGGCGGGTGATATATGGAAAGAAATAGGGCAGCATAAAAAACCCGAAGAATTACAGGTAGAGGTAGAAATCTACAAAAAAATGCTCAACCTGTTTCAGGTGGGCGATTATTGCTACTTCATTTTCAGCCCGCCCGAAATGCGTATGGAATACACCAACCCTTCCATTACGAAGCTGTTAGGGCATACGCCGGAAGAATTTACACTGGAGCTGTTTCTGGAAACCATCCACCCCGATGATTTGCAAAACTACCTGAACTTTGAAGCCACCATTACCCAATTCTGGCAAAGCCTGCCGCCGGAAAAGGTGTTTAAATACAAAACCCGCTACGATTTCCGCATCCGCTGCAAAGACGGGACGATAAAAAGGCTGTTGCAGCAGGTAGCCGTGATACAAAGCGACGACGACGGGGCGGTGCTGCGCACCTTTGTGATATTTACCGATATTACCGACCTGAAGCAGAGCAATAAAATGGTGCTGTCCATTATGGGCTTGGAGGGCGAGCCGTCTTATATTGATATACAGCCGGTGCAGACACTGGTTCCGCACAAAAGCATCCTGACCAAAAGGGAAATGGAGATTTTCCGCCTGCTGGTAGATGAATGCCAGTCGGCACAGATAGCCGAAATACTGGGCATCAGTCCGAACACGGTCGGTCAGCACCGCAAGAACATTTTCAGGAAAACCGGAACCGGCTCGGTGCTGCAATTAGTAAAACTTGGATTGGAAAAAGGGTGGATTTAATTTTAGGCTACTGATGCAATAAAACCTGCGGTGCAAAGGCAATCCGCTATTGCTGTTGTACCAAATGCTGTAAATTCGGGTCATTCTTGATGCGCTCCATTTCACTGACAACAATATTCAGGATGTCTGATTTTATCTGTTTGTAATTGCTTTCTATTTCCTGCTTCATCTTATCCTCGCCCTGTTCATCCACAAAGGAAAGAATTTGCGGTATCTTTTGATAGGCTTTGGTTTCGGTAGCTACCTTTTCATTATCTACCACTATTTCAGCGTGAAATATTTTTTGCTCGATACGTTCATCAAAGTTATCCGATACAGAACCGACAAACATACCCTGTGTCAATGTTGAAATTTTGGAAGCCGGAATAAGGCTGTCTAATTGCGTAGAAATAGAAGTAGATTTGTCATTTCGGTTGATGGTCATACTTTGGCGTTTCTGTAATACTTTTCCGAAACGTTCCGAAAGGCTTTTTGCCGTTTCTCCAACGACCTGACCACTGAAAATGTTACCTACCGTATTCTGAATTACCTTACTTTCTTTATCGCCGTAATCTCTCGTTAATTGCGAAAAATCCTGAAAGCCCAAACATACCGCTACCTTGTTACTTCTCGCCGTTGCAATCAAATTATCCAGTCCCCTGAAATAAATCGTGGGCAGCTCATCTATGATAACCGAACTCTTTAGCTGTCCTTTTTTATTAATCAGTTTTACAATCCTCGAATTGTATAAACCCAAAGCTGCGGAATAGATATTTTGACGGTCGGGATTATTACCCACGCACAAAATTTTCGGCTCTTTCGGGTTATTGATGTCAAGCGTAAAATCATCTCCTGTCATTACCCAGTATAATTGTGGGCTAATCATTCTTGATAACGGAATTTTTGCCGATGCTATCTGTCCTTGTAATTGGTCTTGTGCGCCACCTTGCCACGCATCCATAAAGGGCGATAAGTAGTTTTCTAATTCGGGATAGGAAGTTAAAATCGTAAATACTTCTGAATACTTTTTGTTCAGCAATTCAATGGCGTGTGGGAACGTACAATACTTACCATCTTCGTAGATTTTCAGATACCAAATAATGGCGGCTAACAGGATAATCGGACTTTCCACGAAAAAATCCCCTTGCTTCTGTATCCACGACCTGTTGAGGTTCAGCATAATGGTATAAGCCGCTTCATAAGCATCAGAAATGTCGGTCATAAAGTCGGGATTAAGCGGATTGCAACGGTGGCTCTTGCGTGGGTCGTCAAAATTGATGACGTAAAATTTGGGCTGAACTTTGTATTTATCCCAGTGCTTCAGCAAATGATTGTAGGCAATAGTGGAAAGGTCGTCGAACTTGAAATCGTAGATGTACATACTAAAGCCTTTCTCTATCTGCTGCTTGATGTAGTTGTTTACGATTGCATAGGATTTTCCTGAACCCGGAGTACCGAGAACGATGGATGCCCTGAAAGGATTGACAATGTTTATCCAACCGTTGTTCCATTTGCCTTTGTAGTAAAATTTGGTAGGCAGGTTGACAGAGTATTCGTTTTCCATCAGCTTGGTTTCCTGTTGAAAGCTCTCGTTCTCGTTATTGAAAACATCGTCCATCAGGTTGGTACGGAGCAAGCGGCTCATCCATACGCCCGCCATCAGCAAAGCGATATAGCCTAACGATATAGTCAGCATATACAGGAATGTACCTGTTACCGGAGGTAGCTTTAGCAAGGGTGTGTTCAGGAAGAACAACATAAAGCCAACGCCCAACGCCACGTAAATTTTAGACCAGGTTATTTTCTCGTCCTTAACGCCCTTAGTACCCAAACAGCTTAAAGCAAGCAATACCAAAGCGAATAATTTGGTATAAAGCGTATGTGAAAACAGTCCGGCAGTACGCTGAAAATTGCCTAATATTTTGTTGATGAGTTCTAATGTCCAGCCTCGTTCTATAAAGAAACCATAGCAGAACCAATAAAGGTGCATCAGCACCAAAAGAATACTGACTGCCCGCATAAAAGCCATTATTTTGGCAAGCCCTCTTAAATCGTCTTCTCCCTGCATTATTTTAAGTTTTAATGTTCGGGCGTGAATTTAGAGGCTGTGCTTAGTGGCTATAAGAATGTGGCAGCCAGTGGCGTTGTGTGGCAGTGTTTGGCTGAATGTTATTGCTGACCTCTTTTGCGTTTCCTTTTCTTCTTCATTTTATTGGCAAAGTCCTGTTCCTCGTAATCTTCGCCCTGTGCTTCGGGTATGAGTAAACCGCCAAAGGCTTCTATCAAACCGTCTTCGTGTTTTTCAGTAGTTAAGAAATCGAACAAATGATGTGGTTCTTCCGCAGGCAGTTCGTCCGTATCTTTTGGCATAACGGACTTTTTTTGTGGCTCGGCAGGCTCTTTTATTTTCGGTTTAATGTCGTTGTTCCAATAATCATTAAAGATGTTGGCAGAAAGTTCTGTTGCCAAACGTGAACCGTTCCAAACTGCTTTGGAATTGTGGTCAATAAATGTGATACCATAAATACGCCCTGTATCGTTCCTGCGCACTACTACGTTAATGCCCTGTTCCGCTAACTGCTTTTTAAAAGCCTGTTCATCGCTCGTAGTTTTCAGGGCAATGGTAACGGCAGATTTTAGGGTCTGTTTAGTTGAGCTATCTTTCAAAGCTATTTTGCATTTCGCAAAATGCAGTTCCAAAGCAGGAAGCCCTGCACTCTTACCGAATAGCGAAGCCTTGAACGGATGCCCGGCTCTTTCTCCTTTTTCATTCAACGGAATATATAATAAACCCTGTTGCCTCTTTCCCTGCAATTCGCTCTCAATTTTTTCGGTGGTAATATTAAACAGGGAAAGTAAGGCATTGTACTCGCCCAAAGTTTGGTACTGGTAATAGTTCGGCAGGTGGCGAACTACTGAAGCGATTTGGCTCTTTACATCGCCCGTCCGATAATCTACCGGACGGAAAACCTTATCAGTTTGGTTGCGTTCCTTATCCGTTGCAGGTATCAACCCGTGTTTTCTTTCCAGTTCACGGCAAATATTCATAGACCGCATTTTCTCGAATTTGTCCGAAATCTTTTTGCCCTGCTCGTCCACGCAAACCGATACAATGTGTATATGGCTGCGGTCAATATCCGTGTGTTTGAATACGACAAAAGGCTGTTCGCCGTAACCCATTTCCCGCATATACTGTTCTGCCATTTCCCGATATTTCTCATCGCTTACCTTGTCATTCGGGTCAGGATTGAGCGAAATATGCAACGTATGTTTCTCGGTATTGCGGTTGGCTATCAGGTAAGGTGCAAAAGATTGGCTTAATTGTGCTACGGAATAATGACCGCTTGCGGTTTCAATCATCTTATTGGCGAACAAAATCTGCCCGTTTTCATTCTCTACTTTAAGCTGATTGTACGCCAATGCCCCGTATAAATTTCCGCTTCTTCCGATTTTTGCTATCATTTCTACCGCTATTTTTTCAGGTGCTTCGCTTCAAATTCTTCGGTTAGCTGAATTATTTTTTGGCATAGCATCGCCATTTCAGTCGTTTGTTTTTCCAGTTTGTAGAGGAATGCTGCGGCTTTTTTCTCGGAAAAATGCTTGTACAACAGCTTCACAACCTGATTATAGTTCACACCTACGGAGCGAAATTGACTGTGAAACGAAGTCAACCGCATATAGAAATCAACTGTTCCTTTGTCAATCTTAACTGACTTCATTTCCTTACTGAACAGCAGGGAAATGATAAACTTTGCTTTATTGGGCATTCCCGATGCTTCAAAAAGCGATAAAAGTTTAGCGTTTTCTTCGTCCGTAAGACGGAAAACGTGGCGATGGATGCTTGGGTCTGTTTTGGGTGTCCGTCCGCCCTTATTCTGTTTTCTGTAACTGTTCTCTTTCATCACAAATCCATTTTAAAATCCATACAAAACCCTGACTTCGGAAGGTGTTTTCTGCCCCCTGCAAAGGGCAAGTTGTTTTGAGGCACGAACTCGGTTTCGAGTGCCTCAAAACACAACTTGCCGTGTTCCGGTGAACACAATAATCCGCCCTACGGGACGGATTGAATGTAACAGGGAAAAACGGCTCGATGCCGTTGCTGTTACCTCCGTTTTGTCAAAAACCTTTTGCATAAATCCGTTAATAAAAGTCATTTTACAAAGTAAAGCCCTCTTTATAAAAGGATTGCACTGCCGCACAGTGCCAAACACTGCCTTTGAACGCCAAACACTGCCATACTTCGTACAGCAGGTAAATTCTCCGCTTTATTTGCCTTACAGTTTTAGTGCAGGCAGTAAAAAATGTATGTAAACTGGAAAAGAAACTGGGTTTGCAAACAGGCAGTTTGCCATAAAAGCATAAGGTTTTAAAAGCATAAAAGCGGTAAAGCATTTTGTTTTCTGCAAAGTTTACAACCTGCCAAAGCATACAGCTTACAAGGCTGTAAGGAAAGTATAAAACGGTACAGGAACCATTCAATAAAACAATGCAGGAATACAGGAACAAGTGAATATTCCGGCAAACAAATATTCAAGCCTGCAAAACAGGTAAAACGTGTAACAATAAATTTTTAAATAATGGAAACAAAGAAAAAAACCTTAAAAATCAGCTTCTCCACCCAAAAAGGTGGCGTGGGAAAATCAACGATGACCACCCTGCTGGCAAGTGTGCTTCATTACCGTTTAGGATATAATGTGTTGGTAATGGACTGTGACTTTCCGCAGCATAGCCTGACCAATATGAGGGAAAGGGATAAGAAAACCCTGATGCAGAATGACTACCACAAAAAAGCAGCGATGAAGCAATTCCAGACCATCAACAAAAAAGCATACCCGATTATCAAAAGCAAGGCTGAAAATGCTTTGGAAAGGGCATCGGAATATGTAAGCCAGTCGCCAGTTGCACCGGATGTTATTTTCTTCGACTTGCCGGGGACTGCCAATACCAAAGGAGTATTGACGACCTTAAAAATAATGGACTTCATCTTTTCTCCCATTACAGCCGACCGATTGGTGGTGGAAAGCACATTGGGCTTTACCAAAGCCTTTCTTGAACTTCCCAAAACTATTGAGGGCAATGAGCAACAAGAATTGTGGCTGTTCTGGAACCAAGTGGACGGCAGGGAAAAAACAGGTTTGTACGAGGCATATCAAACTGTCATCAAAACACTCAACCTGCCCATAATGGAAACAAGGATAATGGACAGCAAGCGTTTCCGGAAGGAAACGGACGACACCATAAATTATGTATTCAGGTCGAGTTTACTACCAGCCGAAATACAACTGATGAAAGCAACCAAAATAGATTTGTTTGTCGAAGAATTTTTGAAAATCACGCATCTATAAAATCAATCAGCTATGAGTTCAGGTAACAAAAACGAAGATTTTAAAAAGCCCGATGTTGATGAAGATTATTTGATGAATATCATAAGCGGTGATGAGCCGGTTGCTCCACCGCAGAATAATCAGCAACAGGAAGCTCCAAAGGAAACCAAACCCAAGCCTAAAGAAAAAGCCCGGAACAGCCCGTCCAAAAAAGCGGGCTATGAGGAAATATTTTTGGTCAACCGTTTTCCGTCCGGTCGAAGCGGCAAGGTCGTTTATATACGTCCCGAATACCACGAAAGATTACTCCGTATTGTGCAATTAACGAGGGAAGAAAAAACAACCCTCTATTCATACATAGATAATATTCTTGAACACCACTTCAGGGAGTTCGGGGATGATATTACAGATTATTTCAACGAACGTTTTAAACCCATTATATAGCTATGGAAATAGTAATTGTGATATGCCTGCTCACCGTTATTGCCCTGCTGTTGCAGGATAAGATTGTCATTAAAAGGAAGCCTGCACAACAACCTACGCAGAAAAAAGTCAATCCGAACCTGCCTGATATTATGGGGCAACCGAAACCCCTAAGAAGCCATTCCCTGCCAAACACTGCCACTGAAAGCCAAATAATGGAACCGGGGATAAACCCTGATAATTTAGACATTGAATACGACGAAAACGAAAACGTCAGCATTCAAATTCCGCAGGAAGAACTGGACGAAGTTTTCAGCAATATGCCTGATTTGGAAGAAGAGGAAGAAGAATGGAACAGGTACGGAATACCCGGTGGCGATAACGGTTTTGCCCAAGGGGTTACCTACGACGAACTAAGCTCCGTAGGGGCATTGCTCCAAAAACAGAATTTGGAACAGGCTCAAAAGGAAACAGCGGTAGCCATAGTTCAGAAATTACAGGGAACCGAATTATTCAGCCTGCTGGAAAATTCCATTGAGGGTGCTTCCCGAAAAATTGCCGAGCTTTTGGATAGCACACTTTCATCTGAAAGCGACGACGGTTCTTCTGCCTTGCGGAAAAGTGATTTGGGTGATTTTGACATTGGGGAGTTTGTCTGAAACTCTCTTATAAATCCTCAAAAATCGAAACGTCAAACCGTAAAAAGTTTGGCGTTTTTTTATACTTAAATGCTTGTTGCAAAGCCACTCACAGCCAAACACTTCCTTTGACTGCCACTTTCTTATAACGCCTCTTTTTCCATAAGACATTTGTCCCGAAAGCTCGCAAGGTGCGGGATAAACAGTAACAAATTAATGTGTTTCAATTATGGAAAAACAGAGAAAAAAAGTTTTGCTGACAGCCGTGGCAATGCTGTCAGGAATTGGTGCGTTCGCACAGGGAAACGGCTCGGCAGGTATCAACGAGGCTACCCAAATGGTAACAAGTTATTTCGACCCCGCAACGCAATTAATCTACGCCATCGGTGCGGTAGTCGGGTTAATCGGGGGCGTTAAGGTGTACAACAAATTCAGTTCCGGCGACCCTGATACGAGCAAGACCGCAGCTTCGTGGTTCGGTGCGTGTATCTTCTTGATTGTTGCCGCTACCATCCTGCGTTCATTCTTCCTTTAATCCCTTGCCTTATGAATTACAATATCAACAAAGGCATCGGCAGGACGGTGGAGTTTAAAGGGCTGAAAGCACAATACCTGTTCATCTTCGCAGGCGGACTGCTTGGTACGCTTATCCTCGTGATGATACTGTATATGGCAGGCGTAAACGCTTACATCTGCTTGTTCCTCGGAGCAGGCGGTGCTTCGCTCATTGTATGGCAGACCTTTTCGCTGAACAGGAAGTACGGCGAACACGGGCTGATGAAAATTGCAGCCAATAAAAGGCATCCCCGCTACATCATCTGCCGCAAGCCTGTACACCGCTATTTAAAATTCACACCTAAACAGAATGCCGTATGAGAAATGTAGCAAAGACCACCACACTGGAAAACAAATTTCCGTTGCTGGCAGTAGAGAACAACTGCATTCTTTCCAAAGATGCAGACATTACTGCCTGCTTTGAAGTACGCCTGCCGGAACTGTTCACGGTAGCATCTGCGGAGTATGAAGCGATACATTCCGCCTGGCACAAGGCTATCAAAACCCTGCCTGATTTTACGGTCATTCACAAACAGGATTGGTACATCAAGGAAAGCTACGCACCCGATTTGGCACAGGAAGACCAGAGCTTTTTATCAAAGTCCTACCAACGCCATTTCAATGAGCGACCTTTCCTGAACCACTATTGCTACCTGTTCCTGACGAAGACCACTAAGGAAAGAATGCGGATGCAAAGCAACTTCAGTTCGCTTTGCAAAGGTTCGCTGATACCAAAGGAAATCAGGAACAAGGAAACGATACACCGCTTTATGGAAGCGGTGGCGCAGTTTGAGCGTATCGTGAACGATAGCGGCTTTGTGAGCCTGCGCCGTTTGACCGAAGATGACATCATCGGAACGGACGACAGGCAGGGATTACTGGAACAGTATTTTACACTTTCAAGGGAAGCCGGAACACCGATGCAGGACATCGCACTCGGAACGGAAGAAGTGCGCATCGGCAACAAAAGATTGAGCCTGCACACGCTTTCAGATACGGACGACCTGCCCGGAACGGTATCGGCAGATACCCGTTTTGAAAAGCTATCTACCGACCGGAGCGACTGCCGTCTGTCATTCGCTGCACCTGTGGGATTGTTACTTAGCTGCAACCACATCTACAATCAGTATTTGTTTATCGACAACAGCGAAGACAACCTGCAAAAGTTTGAGAAGTCCGCACGGAATATGCACTCACTGGCAAGGTACAGCCGTGCCAACCAAATCAACAAAGAGTGGATAGAAAAGTACCTGAACGAAGCCCATAGCTTCGGGCTGTCCTCAATCCGTGCGCACTTCAACATTATGGCGTGGTCGGAAGACCCAGCGGAGCTGAAGCAGCTAAAGAATGATTGCGGTAGTGCGTTGGCACTGATGGAGTGTAAGCCTCGGCACAACACGACGGACGTAGCAACATTGTACTGGGCAGGAATGCCGGGCAATGCAGGCGACTTTCCGAGTGAGGAAAGTTTTTACACTTTTATTGAGCCTGCGCTGTGCTTCTTTACGGAAGAAACCAACTACCACAATTCGCCCTCGCCATTCGGTATCAAGATGGCTGACAGGCTTACAGGAAAACCTATCCATTTGGATATTTCCGACCTGCCTATGAAGCGTGGTATCATTACGAACCGGAACAAGTTTATACTTGGTCCATCGGGTTCGGGCAAGTCGTTCTTCACGAACCATATGGTACGGCAGTATTACGAACAGGGCGCACACGTACTGTTGGTAGATACGGGTAACTCTTATCAGGGTTTATGCGAACTCATCAAAGGAAAGACCAAAGGCGAAGACGGTGTTTACTTCACTTATACCGAAGATAACCCGATTGCTTTTAACCCTTTCTATACCGATGATGGCGTGTTCGACATTGAGAAGCGGGAAAGTATCAAGACTTTGATACTGACCTTATGGAAACGTGATGATGAGCCGCCAACCCGTTCTGAAGAAGTTGCCCTTTCCAATGCTGTAAGCGGTTATATCGAGCGTATCAAAACGGAAGATGTGTACCCGTCATTCAACGGTTTCTATGAGTATGTAAAAGGCGACTACCGTAAGGTATTGGAAGAAAAGCAGGTCAGGGAAAAGGACTTTGACATTGCCAACTTCCTGAACGTACTCGAACCCTATTACAAGGGTGGCGAATATGATTACCTGCTGAACTCCAACAAGCAGTTAGACCTGCTTTCCAAACGCTTTATCGTGTTTGAGATTGATGCGATTAAAGACCACAAAATCCTCTTTCCCATAGTCACGATTATCATTATGGAGGTGTTCATCAACAAGATGCGCCGACTGAAAGGTATTCGCAAGCTCATCCTGATTGAAGAGGCTTGGAAAGCGATTGCCAAAGAGGGAATGGCGGAATACATCAAGTATTTGTTTAAGACCGTCCGCAAATTCTTCGGGGAAGCGATTGTCGTAACGCAGGAGGTGGACGACATTATCCAGTCGCCCATTGTGAAAGAAAGTATCATCAACAACTCCGACTGTAAAATCCTGCTTGACCAACGCAAGTATATGAACAAGTTTGATGACATACAGGCGATGCTCGGATTGACGGACAAAGAGAAAGGGCAGGTACTTTCCATCAATATGAACAACGATGCAAGCCGACTTTACAAAGAGGTTTGGATTGGCTTAGGTGGTACGCACTCGGCAGTCTATGCCACCGAAGTTAGTTTGGAGGAATACCTCGCTTACACAACCGAAGAAACCGAAAAAATGGAAGTGATGCAGCTTGCTGCTGAACTTGACGGTAATGTAGAACTCGCCATCAAGCATATCGCAATGCAAAGGCGGGACAAAGTAAATCAATAGTCATTAACATTTTAAAATTCAGAAACAATGAAAAAAGTATTGTATCTGGTGTGTACGGCACTGATGCTCGCCGTAGCACCGTCAGCAAAAGCCCAGTGGGTTGTAACCGACCCCGCAAATTTGGCTTCAGGGATTATCAACTCTGCGAACGAAATCATACAGACTTCTTCGACCGTGAGTAATGTGATAAAGAACTTCAATGAAGTGAAGAAAGTGTACGACCAAGGCAAGGAATATTACGATAAGCTGAAAGCTATCAACAACCTCGTGAAAGATGCCCGTAAGGTGCAGCAAACCGTACTCTTAGTAGGCGATGTTTCCGAAATGTACGTGCAGAATTTTGGTAAAATGATGAACGACCCAAATTTCACACCGCAGGAATTGGTCGCTATCGGTAATGGCTATTCGGCACTGCTTAATGAAAGTACCGAACTGCTGAAAGAGTTGAAGCAGATTATAACTTCTTCAAGCCTTTCGCTGAATGACAAAGAGCGTATGGATATTATTGACCGTGTGTACAAAGAGGTAAAGGATTACCACAGCCTTGTACGCTACTACACCAACAAGAACATTTCTGTAAGCTACCTAAGAGCGAAAAAGAAAAACGATGCCCAAAGAGTGCTTGAACTCTACGGAACTGCTAACCAAAAATACTGGTAAACTATGGAATGGGATAATCTTCACGAACTCCTGCGGTCGCTTTATGATGATATGATGCCGCTTGCAGGCGATATGGCGGCAGTTGCTAAGGGTTTGGCGGGATTGGGAGCATTGTTCTATGTGGCATTAAAGGTTTGGCAGGCTTTAAGCCGTGCCGAACCTATTGATATGTTTCCTTTGCTGCGCCCGTTTGCTTTGGGGCTTTGTATTATGTTCTTTCCAACTATTGTTTTGGGAACCATCAATGCGGTACTAAGCCCTGTGGTGGTAGGAACCCACCAAATCCTCGAAGACCAGGTGCTTGACCTGAACGAACTGCAACAGCAGAAAGACCAGTTGGAATATGAAGCAATGGTAAGGAACCCTGAAACAGCCTATATGGTATCAGACGAAGAGTTTGATAAAAAACTGGACGAACTGGGATGGTCGCCCTCCGACATTGGTACAATGGCGGGTATGTATATGGACAGGCAAGCCTACAAGATAGAGAAAGCCATCAAAGATTGGTTTCGCAATCTACTGGAAATACTCTTTCAGGCGGCTGCTTTGGTCATTGATACTATACGAACGTTTTTCCTGATAGTCCTCTCCATACTCGGACCAATAGCTTTTGCTATTTCCGTATGGGACGGCTTTCAGTCCACGCTCACGCAGTGGCTCACGAGGTACGTCAGCGTTTACCTCTGGCTGCCCGTTTCAGATTTGTTCAGCTCAATGCTGGCAAGAATACAGTCCCTCATACTGGAAAAGGATATAGCGATGTTGGCTGACCCGACTTATATACCTGATACAAGCAATACCGTGTACATCATCTTTATGATTATCGGCATCATCGGGTACTTCACAATTCCGACCGTAACAGGTTGGGTAATCCAAGCCGGAGGCGCAGGAAACTTTACCCGCAATGTAAATACGACCGCAATGAAAGCCGGAAACATCGCCGGAGCAGGCGCAGGTTCAGCGGCAGGAAATATCGGTGGCAAACTAATGGGGAAATAAAAACAATTAAATCATTTAAAAATGGAATTTAAAACGCTAAGAAATATCGAAAACAGCTTTAGGCAGATAAGATTATATGCCATAGTGTTTGCGGTGCTTTGCACCAGCGTGGTAGGATATGCCGTATGGCGTTCCTACCGCTTTGCGGAAGAACAACGCCAGAAAATCTATGTATTGGATAATGGTAAATCCCTGATGCTTGCCTTGTCGCAGGATGCCAGCATCAACCGTCCGGTTGAAGCAAGGGAACACGTCAGACGGTTTCACGAACTTTTTTTTACACTCGCTCCCGATAAGAACGCTATTGAAAGCAATATGAACAGGGCATTCAACCTTGCCGATAAAAGTGCTTTCAACTATTACAAAGACTTGTCGGAAAAGGGCTATTACAGCCGTATCATTTCAGGCAACGTACAGCAACGCATAGAGGTGGATAGTGTCGTGTGCAACTTCGATACTTATCCTTATGCAGTGCGCACTTATGCCAAACAGTTCATCATTCGGTCAAGCAATGTAACCAAGCGTAACCTGATTACTACCTGCTATCTCGTCAACTCCGTTCGCTCCGACAACAATCCGCAGGGCTTCAATATTGAAAAATTTGCAGTCGTGGAAAATAAGGATATAGAGGTCATTGAACGCTAAAAATTACGGATATGAAACAGTTACTTGATTTGGACACATTCGCAAAAACGCTGACCGATAAAGGATATAACGGGTATTTTCTTACACAGGCTGATTATCCTGATAAAATCAAAGACAGCATCAGCAGGTTTTTGGAGGCTTGCAAGAACGGTATGGACAAACTGTATTTCCCCGATTTGCTGCCTATACGAACTTACCTCGAATGGAATGGCGATGACAAGCCGAAAGTTAGTTGTCATATGTGGCTAAAACACGAAGACGGCAAATTCGATGTGCAGAAAATAGAAATTGAACGGACAGACCAATACGGGCATTCAATGAAAAAATCGGAACTGACCAACCTTACAACGGGTTCAGTTCCGACCCGAAAAGAAGCCATTGCTCTGGTGTCCCACTCGCCTAAACAAAAGCTGCCTTCCAAAGGCAGACGGTTCAGAATGTGATAACCGATAATCATTAAAGCTATGAAGAAAATAAGAGCAAATATGGACAGGTACTTTGACAAGCTGGACGACCATTGGCGGGCATTGCCCTTGCGCAAGCAGCACCGATATACGCTGTACTTCTTTGTGGGCTACCTGCTGCTTACCGTAGCGGTTGTTGGCAAAGTGATGTACGATACCTCAAAGTGCGGTAACGATATGGTCATTGAACATATCGAAAACCCTGTCCTCAAAAGTAAAAATCCTGCAAGGTTGCAGGATAGTGTATCAACAATTTTAAAAAATCAGATTTATGAAAGAAAATGAGCATAAAAAACCGGTTGTTCGGGTAACCGAGGGAAGCCCGGATGCGACTGCGGATGTGCTGCAAAACGGCACACAGAGCAATAAGGAAAAGCTCAAAAAGCCTTTGATATTTGGCTTGATGGCGATTGTCTTCGTGGGTTGTATGTACCTCATATTTAAACCGTCAGAAGATAAAAGGGCAGTTGAAAATATCGGGCTGAATGATGCGGTTCCGCAGGCTACCGGGGCAGGAATGCCCGATGATAAAAGCAAGGCGTATGAGCAGGAAATGCTCGAACGTAAAGAGCAGGAAAAGCGCAATGCTTTGGCAACGCTTTCCGATTACTGGAATAACGAAGACAAGGAAGAACCTGCCGATGAGCAGTTTCCTGAAGAAGATGAAGAAGGTAATGGCTTTGGCGGTAGTAATTCGGGAAGAAATGGCAATTCCGCATTGAACAGCTACCGCAATATGCAAAGCACGCTGGGTTCATTCTATCAGGACGACAACTCGGAAACAATAGAACTCCGCAGGCAAGTGGACGAACTGAAAGAAAAGTTGTCGGAAAAAGATGTGCCACCTGTGGCCACCGTTGACGACCAACTCAAATTAATGGAGAAATCCTATGAAATGGCGGCAAAGTATCTTCCGCAAAATGCCAATACCGGAAACGCTGCTCCCACTGGCGGAGCAACTACGGGTGCTGCGGGGGCAAACCAAAAAGAGCATTTTGTATCGTTCACACCAACAAGAAAGAACATTGTATCAGCCTTGTACCGGGAACCGTCGGACAGTGCATTTTTAGCAGATTGGAGCGAAACAAGAAACAGGGGATTTTATACTGCTGCTTCCATACCGCAGGAGATACTACCAAAAAACAGTATCAAAGCCTGTGTACACGAAGCCCAAACGGTAGTTGGCGAAACGGGTGTACGCTTGCGCCTGTTAGAGCCTGCTAAAACCCCGCAGCGTACCATCCCCAAAGGAACGATTGTAACGGCTAATGCTAAATTTCAGGGCGGACGATTACAGCTAAAGATTACCTCCGTAGAACTGGAGGGCAACATCATCCCTGTAGATATAACCATTTACGATTTGGACGGACAACAAGGCTTGTACGTTCCGTATTCGCCGGAAATGAACGCCCTTACCGAAATGGCGGGCAATATGAGCCAAACCGGAGGAACAAGCGTAATGCTCACGCAGAATGCCGGACAGCAGGTTGCGGCTGACCTAAGCCGTGGCGTGGTTCAGGGTATTTCGGGCTATTTCGCCAAGAAAGTAAGAACGCCAAAGGTTACGCTGAAAGCAGGCTATCAGGTGTTCCTTGTATCTAAAAAATAATGTTGAACTCAAATAAATAAAACAATGAAAAATCATTTAAAAACCTTTTGGGCTATTACCCTTATAATCGGCTTTGCCGTAACAACTTATGCACAGGACAGTGCAACTGCAAAAACACCGCTTGCATTGGGCAAGATAGAACCGTACCGTATGGAAGTTACCTACGATAAAACTTCGCACCTGATTTCCCCGACTGCCATTCGTTACGTGGACTTGGGCAGCGAATACCTGATTGCAGGGAAAGCCGAAGATGCGGAAAACGTGTTGCGTGTAAAAGCATCGGTAAGGGACTTTGAGCCGGAAACCAATTTTTCCGTTATTACAAATGATGGACGTTTTTACAGCTTCAATGTGTATTACAGTTCCTACCCGGAGGCATTGAGCTACGACCTGCTCACGATGCAAAAAGCAGTGGATAAAGCCAACGGTAACGATGTGCTTTTTGAGGAACTGGGCAACAATTCGCCCTCACTGGCAGGCTTGTTACTGGAAACCATTTACAAGAAAGACAAGCGCATTGTAAAGCATATCGGGGCTAAGAGTTTCGGCATCCAGTTTATCCTGAAAGGGATTTACATACACAACGGTAAATACTATTTCCATACGGAATTGAGAAACAAAACAAATGTGCCGTTCGGGATTGATTTTATCAATTTCAAGGTGGTGGATAAAAAGGTAGCTAAACGCACCGTAGTCCAGGAACGCCCATTAACGCCTTTGAGAACTTACAAGCCATTGGACGGCATTGCCGGAAAATCGACCGAACAAAATGTGTTCCTATTAGACCAGTTTACAATTGCCGATGATAAGGTGCTGCTGATTGAGATTTTCGAGAAGAACGGCGGCAGGCATCAAACATTGCAGGTCGAAGATTCCGATTTAATCAAAGCCCGTTTGATTGACGATATGCACCTAAAATTTTAATAACCCTTTAAAGCAAGAATATGAAAAAGTGTATCTATACCGTGCTGCTTGTCCTGATAGGCATCACGGCTGCACAGGCACAAAGGATGCTGCCAAAGCAGAAAGGATTGGAAATAAGTGCAGGTGTATTGTCCGATGATAAGATTGGCAATGATTACTACATCAGCGCAGCAATGACGGTAAACGGCAAGAACGGTAATTATCAGCTTTGGGCGTTGGAATATACCCACCAGTACCACGAGTATAAAGACCTCCGCATACCGCAGGAAACCTATTCCGCAGAGGGCGGTTACAGCTTCTTCTTGTTGGGCGATGCCCGTAAGAACATCACGCTGAATTTCGCAGTAACGGGTGTGGTCGGTTACGAAACCATCAACCGTGGCGAAGCAATGTTGTACGACGGTGCGAAGATATTGAGCGAAGATAATTTTATCTACGGAGCAGGCGGACGGCTCACTTTTGAAACGTACCTGTCCGACCGTTTTGTATTAGTCCTGCAAGGGCGTACAAAGGTTTTGTGGGGTACAGATTTGCAACAGTTCCGACCATCGGCAGGTTTGGGATTAAGGTTTAACTTCTAAAATGTAAAAAATAATGATAGCGATATTCAATAAATTCAGAACAGGGTTACTGCCATTATATGTATTCCTGACAATCGGCACAGCTTCGGTTACGTTGGTATCTTGCAGCAAAGATGATGAACTCGAAATACAGAACAATTTTCCTTTCGAGGTGAATGTAATGCCAGTGCCTAAAGATGTTGCCAACGGGCAGACCGTAGAAATACGCATTACCATACAGCGTACAGGCAATTACAGCAACACGCAGTATTTCCTCCGCTATTTCCAGTTTGACGGGCAGGGAACATTGCAATATTACAATGAACCGCCGTATCAGCCCAATGACCTATACCAGTTACCAACGGAGCAGTTCAGGTTGTATTACACTTCAACATCTGCCGTATCACAGTCCTTTGATATTTGGATTTCGGACAGCTTCGGGAATGAAAAGCAGATAAGTTTCCAGTTTAACAGCAGCGATTAAGAGCAGTATTTCATTTCATAAAAAACGGCTTATCTGATGGGTAAGCCGTTTTCTATTTTCGGGCTGTTTGCTTAGGTTATTTTACTGGCTCATCAATATTTCTTAAATTTATACTTGTGAAATTAAAAATGTGAGGATATGGTTGCATCATTGGTTATAGGTATCATATTTTTGGTTGCAGGCTTGGGACTTCGTTACTGGATTAACCGGAGAAAGTTTTACAGGCGCAGCCCTATGGGAGCAGAGGGTTTCTCATCTTATGAAAGTTCGGTTTTCATTAAATTCATTGAAAGGGTTGGTAAGTGGATAGCTTACGCATTGATTATTTTCGGGCTGTTGTCCTTGTGGGTTTATTCAAGAGAAAAAAAGGAAATCGCAGACAATAATACGGAAGTTCAAAATCCCGGATAGACATACCTATTTCACTTCAAAATTGTGTATTCAATTTCTTGTCTTATAAAAAATGGGCTGTAAAAGAATGTTTTTAAATTTGTAGAAAGGAATAAAACCTATGACAGACAATAAGGAAACAGACAAATTTTTCGCTCAATACAGCGAAGAGGTTTTTAGCAATGCACAAATACTTCGTGAGATTATTTTAAAAAACCTGCCCGGAGTACAGGAACAAATAGATACTCCTGCAAGAATGATAGCGTACAGCTACGGGCAGAAATATATTGAAATGGTTTGTACGCTCATACCGTCCAAAACAGGATTGAAACTTGGATTTTATAAAGGTATGGATTTGCCCGACCCCGAAAATTTATTAGACGGAAACGGCAAAATATCACGTTATATAGAAATTAAGGAACAAGAAGATATAAAAGTCAAACCATTAACAGCATTGCTGAAAGAAGGCTTTAAAGCATACAAAATAAGAAACAACAAATGACAGTAACACCATTAGTCAATAATAGGCATTTGCAAACAACAATTCCGAAAATCATCGGGGCTTTTCGCACGCCAAACGTTGCTACCTGACACCAAACAGCGTACTAACGATTAAGATTACACTAATGACTATAAGCCCCCAATATACATATCTGAAGAATGAACCGTCTTTCAATTGGTGGTTCAGATACCTGCCTAAAAAAATTGCAGGAATAGCCGTTATCAGGGAAATCAAAAAATATATATTCACTTGTGGCGTAACAAGCCCTTTGGTGTAATATCCTAACACACTTATAAGGCTTACAGGCAAGAAGTACGCCTGTAATGTAGCTCTGAAATGTTTTGCGCTCCACTGTCTTAAATTTCCATACACCACCAATGACGGACCATTCAGACCATAAGCTCCTCCAAATATCCCGGATAAAAAACCACAGGCAAAAAGCCAGAGCCTGCTGTCTTTCTTTAATACTTTATTGCGGTTGAAATAAAGCGAGTACAGGGCATACAATATTATCAATATGCCAAGCCCTGTTTTTACCAAAATTTCATTGCCATATATCAAAATAAAAATTCCGACAGGTATGCCAAGTATGGCATAAAAAATCAACCATTTAGCACTGCTGAAATGGATTTTTTTATGGTCTTGTATGACGATTACAAGTGCAATAACCACTGATAGCATAACGGATAACGGAACAGCAATATCTACCGGCAGGAAAAAAAGTAAAAGCGGAACGGCAACTAATGCTTCGCCAAATCCTAATGTGGAACGTACTAAAGATGCGATGAAACTAATGATAAGGATAAATAGAATTGTCAATACGAAATATGTTTTTGATTATTTTTTGAAACTCCAAATTTACAAAAATTGCTGGCGGTATTGGTCATTCCAAACGCCAAATACTGCCTTTCAACGCCAATGAATGCAACATTGCACAACACAGCACTAAGCCTTTATAAATTCGACTTACACAGCAAAATTGAGCAAACAATGGAAGTAATCGCAATACAAAAATCCGCACTGGATGGAATGAAAAATGAGCTGAAAGCACTTTTGGAACTGACTGAAAATGCTACGCAGAAATACACGCCCATTTTCAAAGAAGAGCAATGGCTCGATAACCAGGAAGTGTGCCTGATGATGAACATCACCAAACGGACATTGCAGACGTATAAGGACAAAGGACTATTACCTTATTCCCGACTGAACCGAAAAAATTATTATAAACGCTCGGATGTGCAGGCTTTGCTCAAAGCCGGACAACCATATAATACTGCCGAAAATGGATTTATTCACGAATGACAATAAAGAAATCATTGCCCATCAGGAAATGATAACACAGTTAAGAAACCGTATCGAAAGCATATTGAAAAACTACCGCCCTGTAATGAACGGGGAAATATACCTGTCGGGCGAAGATGTGTGCAGGCTGCTCCATATCAGCAAACGGACTTTGCAGCAATACCGTGATGATAATATCCTGCCGTATATACAGATTGGGGGTAAGATTATCTATAAGGAAACAGATATACTGACTATACTGGAACAGAATTATATTTCCCGTAATACCGACCATATATAACCAATTTTGTCCGGATTATGTTTCCCTATCGGAACGAGTTTAGTATCTTTGCTATTGAAAATATAGAAATACTTAAAGTGTTTTTGCTTTAAGTTCCGCATTAAAAACTGGTAATTTTTAGAACCCCGGAACAGATAAGTAAGAACGCTCACGTCATAGGCGTGGGCGCTCGCTTATTTGGGGGTCAGGCGTACCAGTGCCTTAATGCCGATAAGTGTGGTTGCCTGCGCTTCTTTTTTGTGCAGCACTACACAAACTCAAAAAAGGTAGTAATATGGAAACCGGTACGGCACAAAAAAGAAAGACCCTCGCCTTTATCAATGATAGCAGCCCGATTGTAGATGCTATCTGTAAAGAGCTCACTAATTCAGGAATTGAAGTATTGTTTCGTTCGGAAAACATTGAGGTCGGACTATCTCAATTATCCGCATTAAAGCAACTTCCTCAAATTTGTATCATTGATGTTGATTTTTACGACAACGCTGTATTGGCAAAACTTCAGAAATTAAGAACAACCTATCCAACCATATTGCTGATTGCCCATAGCGATATGGATACCGAAAAAGCCGTAAAACCTCTTTTGGAAATGGGTTTTGCAGGTTATCTGCTTATGGGTAGCGATGCAGATGATTTTAGAAAATCTATTGAGGAAGTTTACAATGGCAAAAGATATTTCAGTGTTGGAGTAGCGAAAATAGCACAGCAATATTTTGGCAGGAATTGACGTTCTTTTAATGGATTTTTTTTAGCTAATGCTTTCTCTGTTCTATCTTTTGTAAAAAGCGTAATCTGTATTTAACGGCTCTATTCCGCTTTGCCTGAACGTTGTCGCTATTTGTCCTCTGTGATAAGTAGAATGATTGATGATATGAAATAACACGTCGCAGGTCTTATTTTCAAAAATCTGCCCTTTACTGTTTTTGTATGAAATGACTTTGTCTAAATCAACGTGGTTTAAGATATGCATTGTTTCGCTTAAATTTATGTTGTCGATTTCTTTGAATTGCTCAATAGGCTGAATATCCCAAACGCCATATTTGCTCTGATTTTCCATAATCCGGGCAACCCAGATATGATGGGCATTCAGGATATGGCTGAACAGTTTTACGGACTTTTCGTTTATTGAATTGCTTTCCACGAAAACATCCGATAGCTTTCGGTTGGAGTGGTTATTATACTCAAAAAGTTCTTTAAAAAATGGTTTCATAATATTTCATTTTGTGATTATTTACCTCCGCTGATGTCAATAAAAGTTCCCGTACAGTAGGAGGACTTTTCTGATGCAAGCCATAATATGGCTTCTGCCACTTCCTTGGCTTGTCCACCTCTTTGCAAAGGTATAGTATCCTTAATCCGTTCTATTCTGTCTGATTCTCCTCCGTCCGTATGAATATTAGTGTAAATAAATGCAGGGCGTACCGCATTTACCCGGATACCTTCACTGGCAACCTCTTTTGAAAGTCCGATGGTAAAAGTATCTATCGCTCCTTTCGATGCCGCATAATCAATATATTCATTTGGAGCACCTGATTTTGAAGCCAAAGAAGAAACGTTAACAATGTTACCCCCCTTACCTCCGTTACTTAAAGCCATAAGTTTAATGGCTTCCTGTGTACAGAGAAACTGAGCAAAGACATTGGCTGTAAACAGGCTGATAATACGTTCCATCGTCATCGTTTCAAATCTCATTTTCGGTTTAAGGATTCCGGCATTGTTTACCAACACATCTAAGCTACCGAATACACGTTTTGCTTCATTAAAAAGTCTGGTAACTTCGTGTTCCTTTGTTATATCCGCCTGTATAGCAAATGCGTTCCCTCCTTCATTTTTTATTTGTAATACAACTGTGTCGGCTGCTTTCTTATTTTTGTGATAATTCACTATCACATTATAACCTTCTTTCGCCGCTAATAGAGCCGTTGCTGCTCCTATGCCCCGGCTTCCTCCTGTAATAAGTATTGTTTTCATTTTTACGGGTATTTCTTCTCTATGGTGAAATTTAACGATATTAATTATGGTTATCTGATATAATGAGTTCCATTTTTATATTGGCACGTTCCCAGGGCACAGGTTCCAATTGAACTTCAACAAAACCCAGTTTCCGATAAAGGCTGATAGCCACAAGCTGTTTTGAATTTGAATAAAGTACGAGTTTTTTTATGCCCATATCCCTTGCTTTTTCTATCAATGCTCTGCAAAGTAATTCCCCTGCTCCTAAACCTCTGCTGCTTTTGGTTACTGCCAGCTTACTAAGTTCAAAAGCATCTTTATTTTTCTTCAATGCCACCGTACCGATGATTTCATTTCTAAGTTTAGCAAAGAAAATCTCTCCGCCTTGTTTTACTATGGACACCTCCGGATTTTGAAACTGTTGAATATCCACAGTTTCAATTCTGTAGCTTTCTTCTATCCACTCTCTATTGAGCTTTTCAAAACAGGCAGCGTATTGAGGTTTATAGGTTAGAATTTCAATTAATGGACTTGGTTTCATTGTATTATTATGGTTAAATCGTTTATAATAAAATAGACCGTTCGGTCGTTTTTGGGGTAAAAAAATTAGCTTTTCAGATTCAGGATTATTTTTTCCAGATAGCGCATTGCAATATTCAGTTCGGCTGTTCTGCCTGTAACTTTTGCTTGCATAAACGCACCCTCTATTATTGAAATCATTATTATCGCTATTTCACTCGGGTTTGTGTCTGCTTTTATTTCGTTTCTGGTAATGCCACGTTTGATTTGATTTTCTATGGACTTCTTCCAAAATGCAAGTGCTGCACTTGCTCTTTCTTTCAATTCCGGATGTGTATCGTCCGCTTCGGTTGATGTGTTCAGAATCGGGCAACCAGCTTGCAAGAAGGGAAATCGGAAATAATTTCGGTATGTCTTCGGGTAAATAAGTAAACGCTCAATAGCGTTTTCCGTTGCCAAAATTTTTGACTTCATATATTCCGTAACCTTGTTATGGTTGTAGTCAAAGGCTGCCATAGCAACCTCGTCTTTATTTTGAAAGTTGCCGTAAATACACCCTTTGGAAAGACTTGTTTCCGTCATAATATCGTTCATTGATGTCCCGGCGTAGCCCTTTGTATTGAAAACAGGAGCTATCTTTTCCACAATGAACTGCTTTGTATTTTCTGCCTTTGACATTTTTAAGATTAAATTTCAAAAGCAAAGATAGAAAAAAATAAACCAATCGGTCTATTTTGTTTTAATCGTTATTTATCAGGTATTCAAATTAAGGTGGGTCTGTTATTGGGCAGCATATTTAGAACAAGTTATCAGCCTTTACTTCAACTGTTTTCCATCATCGCTAAAAAGAAAAATCATCTTGAACAACGAATGGGATAATGAATATCCCTCGCAATAACGCCGCAACCTGTTTGGTAAAATGGAAAGAAAGGATTTGTGCAAGGGTGCATTTTGCTAAAGGGGATTGCACCAATTTAAAGCAAAAAGACTGCACCGACTATCGGACGGAGGTGTCTTTTTGCCGCCCGATTTTTTAGGTCGGGCGGTGTTCTTAATTTTCTGGTTTGTTTAGCCGTTCTTTTAAAACTAATAATTTCTCGTACATATCTGTCCAATATGCCTGCCTTTCCTTGTCGCTTTCTGCTGGTGGGTTATGCTGATATTCTTTATACCACCCAGTTTGCCGAATGGCTTTTTTAAGGTCGGTAACTTCAATCCAATTCCCCTTTTTATCTCTGATTTTCATCGTGCTGAATTTTTCTGATTAAGCAATTAACTGGGTTAGTAAAAATTCATCTGTCCAAAATTCTTCGCTTGTATGTTTCCCGTATGCTGTATAGTAGCCTGTACCGTTTGCCCTTAATACAAGCCTGTAACAGTCCAGTTGGTTTTCAGGTACGGTAAACGCTTCCTGCTCTTGCTCGGTAAGCTCTACAAATACCCATTCCTTACCGTTTAGCAGTTCCTCAATATTTGGGCTGTCGTCTTCGCCCGTCCTGTAAAAATCTACTGCCGTATCATAGTAGTTCATTGAGCAGAAATAAGAATTGCCCTCTAACAGCTTAACCAATGCAAGCCGTTTTGCCTGCTCCTGTTTCCATTCTTCGGATAGGTGGATAATTGCAAACTCGCAATTATCCCATTCGCTGTTGGTGTTCGCTTTATCTGATAGTTTCATCGTTCTAAATTTTAATGGTGTTTAACTGATTTTCGATTTTACGCTCTAATAGGGTGTCGAGTATTTCCCATTCGCTATCGTACTCTGTTCCCTCAAAATGGTAGGTGTCCGTTTCCTCGTCTAATTCATAGCTGTCAAAATCCTGGCTATCTACGCAGGTGTCCGTTAGTATGCCGTCTTCAAATATTGCCTGACCATATACTAAGCATCCTAATTCCTCATAGTCCTGTGTGAAATTCACTTTGAAGTGTTCGGCTATCTGCTTAACGGCTTGCATATTTGGCGACCATTTTGTTTCATACTGGAATACGCCAACACTTTCATTGTCCTGACTGATATTGTAGAAATAATCTCCGTGCGTGTCCTGTACGAAATCGGGTAATTGCCCGCAGTCGTCTTTCTGTTCCTGTTCAGCCATTGATTTGAATAGCTGTGTTATCTGTTCGATTGCTTCGGCTGTTCCCTCAAAAACAACCCAATTGTTGCACCAATTAGCCATAATCATTTATCGTTTAAGGTTATCTGTAAAAATTTGTCGCTCCCGAAAAGCAGGTGTATCGCCTGTTTTAATTGCGGGTCGCACTGCGTATCGTCTGTATATTCAATCAGGCAGTGAATAGCAAAAATTGAATTGTGTCCGTCAAAAAAATGGTCTGTAAACCAGTGCGGACGTTTCCAAAGTGGTTCGGTTTTGTCTATGCCTTTTTGTGCATTCTGCACAAGCCTGTACCAAAATTCAGCCGTGAAAAATCCCTTTTGATACCAACCCTCACGAAAGGCGGTTTCATTTTGCAGGAAGTAGTCGCATTGCTTTTTTATAGCGTTTTGCAGGTTCTCCAGTTCTGCGGGAAACAGTTTGCATAACAAGCCCGCTTTATCAAGGTTATCCATTTTATCTAATGCTTTCATATCTTTTGTTTTTAGTAGGCGACCACCTTTGCAGGCAGTCGCCTTTGATGATTAATTGAAGTTGAAAATCTCTGCTCCTGAATAGGCAAAGTCTGTACATAGCTCAAATGCTTTCTGCGTTCTCTGTTGAGCCGTTCCACCCATTATGATACTCTGTAACTTGGCTTCATCGTTATTGTAATTTCTTACGTTCTGATAGTAGCCTGTAACTGCGTTATAAGCCCCGAACAATGTGCCTTTGGTAGTGTCCATTTGCTGTGTATCACTTATCATAGCGTATTCAAAGGCATTATCTACGGTGTTTTTGAATACGGTGGAAACTTCGTCCTCTGCACCTTTTTTGAGCAGGTTAAGCGTTTCTTTGTTCGGGCAAAGTGCTAACTGGATTAGCTTTCTTACCTCTCGCTCTGTTACCCTTACTTTAGCCCAGTCGTTAAAAATGTTCTCTAACTGTGTGCTTAGGGTATTGGCAAGCCCCATAACCTTGTGAGCGTTTTCAAGGCGTTGTTTTGCTCCTGACGTATGTTTGATACGCACTACGTTGGTCATACTCCGCAATGAAGCGTTAAGGGTGTTTTGGCATACGATACGGATAGGGGTAAACGCTGCGGTAACACTTCCGCTACCGTCGTGGCTTGTGGTTAAGAAGATGTACTTTTCTGTAACATCGTCGCCGTTACCTACACGGATATAGTCGGGCAGCTTAGCAGTGATAAAAATGCGTTCCCCGTTGCCCAATGCTCCTGCGGTTTCGTACAATATTCCCTCGCCTCCGCCTACAATAGCATCAAAGAAATTAAATGCCTCACGGTTTTGTACGATATGGTAGTCTTTGCCTACTACGCCCAGTGGTGTATTGGTGTCGGTGCGGAGTGTAGCGAAACTGTTAGGTACTAAGATGTCGTTGGCTTCAATCAGCTCTCCGCTGTCGCCTATGCTCATTGTTCTGCCCTGTGTGAACAGTGGGGATTTGATAACCTCGTAATCTAAACCTGCGTGTACGATTGCTTCCTCGCTTGTTGGGTACTGCTCCACGATTTGCCCCAAACCGTGCCACGCTTTTTGTTGAACGCTGAAAAATGAATGACGTCCTGTTTGCTCGTTGAAATTGATGTTGTGTGCCATAATGCTAAAATTTTGATGTTTGAAAAAAATGTTATTTACTCACTCGCTTTTCTCGTTTCCCGCTTCCCGTTGTGGTTTGCTCCGCTTCGCTTCGCATAAATTTTTCCAAAAGAAAAACCGGAAAAAAGAAAGCAGATAATCCAAGCGGGCTAAGCGGAAAAACCAAAAGGAAACGGAATAAGTCCCGGAGGGTGGCAAGGCAATACACAGCAACTCGGCAAAGCCATCATTTTGCCTTGCCATTATGCCGTAGTCTTTTGGTTGGGGAGGTGCGGTGGCAGCCCGCTATAACTTAGCTGCCTTTTTACCGGTTGATTGTGGAAATATTCTGTTCTAAATTTTTATGGCATTAATGACCAGGCTATCATAGCCTGTAATAGAGATTTGAAAACGGAATGGCAGGGGGAGTTAGATAAGGATTTCGTTTTTCAATTTTCTATTTTAGAAGTAGGTAAAAGCTCTTTTACAGCGTTGGATTGTGTAGGGGAAGTAAATGTGCTTTGCATAAAAAAGCAGAGGCATAAAAAAAGCAGAACCGTTAAGTTCTGCTCATTGTGATTAGATAAAGCTGATTAAATTGCCATCATAAACGCTTCTTCCATAGCCTTGAATTTCGGCGTAACCAAATCCATATCCTTACTGATTTTTTGGCTTGTGATTTTAGCGTAAATCTGTGTGGTGGAAATGTTTTTATGCCCCATCATTTTGCTAAGGCTTTCAAGCGGCACTCCCTCGGTCAAAAACATTGTTCCGAAAGTATGCCTTGCCGTGTGAAATGTTACTTTTTGCTCCGTAACAATCTCTGCTGCTTCAACCAATTTACCTACGTGTCTATTGCAGGTTGAATTGGTCGGAACCGGGAAAATAAATTCATTCCTTGTCGTACCCTGATATTTCTCAATGATACGTTTAGGGATTTCCATTAACCGAACATTGGAAGCAATATCTGATTTCTTTCTTCGGCTGATAATCCACTGATGACCGTCAAAGAATGATTGAATATTGTTCCTTGTCAGTTTCTTAATATCAGCGTAAGCAAGTCCGGTAAAGCAACTGAAAATAAACAGGTCTTTTACCAATTCATACCGTGGGTGCGGTGGTACGCACATCATCAGCTTTTCTACATCTTCTTTAAAGATATAACCCCGGTCGGTTTCTTCCATACTGATTTCATAATCCTGAAACGGATTATCACGTATCAAGCCTTTTTTAATAGCCAGTTCCACAAGGGCTAATACAGGCATCGTGTACACCCAAACTGTATTGTGGGAAGACTGCAAATCATACCGGAGGTAAAAATCAAACTCCCGGATAAAATCGGAAGTCAATTCCCGAAAAGCCATATCATCACGATGATAGCGTTCCTTTATAAATGTGGTAAGATGATTGTAAACTGTGATATACTTGTTGTAGGTGCTTTGTGAGCGTTCTTCCTTTTCGACTAATTTTTTAAAATCCTCATTTTGGTCGTTGAAAACTTTTAGGATAGCATCATCCATTACGCCTACACCCAAAAATGATAGCTTTACTTTTTGGGCGGTCGCAAAGCCCTCGTGCTTCAGCATATCTTCATAAATCTTGTCGATACGCCCACGTATATTATCCAGTTTTTTATTGATGCTCAATGCCTGCGCACTTTTGCCCTGCACCCGTCCGTGTTTTAAATCCCAATTATTGGGGTTTATTTCTAACTTTGTTCCGAAAGTTTTCGGGGTTCCGTCAATGGTAATACGTGCCATTATCGGGGCATTACCGTTCTTTTTCGGTTCGTTCTTTTTCAGATAGAATAGCAGTTTGAACGTTGATTTTTTTGTCTGCTCCATAACTCAAATGTTTAATGTTTAAAATTAATTTACATTGAGTTACAAGGGAATATAAAAAAGAGTGCAAATCACTGAAATATAACCAGTTAAGCTGTATTGTTACCCTTGTCAATCGGTAACGAATTAGTAACCTAACCTTGTCATTTCAAGCCCAAAACCTATCAGACACCAAGTTCCAAACTATGACTACTATTTTATAAAGCGTTGTATAGCAACAGTTCTAACCGTTTTGCTTATTTTTGCTTTTTACTAATCTTTTTTAGATAAAATAATTCTGATTTGAGTATGCCAAAGAAGTTTTCAATCACAG
>CAZUMM010000017.1:0-94387 GCA_964621795.1 uncultured Flavipsychrobacter sp.
ATAAATTCAGGCCTATTTCGGCTCTTTTTATTTATCTATTTGCGGATTTAAGGTATTCAATTGCTAATCTCAGATGCGGTTAATGTTGCAAGTAGGCTAAATTTTAACTGTACGCCTCGTGAGAACTTTCTTGATCTGCCTGTAAGCGGCAAAAAGGTGGCTTTTTCCGAAAAAATGTATTCTACCAGTTTCGTGAGAATAAGATTGAACAAGTATGGTCAGTTATAGATAAAATGGCTATCGAAGCGCAACTTTAGTAAACAGACTAAAATGTATTTGTTCAATAGTCGCTTATCCTTTTAATCATCTGTTGAAGGGTTTCTATCACAATCTCCTTATCCCTCGTTTCCGCTGAATAAGATTTGCTTCTCATGCTATCATACGATATATTTTCCTGGTAAGGGGTTGACAAGTAGGGAACAATATTTTTAAATACACTGTTTAGAGAACGTGCCATAACGATTTTCAGATCGTCTGCTGCCCTTAATATCAGTGCCATTTGATCAACGGAAAGTATAGATAGGAGTTTGATCTTTTCTTTCTGAACAACTTCTTTCGGAGTTGCAACTCCCTTTATGGGCACTATTGAATAATGTATTTGCTTTTCAAGGTAAAATACCTCCTGTGTAAACCAATTGGAAACCTGCTTATGCAAATCCGCATCTTTCCGATTAAATATTATACCTGGTTTTTTGTGGTATTGCTTAAACAGTTTGAGATAGAATAGGAGACTATCCATTTTTGCATCGGGTTGCTCAATATCATTAACATTCGTAGCCAATCTTTCTGTTAAGTTATAGATATAAGTTTTGCTATTGAAGTTCATGTTAATAAGCAATTCATCCAGTTTGGAGTAAGCCGCATTACTATCCACAGGTTCAAGCCGCTCCAATTCTAAACACAGGTCTTTTATATACAGTATTTCCTGAAAAATATAGGTGTGCTTGTCTGAAGGCTGATTGAGAAACTTTTCCAATTCTTGCCTCAATATTGTAAAGCTCGGTTGATAAGCCGCATACCCACGTAGCTTTTTATCAATTACTGACAGCCGCTTACTGAGTTCCTTTTTAACACCATTAAGATAAGTAGCAGGTACTCTTTCCTCTATGCTTAGGTAACTTGTAAATCTGTGCTCAATGAGAGTGAGCAGCTCGTCCAGGCAGGAGACAATGGTACTTAATACCTGTCTTATAGGGCCGTTATCTGCTATAAGCGCCATATCTTCCAATGCCTGATCCAGCAAAGTAATCAGGCTCGAATGATACTTCTTTATCAAGCACTTGATTTTCGCTTCGTCATCAAGGGTGAATACAGTTGACTTAATGGCAGACTGAACCTTGTTTTTTTGAACGATTACCTGATCCTGGATCGTTGCTACATCATCCGTAATAGCAATACTTATTTTGGTTTTCACCGGATTTAATGTAACGGTAACCAAAGTATCCAGCCATTCTAATACATAACCTTCACACATACCCCTTTACTTTAGTTTTCGGCGACTATTCGCCATCAGCAAAGGTAGGTCGGGCTACCACGGAAACCTATACGCTATTTCTACTATTCCCGTACTCAATTAATAGTAAATCAGTTGTTTGTAGCTTATTTACTCAGTTTATTTATAAGCTCTACTTTATTGGAAACCTCAGCTTTCGCAAAAATGTTTTGGATATGCTTCGTTACGGTCTTTTCTGAAAT
The DNA here is from genome assembly GCA_964621795.1 of uncultured Flavipsychrobacter sp. GTDB lineage: Bacteria > Bacteroidota > Bacteroidia > Chitinophagales > Chitinophagaceae > Polluticoccus. The sequence goes on from CAZUMM010000017.1 coordinate 1,696, forward strand.
AAACAGCTCTTTTGCTATATCTCTATATGTTTTTCCTTTGACTATTAGCCGGGCTATTTCTATCTCCCTTGTTGTGAGGTGCAACAACTTGCAATTCTGTTCAAACTTTGAAAGTGCAGGCTGAGCCATATTGTCAGTTTCCGGGCCTTTCCCTGCATTCAGGGCTGCAATGGATGTGCTAATGATCGCCTGTTGCTGCCGTAGCATGTTATCAAGTACCGTTTCGATTTTCTGACTTAATTCCTCAAATGAAAATGGTTTAGAAATGAAGTCTATCGCCCCAAGCCTTAAACCCTTCAGACGGTCGGTAGGTGTAGATTTAGCGGTTAAAAAGATGATGGGTATATGGCTGTACTTATCCTGTTCAGAAAGCGTTTTTGCAAAAGCAAACCCATCCATTTTATCCATCATCACGTCAGACAAAATCAGATTTGGCGTTACAACCATTTCAAACAATTTCTTTAACGCTTCAGAGCCATTCCGTGCACAAAAAACATTGTAGGTAAGCCGGAGCTTATTGGAAAGGAAGTTCATCATCGCAATATTGTCCTCTACCAATAAGATCGTTCTCTTTTTCGCATCATAATCTCCGTCGCTTACCTCACCGCGATTAAAACTATAATTTAGCTTGCTTAATTTATCTACAGCCTTTTCAATGGTATCTTTTTCAGTTGGCTCATATCGAGGTAAAGTAACCATGACTTTTGTGCCACGCCTCTGTGACGGATCGCTCTCTATACGGACCGTTCCGCCAATCCCTTCGACAACTTTTTTTACTATTGGCAGTCCAAGCCCCATGCCCTGGAGACTGGTATTTTTATATCCTATTTGGTAATATGGCTCAAAAATCTTCTTTTGCAAATCTTCAGGAATACCTACACCAGTGTCTGTAACAGAAAAAGATATTTCATTGTCCTCCACTGTCAATGAAATAAGCACTTCGCCATCGGGATCTGTGAACTTAATGGCATTCTCAATTATATTATTTACTATGCGGTAAAGGGCATTGGGATCAGCTTTGACAAAAATGTTATCATCTATGCAGGTCGAACATTCGATATTATGCTTGACACAATAATGCTTGAACAAAGGGAGGCTATCTCTAAGAATACCGCTAAAATCAGAAATCTGATTATGCTTATAAGTATCTATTCCCTTTGAGAAGCGTTCAATATCAAAAAGGTTAATAACATCTGCCGTCAGTTTATCTACACCACCTTTGATGACATCCAATTCTTCAACAGTACCATATTTACTGATATACTCATCCAGATAATTTTTTATCAGGGTGAGAGGCGTCTTTGTTTCATGAACAAGGTTGATAAAATTATTCGTTTTCTGTTCATTGATTTTTTCCAGTTCTTTAGTGCGTTTGTTTACCTCATCTTTGAGATCAGCATTCCAGTTCCTTAGTCGTTGTTCGGATTCTATCAATTTTTCATGTTCATTTCTCAGCTCTGTAATATGCCTGCTTACCTGTAAACCAAATAGGAGAAGAAACCCAATATTGGTAATCAATGCCTCTACCGCCTGCCCCAAATTGAAATAAGTAATTACGGGCAGGCCAACCCAGGGTGTTATACTAAAGAGTAATACAACTAATTCCTGCCGGGCCTCTATGGTGGAGAAGTCGTTGTTGTATTTAAACCGGATTGCCTTCGTTAACGAGATGATTACCCAAACTGCATATAGTACCGGAAGTATCAGCAGGTTTTGTGCATCTTTTAAATCCCCGGTGAACCAAAAGACCATAACGAACAAGCAATACGGTAAAATCAGGAAAAGATACACGCCTCTGTAAGCATGAAATTTTAATTTCGTTAAGCCGAATGCTTTATATACATAGTATGGAAAATAACAGGGAGTAATAAAGCCAGTCGCATATGCTATTATATTCTGCAAAAAATTGGAGCCAGGCAATTTCGGATCAGGTAGTAATCCGCCTGTGACGTTGTAGGTAAGTAACAAAAAAATGAGAACAAGATTTAACGTAGCGTTCTTATCATCAGGCCGTGCTAAGCGAAATATCCCCAGGTAGAAAAAGATAACTATTTCTATGCTCACAAAAATAAATGTGACAATGTGCATTTGCGTTCCAAATACTAACATTGCCTATTATTTTACATTCCTCTTGAAAAAATACAAATGGTATGTCAAATCTTGTTCGTTGTAAACTTCAAAGCCGAACTTGTCGTACCAGGGCAAATTCTTAACCGTTGAAGTTTCCAAATAAATAGGTCTGTTATTACTATTACTGTAATCAATAATTTCCTGAAGTAGTTTACTGCCGATTCCACCGCCTTGTGCATCAGGATCAACGCCGATGAACCATAGATAGGCCATCTGTACTTTAGGCTGAATGCTGCTTATGAGCTTTTCTCTTTTTACAGTCTTACTTATATTACCTAAGCCTACTGCTTTTAGGATAAGTTTTATATCCAGCAATGTTGATTTTAAGGTAGCTTTCTTTTTATCGGGATATACGATGAGTGCGCAGGCTTTATTGTCATCTGAAATAAATACATCACCAAAAGCGGTACAGACTTCAAAAGAATAATCCATTAACGCCCTTATTCTTTTTTCTCTTTCAGCGTCTTGCTTAATTATATAGTTGACGCTTAAATTTGTGTCAAAAGACTTGGTGAGTATATCCACCACCAAAGCCTTATCATTTCGTTGTGCCTTTTTCATAGCTTGGATGTTTTATGAATAATAATGCTTCACTCGTTTATTAATACCTTATTTCTCCTGCTTATATACCAATAGTCGCAGCGCATTAAATACAACCAATAAGGTTGAGCCTTCATGAGCAAAAATGGCAGGGCCAATAGATGCTATTCCCAATATTGTTAACGGTATTAATGCTGCAACTACTCCTAAGCTGACTATCAAATTCTGCTTGATAATACTTTTGGCCTTCCGGCTCAACCCTATGGCAAATGGCAGTAATTCCAATTTATCTCCCATCAGGGCAATATCTGCCGTTTCCAAAGCAACATCTGACCCGGCTGCGCCCATTGCAATTCCCACTGTGCTGTTTGCCATTGCCGGAGCATCGTTTACACCATCGCCAACCATCGCCACCCGCTTCTCATCAACACGGAGTTTTTTAATAGCTTCTACCTTCTGTTCCGGTAAAAGGCCACCCCAGGCATCGGTAATACCTATCTCCTGTGCAACTGCCTCAGCCACTTTTTGATTATCCCCCGTTAACATGATCATCCGGCGTATGCCTATACCTTTCAATGCCTGTAACGAAGCCTTCGCCTCCTTTCTTGGTGTGTCCATTACAGCGACGATACCAATGTATTCACTGCCTTTTCTTGCAAGCATGGAAGTATTGCCTTTGCCTTCCAATTCCCGAACCTTTTTTACGATTTCCTCTGAAGGATGGTTACCATCTAATGATTCAAACAAAGCCAGGTTACCCATTAATACTGTTTCGCCATTCAGTTGCGCTTCAATGCCTTTACCTAAAACAGCTTTCATATTGGTTGCAGAAGGAATTTGATCATCTTTCAATCTTTCTTTGCCATCTCTCACAATTGCTTTGGCAATAGGGTGGTCGCTTAGCTGTTCTACAGCTACCACTATTTTCAAAAGTTCAGTTTCATCAATATTTGACAGAGAGACTACTTCTGTTAATTTTGGCTTTCCTTCTGTAAGTGTGCCGGTTTTGTCGAAAGCTAATGCTGTCAATGTGCCGAGATCCTCTAACGGTTTTCCTCCTTTTATCAGCACTCCGGCTTTTGCAGCCCTGGCCACACCACTAAGAACAGCACTTGGCGTAGAAATAGCTAATGCACACGGAGATGCCGCCACTAATACAGACATTGCCCTGTAAAAACTTTTGCTAAATGGCTCATCAATCACCAAAAAAGAAAAACAGAGAAGAGCTGCCAGTATAAGAATAGCCGGAACAAAATATTTTTCAAACTTGTCTGTGAACTGTTGTGTTGGCGATTTTTGCGTTTGTGCCTCATTTACCATCTTTACAAGACGGGACAGGGTGGAATCACTCGCTTCCTTAATAACTTTAATTTCGAGAGAATCATTTCCATTAATCGTACCTGCAAAGACCCTGAATTTCGCATCTAATTTGGCTGCTTCATCCATATTGAAATTGCTATCTGCAATCGCTTCTTTATCAACCGGAATACTTTCACCTGTTATTGGAGCTTGATTTACACTGCTTGTTCCCTTAACAACAATACCGTCTGCGGAAATTTTCGTGTTAGGGCGCACCAGAATTACATCACCTTTTTTCAATTCCTCGATTTTAACTTCTTTTGTCTGGTCACCTTGTTTTAACAAGGCAGTTTTAGGAGCAAGGTCAGTTAATGCAGCAATAGATTTGCGGGCTTTCTCCATTGCAAAATGTTCTAAGGCATGGCCTAAGCTGAATAGAAACAGTAATAAAGCCCCTTCGGCCCAATTCCCTAATATTGCTGCACCGATGGCAGCTACCAGCATCAGAAAATCAATCTCAAACCCACCTTTGCTGATTGTCTGTATAGCTTCTTTGGTAGTATAAAAACCACCAAAGAAATATGCGCCGATATAAAAGCAAATCGGAACAATTTCCGAAATGCCAGCGATGTAAGAAATACCGAAGCCAGCGCCTAAAAACACTCCACAAAGAATGCTGAAGATCAATTCTGTATTTTTCCCGAAAATACCGCCGTGGGAATGCGCCCCATCTTCATCATGCCCCCCATCTTCATGAGAATGGTCGTGTTCACCGTCTTTATGCTCGTGCTGCGAAAGTTTAACGACTTTGGATTGAGAAGGCTTATCGCTTTCAGCAACCTTCAACCCCTCTTTGGTTAGTAAACGGAAGATAGCGTCCTTATCAATGAGTTGCGTGTCAAACTCGATCATTACTACACCACTTGCAGAAGCGGAGACAGCGAGTATCCCTTTTGTCTTATTAAGTAATGTTTCGATTGACCTGGTTTGACGCTGATGCCTTATACCATCCACCTCAACTAAAAGATGATGGTATCTGCTTGTTATGTTAGCTCCGGCTTGTTGAGCTAACTTTTGAATTTTCTCTATTGTAATACTTTCCGGATCGTAGTGAAAGCATAATTGAGCTTGTGAAGCATCGGTTTTATTCACAATATGAACTTCTTCAATTCCGTGCCTTCCGTTCAATTCACTGATAATTCGTTGAACACATTCGTCTTTCTCATCTGGAATATCAGGTAGTACCACATCCAGATTAATTTTAGTTTTCTCCATAATCAACTATTTTTAAATTTTTTCAAAGCTGGTTCATATTTAATGTTCATGCCCACCTGTATTGCTCAATTTGGCATTGATAAAGAAGGCTCCCTTACTAACAATTTTTGCATTGGCTGGTATCTCAGTGACTGGCGTAATAGCAGTATAACCCAGTTCTGACACACCTTTCATTACCTCAATCTTTTCAAAGTTTTGCTGGTTTTTATGTTCCTGATTTTCGCCTCCTTTTTCCTCGTGATTTTCTTCCTTATGTTCTTTGGCTTCCTTATCGGTCAGAATGAAAATGTAAAATTTGCCATCGGCTTCTACAATTGCATCGTTAGGAACCGCTGGTGTTACTACATCATCTATACTCACTAAAGCGGTTATATTCATTCCATCTATCAATCCTGCTTTATTACCTACAACAGTGCAGTGTACAGCAACTGTTTTACTTTCGTTTTCAAATGATGAACCTATATTAAAAACCTTCGCCGTATAGCTCACTTTGGGGTTATTGGTAAGTGTGAAGTACACGGTTTGCCCTACGGTTATATTTGGCAAATCTTTTTCAAACACCTGCAAATCCAGGTGCAATAGGCCGTTATCAACAATTTCCACTACCGGCGAAGAAACATCCACGTAACTGCCAATCTTGGCAAATTCATTACTTACCGTGCCGCTTATTGGGCTTGTGACCACCAAAGCAGATCTCAGATTGGAGGCAGTGATGTTATTGGGATTAATGCCCATCATGCGTATTTGCTGCTGTAAAGAGGCTTTCCTGGCTCTGAGTGAGGTAAGTTCGGCAGTAGCACTTTGCAGGTTTTTCAAAGCACCGGCATTGCCTTCGTTCAGTTCCTTCTGTCGTTGCACTTCTTGCTCTGCCAACGTTATCCTGCTCCCAATAGTCAGGTATTCCTCCTGCAACTGGACGAACTGCGGATTTTCAATTGTTGCAATTACCTGTCCTTTCCGAACGTAGTTGCCTAACTGGACACTCAATGATTTAACTACACCCCCATACGATGATGTTGCGTTAGCTTTTCTATTGTTAGGAACTCTTAGTGCACCATTTACTTTAATAGTAGCAGCAAGATTTTTACGTTCAATATTCCCCAACACAATTCCTGCAGCTTGCATTTGTTCCTGGGTGAGTGAAGCGATAGTAGATGATTGCTCATCGCCATGATCTTCTGTTGCAGATTCTGCTCCCTTTGTTTCTTCGGTTCCATGGTCATGACCATCGCCCTCTTTGTGTTTACCGCCACAGCTATTCAGTAGTGTAATAGCAACTATGGCAAAAACTATTTTATTTATGATTCTCATTTTATCTTATTTGTTATTATAGTAGTAGAATTGAATGGCAGATTGGTTATACGTATTCAGTGCATCTAAATAATTCTGACGGATGCTAATCGCCTGACTTAGAAACTGGCTTAGATCCGCAAAACTGATTTCTCCTGACCTATAACTTAATGTTGCGGCACTGATGATTTCATCGGCCTGCCTCAATCCTGATGATTCATAAAAATTCAACAAAGACATATTCTTCTGTATGTCTGCTAAAGCTGAAGCTCTTTGTGTTTGAAATACTTGCGTTTGATAAGCTAAAGTCCTCTCCTGTACATCTTTCTCGGCCACTGCTGCTTTCACTTTGCTACGGTAAGCCCCCATTCCAAATAGTGGGAAAGCGGCTGTGACTGAAAAGCCGGTAAAGGGATTTTCTGCGCCCCAAAGTCTTTGACTAAACACCCTGCCCGAAAAATCAGGTTTGTTCGTGTTTCTCATTAAAGAAATATTTGCTGAAGCGATATTTACATTTTGCTGTTGCAAGCTCAAAACAGGATGGACGTTAGCAGTGTCCAATAATTCGGCATCCAATTTTCCCAAAGGCTTCGCAATAGGAAGCAACCATTCGTTCTGATTCAGTAACATCATTAACTGTTGTTGTTGAACTATCATCTCTTTTCTATTCTGTTCTATAAATGCCTGTAATTCTCTCAACTTGACTTCCGCAGCAATCTTATCAAGTTTGGGAACATCGCCCGTTCTAACCCGAACATCGGTAGCCTGGAACATTGTGGTATAAATGCTGTCAAGCCTTTGGAACAATATCTGTTTGTCCTGTAAATACCATAGCTGGTAATAGGCAGCTCTAACATCTCGTCTTATGGCTGCATTCAATACCCCTGTATTCAGTTCAGCATATTTCAATTGCTCATTAAGATATTTTCTACGTGCAGCATACAATCCGGGCCACGCTATACTTTGTGAAACCCCTATTTTGAGGATACCTACGTGATCAGATGGCCGTAAGTCTTCGTTCTCGGCAAAGACCCCTGTCTTCGGTATGTCGGTTGCTGTCTTCACATTAAGGCCCGCAGCCCGTATTTCAGCCTCATTTACGCCATATTGTAAGTTGCTTTTTAAAGCTGTTCCTATCGCACTGTCTATACTTACTCTTTGCTGTGCATTTGCCGATGCAATACCACCGATGCTTAGCAGCAAGATGATTATTGTTGTTTTCATTTTGGGTTTGCTCCCTTTCAGATTAAGTTTTGAGTTAAATATGATATATAACAAAGGCAGGACAAACAAGGTGAGGAAAGTTGCAGTCACTAAACCGCCTATCACCACCGTAGCCAAAGGCTTTTGTACTTCTGCTCCTGCGCTGGTACTGATCGCCATCGGCAAGAAACCCAAAGAAGCTACTGTTGCCGTCATTAGAACAGGGCGCAGACGGGTAAGCGTTCCTTCCCTGACACGTTGAAATACGTCCGTAATTCCTTCCTTTTGTAATTGATTGAATGTACCTATTAGTACAATTCCGTTGAGTACGGCCACACCAAACAGTGCAATAAAGCCGATCCCCGCACTGATGCTAAACGGCATTCCTCTAAGCAGTAAGGCAAATATTCCCCCTATGGCACTCATAGGAATAGCCGTAAATATTAGAACGGCCTGCTTGATTGAATGGAACGTGAAGTATAATAATGTAAAGATGAGCAGCAACGAAATCGGTACTGCTATCATAAGCCTTGCACTCGCTTCTTGAAGGTTTTCAAATTGCCCCCCATAAGTAAAGTAGTAGCCTGTTGGTAATTTTACTTTTGCCGCCAGTTGCTGCTGAATGTCTGAAACAACGCTTTGCACGTCACGGCCTGACACGTTGAAACCTATAACTATTCTTCTTTTTCCAGCCTCGCGGCTTATTTGCGCAGGTCCAAGTTTGTAACCTATGTTGGCGATTTGAGACAGCGGGATTTGATTGCCGGTAGAGGTCGGTATCATCAGGTTATTTACGTCTTCTATACTGCTTCTATGCGCACTATCCAACCTGACTACCAAATCAAATCTTCTTTCATTTTCAAAGACAACTCCAGCACTTTTTCCTGCAAAAGCGGTACTTACCACATCATTTACATCCTGAACAGTTAGGCCATAATTAGCTATTCGTGTCCGGTCGTATTCTATGTTAATTTGAGGAAGTCCTGTAACACGTTCCACCTGCGGAGCAGTGGCTCCTTGCACACTTTGAATAACCTCGCTTACCTCTTTGGCATACGCAGCAAGCGTATCAATATTTTCACCGAAAATTTTTACTGCCACGTCCTGCCTGATCCCGGTCATCAATTCATTAAACCGCATTTGAATGGGCTGGTTCTTTTCAAAGAATACGCCCGGAATAACTTCCAGCTTTTCCAATATGGCATCAGCCAATTCATTATAACTTCTGCCAGATGCCCACTCTTTTTCCGGCTTCAATACAATCATAAGATCAGATGCTTCAGGTGGCATTGGATCTGTTGGAACTTCAGCAGCTCCTGTTTTCCCAACTACCATTTTTACCTCATCGAACTGTTTAATGATACGGGATGCCTGCATAGAAGTCTCAATGCTTTGTCGCAAAGAACTCCCTTGAGGTAGAATACAGTGAAAAGCATAATCACCCTCCTGTAACTGAGGAATAAACTCACCTCCCATACCTCTGAATACAAGAAGCGAAATGCCAAAGATTACAACTGTTGCTCCTACAATAACATATTTGAAGCGGATGGCCATTTGCAACAAGGGTTGATAAACACGCTGTAGCTTCTCCATCATTCTATCACTGAAACTTTTTTTGTTGCTTGCTTTTTTCGGCAAGAACAAGGCGCACATCATTGGGATATAAGTGAGCGATAAGACCAACGCACCAAATATTGCAAAACCTACGGTTTGGGCCATAGGACGGAACATTTTACCTTCAACACCTACAAGGGTCAGGATAGGGATATATACAATCAGAATGATAATCTCGCCAAATGCAGCACTTGTCCGTATTTTGGATGCGGATTCAAATACTTCCTCATCCATTTCACCCTGGGTAAGTCTTTTCGTAGATTTCCTTAGCCCCAAATGGTGCATAGTAGCTTCTACGACGATTACCGCTCCGTCAACTATCAATCCAAAGTCAATCGCACCTAAACTCATAAGGTTGGCGCTTACGCCAAATACATTCATCATTCCCAGGGCAAAGAGCATAGCTAACGGTATTGCAGAGGCTACAATAAGACCAGCACGTAGATTACCGAGGAATAACACCAGTACGAAAATGACAATCAAAGCACCCTCTATAAGATTTTTTTCAACGGTGCTTATAGCACGTCCCACCAGATCAGTACGATCTAAGTATGGTTCAATCACTATATCATTGGGTAAAGAATTTTGAATGGTTGGCAGCTTTTCTTTGATGCGCTTAACCACTTCATTACTATTTTCACCTTTCAGCATCATCACCACACCACCAACAGCATCTACTTCTCCATTGTAGGTAAGTGCCCCATAACGAACAGCGTTACCGAAGCGCACTTCTGCTACGTCTTTTATGAAAACAGGGACTAATCCGGTGGTTTTGACTGCGATATTTTGTACATCCTCTAAACTTGTAACCAAACCAATACCCCTTATAAAATAGGCATTTGGCTTTTTATCAATATAAGCGCCGCCGGTATTCTGATTGCTTTTTTCGAGTGCGGTAAAAATTTCAGGAATACTTACACCCATAGCCTTTAACCTGTCCGGGTTTACAGCCACTTCATATTGTTTAAGCTCGCCGCCGAAGCTGTTTACCTCTGCAATACCGGGAGTTCCGTACAGTTGTCTTGCCACGATCCAATCCTGCATCGTGCGCAGGTCTTTCGCACTGTATTTGTTTTCGCTGCCTTTCTTTGGGTGAATGATGTATTGATATACTTCTCCCAATCCGGTACTCACGGGTGCTAATTCAGGCGATCCAATGCCTGGCGGTATCTTGTCAACTGCTTCTTTAAGCCTTTCTCCAATGAGTTGTCGGGCAAAGTAAATACTCACTTCCTCTTTAAATACGACAGTAATAACTGACAATCCAAATCTGGATATACTGCGTATTTCCTCAATATCAGGTATGTTGGCAATGCTTTGCTCTATGGGGAATGTCACTAATTGCTCTACTTCCTGTCCGGCTAATGTGGGGCAAGTAGTAAAGATTTGCACCTGATTATTGGTAATATCAGGTACAGCATCAATGGGGAGTTTCGTAGCACTCCACACCCCCCAAATGATGAGTAACAAAGTCATTATTCCTATAATGATTTTGTTCTTTATACTAAATCGAATAATTCTATCTAACACGATTATTTTTATTAATAATTAATGTAGCTCTATACAGATTATAGAACTGGCTTTTGATGTATAGCGGAAATTACCAATCCATTCTACTGGTTGGCTCTTCATGCTTGTTGAAGAAATATTATGCTACGATCCGGGGTGGCTGCCAGATATTACCGACATAACGGGAAGTAAAATGGAAATCCCGTAATGCAACTTTTTGGCCTGAGAAGGCTGGCAAGGGGATATTAAGTTCAGGAAGGTTGAAGTTATAGGTTGCCATAGACACACTACAGCAATTACAGTGACAAAAAGGAGTACAATTATCATTTTTGTCCTGACTATGGTTATGCGATTCCCTTTGAGAAGTTGGCGTACCTCTTTCACAGCGATTAATTGCATCGCTACACGGCACTAAAAGAAGTGCTGAGAGATAAAATACCAATGTTAACGCAAACCACTTCATAGTTCAATGCAAAGTTATAAACAATGTAATGCAATCCGATTGCAAAGTTCAAAGTAAGGCCATGCTATTCACACCATATCTATCAGTACCGTTTCTTATCCTTTCTACGTTTTTATTCATCTTATGCCTAACAATATTTCTGAATATGAATTTTTTTATGCTGGAAAGCTCCTGTTGATGTTTGGCGTAAAATTCATCCGGGGTATCGAATATGCCGAAGTCCTGATTAATCCCTTTATCCTGAATGAATGTATTATTCAGATTCCACTCTATCGGTGGATTATCAAAATTACTGGTATAGGCGCCGTAACCGCAGAAGGTAGTTTTGCAATCATTGAACTGCTTTTGCAATTCGGTCAAATAGCCCTTATCTAAAATAACCCCCTCTAAGAAATACCATTGTTCATCCACATATACTTCTACCCAACTATGCAAAATATTTCGTGGTGAAAGGCTATACCATAATCCAGTAATAGCACCTTTTTGTAATGCTTTGTCAATAGTAAATCCATGAATCCGGTTTGGAACGCCTGTTGCTCGAAGAAGCGCCATTAACAAAGTGGCTTTGGTATTGCATTGGCCATAGCCGTCTGCCAACACCTGTGATGCTGCAATGTCGTCTGCAAGGTTGTAGCCAAATTTGATTTCATCGCGAACAAAATTGTAGGTGGCTTTTATCCGGGCGACAGTATCCAGTTTTTTCCATTGCCTTTGTTCTATCAATTGTTGAATGGAGGCATTAGAATAATCCAGGATTTTAGTTTCTGTCAAGTAGTTGTTCATATTTTTTATTCATTTGAATAGCTACTATTTGCTTTTGTTTATTCTTCCCATTTCCATCCCCGTAGCTGATAATATTTTTTCCGTGGCGTTGCTTTCAACGGGTGAATGCCATTTTTTTTACACCACACAACATGATAAATAGAACCTGGAATTACAGCCAGCACAGGAACTAAAGCTGCCCAATGCCCTAACCAGTAATAAATCCCGACAGTTATCCCATAGATCACGAACCATTTTATAATTCTGCGAGCGGCGTGTGTTTCTACTTCAAACCGGCCAAACAAGACAAAAGCGAATAGTTGCAGCAAAAGGAGTTCGGCCAATTCTATTTCCAGTCCAGCATTCATGTCTTTAAATTTTAGGTTAAGCAGTTTTAGGGCCCTTTTTAACCAGCCTGTACATACCCCACCATGCTAATGGAGCCAGTACAACAACACTTAGCATACCTGGAAAATAGCCGTATGGATCGTTTGTCATAAGCGGGAAAAAATAATGTGCAAGCTCTGATATCCCCATTGATGCGAAAAGTGTCCAGATAGCGTAATAGCCAAGTTCATGTTTACGTTTAAGAAGCAGGGGTATGACCAGCCAAGCGCCTATGGGTAATATCAACAGGCCGATAACAAGCCCAACACCAAATTCAGGAACTGTGCCGCCAGTTATTTTTTCTGAAACAACCTCGAAAAACTTCATACGGTTTTCTTCTACCTTATGAAGAAACAGAAAGGCAAGCAGCGTCAGCCAGTATGGTGTTTTAAGCAAAGCCCAGGACGTGCGGGATGGGATCAGAATCCAAAGAATAAAACCGCCGAGATATCCTATCAAAAAAATACTTGCATATAAAGTTCCAAGATAATAATACCCAATGATGGGAATAAGGAGAGAAAACAGAAATGCGACTATTATGTTAGTCAGTCCTTTTTTTGTTGCCATAACAATACGTTTTCTTTAAAATTATCAAATCTGTTTGTTTATTAAAACCCACGATCTATCGTTTGACGTGTTTTCTCTGCTTACCACTCGCGAGGCATAACTCACATATCCCTTTAGCGAAAATCTGGATCTCGTCAATTCTAAAATCAGTTTTTACATTCCCAGGAAAGGATATATCCTTTTTACAGGTAGTCTGCTTACATACTTTACAGTAAAAATGTAGGTGATGATCCTTATGTATATGCTCACTGCATCCTTCATCACACAGCCTATACTTTGTAATGTTGTTGTCCTGAATCCTATGTACTATTCCTTTTTCTTCAAAGGTCTTCAACGTTCGATAAATAGTTACTTTATCTGCCTTGTGAAAGTAGGCTTCAATCTCAGTAAGAGACAAAGCGGCAGTCTGGATATTCAGATAGTCGTACACCAAGATCCGCATACTTGTTGGCCTGGTATTCTTGCTTATTAATTTAAGCTCTGTTCCTCTTTCCATGTTACTTGTCATAGATTGGAGTGGATTATTTGTTTCATGGCATTGTCACAGGCAACCTTTTAATGGCTTACATGCGAGTACCAGTGCATAAGACGGTCTATAATCGCTGCAATTAATACTGCGCAACACAGACCTATGAATACGATTCTTAAAACCCTCGCAATAGTGGACTGAGCGGGCTTTCTTTTGCTTACTTTTTTGTTCAACGGAAAAGATTTTGAAGACAGAACACTTCAAAGCGTAGCCCCTTTGGGCCTACTACGCAAACCGATAAGAAAGTAGATTAAGAAATTTTAGGCGGTTGCCAGATAGCGTGTGAAACTTCTTTGCAGAAAGGAGTGGGATAATCAGAATAATTCTTTGTCGCAAATACCTTCTTAGCTATAATGTAGATAGGGATTTTATGGCACGACATAGATATAGAACAGCACGAACAAGTACAAAAAGGAGCGCAATGCTCAATGTCGTGATTATGCTGTTGATGATTTGCAGAGATTGTTGTTGCCCTCTGGTCATTGCACTCCCTGCTGTCACCACAAGGTAAACAGGACAGGATAAGCAACCATACGCCCATTATGAGTGCAAAAAATTTCATTGCCGCAAATATAAGGAAAAATCGAAAATTTTTCGTACATGCGCCGGATGTAATTCCAAATTGATACCTTTGTAACAAGATATTCTTGAAGCGTTTAAGCTTTAAGTCCCGTACTGAAACTTAGGAACTTTCAAATGGCAATGGGACATAAGTGAGAACGCTCATGCTACGGCGTGGGCGCACTTATCGTTGCCGGGTTTCCTAAGACCTCAGTGCGGTGAGCTGTTGCCTGCGCTCTTTTTTGTGCAGGCAACAGTCAGAGGAAACTAACTAAAAAGCAACTGACCATGACTTCAGCCGATCACTACCCCGAATTTCAATACCCTGCGGGACAATTATCGAAGTTTCTTGCTGCAAGCGACTTTTTCACCATTATGCTAAAAAATGGTGACATCGTTCATTTTACCCCTAAAGACATGCCTGCTTTCAAAAAGTGGTTAGAGCAGAATAATATAGCAAATATCAGAGCAGAGCAGGGATGGGTTGTAACTAAGAAAACATAAGACCTGTTACAATATTCCACTGTAACTACGCCCCATTACTTCCCAACTACCATCTATCCAAAATGCCAAGCAAAAATCACCGTACTTATGAAAAGCAAGTTTTTTTTATTGAAAGATTCGTACAAAATACCCCTCATTTTGACCGGTGTGGTACTGCTGTTCACTACAGCTATTTTAATGACGACATATTGCGAAAAGCGGGCAGATATATACCTGCTACCTGAAGGCTTTAATGGCACTGCTACCGTATTCTTTAACGAGCCTGCCGGAGCACCTGAAAACCGAAGTGGTGAAAAACGCACTTTTAAAATTCCCGCGTCTGGAACTTTACACACGCAAAGTAATTATAAAAAGAAGTGGAACAACTATTACTATGTAAAATCAGACGGTAGCTTACGGCAATTGATGTACGGAGACGCACGTATGGCCGGAGGGGTTTCTTATCGCGGTGATTTTGATAGTGCATGGGTTCAGGAAATGAATGTCTCTGAACTCGACACCAATGGCAAAAAGCTAACTGTTGCTACGATTATTGTAAAACGCAATTATTGACATCATTTTTAAATTACAACATAAACAAGCCACTTGGAAGGATGAGCGTTTATATCCTAAACATTCATTCTCTCCAAGTGGCTTTCTGACGTTACCCCTGCCTATTTGGTACTAAGTGCTTTTAGTTTTTCACTTAGTTCGGTTAAGCCTGCTTTTGTAAGATAATCATCAGCAATTACGTGTAATTCCTGCAATGCTTCCTGCGGAATGCTTTCCAGCAACGCAGACGATTTATCATCATCTTTCGCCATCAGCCCACGTTTGAGGACACTGTGCAATAACAATACGTTTTTGCGGGAGATCCTCATGTCAATCTTCACTGTTTCACTCATGCCAGGGATACTGAGAATAGTATCATACACTTTGGCTACATCACTTGTTGTTAGCATAATCACACGATTTTAATTAAACAATACTCACTGCACAAAAGTAAATAACACTACTCTCTGCATCCTCATCAAAATATGATGAGGATAGGTGAATCCCATATCACCTGTTTAACTTCGCTTAGAAGAACTGAATGTGTATTTGATAAATGTGTGGTTATGGATTTCAGTAAAAACAGGCTTTCCATCAGCGAAGCCAAAGAAATTGACATGGTTCATTTCCTTGCGGGCTTAGGTTATGAACCTGCAAAGATCAGGAACAACGATTATTGGTATCACTCCCCTTTACGGGATGAAAAGACACCTTCGTTTAAGGTTAACAGGAGGCTAAACCGTTGGTACGATCATGGTCTTGGCAAAGGCGGCAACCTGGTTGACTTTGCTATTCTCTTTCACGGGTGTACCGTGTCCGAATTACTCCAGAATTTAAGCGGTAATTTTTCCTTTCAAAAGCCGGTTTCCCAACAATCATTTGCGAGAGAAGAACAGGAAAAGCAGATAAAGATTTTAGGCGATTTTGTGCTGTCTTCCAACGCCCTTTTAAGGTATTTGCAACAACGGCGAATACCCGTTGATGTGGCTGATCGTTACTGCCGGGAAGTGCGTTACGAACTTAATGGAAAAGTCTATTACGGTATCGGTTTCAGGAATGATCTGGGAGGCTTTGAAATACGCAATCCTTACTTTAAAGCCAGCAGCTCTCCTAAAGGCATTACGAGCTTTGATAATAATGCCGATGAAGTAATCGTCTTTGAAGGCTTTACCGATTTCCTTTCTTTCAGGGCCATCCATCAACAAGACCCCGAAGACCGCTTTGATTTTGTAGTGCTAAACTCTGTTTCCTTCTTTGAAACTGCACGTCCCTTTATGGAAAAACATAACGCTATCAAGCTCTATCTGGACAGGGATGCAACCGGACAAAATTGCAGTCGCTATGCACTTTCCCTAAGTGCCAAATACAAAGATGAAAGCAGTCTTTATCAAAACCATAAGGACTTCAACGACTGGGTAATAAATTTCGGTAAGGCTGAGAAGAAACATATAAGACAAAAACTGAGATAAGTAATACAGAGGCTGTAAGGCAGGCTTTAGTTCATTTGAAGCTGTTTTCTTACACACTCTGGAAGCCTTTAAAATGTTTTAAAGACGTTCAAAAGGCTGAAAGATTGCAACTTTCCCGCAATCGGCCAGATGAACGGTTGTTAAACAACCGGATCTGGCTGCCCATCACTCGGAACTCGTGGGCAGGGCGTCTGGAAGGTATAAATGAGTTTGAAAACGTGAAAATGATTAGTGATGGAAGGACAAAATTCAAACAGAACACGCATTATCGGCCTGCGTCTAACGCCCGATGAGTATGCGAAAATTGAAAAGAAATGGAAGGCTTCTACCTGTCGTAAGCTAAGCGACTATGTACGCCGCAGCATCTTCGATAAGCCCGTTGTTACGACCTACCGTAACACCTCACAGGATGACTTAATGACAGAACTTACACGGCTTCGCAACGAGCTAAACGCAGTTGGAAACAACTTCAATCAGGCCGTTAAAAAGCTGCACACGCTGAGCCAGATAGCTGAATTTAGGAGCTGGTTGATTGCTTACGAGGTAGAGAAAAAGATCCTTAGCAATAAGGTTGATGAGGTCAGGAATAACGTAAAAAAAATACTGGAAATATGGTTGCAGTGATCA
The DNA here is from genome assembly GCA_964621795.1 of uncultured Flavipsychrobacter sp. GTDB lineage: Bacteria > Bacteroidota > Bacteroidia > Chitinophagales > Chitinophagaceae > Polluticoccus. The sequence continues at coordinate 18,956 of CAZUMM010000017.1, forward strand.
AAGCAGGCCACTCCATGCACCGTATTTTCAACTACAATGAAAACAAGGTAAAAGAAGGTGTAGCGGAGTGCATCGGAGCAGAAAATTTCCCTTTAAACGCAGATGAAATGAGCCTGAAAATTAAGCTGGGCTATCTGCTGAAAAGGACAGAATTGAACGAGAATGTTAAACGAAACAGCGTACACATTTCGCTCAACTTTGACCCTTCTGAAGCTCATTTGAGCAAAGAAAAGCTGATGCAAATTGCCAATGTCTATATGCAAAAAATAGGCTTTGGTGACCAGCCTTATCTTGTTTATCAGCACCACGATGCAGGCCACCCCCATATACACGTAGTTACCACCAATATTCAGCCTGATGGCAAGCGAATTGACCTGCATCACCTGGGTATTCGCAAGTCAGAACCGGCACGTAAGGAGATTGAAAAAATGTTCAGTCTTGTAGTAGCCGATGCACACGCAAGACGGGAAGCATTCAGGTTAAAGCCGGTAGATGTAAAGAAGGTACAGTACGGGCGTACTGAAACTAAAAGAGCCATCACAAATGTGCTGGATGCAGTGCTGGATAAGTACAAATATACCAGCTTGCCGGAACTGAATGCAGTTTTGAAACAGTACAATATAATCGCTGATCGTGGCAGTGAAGAATCAAGAATTTTTCAGGGAGGCGGCCTTGTTTACCGGATACTCGATGAAGATGGAAAACCTATCGGTGTACCTATAAAAGCCAGCGACTTTTACAACAAGCCTACCCTGAAATTTCTGGAAGAAAAATACAGTTCTAATGATACCCAACGCCAGCCGTTCAAAGCCCGTGTACAAACTGAAATAGACAGGTTGTTTGTTGGCAAAACTTCCACGCTTGATGAGTTAGTTGCACAACTTCAAAAGAAAGGCATTCACATTGCTTTGCGCAGTAGCGATACAGGTTTAATCTACGGGATAACTTACGTAGATCACCAGACCAAATGTGTCTTTAATGGTAGCACATTAGGAAAGCAATACAGTGCCAAAGCCATTCAGGAAAGATGCAGTTCCCCGAAACCTATCAAACAGAACCTATTACCAAATGCAGGTCAAAAAACAGGACAATCATCATTGCCTGCCCACAATACTAACACAGGTCTTTCATCCACTTTACACAACAATACTAATCCGGCTGATACAATTCCTAAAGACAACATGCTGGATGCCCTTTTACAACCGGAGCAGGCAGCCGATTACATACCCGGCCAGCTAAAGAAAAAGGGCAGAAAAAAGAAAAGAAGAAAGAACATTTCCAATAACCAATAAAACATAAAGCTATGGCAGTACAGACAGGTGAAAACGAACAGGCTCTGAGGAAAATTCTGGACATGACCAGGTTGATCAGTATCGTTATTTTAGTGATACACTTCTATTATTATTGTTATGCTGCATTCCATGAATGGGGATTGACCAGCAGTTTCAGCGACCGGATTTTAGGTAATATTTCCCGCACAGGCATATTCAGCAACTTCGTTAAAAGCAAGTTGATTTCTTTAGGCTTTTTGGCTATCTCCCTACTCGGAGCAAAAGGGCGCAAAGATGAAAAACTAAGTTATAAAACAGCATTTGCCTATCTCATTACAGGGCTATTGCTATACTTTGCCAGTTATCTTTCTCTGCTGCTTGAGTTACATGCGCAGGAGAAGACATTCGTTTATGCAGGTATAACTTCAATAGGATTTTTGCTGGTGCTTTCAGGCGGTACTTTGCTTTCACGTATTATCAAAAGCAAGTTTAACAACAAGGACATTTTCAACAAGGAAAATGAAACGTTTCCGCAAGAAGAACGCTTTCTGGAGAACGAGTTTTCGATCAATCTCCCGGCACGTTACAGGCTGAAAAATAAGGTGCGCAATAGCTGGATAAATATCATCAATCCCTTCAGGGCGATTATGGTATTGGGTACACCAGGGGCAGGTAAATCTTACTTTGTCATCAGGCACGTCATAACCCAACATATCCGTAAAGGATTTACGATGTTCGTTTACGATTTTAAGTTTGACGACCTTTCCAGGATCGCCTACAATTCATGGTTAAAAAACAAACACAGGTATCCTAAACCACCGAGGTTTTTTGTTATCAATTTTGACGACCTAACAAGAAGCCATCGTTGCAATCCTTTAGAGCCGTCTGCCATGACGGACATAACCGATGCCGCAGAATCCGCACGTACTATTTTAATGGGCTTAAACAGGGAGTGGATAAAACGCCAGGGCGATTTTTTCGTGGAATCGCCAATCAATTTTCTGACTGCGGTAATATGGTATCTGAAGAAATACAAGGACGGTGAATTTTGCACACTGCCTCACGTTATCGAGCTGATGCAAGCTGATTATGACAGCCTTTTCACGCTGTTTAGAACAGAAGCCGCTAAAGAATGCGAGGTATTGATTAATCCGTTTTTGAATGCCTACCTGAACGATGTAATGGAACAGCTTGAAGGCCAGATAGCATCCGCTAAAGTGGCTATGGCAAGGCTTTCTTCCCCTCAATTATACTATGTTTTATCAGGCAACGATTTCAACCTCGATGTAAATAATCCCGATGATCCCAAAATCGTGTGCATGGGTAATAATCCGCAGAAAATACAGATCTACGGAGCGGTACTTTCTTTATATGTAACCCGTTTGGTAAAACAGGTCAATAAAAAGGGAAAATTGAAAAGCAGTTTGGTGTTTGACGAGTTTCCTACAATCTATCTGAACAATATGGATAGCCTGATTGCTACGGCGAGAAGTAATAAAGTTTCTACGTGCTTAGGTATTCAGGATTTCAGCCAGCTCCGTAAGGATTATGGCAGAGAACAGGCCGATGTGATTATGAATATTACAGGCAATATTGTATCCGGACAAGTAACGGGAGATACAGCAAAACAGCTTTCAGAACGCTTTGGCAAAATCATGCAGGACAGGGAAAGCTATTCAATCAATAGTGGTGACACATCTATTAGCCGTTCAAAGCAACTGGAAACTGCTATACCTCCCTCAAAAATATCTGCACTGAGTTCCGGTGAGTTTGTGGGAATGGTAGCTGACGACCCGGACAACAAAATTGAACTAAAAGCCTTCCATTGTGAAATCATCAACGATCATGAAGCACTAAAAAGGGAGGAAGAAGGCTATAAGGATATAGAAGTTATCCGTAAACTCGATACCAGTATGGTACAGCGTAATTACTTTCAAATAAAGCAGGATATACAGGATATTATTCAGTCAGAAATGGAACGGTTACTAAACGATCCGGGCTTAGCACATTTGGTTGTACGGAAAGGCTAACGTCTCTTTGAAATAGATTGTTTTTATTTTCATATATTGCATATACAGAAGTCTTTTCCAAACAAGCTATCGTAGAAGATATCGTTTTAGTGTGCTTATATAGCCTTTTTTAGCCGATAAAATAACTGTGTAATGAAATTCAGAATAGTCATCGTCAATACCATATTATTTTTTTGTTCACTAAACCTATATGCTCAATCGGTTACGATTGGAAAACATGAGCTGCAAGCAATAAGTGTTTTGACCGTTAAAGAAAAAATAGGGAATAAAGAGATAGTTAAAGTAGTAAAAGACCCCTCAGTTAAAGAATTTGATGAACCGACTTTTGCCAGGCTGAAAAACGTTAGTTTCATTAATGGCGTGATTGAATTAGAAATGATGAGCAAGCTGCTTTCCGATGCTCCTGAATTTGCTCGTGGTTTTATTGGTATAGCTTTCCGAATCAATGAAACTAATGATAAGTATGAAAGTATATATCTGCGTCCTACCAATGCACGGGCAAATGATCAAATCAGACGAAATCACACCATTCAATACTATGCGTATCCAGACTATAAATTTGATCGGTTACGTAAAGAATCACCTGAAAAATATGAATCCTATTCAGACATGGCAATGAACGAATGGATTAAAGTACGCATTGAGATCAAGGACAGTACGGCAAAGTTGTTTCTTAATAACAACAGGCAACCTTCATTGATTGTAAACGACCTAAAACATGGTATAGGAGTAAGGGGTAGTATAGGCTTATGGGTTGATATAGGCACTGAAGGCTATTTCAGAAATATTAAGATTACCCAACAGTAATCAGAAATAAGTTGAGATGCCAAATTGAAATCCTCCTAATCTTGAAGGAGGATTACCTAAAATATCCTTCTGCCAGTTATAACGATAATTAAATCTTATAACGGTTTGCGCGGTAGGCCGCCAACTGATAGCCGGTACAATTGAGAAAACCTCATCCGATATATTGCTTCCTGTTGATTTGAACTTTCCCTTATTCCAATCAACATATTCCAACCGTAATGCTGCATTCAACACCGCACTTTCAAAACCGAACATCGGCCTCTTTAATAACGGCTGAACAAAATCTATAAAACCGCCTTGTTGTTTTCGGCCAAATTGTTCAGTGTAGGTATCAGGAATATCTACATTTATCCATGCCCATTCAGCATTGATATAAGTTTTCAGTTCTGGAATTGTAGTATTAAAATCCACAGCTACAACATTAACAGCTCGCTTCTTATCCAGGATTATTCCGTCTTCCTGAAATTTGTTGTATATCCCTCCCATAAAGGACAATCCCAATTCACCGATTTTTCTGTTCCGCACTGCTACTTTTGCTGTGAGTAGAGGACTTCCATTAAAACTTTCCTCGAAGCGATCTTTATTTTCTTTCGTCGCTGGCAGAAAGGTTCTATTCTGCGTATTGGCAATTATTTTGTCATCGAAACCATTTGTCAGATAGGCTTCGTAAGCATACACCCAATCCGTGTTGTACTTTTTACCATATATCCCAAAACCTACATTGCTCCAGGTGGCTGGCAACATTTGCGTAGCAGAAATAGGCCGGTCAACAAATTCCCACTTTGGCCCGTCATGATTTTGATTAAATGCGCCTATGGGATTCATAACTATTCCGCCACGAAAATTCAATAAGGGAGCGAACTCAAAGTCAACTGAGGCAAACTCTATATTTATCTCTTTAGTCCCATCTTCAAATTCAATTTCAGTAAGGAATTTTATTCTTTTTGATATAGATGATGCTACAAACAAAGTCAATCGCTGCATTTTAAATTGATGCCCCTCTGATATTCCGTTCTCACCCAAATACTGGTAGTTGGCTTCTACATATCCTCCTAATGCAACCGGGGTCTTTCCAATTTGTAAGAATGGACGATCATAGACTGCATCCATGTTTAACGACAAAGAATCGGCTTTTGCAGGGACACGCCGTAACAATTCAGGATCAATTTGCGCAAAAGCTACCTGAACAAGTAGAACATAAAAGACAAGAAGAGCTATTATGCGTTTCATACTTTCCTAAGATCAATGAATATTTGGTTGTTTATAACGGACACCGGAAAGCTGCGTAAATTCGTTGTGGCAGGCCCATTGGTTACCTGTCCTCTGTTATTGTATTCACTTCCATGTGCAGGACACTGCAAGTAACTTCCTGCAACCTGTACTTCAGCTCCCTGGTGTGCACACTGCATCCATAGTGCTGAATAATCGTTTTCACTGAAACGATAGATACAGATTGGAAACTTCAATTCTTCGTTGCGTATGATGATGTATGAGCGCCATGATGATTTTCCTCGCTTTCTTTCTTTGAAATCGTCTATGTCCACTAAGATGCCATCACGGTTTAGGTTTCCTGAAATGTAATGGATTGCGCCACATGAGGGCAATAAGCTGGCAAAAGCTCCAGCTAAACAGGCATTGCAACTACTTTTAATAAATTCTCTTCTTTGCATTATCCATTTTATTAAAGGGATTCAAGAAATTTTATCAGTTTGGCTTTTTCTGTAGCAGTGAGTTCCTGGTAACTGATCTTACTATTTTGCGCTTCGCCTCCATGCAAGAGAATAGCTTCTTCAATACTTCTTGCTCTACCATCATGCAATAAAAAATATTGACCACCTTGTGATTTTTTTGACAACCCGATCCCCCATAACGGTGGAGTTCTCCATTCCGAAGAAACAGCAGTTCCCTCTGTATAACCATCATCAAGGCCAGGCCCCATGTCGTGTAATAACATATCGGTATAGGGCGCAAAGGTTTTAAAGGATAAAGCACTGATAGTAGATGCTCCTGTTTTCATTTCTGGTACGTGGCATTTCCCGCAACTGATTTGCGTGAAAATGTTTTTACCTGCCACTACATCAGGATTGCCGGCATTTCGTTGTATAGGAGCTTTCAGTGTCTTCAGATAGAAAACCACATCTATTATTGTTTGGTTGCTAACCTCGGGATCAATTAACTGTCCGTGGTACGTATCGTATGGCTCATAAGTGGAAGCAATGCCAATATCCTGACTATATGCTGTTGCCGTTTGCTGTAACAAGTCATACGTAGAGGCTTTTTTGCCAAACCTGCCGATGTATTTTCCATTCCGAATAATACTGTTAGGTCTGGTAGTTGCATATAGAGGCAAAGCAACCCAGTTAGGTCGTCCCGATATTCCATCACCATCTATATCATCGGGATCTGCAAGCAATAACAAATCTGTATCTGTGACTGCATCCAGCAAACCTAAGCCGGTATTGGCAGGCGGCGTAAACTTTGAGAATGTTGCACCTGCGGGAATGTTTTCAGGAAGGTAGTTGTAAATAGCTCTGTTTTGAAGCTGTGGACCTCCTAAGTGCAAAAATTGATTACCAATACTATCACGCTGACCAAACCTTGTTAATGTTGTGAAAGGATGACCTTTGCCGTCACCAGCATGACAAGTACCACACGATGTTGCAACAAAAAGAGGCCCAAGCCCTGTTTCCGGTGTGAAAATTTCATCGTTGAAAGCCACATCACCACGCAGAAACTGAACAGATTGTTCAGGTGTAAGCCCCTCAATAGGCCCGTCAAGGACACTATCATCAGCCGGTGCACTTGGAAGTAGCTTTTCACACGCAACTAATCCGAAGATAATAACCACCATCATCCCCAAGACAATTAAATGCTTTCTACCCATAACGAACTACAAATGTTTAAACAAATCTAAATAAAAAATTAGGCTTGTCTAACAATTATTTTTAGTCTTTCTTAATTTAGTCTAAAAATTGAATGGTTACAAGGCGGTGAAGAGCATAAGGGAGACACTTTTTGTCAGAAAAAAGGGGTCATAGCATACGCTACAACCACTAATCCAATTATTAGCGGAACTGTTGTTAATAGTTCAACGAAAGTCCAATGCCAAATCCCATATCACTATCATAATGTGTACGGATGCTTATATTCTTGGTAAAGATGTAGCCAAGCTCTGCCATATATTCTTTATCGGTATTTACCATAAACCCTGCACGCAACCTTTTTGATATAGGAATGTCCTCTCTCATTAACTGTAACCGCACTATTCCATCGTGGTACATTTCTGCCTGAAAGTTTATCAGCATCGGAAGCGTATAAACAAATCCCAAACTGAATTGTCTTCTGTTGTCTTTCTCATTTTTTTGCCCAAACAAATTCTTCTCTTGTTCATCAATTCCCATTCTGCGGTAACGCCAGTCAAAACCAATAAACGGCATAAACCATTGCATTTTTCCAATGTATCTTCCCAAATGAGTTTCAACCTCATACCCGTGCATATCGTTGTAGCCCAAACGCCATTCCGTGCCTAAGCTCCATCTCGTATTTTGAAGCATTGCTTCCCCATCATTTCCATTGGTAGCAAAATCATTTTGAGCCATGAAATGTGGCATATTGCTTTCCCTTTGTAATGCTTTGTAGGCTTTTGCCTTATCCGGCAGATAAGGATTTTGATAATCACCTACGGCAAACACACGGTTCATACCTGACATCATGTGGTACAGGATATGGCAGTGAAAAAACCAATCGCCCTCGGTGTTTGCTGCAAATTCTATCGTATCAGTTTCCATTGGCATAATATCAATGATATTCTTTAAAGGTGCGTTTTCGCCCTTGCCGTTTAATACCCTGAAATCAAATCCGTGCAGGTGCATGGGGTGGCGCATCATAGAGTTATTGTAAATGGTAATCCGCAGTATTTCTCCTTTCTTCACGGGTATTTTATCCGTTTCCGAAAGCACCTTGTTGTCCATGCTCCATACATAGCGGTTCATATTTCCGGTAAGGGTAAATTTGATGTCTTTTACCGGAGCATCTTTTGGCAGTGTTGTGTTATATGGAGATTTGAGCATGGCATAGTTCAGCGTAACAATATCTCCCAAAGCGTTTGCATTGTAACGATTGGGGTCATTGTCCATATTCATACCGTGCTGACTATGGTCTTGCTTTTTCTTTGCCTCACCTGTAATTTCGGGGTACATAACTACATTCATATCCATTTGGTTCAGGCTCATCTTCATTCCCATATCGTCCAAGTCGCCGTTCATTTTCATCATGTCATTCATCATCTTCATACCCTCGAAGTATTTAAGCGTTGGAAGTGGTGAGATAAGCTGTTTGATACCATTGCCAATGAAATAGCTTGCTGATTGAGTTCTGTCTTCGGTAGTGGCAAGGAACTCATAGGATAGTCCATCATCTGGAATAGTAACCACTATGTCATAGGTTTCCGATACGGCTATAATTAGCCTGTCCACTTCAACGGGTTCTACATCATTACCGTCACTTGCCACTACGGTCATTTTACCGCCTGCATACCGAAGCCAAAAGTAAGATGATGCACCACCGTTGGATATACGCAACCTTACTTTATCGCCTGCCTTTAAGGTCTTACCCTCAACCGATTTCAGGTCGGTAGTATGGTTTCCGTTTATGAGGATTTTATCATAATACACATCACTCACGTCCATTGCCAGCATCCGTTTCCATTCGTTGGTAACTTTGGTTTTAAATTTTCCCTCACGTATAGCCTCTGCATAAGATTGTGTCGCATTCTTTTTAATGGCAGCCCAATCATTTGCATTGTGCAGCATCCGGTTGATGTTATTGGGATTAAGATTTGTCCATTCACTTAAAATGATAGGCACAGTCGGCAAATCATCAATTCCCTTTCTAAAGGTTTTATCATCGTCCCGCTTTTTCATTATGAAACTACCGTACATTCCGATTTGTTCCTGTAACCCTGAATGGGAATGATACCAGTGTGTACCATGTTGAATAATTGGGAAACGATAGGTATAGGTAGTGCCAGGTTCAATCGGCTGTTGCGTTAAGTGAGGTACTCCGTCTTCCTTGTTGGGCAGGAATACACCGTGCCAGTGCAGGGACGTACTTTCTTTTAGCTGATTGTGAACTACAATTTCGGCAGTATCGCCCTCTGTAAAGGTAAGGGTAGGCATAGGAATTTGCCCGTTTACGGCAATAGCCCTTTTTGATTTGCCTGCATAGTTTACGATAGTGTCTTTGACGTATAAATCGTAATGCACTACTTTTTGAGCAAATAAAGTTTGCGTGCAGAGCGTTATCAGAACGACTTGCAGCATCTTTATTATTATTTTCTTGTGTCTGTTCATTATTCTATAATTTTATTTTAAACTGTCAGCCATTGCATCAAACCATTTCATTAAAACCTGTTTTTCTTCTTGGGTTAATACTGCATTGCGGTGAATAAGCGTATATGATGACAATGGCATTTTCCCGTCCCTTATCTGATTGGACATAGCCCGGAATTTATTGCGCTGTTTGCGGGTAGAGTACGTTCCAAAGTCGCTAAAGTTTAGTTCCTCTTTGCCCTCCTTAATATGCCCTGCCATATACCATGCTCCCGGTTGGATACGGCTGTACCACGGATAACGGGTGTTGTTGCTATGGCAGTCGTAACAAGAGATTTGCAATATCGCTTTAACGTTTTGGGGTACTGCATATACCTTTTCAATGTGCATATCTGTTACCTCACCCGATTGATTTCGCAATGGCTGAAAAAACTGAATGCCGATTAAGACAACGATTAAGCCTAATATAATTTTTTTCTTTAGCGACATATTAATTAATAGCTAATTGATTGTCAGCAACACTTTACCGATGTAATAAGGCGAGAAAGTGGTGTCCCGTTCAAAATTGAAATTGGATTTTAATTATTTTTCTTTTTCAAATTCTTTAAGTTTTCGCTTCATAAGCTCAATTTCATCAGATTGGGATTGGATAATGTCTTTTTGCAATTGCATCAGTTCAGGGTCGGTCAACTTAGCATTTTCCGACATCTGTAATGCCGCTGCGTGATGCGGTATCATACCCTTTACAAACTGTTTGTCCCCAACACCTATTTGTTGCCTAATCCCAAACCATGAGAATATGCCGACAGCTACCGAAAGTGTTGCGATACCCCAATTGATTTTCTTGTTAGTGTACATACCTTTCATTATCAACAATTCGATAAGTAGCATTGCCGAGGTCATCAGCAAGGTCATGTACAGGTTATTAATATTGGGTATAAGGTTGGCTAATTTGTCTATCATGGCGTACATGATAAAATACATTGCACTAAACATAACGATAGCCATAACAGCAAAACGTTTGTACATGGCTAATGAATGTTTTGAGTTATCAGCACCATTTTTTGAACTATGCTGCATTCCGTGTTTATTCTGCATATTTTCCATAACAATGAGCTTTTATTTATTATCAATGGTTTTCTCTACCTTGCCGCAGCTAATCATTTTTGAGCCATAGTAAGGGTTTTTGATTTCCTTATTTTCGCTTAACCAAATGGCTCCCTTACCATCGTTGAACATCGGGCAATGGTCTTGATATAGTTTTTGTGGAGTGCCGAACAATTTTATCAGGTCAGTAATATCTTCGCTCAATGATGCCAAATGCTCCCTTTGGTGGTCTATTTTGCCCGCATTGTTGCCAATATGCTCCGCATTTTCCTTTGCATCATCCGCAATGTCCATATACTCCTTATGCTTGTCGGCAGGAATAGCTTTCATGTCCACTTTATTTAAGGTAGCCAACAACTTCTTACCCGCACTGGCGGCAGCCTTATCATCATCCGATACAAGAGCATTCTTTAAGGTCAGGTAATCGGTGATTATGGGAGCAATGGAGAATTTATTTGTTTCGCCTGCCGCTGTTTTTGCTTCCTGTCCGTTTGCGGTATCGCTAACCGGGGGTGCAACCACCGTATCATTTTCTTTTGCCGGAGCAGATGCCTGTTGCGCTGAAACGGCTACTGTATCATTTGCGGATTGTTCGTTTTTGCTTGTAGATTGGTTGCAGGATACAGTTATAAATGCCATAGTAATTGCAACGATTGATAATGTTATATTTTTCATTTTTATTTATTTTTTGATTTTTAAAAAACTTGCATTGATAGCTACTACAATTGTGCTTACGCTCATTAGCACAGCACCCATTGCAGGGCTTAAAATAAATTTTGGATAGAGTATGCCTGCCGCAAGGGGAATTGCGACTACGTTGTAGCCAACTGCCCATATTAGGTTTTGCACCATTTTTTTATAGGTGCTTTTAGCGAAGCCAATCAGCTTTACTACATCTCTTGGGTCGCTGTCCACCAGAATAATATCAGCAGTTTCGGCAGCCACGTCAGTGCCGGAACCTACGGCTATACCTACGTCAGCCTGTGCTAATGCAGGCGCATCGTTTACGCCGTCGCCAGTCATGGCAACGGTTTCACCTTTTGCCTGAAGCTCCTTTACTTTCTCCTGCTTGTTGTGCGGAAGCACATTTGCTAAAAAGCCATCCATTCCTAATTTCTCTGCTACGGCAGCCGCAATCTTTTCATTGTCCCCGGTGAGCAGAAAGGATTTGATGTTCATTTTTTTGAGTGCATCAACTGCCTCGCCTGAACCCTCACGGATGCTGTCTGCCAAAGTGATTATCCCCACTACTTTATCTCCGATTAGAACAAAGTTTACTGTTTCGGCTTCCTGATTGATTTCCTTTGGAATTTCCGGTAATGAAAGGTGGTTTTCGCTGAAATAGTTTTTCCCGGCTGCTATAACACCTTTCCCGTTGACGATACCTTTTACACCGATGCCCTGCATATAGCTGAAGTTTTCCGATTTCCATAAGGCAAGGCTTTTTTCCTTTAAGGTTGCCATAATGCCTTTTGCGATATGATGTTCAGAATTTTGCTGCACGGCGGCGGCATACTGGATAAGCTCATTGGCATTATATTCATCCGTTAATGGGATAATTTTTTCAACAGTATGGGAACCTTTGGTGAGGGTTCCAGTTTTGTCAAAAATGACGGTTGATATATTCCTTGTTGTTTCAAATGCGTTCCGGTTGCGGATAAGCAGACCGTTGGTCGCTGAAAGCGTTGTGGAAATTGCGACTACCAATGGGATAGCTACGCCCAAAGCGTGCGGACAGGCTGTTACCATTACCGTTACCATTCTTTCCAAAGCAAAGGCGGTATCCCCACTGCTAACAAACCAGTAAATGAATGTGCCTATGCCTACGGCAATAGCAATAAAGGTCAGCCATTTTGCTACCTTGTCCGCAAGGTTCTGTGTATTGGATTTGGTAGCCTGTGCATCTTGCACCAGGTTAATGACCCTGTTCAGGTAGCTGTCTTTCCCAACGGCTGTTACCTTTACTTTCAACGCTCCATCGCCATTGATAGACCCTGCGATAACCTTACTGTCTTTTTCCTTTTTTACGGGAACGCTTTCCCCGGTCAGCATACTTTCGTTGATGTACGACCCTCCCTCTACGACTAATCCATCGGCAGGGATTTTTTCGCCCGGTTTTATAATTGCCGTTTCACCGCTTTGCAGGTCTTCGAGCTTTATCCTTACGGCTTCACCGTTCCGTTCCACGGTAACATCATTCGGCAGCAACGCTACCAATGACTGTAATGCCCTCGATGCTGCCATTTGGGAACGCATTTCGAGCCAATGCCCCAATAGCATAATATCAATAAGGGTTGCCAGTTCCCAAAAGAAATCCATACCCTGCAAGCCGAAAACAACGGCTACCGAATAGATATAGGCAACGGATATGGCTATGGCAACAAGGGTCATCATACCTATGGCTTTGGCTTTTATTTCACCTGCCATTCCTTTTAAGAATGGCAAGCCACCATAGATATAGATAGCTGTTCCCAATGTCAGCAACACATATTTATCGCCCGTAAATGCAATGCTGAACCCAAGCCATTGCTGTATCATGTGCGATAGGAGCAGGATAGGTACTGTAATGACGAGGCTTGTCCAAAAACGTTTCAGGAAATCACCTGTATGGTGTCCGGCGTGTTTATTGAAGCTCTCTTTTGAATGGTCATGATTGGTATGCTCCCCATGTCCGTGAGCTGTCCCATGTTCATGGGAAGCTGAGGGATTACCTATGGGAACCAGTGCCATACCACAAAGCGGGCATTTGCCCGGCTCGTCCTTTAGCACCTGTGGGTGCATGGGACACGTGTATTTTTGCATAACAAAGGGGTTAAAAGTTATTTTTACTTAATTTTTCTGCCATTTCATGCGTCATTTCTTCGGCATAAGTACCATAAGCATCAACAAGAACACCTTTATTCTCACCATTTTTGGATGAGATAACATAAATGACGGCATTGTTGTCGGGACTGCTGTCGAGGCTTTCAAACCTGTGTGTTTCTACAACCGTAAAATCTTCCGGCTTTAGCTTTAGGCTTTGTGAGGCACAGTATAAACAATCTGGAAGCAGACTGAAATCCATGCCATATCCTCTGTGTTTAAGGTCTTGTAGTGCCTGTACCATGTTATTATACTGTACCATAACTTTATGACCTATTGTTTAATGGTTTCAACGGTACTGCCACAGGTAAGCATCTGCGAACCGTAATACGGGTTTTTAACCGCATTTTCTTTGCTCAACCAATTTGCTCCTTTGCCTCCGTTGTACATCGGGCAATGCTGATAGTAAACAGGAGCATTCTGCTTAGACACTTTTGCCAATTCATAAAGATTAGTCGAAAGAGTAGCAAAGGCTTCTCTTTGTTTGGCAACGTCTTTTGATTTTTCAATGCTTTCCGCATTGGTTGATATGTTTTTCATTACTTTCATCCAAACGGTATGTTCTTCTGTGGATAGCTTGCTCATATCCACTACGCCAACGGATTTAACTAATGCAGCAGCCTTGTCAGAAGCATTAGCAGCATCGGTTTTTATCAAGGCATCCTTTATGGAAAAGTAATTGTCAAATACGGCTGTTAGCTGTGAGGCATTTTGTACCGGAGCATTTTCGGATGTAACCATTTTACTATGGTCATGACCACCGTGTTCGCTACTCATATCCATGTCAGCCTCTTTGTTTTTGGCAACGGGCTTTAATGTTCTTTCGTACTGGCAGCAACCCGGCAGCTTAGCATATATGTCATCCGGTGCTAAGAATTTTTCACTGTCATAACCTGCCAAAGCAATGCGTTTGAGTATTTCGTCCTGATTGGTTTTGTCGCTGTCATAGGTTAGGGTACCCATTTTGGTGTCTTTGTTCCATTCCACACTGGCTACTTTTTTTACGTTTCCGGCTTTTTCGATAGTGGCTTTGCACATATCGCAGTTACCATCAACCTTTACGGTTTCTGTTTTCGCATTTTTTATTTGTGCGAAACTGTTTATTGATGATAGCAATACGACGATTACCATCAATAATTTTGCTATTGATTTCATATTAGAATACATTTTAGAGGAATGGGGCATACAGTCCAATCCTGTTAGAATTTTGATTAAATAGTACAAATAGGGAATTTTCAAAAGCTGGATGCAGCTTTCGACAAGGCGTACCTATGGCTGTAAAGCCATAGTTTTAGCTTATTTTAGGCGGTAGCCAAATGGAGAAAAAGCCCGAAGAATAGTAGGCTTGTTTAAAACCGAATTTTTGTTTTTTAGTACTGGCAATTGGATATTTTGCCCTTAATTCGATTATTGTAGGCACATTTAACGAGTTAGCACAGGTAGTGCCGCACCTGCAAGAACTCCCGTTACAGCCTCCACAACCATTGCTATGGTTGCATTTTTTGCAAGATTTACCTTTGCAACTGTGCTGCTTATGTTCTGATTTTTTTGATTGTTTTTTGGAACAAGAGGACTTCTCTGTTTTAGTAGCAGTTTTGGAGCAAGCATAGCTTTGATTGGGTATCAGAAAGAAACCCAAACAGAATAAAGATAACAGGGTAATATGTTTGCCTAAACTTTTCAACGCTACAAAGTTATAAATAAAATTACATTGTTAACCACTTTGTCCTTTATTTTTGACCTCTACCATATTTTTAAAGCTGTTGTTTTTAGGAGTAAATGCCCCTTTCTTACCCAACGTATTCATTAAGAGCAAAAAGGAGCATTTACATTCAACTTTAAGCGGTTAGCGGTTCTATTTTAAAACCTTTGCTTTTGACAATGGCTACTACTTCATCTTCGGTAATACCCTCTGATTTTACGGTAAGGATTTTGTCTGCATTGTTCGTATCTACATTCCAGTGGCAGATACCCTCTGCATTGTCTAAATCGGATTGAACTTTTGATACACATCCACCACAATTAAGATTGGTCTTAAACTGAAATTCTTTGTTATTTTCCATTATTACTTAAATTTTATTGTTAATTGATATTGCAAAGTTGCTTATTCTTCCAAAAGCATCTGTTGTGATATTTTGGATTTGATTTATGATATTTACTGTTTACTTTTTCCACCTCAACCGTAAGCTGTTGCTTACCACGCTTACGCTGCTCAATGCCATTGCCGCACCTGCAATCATCGGGTTAAGCAGGAAGCCATTAATAGGATATAAAATACCTGCCGCAACCGGAATGCCAATTACATTATAGATAAATGCCCAAAACAGATTTTGCTTAATAGTGGCTACGGTTTGTTTTGACAGCCGGATAGCCTGTGGTATCTTGGTAAGGTCTGATGATATAATCGTCATTTTGGCAACGTCCATTGCAATATCGGAGCCTTTGCCCATTGCGATGCTTACATCTGCTGTTGCCAAAGCCGTACTGTCATTGATGCCGTCCCCAACCATTGCAACGGTTTTGCCTTGCTGTTGCAGTTCTTTCACAAAGTCTGCTTTATGCTGCGGCAATACTTCAGCTTTGTAATGTTTGATACCTGTCTGCCCGGCAATGGCTTTGGCAGTAGCTTCGTTATCTCCTGTCAGCATATATAGGTCAATGCCCATATCCTGCATTTCCGTGATAGCCTGTACCGATGTTTCTTTTATTTCATCTGAAATTGCAATAACGGAAAGGGCTTGTTTGCTGTTTGCAAACCAAATAACGGTTTTGGATAACTTACTCCATTCATCGGCTTGCTGTTGCAGTTTTTCGGGAATATTGATATTATTTTCTGCCAATAGTTTTTTATTCCCTACAAAATAGGTTTCACTATTGTGGTTGGCTTTTGCTCCTTTACCTGTGATACTGTCAAAACCGGACAATGCAGTTGCAGCCACGCCGTCCAAATGTTTTACTACGGCTTCGGCTAAAGGGTGTTCTGATTGCTTTTCGATGCTTAGTAAAATGCTTTTACACGTATCGTCATTGTTCAGCCATTCGATGCCTGTAACCTGTGGTCTGCCCTCGGTAATGGTTCCGGTCTTATCCAGGACAATAGCGTTTACTTTCTTAGCCAATTCAAGGCTTTCCGCATCTTTTATCAGGATGCCTTTTTCAGCACCTCTACCCACTCCAACCATTATTGCCGTAGGCGTAGCCAATCCCAAAGCACAGGGACACGCAATAACCAAGACTGTAACGGCTGCCAGTAATCCTTGTACTACTCCGTTATTGCCACCTAAAACAAACCATAGGATAAATGTAAAGATGGCAATACCGATTACAGTTGGTACAAAAATTCCTGCAATCTTATCTACCAATTTCTGCACGGGTGCTTTACTGCCCTGCGCATCCTGCACCATTTTGATGATGTGGGCGAGCATTGTTTCCTTACCCACTTTTACGGCTCTGAATTGGAAACTTCCTTTTTGGTTAATGGTTCCTGCAAATACTTTTTCGTTTTCTTTCTTCAATACAGGTACGGGTTCACCACTTAACATACTTTCATCCACGTAGGAACTGCCGGAAATAACCATACCGTCCACCGCAATTTTTTCACCCGGCTTCACAAGGATAATATCGCCTGCGATTACTTCTTCAATAGGGGTTTGCTTTTCCGTTCCGTTTGCTTGCACTACGATAACTGTTTTGGGTTGTAATCCCATTAGTTTTTTAATTGCTGAAGATGTATTGCCTTTGGCTTTTTCTTCCAACAGTTTCCCTAAAAGAATGAATGCAATAATG
Source organism: uncultured Flavipsychrobacter sp. (assembly GCA_964621795.1). GTDB lineage: Bacteria > Bacteroidota > Bacteroidia > Chitinophagales > Chitinophagaceae > Polluticoccus. The sequence continues at coordinate 36,149 of CAZUMM010000017.1, forward strand.
ACGGCTGCCGCTTCAAAATAAACGTGGGCGTGTAAACCTCTTTGATGCCAAAAATCTGCAAACAACATATTGAACACACTGAACACATAAGCGATACCTGTACTCAATGCTACCAACGTATCCATATTGGCGGAGCGATGCTTTGCCTGCTTCCACGCATTGATAAAGAAGCCCCTGCCTAACCACAATACAACAGGTGTAGAGAATGCCCACATAATCAGGTTTGCATAAGGCATATCCATAAAGAACATTCCTATTACTACGACAGGTAAGGACAGTATAATTGCCCAAATGGTTTTGGTCTTTAATTGTTTGAATTTCTTCTCGTGGATAGCTTCGAGTGTTTCCTGCTGTTTGGTTTCATCTTCAATTAGTAAATCATAACCAACTCCTTGTACCGCTTTTTGCAGTTTTTCAGCATTGGTTATATCAGACAGGTATTCAACGGTAAGATTTCCCGTTGCGAAGTTTACGGAAGCATTCACAACGCCCTCCTGATGCTGTACGATACTTTCGGCACTTCCCGCACAAGCCGCACAGGTCATTCCCAAAACAGGGAATGTCTGCATAATGGTATTTTTATCTTTTACTGCCATATCTCGATTGTTTTTTTAACAATGCAAATTTGGCAATAATATGAATGGCGGCTATTGTGGAATTTTGGAAATGGCTTGTAAAATTTACTTATACTTCGTCCAAAGGCTTTCTTCTGTCTTCACGTATCTGCTTAAAATGGCTCGGTGTCAGCCCAGTTACTTTTTTGAATTGGTTGCTTAAATAAGCTACACTCGAATAGTTTAGGCGATAAGCGATTTCACTCAAAGACAATTCATCATAAACTAATAGTTCTTTTACCTTTTCTATCTTTTGAGCAATAAAATATTTTTCAATGGTCGTACCCTCTACTTCCGAAAAAAGATTTGATAAATAGTTATAGTCATGATGAAGTTTATCACTTAATACATCCGACAGGGTGGTCTTGTTGTCATTTTCCTGATAATGTACCACCTCAATGATTACATTCTTTATTTTTTCAATAATACGGCTTTTCTTATCATCAATAATTTCAAACCCTAAAGGAATTAGAACTTTAGCCAAAATTGCTTTTTCTTCGGGTGTAGGTTCTTTGCCAAGCATAACCTCTCCAAGTTTGATGTCTTTTACATCCAAACCTATTTTGTCCAATTCATTTTGCACCACCAAAATACAGCGGTTGCAAACCATGTTTTTAATATAAAGTGTACTCATAAGAATGTCCGTTAATATCTTTTTACTATCTGCCGAATACACAAATTTAAAATCTTTTTTCCCCATCTAATATTCAAAGCAGCGTTTGACCGATTTCAACGCTTTTACAGGTTGCTTCTACCGTATCTAATTTTGCATGGGCATGTCCCTTCGGGCCGGTTCATTCCAGGGTACGTTTCACTTCCGTCACTCTTTCATCGTGACCACCTCGTTCCTCGCCGCCTTACATCCCCCTCATGCTTCATGGTTAACGCTGTTATCAAGGCTAAATTGGCTAAGACTGCCATCCAGCCTGGCTATGGCATTTTCCAACGAAACGGGTAAAAAGGCAGCTAAGGTAGTTACGCCTTCGTTACTACGAGCGCATAATACTGCGCTACGCTTGCACCCTTCGGGACTTATAGCTCTTCGTGCCTCCGTCTCCACTCTGTCGCTGCTTTCTTTTTTCCCGTTTTTTCTTTTGGAAAAATGCTTTTAGGGCAGGCGGGTGAAAAAAAAGTAAACAAAATGGTTTCACAATTAAAATTAAAAATCATGAACATCATTGGCAGATTAACGAGGGACGCACAAATCAGCACCTTACCGAGCGACAAACAGGTAGTGAACTTCTCCGTAGCGGTAAACGACAGCTTCCGTAACAAACAGGGCGAACGGGTGGAACACACCGAGTATTTCAACTGTGCCTATTGGCTTTCAACGAACGTAGCTAAGGTTCTTACTAAAGGAACATTGGTAGAACTCTCAGGCAGAGTAAGTGCAAGGGCATGGATCGGAGGCGATGGCGAAGCACATGCAGCACTCAATTTTCACACTTCCCAAATCAAATTGTACGGAGGTGGTAAGCGACCTGAAACCGTAGCAGGTGGTATCAGTAACAATTCCGCAGTACCTGCTGACAATGGCAAAGACGATTTGCCTTTCTAACAAACAACTTTCATTTATCAACTTTTAAAAATTACAATCATGGCACATAATCTTAATTATAACGAAGGAACAGGCAAATACAGCTTCTTTAGTGTACAGCAAAAGGCATGGCACAACTTAGGACAGGTAGTAGAACAATATCCCACAAGTGCCGAGGCTATTAAATATGCAGGACTTGATTTCGAGGTAGTCAAATCACCCTTATATACTCGTGGTACAGGTATCAGCATAGGCGATGATGGTGAAATTAAAGAAGGTGGCAACATCTTACTGCCTGACAATTTTGCAACCATGCGTACCGATACCAATACAGTTTTTGGCGTAGTAGGTAAGGATTATCAGATAGTACAGAACGCAGATGCCTTTGCATTTTTCGATGCTATTGTAGGTGGTGGGGACGGTATCCTGTACGAAACAGCAGGAGCATTAGGAAACGGAGAAAGGATATTTATAACCGCTAAACTTCCTGACTATATCCGTGTGGGCAACGGTGATGATATTACAGAGAAATACATCTTTCTGACAACTTCCCACGATGGTACGGGAAGCATTACCGCAGCCTTTACACCTGTACGCATTGTATGCCAAAACACCCTTAACGCAGCATTGGGTAATATGTCCAACGTGGTACGCATCCGCCATACATCCGGTGCAAAACAGCGTTTGGAAAATGCTCATAAGGTAATGGGACTGGCTAATCAGCTTAGTACCCAACTGGAGGGAATATTTAACCAATGGACACAGGTGCGTATCTGTGATGCAGAAGTAAAGAAACTTATTCAACTGGCACTCTGCCCCAATAAGGAAACATTGGATGCACTTAAAAAGGGTGCAGAAGATGAACTGTCAACCGTATTCAAAAACACCGTTGAAGATGCTTTTGCCTACGCAATGATGTCAGATACACAACAGTTGAATACTACCAAAGGAACTGTGTTCGGAGCATACAATGCGGTAACAGGCTATTATCAGAATGTACGCAATTACAAGGATGATGAAAGCAAACTGCAATCCATTGTAATGGGTGGTACAGCACAGGCTAAAGCACAAAGGGCATTTGAACTATGTAATCAGTTTGCAAAGGATGGTGCAGACGTGCTTATGCTGAATTAACAACCAAAGGACAGGCGGCAATGTCTGCCTGTCCTTATTACTCACTTTAAACTCAGGTATTATGAAACCTTTAGAGAATTTGATAAATGTAGAGAAAGCGAGGTTACTGCATGAACTGTTTCCGCAGGAAATTCCCGCCTTATTGGAATATGTTAACGGTATGTGCCTTACCATACAGGAGGATGAACAGTTAACACGAAACCAATGGGAAAACGGCTTGCTAACCGTAGAAGCATGGCTATCCTTTGTCGAAGAAGTCAGGAATAAGATAGAGAGGTACGGAAAGCGAATGCACAAGCAGAGCAGATTATTTGCCGACCAGTTGTTTGATGGTTATGTCGCTATATACATGGTGCATTGCATGACCTTGTACACCACTATACGGAAGCATCCTAATCATAAGTTTTCGTTAGCCATTGACTTACTTTTTAACCCATAAATACAAGGTTATGGAAGCATTAATGAAATTATTGCAGGCTATGCCTTTCCCAACCATGTTCTTTGTTGGTTTGGCAATAAAGCTATTTGTCGGTATGCGACAATTCAACCGCAGGGGCTTAGGTGGCTTACAGCATTTCGATAACTACTTCGTGGGATTGATTACACTTTTCATTGAATGGATATTGAAGTGGACAGCTTTTGCCTTGATGCTGTGGGGACTGTGGGGATGGCTCTTTAAATGAAACGGTACAGGACTGTACAGAAATTATTTAATCAAAAATATTGAACAATGGAAACAACAAATTTTTTCAGCAATGTGGCCGCATTGAACATAACAGGCGACTTGCAACTGACGATACGCAAGGGAGCGGAAAATAATTGGATAGTATCGGTCATGCTCAATAATGAACAATGTGGTGATGATGCAAGAAAACTGATACCGCCACTTAATCTGCGAGGTACTACCGATGAACTGGATAACGGTTTCTTTGAACGAATTGCAACGCCTATGCAGATTGCTTCAGGTTTAATGGTGGATATGGAAGGTTTTATGAAACAAGTGGAAGAAGCAAAGAAACAATCTGCTATGGAAAAAGAAAAGGCAGACAGGGAACGAAAGGAAAAAGAAGCGAAGGAAAAAAAGTACAAAGAGGCAATGCAAAAGGTTGATGAATTGGAGAAGGAGGGGAAATATAGGGACGCTTGGATGAAAGTGCCTGACCCGACTGAATATCCTGAACAGGCTGAAGCTATCCGCAAAAGAAAATCTGCATTATCGGCAAAGTTTGCACCTGATTTATTCGGTGGTACTTCAACGGCAGTTGCGAATGAAGAACCACAAAGGGAAGATATAGATGCGGAGCAGGAAACAGACCCTGAAGAAGTGCCTGAATTATCCGAAGACGACAATTAACTCAATTATTAATCTGTAAAACGAAAGGTCATGTTAATAGCAAAGCAATTAGACAGGGTTTTCCTGCTCACAGAAAACGGAACGGATTTAAGACTAACAGACCCCGAACCGTCATGGAGTGTTGAAGCGGTAATGAACTTCTATGCCAATACTTATCCTATACTCACTACCGCCAAAGTATTAGCGCCACGCATAGAGGAAGATACCGTACAGTATCGTTTTGAAAGTGTAATGGGAACCAAAGGTTAATCTTAAAACGTAAAGCAATGGAATATGCAGCACAATATTATATCGGGCATCATTCAAATGCCACAAAAGCAAAGACAAAGGAAACTGTACAGACAATTAAGCGAGTTCATAGCATTGATACAACGCACAAAAGATGCACACGAAATAGGCAAAGACAAACAGAAGTCCGTGCCGGTGCAAATGTTGCCAATGCTTTTCTGAAAACAACTTTCCTGCCTAAACTGGAGATAATAAAGTCTGTACAATCACCTATGGAAGTGGAGAAAATAGAAACAGACTTTTATCACTCCCTTTTTGAAGTAGCCAGGCATTATAATGGTTTCGAGCCTTTGGATACGAGAACTTTCGGCTACCCCTACAATTTAGCCTTATCTGTTTGGGAAGTGGAAAACCATTTGAAGCGAAACGTCAGGAACTGGAACAGCTTGCGACTGGTACAGGATGATAAGGGAAAAACTTTCTTTATTAGTGAGGAACAATACTGTACAGGAGCGACCTTATACTATATCCCTGTCGTACCATTGTATAAGATGCTTAGGAATAAGCAAGAAAGAAATGCAGCCCTGTTACTGCTCTCTGTTTTCGCATACCTCTACCATATAGCGGATATACCTTATTACAGGCAGGAAGATGCTTACATCTATTGGCAGTATGAAATGATTACCGATTGGATAGAGCAGGATGATGAAACCGACTTAGATAGCCGTAAGGAAGAATTAAAAGTAGCGAAATGGTGCGGTGATAAGATAGAACAGAAAATATTTAACCGCAAAAGCCTTAATGTCTTTGCGGATCGGATAAAGGCATTTAAACCGAAGAACGACTTTGAACATGAGTGCCTGAATGTAGCGAAAGGATTTTTCACCCTATATACTGACTATCCTGCAACATCTGTTTTCCAAAATGCCAAGTGCGTTGAGGATGAGGCAGAACAAGAGGATGAGGTAATTGCTATGAACAAGTATATCTCCTTTATAGCAGATGCTAATGGATGGCTTTACGAAACACTTGCTGAAAGTGTCAATAATGAGTTTAATGAATATGGAACAACCGAAGAGCCAACGGTAGTGAAGATATTTAGCGGAGAAAATATTACTGATTGCAATCTTGATTTTGAGAACAGGTTATTTCCCCTGATAGATGATTTGTGCTACCTGTTGAATAATCATTAAATGAATTACTATGAAAGATGTAATGGAAAATATCGGCACACTTTATCATCCCAAAACGGCTTTGGTTTTTTACGAAGCTAAAGGAACGACTGCGGAGGTTTATGTAGAGTATTTTGATATGGATAGGAATGGTAATCCAATTAATGCACATCCTTTGACTGTTAAGGAAGCACAGTATTTATCAAAAGCATTGGACACCACAAAGGAAAGGAATAAGGCATTCTTAAAGCCTAAAAGCATTATAGCAGGAAATATCCTTTATACAGACCCATCTGAAAATGGCTTTGCAATGTGGTTTACAAAGGCAACAAGCAAAAATCTTTTCTTTATTGATGGCTTGGATATTCCCAATGGTATAGCAGGTGTACCCGCCCTGCTTTGGATAGCCAGTAAGCAGAAGTTACATATCTACGCTCTGAAAAGTGACAGGAAGCCGACTGAAGAAACACCGCTTTATCATGCTCCCTTTTTTAATGTGTATGCGGACGGAAATGTATGTATGGGTTCGGTAGATGTAAATATCAGAAAGTCTTCTTCATTAGAAGAATTTACAGCCGCATGGGAAACCTATTTCTTTAACAGCTATTTCAGCCACCTGATGCAAAACCATAATCCCGTACAAGGTAACTGTGTTAGCCTATGGAAGAAGCTGCGTAAAACAGGTGAGCCATTCCCAAAAGATGTATTGAAGAAAACTGACAGGACGGTCAAAAATATACTAATATGAAAACGGATAAAATAAAAGTACACTTCACAGACAATGACCTGATCGCTCCCACCAACCCCATTGAAGTAAATCTTATAGGAGCTGGTGGAACAGGTTCAAAAGTGCTGACCGCATTAGTGGAAATGAATTATAGCCTGAATGAATTAGGACATGCAGGGTTATCTGTCAGGCTTTGGGATGACGACATAGTAACCGATGCCAATTTAGGCAGACAACGATTTGCCGAGTGCGAGATTGGGCTATATAAATCGGTCGCCCTGATAAACCGTGCTAACCGGTGGGCAGGTACAAACTGGAAAGCCGAGACCCTGAAATTTGGGAAAGACAGTTTAGGCAGGTTGCCCGAACATACACAGGCAGCTATTTACATTTCCTGCGTGGACAGTGTGAGGGCAAGGTTTGAGATTGCAGAAATCCTTAACGGACTGGATGATAACAGGGCATTCCGAAACCGAGCCAAATACTGGATGGATTATGGTAACAGCCAATCCACAGGGCAGGTGCTATTGTCCACCATTGGCAACATCAAACAACCGAAGTCTGAAAAATATGAGGCAGTCGCCAACCTGCCCTTTATAACCGATGTATATGGCGAACTGCTGAAGCAATCCGAAGAAACAGATAATACTCCAAGCTGTTCATTGGCTGAAGCATTAGAAAAGCAAGACCTGTACATTAATTCCTCCCTTGCCCAAATGGGTTGCTCTTTACTCTGGAACCTTTTCCGTCAGGGAATGACCGAAAATAAAGGCTTCTTTCATAACCTTGACAACTTCACTACCCAACCGATAAAGGTCGCTTAAAGCCCTCCCAGGGCGGCGCATCGGCATTCCTTTCGCCGTAGGCGGAACGCCGCTGCGCGTGGAAGCGGTGCAGCCACTTGCCCAAACCGGAATCCCCACCCACAATATTCCAATAATCCGCTTTGGACAACAGGCTACGGCATTATTAACGTATCCCACAGAATAACCTAACACATCCAAGTAACTGGAAGGTAGCTGGTTCAAGTATAACGCAGCGTCCACCACGTAAGAAAGTTGCAGATATATTTCACTTAATTATAAAGTGATTTATATCTTTACACCGTAATCTCGGTCAAGAGCTTTAAATCCGCTAAAAAGTGGTTCGAGTTTTGTACCACAGGGTTCACCTCTTTGGACAGACTGGCAAAATCGCTGGTCTGTCCTTTTTTATTTTCCTTGAAAGCCGCTTCCAGCGTGCATATCAGGGTTACTGCTTCATTGACTTTAGTGGTTCGATAGCCATTTTCTGAAAACTGTAATTTTTCCGTGAATATCGAACCAAGTATTTGTCGCTTCGTCTGTATATCCGCTTCCTGATACCGCTCGTCTATATAGGCGAGGTTATATAACGCCTTATCTAAATACTTCTCTATATCATCTTCCTTATGTTCTTCAGTAGCAGATGCAAGTTTTGCTTCCAAGAGATTTATTTTCCGCTCGCATTCAACCTTGATAGCTTTGTACTCAATAGCATCCAAAGCATCCACTAATAACAGTTCCCGTGCCTTTGCCAAACGGCTGTTTTGCTCGTTTATCTGCTGTAATAGCTCTTTTTTCTGTCCCTGCTTCCCTGCATACTCCTGATGGTACACGTCCAAAATTACCTGCTTATAGAGCGAAATCATGGCAAGTGTCACCAAAGGTGCTCCCATCGCAGAAATAGTTCTCGAACTTAATATAACCCTGCTCCGTCAAAAATACCAGCATGCTCTTAAAAATTTTCTCTATTGTGTCTTTCTCCGTAATGCAGCTATAGACCTTGTTTGCAAGGTTCTTCATAACCTACCCAGGGTTGGTACAAAAAACTGTATTACATGCTTAAAGCCATGTTTACCTGTAAATAGCTACATAAACATTATCCGCCCTGAGCAGGTGTGGGTATCAGATATTACGTATATAGATGCCTATAATGACTTTGAATACCTGCACTTGGGGACAGATGCCTACTCCAAAAGATTATGGGCTACCAGTTAAGTAATATTATGAATGCCGCAGAGACAGCTAAAGCATTGCCAATGGCCATAAATAACAGGAAATACCCTTTGACTCGTTACCCATCTGGATATTTAATTGGCTATTGCGTAGTAGTTTTTTTTTATATTATATTTATGTAGAAATTAGATTCACTTAACTTTTACACCCATGAAAATGATGAGAAGAGCATTGGCACTGACCTTATCAATAATTGTATCCCTGCAATTAAGAGCCCAGGAAGCCGAGAAACAAAAATCTTTTGCGCAAGAGTCCAAGCCTCATACATATTACGTACACCAGGCAGAGATGTGGTGGAAAGAAGTTCAAAAAGATAGTACTTCAGAGTATAACTGGTATAATTATTTCAGGGCTTGCCGAAACAGCCAGGGCACTGCTGACTGGCGTACAGATTTTGTCAATGAATCTCCCTACCTGATGCAAGGGGAAGATATATTGAAGAGGATTAAAAATAATCTTCCCAATACGTTTACATACTATTACTTATCATACCTTAATAATGGCATAGGTGATGAAAATGGGGAGAATCTGCTAAAGGCCTACAGTCTGAACCCCAAATTTGAAGGAATACATTCCAGCGTTGTTTCTTATGCGGAAAGCAGCCTGAACAGGAAACTGCGTAAGAGAGTAAATAAAGATTGGTATAAAACCAATTATTTATCCCAGCAATCTCTTACATACTCGTATAATGTACTAATGTCTTTAGACAGCAATAGTATTCTTTTTACTCAAAATGATAATGATACTTATCCCGCCTGGATGTTGCAGGATGCATTAAATATCCGGCCAGACGTGCTTATTGTGAACATTGATTTCCTATTATTGGAAAACTACAGGGAAGATATATTTAAAGCTTTGAAATTGCCAATGATGGATTTAGGTGAAATTGATCAAAATGAGTATCACCTAAATTGGCAAAAGGTAGTAAGTCATATCCTCTCTCAATATAAGGGCAAGCGTAGCTTGTATATTGGTATGACGCTGTTTAGTGAACTATACGAAAATTTTAAAGATAAACTTATTGTATCCGGCCTGGCATTTAAATATTCAGATAAGAACGAAGATTTAGCAGAATATAATTGTAATCTTTATGAGAATGTATTCCTGCTTGACTATATAGGCCACCATTTTTATGTAGATGATAATCAGCAGAATGTTGATTATCAGAACCTGAATTATTTAAACTTCCTGAAGGTGGTATACGATAAATACAAACTTGCAAAGAGAAGAGATGATAGTATTAGGGTGAAAAAAATAGCTATTGATATAGCTAATAGCACAGGGAATAAAGAGTATATAGAGTTAGTCGCTAACGAGTTTAGTTAGATTTCCTTAATGTTTTTAAGACATTAAACAACAATAACCTGACCCAATAAAATATCGCCAAAGAGCTTTTCCTTGAATTTTATTGTTGGCCAAGTTGTCTTGAGTTGTAATAGTGTATTGCATTGCTCTGATTATATCTGCGGTTATAGATTGGAGGCAAAGCTTTATCAGGTAAATGCAATATCAGATATACAGCAGCGAATGCTGTTGTGAAAGTTAACAGATATTATTTAGTCTAGTTGCCGTCTGTGACTGACAGTAGCGAAGCTATGCCTGCAGTACTAAATTGTATGATTTCTCCCTGTTGGGCCTATTAATGTGATATTGTGATAGAAAAACAAATCTATATATCAACCATTGATGTCAATCCCAGAAAGATTTTTGCACATATACATATCCCAGAAGACAGTACGGGGAAAGGTGTATTATTTTTTAATCCTGTATTGGATGAGAAAAAAAGAGTTCAAAAATTTCAGGCTGAAACGGCCAGAGAAATTTGCAAGAAGGGCTACCATGTATTCAGATTTGATTATTATGCCAGTGGTGACAGCCAGGGAGAATTGTATGAATTTGAGTTTGATCAGGCAATTAGTGACATTCGATATTTAATTGACTATTTTAAGTCTGCGTATAACATTAGCAAGTTTAGTTTTTTGGGAGTAAGACTGGCTGCTGACCTCTGTCTTTTGATGGGAAGTGTGAAATCATCGGTATCGGACATATTCCTGATTGAGCCAGTTGTTAAAGGGAAACGTTACCTGACAGAGCAAAGAGAAAGACGGAAGTCTTTTTACAGGCTCAACAACATGTTGGATGCGGATAAATGTATATCGATAGCAGGTTTGGAATACGAAGATTTTCAAGGTTTCCCGATGTCATCGAGCGTGGTACATTTTCTGGAATCTTTAAATTCTGATACTCTTGTATTGGAAGGCAAAAAGATTATTCTGTTTAAACTCAACGCCATTTTTTCTAAAAAAGTAATTAGTAATCTTATTGAGAATGTTTCCAGGCAGAATAATGAAGTAAAGGTTGAACAAATCAATTGTCACGATTTCTGGGCAAGTCTAGAACCTGTTGACACAAGGCATTTGACAGAAGCAATATTGAAATATTTATAAGGCTTATTATGATTAAGAATTTTTTCAGAAAGAAAAAAGTACAGGATACAACCGGCGAGTTTGAGCAAATAGTTTCAATAATAAAAAAGATTTATCCTGAATTGTCAGAAACTAATATTGAAAAGACAACTTCTTTTGATGAGTTGGGGTTTACCTCTATTCAATATATCAACTTAATGTTGAGCCTGGAAGATATTATTGATAAGGATATAGATGTAATAGTAGAACAATTGGATTTTGAGACAATAAGAACTGTTGGAGATTTGATCATATTTATTTCAAAAATGCGGGGTCAATTTTCATTATGAAATATGCTATGCACAAGCTGGTAAATAGCACACTGGGTAAAAACAAGCGTAGCTATATTATTAATTATGAATCAGGATTTAAAAAGCGCAGAACTTATAATGATTTATTTAATGATGTTGATGAATTTTCTCGGCGTTTTAAGTATTTGAGAACTATTTATAAGGAGCTCTATATAGGTATACTTGGTGGAGTGTCGTATGACTGGCTTGTAGTTGACTTAGGTTGCATCAAAGCAGGAGTAAAATCGGTAGCCTTGCCGGAATATCTCAGTGAAGAAAAAGTAAGTGCCTTAATTCAGGAAAAAAAAATTAGTGTAATCCTGTTAGACTATCGCATAAAAGATAAATTCCGCCTGCTGGAAAGCTATGCAAAGGTTTTCTATATCAACTGCCCGGACAAGTCAATGTTGAACAGCTTTTGGCAAACTCCAAAGGATGATGCACAGGAAATATGCTTACCACAAGATGAATATGGAATATGCTTTTCGTCGGGTACTACCGAAAATATTAAAGCTATCAACCTGAAATGGCCAGTAAAAAAAGTGTCTAAAGGATATAGGAAGTATACAGAACCATTTATAAGATCGCTGTGGTCAAGGAGGAATAATACTATTATCATTTACATGCCATTCTCTCATTTTCAACAAAGAGAGTTTGCATACCAGGCTTTATTACTTGGTGTCAATATTATATTATCTGACCCTATTAATTGCATTAAACATATCATTGTAAATAAGCCCAATATTATGATTTCGGTGCCTGCAATTTATGAATTGCTGGCACTCAGGATAGACGAACAAGTAAAATCGCTGCCGGCATGGAAACAACAGTTGTATGAGGTCTTTAATTCATGGAAAATAAACGAACTGTCGGACTATAATATGTTTAAAATGTTATTTTCAAATATCCTGTTTAAGCAAATCAAAAAGTTATATGGAGGCAGAGCAGAGTTTTTTGTTTGTGGCAGCGCCCCCATTACTTTAGGCGCTTTAAAAACCTTTCACGGAATAGGTGTAAAAATATTAGAAGCATACGGCCAGAGTGAGGTTGGAATGATAGCTATGAATTCGAAGAAACGTTTTAAGCTGGGGAGTGTAGGCATACCAGTGGTCCAGGTGGCAATTAGTAACAAATCGGAGGTGTTAGTGAAATATGAAGAGAAAAAACATGGACATAATACTGCGGTACTAAATATAGATAGCAATGGCTTCATTCATACAGGAGATTTAGGTTTTGTAGATTCTGACGGTTTTTTGTTTTTAAAGGGCCGCAAAGATGATGTTATTGTTTTGGCTAACGGAAAGAAAATATTTCCCGAGGAGATTGAATCCAAAATCAAAGAATTTTGCAGGTATATATACCAGGCATTCGTGTTCACGACTGATAACAGTATAATAAAACTAGTTGCAACTCTGCCACAAGGTTTAAAGCTAACCAGTACTCGAGTAGAAGATGCTATTATTAATGCTAACTCAATGATGCCAGATTACCAAAAGGTATCCTGTTACCACATTGCAAATGATGTTTTTTCAAGCGAAAATGGAATGCTGACAGCATCCTTGAAAATGAGAAGGGACATTTTAAAAGACAAATATAGGTCTGCGACATTCTCTTATTTGTAATAATGCTCTATGATTATTGATGCGCATACCCATATGGCTTTTGAAGAGATATATCCACATTCTTATTTGGATGGTATGGTTGAAGGTTTGTCTATTAAGAACAAGGAAAAGTTGTATAAAGCTTTCCTTAGTGATAAGTATTGTGAAAGGATGATTAGGCAAATGGATGAGGCAATGATTGATAAAGCTATTTTATTGATTATTGATGGGGGGGTGGGACTTAAAGAACCCAAGTTGCCCCTGAATGCGATATTTGAATTGCATAATGAGGTGCTTAGTAAACACAATGAACGGTTTATTGTATTTGCTGGGATTGATCCCAGGCGAGGAGATTCCGGCCTCAGGTTGTTTGAGAAATCAATAACAGATTTTGGGTTTAAAGGCCTTAAACTTTACCCCCCTATGGGGTATGCGATGGATTCGAAAGAATTGTTTGCTTATTATGAAATATGCGCTCAAAATAATCTGGCTGTTTTAATTCATACTGGGCCTTCACTAAAGAGGTTGAAGAATGAATATGGAGATCCTGATTGCATGTATAAGTTGGCTAACCGTTTTCCTGGCGTTAATTTTATACTGGCTCACGCCGGTTATAAACTACTTTCACTGGCTGATAAGAGGGTACTTGAATTGCCCAATATATTTTTTGATATTGCTGGTTTCCAGACGCGCTATAAGGCCATTGATAAAGAAGCTATAGACAACCTTGGGGTTATTTTTTCAGCAGAATACAATTCGAAAGTTTTGTTTGGTACAGACTGGCCATTGTTCAATATTATAAACCCTCTTAAAGATAACGTTTATTTCGTTTCTGAATTATACCGAAGGTATGATGACAGTATCGAAGGCGGGCTCGAGAACGTTTTATATAAAAATGCATTAATGGCTTTGAGAATTTAAGAAACCCTTATGCCATGAAAATACTATCTTCTGAGAACAGTTCATTTGTTGATATCTTTTTTCAAAATTGCGAAAGAATTGGCAACTCTACTGCATATACCTTTCTGGGTAGTGACGGAGAAAGAGAAGATAATATCTCGTATAGTCAGCTTCTCAGCGAATCGCAATCAATAGCAGGTTATTTACAGCAATTCATTAAACCGGGAGATAGAGTACTGCTTTTCTTCCACGCCGGTTTAGATTTCGTAAAAGCTTTCTATGCATGTTTGCTCGCTAAAGTAGTTGCTGTACCCTTATATCTTCCCCGTAACAATCGCTTATATAAAAGTATCGGAGCAATCATGAAGAATGCCGATACCAACACAGTGTTGACAAACGCTGCCTCTTCCCTCTTTAAGAAAAGCGATTTTTATTATGAGAATTCCCCCAATATTATTGATATAAATACCATAGACTTAACTTGTCTTAATGGATGGAAACCTGAACGTATAGACGAAAATGATCTTGCATTTTTGCAGTATACTTCTGGTTCCACTGGCACTCCTAAGGGCGTTATTATTAGTCATAAGAATATTGTTTGTAACCAAAAGCTGATTCAAAAAGCATTTAATCAAAGCAGCGAATCTACAATAATTGGCTGGTTGCCTTTTTATCATGATATGGGCTTGGTGGGGAATATATTGCATCCTGCTTTTTTAGGTGCGCGAAGTATCTTAATGGCGCCACAGGATTTTCTACAAAAGCCGGTGCGATGGCTGGAGGCAATTACAAAATATTCGGGTACGGCGAGTGGCGGACCAAATTTTGCTTTTGATCTTTGTGTTAACAAGATTTCTGACGAGGATAAAGTTGGCCTTGATTTAAGAAGCTGGGATGTTGCATTTTCAGGGTCGGAACCTGTTCGTGCAGAAACAATAAGAAATTTCTGCAGGGCTTTTGAAAAATGCGGCTTTAAAAAAACTTCGTTTCAGCCTTGTTATGGAATGGCAGAATCTACACTATTTATTTCGGCAGAAAAATATGGTTCCGGCGCAAATTTTAAATCGTTTAAAAGAAGTGAGCTTTTTATCAACTCATCAGGTGTTAACATTGGAAGTGATACAGAGGTTGAGTTGGTAAGCTGTGGCATGCCGGACAGGGATAACCTGGTAATAGCGGGAAGTAATGACGAAGTTTTATGCGAAAACAGGGCTGGTGAGATATGCATCAAAGGTGATAGTGTTACTAAGGGTTATTGGAATGATTCGCTACTAACAGCTAAAAGTTTTTGTGAATTGTCTTTAGGGAGTTCTGCTTTTTTTAAAACAGGCGATCTTGGAATAATATCTGATGGTGTGCTCTATGTAACAGGAAGACTAAAGGATACAATTATCATTAACGGAGTAAATTATTATCCTGAAGATATCGAGAGGGAAATATCGGACGGCAGTTTGATTACTGCCTGCGCTGCTTTTTCGGTAGAAGAACAGAATAAAGAGCACCTCGTTATAATAGCTGAAGCAAATGGAGTGGCAAACTTTAATTATACAAAAGCGATACTGGAAATAAATAGAATATTATTTTTAGAGTTTCAGCTTACTCCTTTATTTGTAGGTTTTATAAGACGTGGCTTACTTCCCAGAACAAGCAGTGGGAAAATTCAAAGGTGGGAATGTAGAAATGCATATCTGAAACAAGGCTTTACATTCTTAAATGACAGCAATAGTGTGGGGCATGTTCAACCTGTTACTGAATCGTCAGATCCTCAGCAAACAAAACAGAAAATTGCAAATATTTTTAAAGAAATATTTAATAAGGATATAGGTATTGATGATGATTTTTTCGCCTTGGGGCTGGATTCTATCAAGGCCGCCCAGATAACTATTATGATAAACGAAGAGCTTGAGAAAGAACTTTCGCTGGATTTATTATTTGAACATAATACTATACGGTCTTTAGCAAAGGCAATTAACCGAGAACATTCTGTTTCTAATAATAATAAATTTTTGCAAGACGGTGAAGGGGTAACCCTATTTGATGCTAGCTCCATGCAAAAAAGCATTTGGTTTCACCAACATATAAATCCGCTGACCAACGCATATAATATTCCAATGTGCCTGAAATTGGATGAGAATGTTGATATATTGGCCTTTTCTAAGGCCCTGAACGAACTGGTAGAAAAATATGAAATACTAAGAACGTTTTTTCTTTATGAGAAAGAAACTCTAAAACAAAACGTTACTCCTTATAGCCCGTTTAGTATAGAAGCAATCAAATATGAATCAGAGGCGGAAAAGTACGTCATTTGTCGCCAGTTTTATGGTGAAGCGTTTCAAATGAACAAATTTCCATTATGGAGGGCAAGAATAATTAAAAACGCAAGCCTTGGTAATCATTTCTTGTTTGCGATACATCATATAATATCAGATGGCTATTCACTGGCTCTTATAGGAAAGGAAATTTTAAGCTTATATGAGCAGTACAAGTCATCAATGTATCAAGGGAAAGTATTTCAGTCTAAATACCAGTATAGGGATTATATAATCAATATAAAAGACAGACAGTACGATGCCGAAGAACAATATTGGAAAAGACAATTGAGCGGGAATCTGAATAGACTAATGCTTCCTGGAAAGAAAATAACAAGCCATGGTAATATTTCTAACAGTCGGCAAATTATAATACCCGAAGTGCTCTACCTGGATCTATTGGAGGTAAGCAAGGCTACTAATGTCAGTATTTATATGGTGCTGTTAAGTGCGTTTGTAATATTATTAAATAAGCTGACCGGACAGGATGATATTATTGTTGGTGCTCCCGTGTTGGATAGGGATCTTCTGCACCTGAAAGATATGCCAGGGTTATTTGTGAATATTATTATGCTTAGGATCCAGGCAGATAAAGAAGATAGATTTAGTACTCTGTTGCAGAAGGTAAAGAGAGTTGTACTTGATGGACTAAAGAATAAATCTTATCCTTTTGAAAAGGTTTTGGATTTTGCCGGTACAAAAGATATTTCGAAGTTTGGAATAAGTTCTGTTTTTTTTAATGGACTTAATTTTTTTAATGAGGAAATAATTGAACAGGACATATTTCCCTCTGATGTTGGATTGGACATTAATTTTGATATTAATTGTTATGCAATTATTTCAAAAGCCGGGGTACAGTTTAGAATAGACTACAAAGAGTCGCTGTTTGATGAGCCGATGATAGCAAGTTTTTTGTCCAAGTATGTGCAGATACTAGAGAATGTAGCACAAAACCTGGAAATTAAAATAAAGGATGTTGTCACTGTTACAAAGCATGCACTACCACCTGTTCCTGCTGATGCATACTGGTACAACCCGGAAGCTAATATTAACGATATATTCAATGTGCAATTTAACAGGTTTAAAGACAATATTGCTGTTTGTGACGATTCTGTTCAGCTTACTTACTATGAGTTTAATGTTATTACTAACAAGTTATCTCGCTATATAAAAGAATGTATCAATGTGACTGCTCCAGTATGTTTCCTTGTAGAGCATAATCATAATTTAGCTATATCGGTTGTAGCTATTCTTAAAACCAGGCAGGCATATGTTGCGTTGGATCCGGAATATCCAGTTGACAGACTAAAATTAATAGTTGCGGAAACTAATTCAACAGTAATCTTGACTGACAATATAAATGCAGCTCTGGCTTTTGAATTGGTTAAAGACAAAGACCTGTTGATAATAAATATTGAGGAACTGGAACTGAGTGATAAAAGTAGTGAATATGTCAAGGATGAGTATGTTGAAGGAGATTTACCGGCCTATATTTTATACACATCCGGTAGCAGTGGAAGTCCTAAAGGAGTATTGCAAACTCATAAAAATCTGCTGCATTTTATTTCCAATTATACATCTGCAATTAATATTACAGATAGGGACAACCTGACAGGATTTTCATCATGCAGTTATGATTCTTTTAATAATGATCTATACGGAGCTCTTTTGAATGGAGCTACTTATTACCCGCTTTCTCTAAAGAAGAAATACAATGCGGACGAACTGGCGTTATGGCTTGAAGCGAATAATATCACTATCTGGCACTCTATACCAACTGTGTTCTCTTTTTATGCAAAATATTGGGAAGAACAAGAAAGAACATTTTCTGCATTACGTATTGTAAAAATGACTGGAGAAGTTGTAAACTGTAATCATTTTGAATTATTTAAAACTATCACATCTTCCGATGCATTATTTGTAGTAAGCCTTGGTTCTACAGAGTCAACACTACATTGTATAAATACATTTGGACATGCTGATAGGATAGAAAATCTGGTTTTGCCCGTTGGTTTTCCTGTAAGTAGAACTGAGGTGCATATAGTGGATGATCACTTCCGCAAGCTTGATGTGTTAGAAGTAGGAAAAATTGTTATTGAGAGCAATTTTATTGCAAAGGGATATTTAAATCTACCTGAATTAACAGATGCTAGCTTCTTTATAAAAGGCGATAAATACTATTATATATCAGGGGATGTGGGCAGAAGGCTATTAGACGGAAGAGTAGAATGGTTGTATAGGGATGACTTTGTTGTTAAAAGAAATGGCGTAAGAATTGACATTGGCGAGCTGGAATATTATTTAATGAAGTTTTATAAAGTAAGTGATGCTATTGTTGTTGAGAAGGTAATAAATGATGCAGCGGAACTGGTATGTTATATTGTATCTGAAGATATCATCGAAATAGATGAAATTGAATTTTATCTAAAAAAGTGTGTGCCGGCTGCATACTTGCCTACCCGCTACATAAGGATTGATAGCATTCCCCGTACATCTAATGGAAAGGTTGATAGAGTCAGTATTAAAAATTGGAATATCGTATCTTTTATAGCGAAAGAATTAATAAAAGCCCAAACACCTACTGAGGAAATTTTGTTAAGTGTTTGGGCGGATATTTTGAACGAAACGGTTGATTCGGTTTCGGCAAATTTCTTTCAGATAGGTGGAAACTCAATAAAGGCTATGCAATTGGCAAATAAATTGAGTAAAGAGTTTGGTATAGAAATTCACTTGAGAGTTATATTTGAAAGGCCTACTATTCAATCTTTAGCCCAATACATTGATATTGTTATCTGGCAAAACTGTCATGATAGCGTGCTCTCAGAAGGTAAGTACGATGAGTTTGTCATATAAAGCATATTCTCTGCATGACTGTCAATTTAAATAACCAAATGATGCCGCTGGATGTCATTGCCTTTTTGAAGGTATTGAAGAATAGCGGGGTATTGGTATCGGAAATGAAAGGTGAGTTAAAGGTTGCTGTATCAAAGAATAGTAAAGTTGATCCCGCATTAATCGAAGAAATAAGAAATAATAAAATCGAAATACTTAAATTTCTAAAAGACAATACACAGAGTTCATTATCGGATCACCATACGGATATAATTGCAGTGAGATCCCGGGATATGGCCGGTCAGGCGAAAAGTCCGCTGTCATTTCAACAAGAGCGAATATGGTTCCTTAACTATTTGCATGGTGGCAGCGAAGCATATCACATACCAGTTGTCTTGAAAATTGATGGTAAATGTGATAGCCGGCGTATAGAGGATTCATTCAGGGCTTTAATTTCCAGGCATGAATCGCTTAGGACAGTTTTTTTAGAGGAAGGTGGACAGGTATTTCAGCAGGTAATTGATGGACAATTTTGGTCGCTGCGCTATACTAAACGGGATAACGAATTTAGCGAAACCCAACTAAATGAATATATTGATGAACTGGTGTTATTCCCATTTGATTTGTCGAGGGATTACATGATTCGTGCTGAATTAATAGAACTTTCAAAAAATGATTTCCGCTTAATATTGATTGTGCATCATATTGCCTGCGATGGCTGGTCGATGTTGCTATTAATGAAAGAATTTTTAAGTATATATAATCTGGAAAAACAAACTGGCGAATATCCATTTACTCCTGTGGAAATTAGTTATACAGATTTTGCAGTTTGGCAGAGACAAAGGTTTGGCGACACCCATGTCAATGACAGTGAAACTTATTGGGTAAAATACCTTGATGGAATAAAATATCTTGAATTACCAACAGACTATCAGAAAACTAACAATGCCAGTAACGTAGGAGAGAGTATTTTATTGAAAATTGATTCTTCACTACATAATCAACTTGTAGAATTTTCAAAAGAAGAGAGCGCCACATTGTTTATGGTATTATTGTCTGTATTCAAAGTGTTTTTATTTAAATATACAGGCCAGTCGGATATTGCCATCGGAACAGTAATGGCAAACCGAAATAACCCTGATACGCATCCCCTTGTTGGTTTTTTTGCTAATACAATAGTTGCAAGAAGTAATATAAAACCTAATGAAACTTTTAAAAGCTATTTAGCGCAAGTAAAGAACACGGTTTTAGAAGTAGCCGATAATCAAAGTTTTCCTTTTGAAAAAGTAGTTGAAATATCTGGCGTTGAAAGAAACCTCAGCTATAATCCGATGTTCCAGGTAGCCTTTCTGATGCAGGATATTGATGTAAAGAAAAAGTTCCAGGTAAACGATGCTTCCATTACTATTGAGCATTATCATAGCAAAAGATCAAAATTTGATTTGAGTTTTGAGGCATTATTGATGGATAGTGATTTATATATAAGGATAGAATATAATAAAAATCTGTTTAATAAGGGAACGGTTAAAAGGATGTCAGGTTACTATACCAGACTACTGGAGTCGTTATCGGCAAATTCCAATCAAATAATTGAGGATATATCTTTGTTAGATGATAATGACACTGAGAGTTTAAAAGATATCTTGAGTAATACTCAAAAAGTTAAAGAGACGGATGGAGATAGTATTATTAGCTTATTCGAACGACAGGTAAGATTTCGTCCTGATAGAATAGCAGTTGAATGTGATGGGATGGGGATAACATACACAGAGTTAAATAGCAGAGCTAATCAGCTGGCCAATTACCTAAGACAAAAAGGGGTTGAGGCCAATCAATTGGTACCTGTATTTATTGACAGGTCTGTTGATATGGTGGTTGCGATATTAGCTATCTTGAAATCTGGTGGAGGATATGTACCAATTGATGTTACGTACCCTAAAGAGAGAATAGATTATATATTAAAGGATACGAATGCCTGCATAGTCCTTACCACATACCTATATAAAGATTTGATTTCGCATGAAAATGTAAAAGACATAATAGTACTGGATGAATGTGATCATCTTCTCAGGAAATTTTCCGGCAGTAACTTAGATATACATATTGAGGGCAATAGCGCCATTTATGTGATATATACCTCTGGCTCTACCGGATACCCTAAAGGTGTATTAAATGAACACAATGGAGTTCTTAATCGCCTTTTGTGGGCAATTGAATACTTCGCCGTAATTGACAGTGATGTTTTTTTACAAAAAACTACCTATTGTTTTGATGTATCTGTGTGGGAAATATTCTGCCCTATATTAACAGGTTGCAAATTAGTTTTGGCAAAAACAGGAGAGCAGAGTAATCCACAGTATATTAAGGATGTAATTCGGGAGAAGAAAGTTACTATACTGCATTTTGTTCCGTCAATGCTGGAAGCATTTTTATCGGATAATAATACCGATGATTGCAGTAGTGTAACAAGGGTTTTGTGTAGTGGCGAACACCTGACACCCAGCGTAATTAATGCTTTTAAGAAAAAATATAACTTCATTAAGCTATATAATTTGTATGGACCCACTGAGGCTGCTATAGACGTTACATGCTGGGAAGTACCACAACAAAATGAAGTGTCTTTTACATGCATTGGTACTCCTATATCAGGTGTTCATCTGTATATTCTGGATAAAAATAGGTGTCCGGTTCCCATGGGTATACCTGGAGAGTTATATATAGGAGGGATTCAGGTAGCAAGAGGTTATCTGAACAGTCCTGATTTGACAGTTAATACATTTATTAAAAACCGGATGGAAGATAAATTATCTCCGGTATTATATGCAACTGGGGATATTGTTTCTTTAAATGGTGATGGAAGTATTAAATGTATCGGAAGAAAAGATGATCAGGTAAAGATAAGAGGCTACCGTATTGAACTTGATGAGATAAAAGAAAGAATACTGCAAAGTAGATTAGTTAAGCAGGCAGTTGTACTGGTTAAAAAGAATAGCCATGATCAGTTGATATGTTTTGTAGTTCTAAAAGAAGCAAAGGAGAAAAAAGATCTTATCAAATATTTACAAGATACTTTACCAGCATACATGATTCCTGGAATAATTGTAGCACTAGATAGCATTCCGTTTACAGCTAATGGTAAGATAGATAAAGATTCCCTCTTAAAATATAATGTTTCACCCCATGGTAATACAGATTCCTTAACGGACGATCCGATAACTAATGTTATTAAAGGCATTTGGGAGGAAGTTTTGGGAATAGAAGGGATAGGTCTGCACAGTAATTTCTTTGAGGTTGGTGGAGATTCGATAATGACCATACGCATAGTAAATAAGATAAGAAATATTGGCTTTGATATCCAGGCAAAGGATATTTTCACTTCACAAACTATTGCATCTTTAGCGGCTACAATAAGAAGCAGGGAAAAAAATAAGATTGCAAAAAAGGATATAACGCTAAGGGGGCAATGTGGGTTGCTCCCGATTCAGCAGTGGTTTTTAAACAATCAACCACCTGAGTATTTATCGCATTTTAACCAAAGCGTACTATTGGAGGTGAAAAAGAACATCCCTCACTCGATACTTGAAAACGCTTTGACTATATTGGTTAATTATCACGATGCTTTAAGATTTAAATATGAAAGAACTGAAAGGAATTGGGCGCAGTACTATAATTCAGGAAGTAAACTTGATTTGGTTACAGAAAATTTATCTTCTATAGAAAATACGTCTGAGCTTATATTTAAGATGTCTGCGCTATGCGATGGTTGGCAGCAGAGCCTGAATATTTATGAGGGCAAATTAATACAACCTGTATTATTTCTAACTAATAACACATTTACTAATAATCGGTTATTAATAATTGTGCATCACCTGGCTGTTGATGCTGTGTCATGGCATATAATACTGGAGGATATTGAAAAGTTATTAAACGTTCTAGTCCAAAATGAAACTGTTAGTTTGATAGGTAAAACTTCGTCTTATAGGGACTGGTATGATAAAATAACTGATTATTATACCAGCGAAGTTCTGGTGTTACAAAAAGACTATTGGTATAATGTAGCACGAAATAATTATAAATTGAACTATGATTATAATGTATTCAACGATCCCATAAAAATCAAACATACATCTGTATATGAGACTAACCTTGGCAAAGACAAGACGCGGCAACTATTATATGATGTTTCCAGAGCGTACCAGACTGAAATAAACGATATTTTATTGACTGCCTTAACAATGGCCTTATGTGAATGGACAGATAGAGGGCATGTGGTCATCGGCCTGGAATCGCATGGGAGAGAAGCGGTATTTATAGATGAAGATGTGTCTCATACCGTTGGATGGTTTACCACTCTGTATCCATTGTTATTAAATAAAGTTTCTGACGGCAAACTTTCAAGCTGGATGAAAAGTATAAAAGAGCAAATTCGTAAAGTTCCGGATAAAGGAATTGGATATGGTGTGCTAAAATATGTTTTGGGGGAAAGCGGCTTAGTGGATGATGCTCCGTTCGAGATAATGTTTAATTATCTGGGGCAAAGCGATACGATAATTAATCGTAGCAACTTTTTTTCGAGAGCTAGTGAACCGATCGGTGTAAATGTTAACGAGGAGTTACATGTCAGCGCTAAAGTTACTATTAACTGTATCATAAAAGATGAAGATTTGGTTTTTAGCTACAGATATAGCAATAAACATTTTCAACAGAATACTATTGAAGGGTTAGCGGCAGCGATAACAGAAAAATTAAAAATGTTAATTGACCATTGTGTAAATATTAAGCCTAGTAGGAAAGGTGCTACGCCTTCGGATTATGGGTTGGGAGCTGATGTGTCTTATTCTGAATTGGATAAGTTTCTGCAAGATGGAAGTGAAAACGATATTATTATGGAATTTTAATTTCTATTAAACATGAAAGCCTTATTCCTTATAGGACCATTTCATGGACATATAAATGCCTCATTTGGTATTGCAGATTTATTGAGAGATAATCATTGGAGTGTCATATATGCATTAAATGGAAAATTTAAGAATAAAATTGAGCATAACGGCTTTAACTTTTCTCCTTTAACGACTGAAGTTACCGGTCGTGCCCAAAACATTGAAGATATATATGGTATTATTAATAAAAAGCGGAAACTAAAAAATAGATTTCATAAGTTAAATCAGGCACACTGGCTGATAACTAACAAAGAGTTGAATACATTATTTAACGATAACAATTTTAACCTTGTTGTTGTTGATACTTCAACGTTATTTTATGGGTTGGCCGCGATCTGCAAAGGGTATAAAATACTCGTTTTAAATCCGCTTATATCTGAGAATTACGATAGTAAAAAACCTCCATATTTTTCAAGCCATATACCTAATGGCAATTTACTGGATTCACTTTTCATAAAGATTATCTGGGAAACATGGTTTTTGAGAAGAAAAGTGGTCAACTATATTTGCCATAAGCTAATATCTCCAACAGATTTTTTTTATTTTCCTAATGTTCTCCGGAATTTTAAACTGAATAAAGAAATATTGAAAGAAAAAAGAACATGGGTACCGGGGATTGCTGGTGTGCCTGAGTTACTTTTTTACACAAAAGAGTTTGATTTTCCCGGAAACAACGATACAGATGAATGGTATATAGGTCCGGCTGTGTATAAAGCGCGTAAAGAACACAGTAAATTCAATTGGGATGGTGTAGATACAAATAAGTGTATAGTTTATTGTTGTATGGGCACATTGGCGGCTAACTATAAGTATGTGTCCACAATTTTTAATAGGGTAATTAAAGCTTTCGCTGGTAATATGGATTATGAATTGATAGTTTCTACCGGTGGAAGCAAATTGAATTATGAAAACGGGGGCAACATGACTAATGTGCATATATACGATAATGTTCCCCAACTGGAGATATTGGGTAAAACATCTTTGATGATAAACCATGGAGGAGGTAACTCGATACGTGAATGTATCTTGGCAGGGGTGCCAAGCCTGACCATACCTCTTTCGAGAGACGCTGATCAATATGGATTTGCTGCAAGGATTCACTATCATAAGATGGGAATGTTAGTCAATAAGTCCAGTTCGACCAGGATAATCAGGAAAAAATCTCTAGCAATCCTGAATGATCCCATCTATAAAGAACAGGTATTAAAAATCAGAGAATCGTTTGTTCAATGTCAGGATAATAGCAACAAACTTTTTGATGAAATTTTGAGCTATATCCATGGAGGGAAAGCTGTATGATTTCTGTTTCTACTGAAAGGTTGCTCATTCGTAGTTATAATATGGAAGATAGTAGTAGCCTATTATCTTTTTTAACAACTAACCAGGAATATTTGAAGGAGGTATTGACAGAGTTTGCACTTGATGTACATGACGCTGCAAGTGTTGGCCAGTATATAAAAAAGACAAAAATCGGTGAATTATCAAAGAAGATGTATTTGTTAGGTATATGGCTATATGCATCGCAGGAATTAATAGGCGAGATTGTTATTTTTAATACTGACTGGGTAAGCGGAAAAGTAGAAATAGGATATTACCTGGGCCACAGATATCAGAAGAATGGGTTTGCTGGAGAAGCTTTACAGGCGATTATAAATTTCTTTTTCAACAATTTTAAAATTGAGTCTATCTGCGCAAATACCACGACGGAAAATTTATCAAGTCAGAAGCTCCTGTCAAAAACTGGTTTTAACTTAATCAAAGAAACTGGGAGGTCTAAATTATACGCCATTGTTCGCAAAAATTATATTGATGCTACAGTACAATAGAGGATTGTAGCTATTATCTATATGAATTATCAGACTGTATCACAATCGCAAATAGCTTACGTAATATACACATCTGGTTCCACCGGTAATCCTAAAGGCGCGATTATTGAACATGCTGGCATGTTGAATCATATATATGCCAAGCTATCAGACCTGGAAATGTCAGAGCATGATACTGTAGCGCAAATAGCTTCACAATCATTTGATATATCCATATGGCAGATGTTTTCTGCGTTGTGTATTGGTGGTAAAACAATTATTATTGATGATGAAGTCGTTTACAAACCCTTAGAATTTTTTAAAGTCATAAAAGACAATAATGTATCTATTCTGGAGGTTGTACCAACATATTTATCATTGTTATTAGATTACGCACCGGATAGTAGCGTGTTTGATAGTTTGCGATATGTTTTAGTAACTGGTGAGACTCTAAAATATCCACTTGTAAAAAGATTCTTTGAAAAATTTCCTGGAATCAAACTTGTGAATGCGTATGGACCAACGGAAGCGTCGGATGATATTTGTCATTACATCATGCACCAGGCACCGGAGTCTCCTGTTATTCCAGTTGGCAGTCCTTTAAAAAACCTGAATATATATATTGTAGACGAGCAAATGCAACTTTGTCCTACAGGTTTTCCGGGAGAGATTTGCGTGTCTGGTGTTGGTGTGGGACTAGGCTATCTGAACAATCCTGAAAAAACCCAAAATGCTTTTGTGCATGATAGTTATAGAATATATAAGACCGGAGATATTGGCAGGTGGTTGCCAACAGGTGATATAGAATTTCTTGGAAGGAAAGATGAGCAAATAAAGATTAGGGGCTACCGTATCGAACTCGGAGAAATAGAACAAACTATTATGACACTTGATGGGAATATAAAAGAATGTGTTGTAATGTTGAGAGAAGAAGCAGTTACAGGAGAAAAGTACCTGGTGGCTTTTTTGATGTCAATAAATAATGATGCCGAAAATGAATTAAAAAGAGACCTGGCCCGGTTACTGCCGGATTATATGATACCCCATCAGTTAGTTTTCCTAGATGAAATGCCACTGACACCTAACGGGAAAATCGATAAGAATATATTAAAGGAAATGAAAATCGACACTTTTACGTCAGGAAAAGGTATTATTATTTCCCCTGCAGGTGACATTGAAGAGCGATTGCTGAAGATATATAAGCATGTACTAAAACAGGATAGTGCAGAAATTGGTGTTACAGATAATTTTTTTGATTTAGGCGGCAACTCTCTAAAAGTGATAACGCTATCAACCCTCATTAACAAAGAGTTTAATATAGAACTTAGTATCGTTGATATTTTTACTTCCCCTACTGTTAGAGAACTGTCAGAAAAGGTTAAAATTGGGAAATCTGTACAAATAGAGTCTATACCGGCTTCTACAATTCTGGAGACATACCCCTTAACAGATGCTCAAAAAGGAATTTTTTTTGAGTGTATGTTAAATCCAGGTTCTGTTAACTATAATATCCCGATAGTTTTAGAAATATCAGGCGTAGTTGATATAAGTATATTACGTGCTGTATTTAATAATATCCTTGATCGTCATATAGTCTTTAGGTTATATTTTGAGGTTCAGGATGGTGTGCCACGACAAATAGTTGCAGATAGTGTTTCTTTTGATATTGAGGTTTTGGTTACAAACCGGCCTTTTGATGCCTTAAAAGAATGCATCAATCCAATTGAATTGTCTAATCCTCCACTTATTAAAGTGTTTTTGTTAAAGTCTGATATAAATGAAACTTCTTATTTATTGATTAATGTACATCATATTATTTGTGATGGCCACTCTATAGATATTTTAAAGGATGAGTTTATGAAGCTTTATAGCGGTGAAGCCTTGCCCGCTATAGGTGTGCAATTCACAGATTATGTTTCCTGGCAAAATACACCGGTCTATAAAGAGCTATACCAAAAGAATAGACAATACTGGATAAATAGGTTCAGTGATAAGGTAGTACAGGAAAATAACTGGATAGACATTATACAGGCTACCAATAATAAAACCCAGAAAGAGGGTGATTTGTTAAGTGTTTGGTTAGACTCAGTTTTGTCCAATAAGATACAAGAGTATTCTAGTGCAAATAATGTTACGATAAATGTCTTTTTACTATCAGTATACTACATTTTGGTATTGCCAGAGCTGGAGTATAATGATATAATAATTGGTATCCCGGCGACGGGCAGGAGCCATCCGGACCTGGAATATGTTGCAGGTATGTTTGTTAATGTACTACCGGTAAGGAATAAGGTTGTAAAGATGGAGACGTTTAAAGACTTTATGAATAAGGTGAAAACAAGTATGATACATGCAATTGAAAATCAATCATACCCTTACCAAGAGTTGATTGCTGAATTAAGAAAGAAAAAACTGGTTCAAAAATCGTCCTTATTTAATCTTATGTTTTCATCTGCAGACATGGAATACGGTAGTGCTTTTGAAAACTCTCAGGTTAAAATGCACGCATTTAATTATAGCAATCATATCAAACCACATGTAAAGACTGACCTTAATATGAGAGCTTTTGTAGGAAAAGATGCAATAAAAATTGATCTTGAGTATGCAACATCTTTATTCAGGAAAGAAAAGATAGAAAATTGCTTAAACAAATTTGTCGGCTTGATTTCAAATATTACATCTGGCAATGATGAGCTGAAAATTGAAGAATTGGAATGCATGATAAATTAATTCTTCCCGCGCACAGCATGATTAATATTTTTTATTCAAAAATTGATTTTAGTACGTTTTTAAATTCATTTGAAGACAAGATGTCAGGTATTCCTGATGAAATGAAGTATCACTGTTTAAGATATAAGCATGTGGAGGACAGGTGCAGGAACTTGGCAGGGAAGCTACTAGTGAAAAAAGCTTTTGAAACCTGTACACATGAAACAGATATATTGAAGAATATAAAGCTTAATGAGCGATATAACAGGCCGTACCTTCCCGGTACAGTATATGATTTCAATATTTCACATTCTGGGAATTATGTTGCGTGTATTATCGGCAAAAATGCTAACGTAGGTATTGATATTGAAATGGTTCGCGAAATTGATATAGATTGTTTTAAGCCATATTTGAGTGAGAAAGAATGGGAGAACGTGAATACAAGTGCTGAGAAGTGCCTGGATTTTTACAGGGTGTGGACTAAAAAAGAGTCAATAATTAAAGCTGATGGCAGAGGGCTAAGTGTACTGAATGATATTCATTTTCAGGATGGCAATTATGTATTAGGCACAGTTGCCTGGAAAGTAAAAGAGATATTTATTGATGAGGAATATGTTTCTCATTTTGCATATAGTTCTTCAGATTGTAATGTGCCTGTTGCAGGCATCGAAATATAAAATAAAAACTACCAAACTATGAACGTACCGGAAATTAATGAAGTAAAAGATACTTTATCTCAGTTAAAGTCAGATTTAACAATAAAAAATTGGGAGCTGCCTTACGAAAATTTACTTACCAGGTTATCTGCAGCAATTTTCTTTATAGAGCCATCGGATTCGGGAGCTATAGATAGATGTTGGGAGAAACTATCGCATTTTGAAAATTTTACTTATCGGGAGAATACTGAAAAAAAACTTTCAAATCTTAAGTATCGAATAGAATTTAAAGCAGAGTAAATATTTAAGTTGGTGTTGGAGAATATTACAAATATAATATTTACGTCAGATAAGTATTTAATTCAGAGAAGTTATTGGGAGCAATTCTTTTCGGATATTAAAAGAGCTACAACCTTTCCTTATGACAAAGTTGATAACTACGAAGTAGCTGAAGGAATTAACAGGAAATCATGCTTTATTTCTTATAATGTTTCCAAGCTTAATATAACGCGCGAACTGGAAGTGTGTGAGAATGTTTTCGCAATAGTAGTTAGTGCCATTGCTTTACTACTTAAATCATACACTAGCGAAGAAAAAATAATAATAGGTGTACAAGCAACTGAAACTGGAAATGAAGATCTGAAAAATGAAGATCTGAAAAATGAATATGTTGTATTAAAATTAAGCATCGAAGCTGGTCAATCTTTTAATGGTTTGCTTAGAGAAGTGAGCTACCAACTTTTTGAGGCTTACCAGAACCAAGATTTTCCTATCGGTTTGTTTAAGAAGAATGTAGAAGATGAATTATGCAATATTGCTGTATTCCGGGGGAATGATATGCAAGAAGAGAAATTGCTAAATACCAGGTTTGATTTACTATTTGTAGCTAATTTGAATAGCAAATCTCTTGAACTTAAAGCAAATTATAATGCGCGTCTATATTCTGATGAATATATGAAAAATGTCTGCAGACACGTATTGGATATATGCGTAGATATGCTTCGAGACGATGATAAAGCCATAGCTGACTATAAGGTATTACCTGCAATGCAAAGCTCCGATAATTTATCAAATACCGTGAGCGTTAAACAAAGCAATGAATTGTCCAATGTTTGCCAGCTATTTAAAGAAACAGTAAGCAAGTATCCCGATAAGCCTGCTCTTGTATACAGAGGCAAAGAAGTGACCTATAAAGAATTGGACCGATTATCAGATGGTGTTGCGAGCACATTAATAGCAAAAGGGGTAACGCAAGATGATATAATAGCTATACTACTTCCTTCGGGTATTGAGTTGATTGCTTCTATTATTGGGATTTTGAAGGCAGGAGCAGTCTACCTGCCTGTTAACTATAGTTTCCCTGAAGAAAGAATAATCTATATTCTTAATGATTGTAATGCGAAGTTGTGTATATCTGATAAGCATTTGCATAATAGAGTTGATTGGGAAAAAAAATGGCTTTTGATTGATGAATTAGGTAAACATCAGTGGTGCAATATTCCAGGAAACTTAACTACGGAAATAGCGTATATTATATATACTTCCGGAACAACAGGTTTACCTAAAGGCGTTTGCATAAAGCATTCTAGTATCATTAATTATGTTACCTGGTTTTTAGAGTACGCTGAAGTGTCGTCAAATGATGTTTCGGCACTTATTTCTTCATTGTCTTTTGATCTTTCATATACGTTACTTTACTCCGTAATTGCAAAAGGTATTACACTTCATTTGCTCCCCCATGATCTTATAGCTGATACGACAAAATTGACAACATACCTGAAGACCCATAGTATTAGTTACCTGAAGATTACGCCGTCAATATTAAACGCCATTTGCACTGCGGCCGTGCACAATACAATTTCCCTGTTAGCCCTGAGACTGGTGATATCCGGCGGTGAGCAACTGGATGTAAGTACAGCAACGAAATTAAAAGACTTGAGTCCTGGAACCCGGCTCATAAATCACTATGGTCCTACAGAAGCTACAATAGGTTGCCTGGCAAAATATGTTGATGTCAACAATGAAGATAAAAAAAGAAGCCTGTCAGTGGGAAAGCCAGGTAATAATATAAATGTCCGGATATTGGACGAGCACCTTAATAATGTCAGTGAATCTGTAGTTGGAGAACTTTATGTAGCTGGTGAATGTTTAGCATCAGGGTATTTAAATAATCCTGAACTTACCAACGAGTATTTTATCCGGAAGGATGAAGGGGTATTTTATAAAACAGGAGACCTCGCAACACAGTATAACGGGGAAGTTTACATTCATGGAAGAAAAGATGAGCAAGTAAAAATAAGAGGGTTTAGGGTAGATCTTAGTGAAATCAGGCGTCGATTAATAAATTATAAAGGTGTAACGCAAGCCTTTGTAACTGGGGTGAAAACGGTATCTTCTGAATATAAACTTGATGCATATGTGGTAACTAATGCCAATATAGATAAGGGCAATTTGGAAATTTATTTAAGCAAGTTTCTTCCCGACTATATGATGCCATCAAATATATTTTTTGTGGACTCAATACCCTTAACCGGGAATGGTAAAATAGATATTGATGCGTTGTCAAATAAAAATAAACCGACAATAGCGGCGACTATGGAATTTGATGAAACGGAACTTACGATTAAATCAATATGGGAAAATATACTGGGATATGAAAATGATGGCATTACCTCGTCGAATTTAAATTTCTTTGATGCTGGAGGATACTCATTAAATGCGATTACCATAGTACATAAATACCATTTAGCTTTTGATGTAAAAATGTCGTTAGTCGATTTTTTTGAAGATGCAACTATTAAAGGTCATGCATTATATATAAGCTTCGCAAAGGTACAGACAGGCAAAAAAATTCCTAAGGCCAAGGTGCAGGATTTCTACCCTGTTTCACATGCTCAGAAGCAGATGTTTGTATTGCAAGAACTTAATAAATCAAGTGTTGCATATAATAAACCCTATATAGTAGAGCTTAGTGGAAAGTGTGATGTTGAAAGAATTAAAAATGCTATACAGGATATTATCAACCGGCATGAGAGCTTAAGGACGATTTTTGATATAGTGAACGGAAATGAGATTGTACAAATTATAAATGAGAATGTACCACTGGATTTGACTGTGACCAGTATTAAACTGGATGAAATTAGCGATAAGATTAAAGATTTTGTTCGCCCTTTTGATCTGAAAGAATCCCCTCTTTTCAGATTTGAATTATATATAACAGGCGTTGAAACACATGTGTTATTAATAGATATTCATCATGCTTTATCAGATGGATATTCTATGGTTAAGCTTTGTGAAGAATTGATAAACCTTTATAAAGGACGTAAGTTGAGTATGCCGGATATTCAATATAAGGATTACGCCGTCTGGCAAAAAACCGAAGAGTATTCAATACTGGTAAAAAAACAAAAGGAGTTCTGGCTCGCTGAATTGAGAGATGTCAAAAGGATGTGCCTGCAATATGATTTTGAGCGGAATACTGAAGACGGGTTAATGTCAGATGTTGTAAAGTTTGCTATTGGAAATACAATCATTGATAAAGTTAAAGGGATTATTGAACGAGAACGAATTACCTGGTTTAACTTTTTACTGTCGGTTTTAAACGTACTTCTGCATAAAATAACAAAAGAAGAAACCATAATAGTAGGTTCTGTAGTAGAAGGCAGAACGTCTCCTGATTTGGAAGACATTCATGGGGTTTTTGTAAATACGGTTATTTATAAAAACGATGTTAAATCTTCGGACGTTTTTAGAGACCTGATGCATAAAGTCGCCGACAAGTCCGTAAGAGTGCTTGATAACCAGGATTACCGTTTTGAGCAGCTAGTTGAAGATTTGAATATTAAGCCTGAATATGGCAGGATGCCGGTTTGCGACGTTTTTTTACTTTATAATCACTATGGAAATTCTCATGTTGGTACTGTTGAAGATTTAAATATTTCATACCGTGCTATCAATAATAATGATGCCAAGTTCGATTTGCAATTTATTGTTGGCGATATTTTCTATACGCAGGAGATTATTATTGAGTATAAAATAAACCTTTTCAAGAAAGAAACGGCATTGAAGATAAGAGATAACTTTCTTGCTTTACTTGCCTTGCTTGCCGATAATGTAGATAGTTCGATTGGAACAATTAATGTGAATAATTAGATGTCGTTCTATTGAAGCGATTCTGCTTTGTTGTTGTTTTAAGATAAGCTCAACCTTGAGTATTTCCAATACTTTTTGGAAAAACAATGCATTGAATACTAATGGATAATATGTCATATCACCAGGAAAGAATCTGGTTCATAAATGAATTTGAAAAGGGCAAGTTGTATGATAGCGAACCAACTTATCATAATATACCATTAATATTTAAGATTAAAGGTACTTTTGATATTGCCATTCTGGAAGAGGTTGCTAAGTTAATTGTATGTAAACACAAGGTATTAAGGATACAGGTTATACAGAATGATGAATCGGTAAAATTAAAGCCATCTAAAAATACTGATTTTGATGCTTCTAGAGAGGAGGTACCTTGTATTGACAACTTGGAGAGTTCTCCCGGGGTTCTTAATTTCATTTTCAAGCCGTTCAATCTTGAAAATGATATTCCTGTCAGGTTGAAAATATTTACATGTAATGGTAGTGCTCTTGTTTGTTTTGTTTTTCATCACCTCATTATAGACAGACCTTCCATCAAGGAAATTTATTCTGAATTATTAGAGCTTTATCGTGCTGCAACAAATGAGGGAAAAAAAAGTGTCAATGCTCTGTATTTGCAGTTTGCCGATTTCATAACATGGCAAAATAAACTTTCAGATACTTTAAAGAGGGGAGTACATGGCTATTGGAAACAACAGATAGGGCAGAAGTATGAACCTATAGAACTTCCAACGGATAGCGCGCGGGAAGGAATACACATATTTTCTCCCGGGATGCACAAAATACAAATTGAAAAACCGATTTATGATAGAATTATAAACTATGCAAAACAAGAGGGGATATTAACAAGATCTATATTATCAGGTTTATTTAATCTGACGCTTCATAAACATTCTAACCAGGACGGTTTACTTATTGGCACGTTTATACCAAACAGGCCCGTTGGAACAAAGCTTATTGGCCCTGCAGCGAACTTGTTTCCTATATTAAGCACTTTGTCCGGTCAGCAGAGTTTGACTGAATTTATTAAATCAACCGAGCTTTTCTATCAAAATGCATTATCGTATAGCCAATATCCATTTGATCTTCTGGTTAAGGAACTGAATATGGAAAAGGACATGAGCCGGACAGCCCTGTTTGACATATTATTTTACTTCGACGAAACTTGTGTGCCTGATGTAACAATACAGCAGGCTGAATTCTCATATTGCGAAGCTAACCTTGGCTATGGGAAGTATGACATAAATACTCTGGTTTATGTTAATAGTAATGGTGGACTCGATTGTATAGTTATATATAATGAGCTTTATTACAATATCAATACAATTCAAAACCTCGTAAGCAACTACGCATTTTTGATAAGCAGCTTTGATCAGAAGAAAAATGCTAATGCTTCAGAGATTGAACTTATCACTGAAGAACAAAAATCTAAGATATTTTTAACAGACATTGAAAATACTGTCTGTGATATGGATATTATTACTTGTTGGGAACAACAGGTTGATTTGTATTCAAGCAGAGTTGCTGTAAGTTTTTCCGGTAGGGAGTTGTCTTATTTATCGCTGGATATATTAAGCACAAACATTGCTGCCACATTGTATAAAAAATATGGAGTTCGTGAAGGTGATTATGTTGTGGTAATGCTGGCCAATTCAGAGCTTTTAATAGCCGTATTACTTGGGATTTTAAAATGCGGTGCGGCATATGTTCCGCTTGATGTGGATTCACCTGTAGAAAGAGTAAACTATATCATAAATGATATCTCCAGTTGGACTGTAATTTGTGAAGAAGGGAATGATAAGAGTATAAATAACCAGGTAATAAAAATTACGATTGATGATATTACCAGCACTTGTGACTGTTCCGACTGGAAAAGTTATAAAAAGCCTGATAATAATGCATATGTAATATATACATCGGGTACTACTGGCCATCCTAAGGGATGCATAGTTACTCACAAAAATGTGGTGAGCCTGATAAAAAACAAAAATCTACCTTTTGATTTTAATTGTAATGACGTTTGGTTGTTAGCACATTCTTATAGTTTTGATTTTTCTGTCTGGGAAATATTTGGTGCATTACTTTGGGGCGGCCGGCTTGTTGTTCCTGGTAGGCACTACCTGACGAATTTGTCGCTTATGAGAGAGCTGGTACATGATACAGGTGTTACAATATTAAACCAGACTCCAAGTGTGTTTAAAGCATTTATCGAGGTAGAAAAAGAACAATCTGATTATAATTTAGATTCTCACTTAAGAATGATTGTCTTTGGGGGAGAATATCTGGATTGCAGAATGTTGAAAGATTGGGTTGAGATGTATGATATCGAGAGAATAATGCTGGTAAATATGTACGGGATAACAGAAACAACAGTACATACTACATATCATAAGGTTTCGAAGAAAGATATTAGCAGTAGCGAAAGCAACGTCGGGCGCCCGCTGCCAGGTACAAAAGTATATTTATTTGATAAGAGAATGGTACAGGTGCCGGTTAATGTAATTGGGGAGATATATGTAGAAGGTAATGGAGTTATCCAGGGTTATCTGAATAAACCGGAACTTACGCTAGACAGGTTTTACTATCATTCCAGGGATAATATTCGCTTGTATAAAAGCGGGGATATGGCTAAGTGGACCACTGATGGGCAGTTGATATATATAGGACGGATGGATCTCGAGGTTAAGATCAGAGGGTATCGCATTGCCCTGCCTGAGATTGAAAATATATTAAGGTCGTTTGAGAATGTAAAGGATGTAGCAGTTCATACAAGAGAGGATACCAGTTCAGGTAAATATTTAGTTGCTTATATTGTTTATAACGGCGATTTGGAAAGCAATTATAGTCTTTTGAAAGAGAAATTGCACTTGTTTTTACCAGACTATATGATTCCCGCTCATTTCATACAGGTTGGTACGATCCCTTTAACCGTAAATAAAAAAACAGATTATAAACTATTGGCCAATATAGATATTAATAGTGGAGTAAGAGACCCGAAAGGGAAGAGTGAGTATGCATCTAACGATGTTGAGCGACAATTAATAGCCATATGGTCGAAAATTTTAAAAGTTCCGACAGAAAAGATTGGCATCAATGACAATTTTTTTGATTTAGGAGGTCAATCTATCACTGTAGTTTTCTTAGCAAACGAGATCAAAAAGGTATTTTATTGCGAAGTGCCAATAAAAGATATTTTTATCTGTAACAGTCTTAAGAAATTGGCTGATTGTATTATTAATAAAGGAAGCGAAGATATACCTATGCTGGTAAAGGCCATTAGTAAGTCCTATTACCCAACATCTCATGCCCAAAGAGCTATATTTATAGCACAGGTAAAAAACAAAATGAGTACTGCGTACAACATGCCGCATCTCATAAGAGTTGCTCCAAATGTTGATATAGGAAGGGCTATATCATCTTTGAGAAATGTGGTTAAACGTCACGAAAGCTTTTTTACAAACTTTGATGTAATTGATAAACAAATTGTTCAAATTGTTAGACATCCTTACGATATCCCAATTGACCTGTTGGAATATGATTTTTCAATTAGCTATGAGCGCATAAAGGAACTAGTCAGACCATTTGATTTAAGTAATGATTGTTTAATCAGGTGCTTGCTAATAAATGATGCAGATAAGCAAAGGTTTTTATTTCTTGACTTTCATCATATCATCTGCGACGCATTGTCTATAAATATCCTTACTGAAGAATTTATATTAAATTATAAAGGAAGTATATTAAATGAAGTGAAATTTCAGTATAAAGACTATTGTGAATATTTGAATGGAGATTTTTTTAGAGAGCAGTTAAATAGCCAACGAAAATTCTGGTTGGATATGTGGTCAGATACTGATATTAATAATCTAAATGCCCATATCAGACCTTCTTTGGAAAGACAAGAGTTTAATGGTTTATTTCAGCATTTTGTTTTAGACGAAAAACGGACTGAGCTTATAAAATGCTATTCTAATAAAAAGAAGTCTACAGTATTTGCAGTATTGTATGCTCTGTTCAATTTGCTCTTAAGTAAAATTTCCAATAAGCAAACGATTACTATAGGTGTTCCCCTTTTAGGAAGAAATCATCCCGACACAATGAGGGTTGTAGGTTGTTTTGCAAACCTGGTATTGGTAAAGACACAGGTAAACAACAATATGAGTTTTGATAGTTTTGTTGAATCGGTGTCGTCAAATATTCGTAATGTTCAGGATAATCAGGATTATTCAATTGAGCAAATAAAACATGATATTCCTGAACTGATAGCAGAGATAAACGATTCCTGTTTAGTTGCTTTTCAACTACTTGATTCTAACGAGTTTCCAGTTCTGCTAAATGATGATTTTTGCGTTGTAAAAGACGTAATATTAAATAACACTTACAAGTACGATTTGTTTTTAAATTGTGTTTTGACTAATAGCTACCTGGAAATTGATGTGATGCTTAATGAAGCGAAATATGATAAAGGTTTTATAAATGACGTCATGAATGAATATATTAATTGTGTTGATTATTTTCTCGAAAATAGCAATGCAAAAATATCGGCTTTCAATGTGGCTATAATGAGTAAGGTTACTAGCGACCTGCTATCGGATTTAAGTCAGGGATTTGACTTATAAGCAAACTATTTTATGATTTTGCAAAATATTCCTCCTGAAAATATCAATTGGGAACTTAGTATAAATTCCAGGATACTACCTTTTGAGAGAATATCTATGGATAATGCGTCTGGGTTGTGGAATGTTTATACGATAAAAATTGACAACGGATTATCAAAAAAAATAGAATTAGTCACGAAAGAGTCGGACAATTTATTGTCAATTTTTTTAGCTAATGCTCTTCTTGTTTCTATAAAAAGAGATGATAGTTATAAAGATGCAATATGGGTAGAATTTCATAATTTAAATTCCGAGGGAAGCTTTGAAAAGCGTTTCCAGTTAGACACCAGGAATACGTCATTAAAATCTTTGTTGAATGAGTTTAATAAAGGCATTTTGATGACCGGTGAAGAAGTGGTTAATAATAGAGATGCCGCATTTCCTGCGGATGTTTTAATATTACAAGGGGACCTAAGCAAATATGCCGGGATTAATAACCACTCGTTAAGAATATCTTATCATAAAAGATCAGGTTGCTTGTATCTTAGTATTGCTTATAATACTTCAAAGTATAGCAGGGATACTATCATACATACTTTTGGGAATATCAGCTATGTAATAGATACGCTTTTGGTAAATGCAAATGTTCTCATAGGTGATGTATTAGCTAAAGCAGAGAGCGAAATTCAGTTTTCAACATTAGATGCTGCAGCCATAACTCTTAGTTCCCCTTCTGAATTAACATTGCCGACACTATTTGAAGCTACGGTACAAAACTATCCGCATTCTACCGCGCTGACATTTGAGAACGAGAGAGTGTCTTATGCCACTCTGAATAACAGAGTCAACCAGTTAGCTTATTTCCTTCGGAATAATGGAGTAGGTAGAGAAAGTATTGTAGGGTTGCTATTTACGCCTTCAATTGATATGGTTGTTACCTTACTTGCTGTATTAAAAGCTGGTGGAGCGTATCTGCCTATTGATTCTCAATTGCCCGTTGAACGAATAAAATATATACTTAGCGATTCAAACGTTTCTGTTTTAATTTCTGGTATTGAGGATAAACAGTTCCTGATTGAGATTGATGACATTCCCTCTAAGAAAGTTTTTCAGATAAAGGATATCTGGCGCGAAGTTGTTTTAATGCCTACGGAAAATTTGCCGGCACTTAATTATGAAACCGATCTCGCCTATGTTATTTATACTTCCGGTTCTACCGGAAAGCCTAAAGGGGTACTGATAGAACATATAAACGTCGTAAGCCTAATAAGAAACAGTTTATCTATATTCGACTTTAGTAGTAGTGATTGCTGGACTTTATTTCATAGTTATAATTTCGATTTTTCGGTTTGGGAAATGTTTGGTTGTTTATTTACAGGTGGCAGGCTTGTTATAGTTCCTGGCGAAGTAAAGAAAGACTCTGTAAGGTTTATAAATATGCTTGAAAAGGAACGGGTCACTGTTCTTAATCAGACACCTTCTGCTTTTAATAACTTGCTATGGCTTGAAGGCAGAATGCCTGGTTCGAATTTGTGTATCAGGTATGTAATTTTTGGTGGAGAAAAATTAAGCCCGTCATTGCTAAAATCATGGAAAGATAGATATCCTGAATGTAAGCTGATAAACATGTATGGAATAACAGAAATTACCGTCCATGCCACTTACAAAGAAATTACCCATGCTGAAATAGAGCAAAACAGTGAAACTGTTGGATTGCCGTTGCCAATGTTGAAGTTTTATGTTCTTGACAGCTATCAAAAGGTTATTCCCAAAGGCTTTTATGGAGAGTTATACATAGCAGGAACTGGCGTTGCAAGAGGATATCTTAATGCACCAGATTTGACATGTGCAAGGTTCATCTGTGACGGTTCTAGTGATGAGATATTGTATAAAACCGGTGATATTGTTCTTGTCAACAGCAATAATGAATTAGAATATATTGAGCGGGCAGATGAACAAGTGAAAGTAAGAGGATATAGAATTGATTTAAATGAAATTGAATATTGGTGCTTGAAATTTGATAAAGTTGTATCTGTATTTTCTAGAGCAATTGAGTTAGCGAATTATAATAAGCATATCGTCACCTATATTCAAACATCCGGTACTGTAGATAATGAAAAACTAAGGGTATTTCTTGAAGAGAAACTACCTGCTTACATGATACCTGCTTATATTGTGCAGGTCGACAGTGTTCCGTTAACCAATAATGGAAAAATTGATTACAAGCAATTACATAATCCTTTTGAAGCTAATGAAGCAGTAAATAGCAGTTCTGTTGATTTTAATGAAGAATTAGTTGGTATATGGGTTGAAGTATTAAAAATTAGTAAGAATGCCATCAATAGTACATCTAATTTCTTTAAAGTTGGTGGTGATTCTCTATCTGCTGTCATATTGGCTACAGAAATAGAGAGGAAATATAAAATTGCATTTCCGGTTTCTGTGCTTTTTGACTGCCAGACTATTGATAAAGTATCTTCTT
Source organism: uncultured Flavipsychrobacter sp. (assembly GCA_964621795.1). Classification (GTDB taxonomy): domain Bacteria; phylum Bacteroidota; class Bacteroidia; order Chitinophagales; family Chitinophagaceae; genus Polluticoccus. The sequence goes on from CAZUMM010000017.1 coordinate 76,684, forward strand.
ATATAAATAACGAAATTAAGGACCGGCCGGGTGTTAAAGAAGAAAAGTGCCTGCAAAAAGTTCGTCACAAGAATGTTTATAGTCTATCGCCGACGCAAAAAGGTATTTTCTTTTTGCATAAGCTATTTCCGGACTCACTAGCATATAATGTTACTTCTTTTTTTACACTAGAAATTGGTAACCCTCTTGAAGATGTAAAAGAGGCATTTAGTAAGCTGATAGACAGGCATGAAATACTAAGAACTTCTATTGTAGAGATAGAAGGTGAACCTTATCAAAAAATACATGATTATATAAATCCTGAAATTGAAATACATGAGCATTCAGATCCGGGAAAGGTAACAGAGGCTATTCAGTCCTTTACACAACCTTTCGATCTAAGTATACCTGGTATTTTCAGAGCTATAATTATAAAAGATAGCACTAAAGGACGTTATATAATAGGAATAGATGTTCATCATATCATCACGGATTATATTACTAATAATATTTTGTTAAATGATCTCCTTTCAATTTTAAGGCATGAAAGGTTGTCTGAACTGAGCTTACAGTATAAAGATTACGCCGAATATTGCAATTCTACAGAATACAACGACAATAAGGAATTACAAAAAAAATATTGGATTGATAAACTATATGATATAGAAACAAAACTATTAGACCTGCCAGTTGATTTTAAAAACGCAGATAATGTAAGCGCAGGTCGCATCATTAAGTTTGAACTACCCCAAAAAAGTATTTATGACTTTGTAAACAGTAATGAAGGTAGCACTGTTCACGGCTTTTTTCTATCGGTGTTTACATTGCTGCTACATTACGTTACTGGTCAGAAAAATGTTATTGTTGGAATACCCTATTATGGACGGAAATATAAAGAGACGCTTAATATCGCCGGGCCTTTTATTAATACACTGCCTATACTGACTAATATAGATCCCGACAGCTTATTTATAGATTATAATGCTGCTGTTCAAAAAGAGATATTAAAAGCAATCGATAATTCAGATGTTTCCTTTATGGAAATGGTGAATCTCATTGCTCCAACAAGGCATCATTCACCTCACCCGATATTTAACGTATTATTTGATTATACCGACAAAGGGAGAAGTAGTAAAAATGATGACGAATATAGGGAATATATTGGATGCAAAAACATTACTACTCAATACGATCTCGTTTTTTACGTATCCGAAAGAGATCATAGTTTTTATATTGAATGCAGATACGCCTTAGAGCTGTTTAAAAACGAAAAAATAGAGCATTGGCTTTCTATTTACAAGAGCATATTGTTTGATGCCCTTAGCGACCCATTGAAAAAGGTTAGCCAACTGAACTTTCTGCCTGGACATCAACAGACTTCAATATTAGAAAATTCGCGGGGAGTACTAGATGAAACACTGTTGTCAGGCAACATTATTGAGATGTTTGAACATATAGCTGGAACGAATCCGGATATTGTTGCCATAACTGCCAATGATGTTTCATATATGTATGGTCAGATTAACGCCTTAAGTAATGCTGTTGCCAGATACCTTATGTCTAATAAAGTTGTTCAGGGTGATCTTGTGGCAATTTTATTGGAAAGAAACATTGACACTATAATCGCCATTTTAGCTGTATTGAAAGCAGGTGCGGCATACGTGCCCTTAGATACAAAACACCCCGAATCAAGGATCTTAAATATTTTACGGGATAGCAATGTAAAAACTGTTATTACCGAAAGAACGAACAATTTATGGACTAAAATTCCTGAGGTCTATACTGTTCTGACTACAAATGAGTTTTATAGTCTGCCCGGCGATGAGAACTATACAAAAAATATAAAACTCAAAAGAGATGCCTCTGACCCAATATATGTTATTTATACTTCTGGTACTACAGGAAACCCGAAAGGTGTTTTAGTAACTCAAATAGGGATTTTGAACAGGTTAAACTGGATGCAAAAGCAGTTTCCTCTTAAGGGTAGAGACGTAGTATTATTCAAAACTCCATATACGTTTGATGTTTCTGTATGGGAAATACTATGGTGGGCAATAACAGGTAATCAGCTATGCATACTTCCTGATGGACACGAAGGGAATCCTGAACAGATAATAAATGCTCTTGAAAAGCATAAAGTTTCTGTAATGCATTTTGTCCCTTCAATGCTGAATTTATTCATTGATTATTTAAATCAGAATAAAGAAGAAATTCTGCGTTTATCCTCGCTTAGAAGTGTGTTTGCCAGTGGAGAACAGTTAAAAAGAGATACTGTAAACAGGTTTTATAAGCTATTTAATTTTGAAACTACAAAGCTTTATAATTTATATGGCCCAACTGAAGCGTGCATAGATGTTACTTATTATTGCTGCATTCCTGAAAGTATAGATATTAATGTTCCGATTGGAAAACCTATAGATAATGTAAATGTTTATGTGCGAAACTCGAATGGGTTGTTGGCAGATAAAGGTATTGAGGGAGAAATATATATAGGTGGTAAAGGGCTCGCAGCCGGATATATAAATAGTCCTGAACTAACGTCTGAGAAATTCGTGCAGGATATGGAAAGAAAAGAGATGTTATATAAGACAGGAGACATAGGTTACTGGAATGAGAACAACGAAATAGTATATGTTGGTCGTATTGATCACCAGGTAAAAATAAGGGGATATCGTATAGAGTTGCACGAAGTTGAAAATGCTATAAAGCAATATAAAATCGTAAAAGATGTCGTTGTTATCGCAACGGCTGATGTTGATAAAGAGATGTCTTTAATAGCACTTATTGTATTAATGCCGGGAAGTGGTAGCCTGGACATCACTGATTTGAAATCTTACTTATCTGAGCTTTTACCCATGTATGCGCTTCCATCAATATTTCTTACAATTGATGCCATACCACTGACAAGAAACGGTAAAGTAGATAAGAATACCTTAAATAATATAGCTAAAGTTGAATTAAGTAAAGATATTTTACATAATACAAATAAGACTGACCGTAATATTAATACAAATACTGGCAAGTTAACTGCTATATGGAAGGATATTCTTGGCCATGAAAGGTTTGGTGTACATGACGACTTCTTTTCTGTTGGTGGAGACAGTCTGAAGATGCTGAGATTAATTTATAAGGTAAAGGATGCTTATAAAATAAAACTGGATCTGCACGATGTTTTTAATAATGCAACAATCGAAAAAATTAGCCAAATAATATCAGAGGGTCATATAGATGTAAGTATACCTATAGTACCGGGTACGAATGGCGTGGATCGCATATTTGAACTGTCGCCCATGCAAAAGCGAATATGGAAGGCTTCTATGCAAAATTCATCACCTGCTGCATACAATATAATTCAGGCTATATCTATAGATGGAAGCTTAAACATGGAAGCATTTCAATACGCCGTTAATGAACTGATAGCACGGCATGAAATGCTAAGAGTAAAAATAATACTTGAGGATGGGGAAATATATCAGGAGATATTGCCTCCTGATTCTTTTTTCTTTAAGCTGGATACGATTGAAATGCCCGAAACCGGTAATGGAGAAATTGACCTTAAAACGGAAGAAATTGTAAATCATGAGTTTGACTTGCTTAGTCCTCCTCTTTTTAAAATTACACTGTTCCGACATTCGGATACTAAACACCAGCTACTATTATGCATACATCATATTATAAGCGACGGATGGTCATTGAACATAATTTTTAGAGACTTTTTGCTATTGTATGAGGCCTATGGGGAAAATCGTCGTGCTGCACTGCCCCAGATTAACGTACGGTATGCTGATTTTATAAAATGGCAACAGAAATTGTCAAAACCTGCAGTTGACTATTGGGCAAAGGTTTTGCAGAAGGAAATAATTCCCGTTACGTTAAGTAAAGATTATTCAGGCGGAACTATTTCCGGCTATACCGGTGAGAGCTCGCTATTGTCGATTGATGATGATACGAAACAGCTAATGATGGAGTTTTGCAGGAAGATGCGAATTACGAATTATATGCTGGTTGTAGCTGTTCTTAATATACTTCTGCATAAGTATACAAAGAGGCAGGATATAGTAATTGGATCCTTTGTAGCAGGCCGGGAAAGCCAATCTTTAGAAAATTTAGTCGGATGCTTTATAAATACCATATTACTAAGAAATGATGTTGATCCTAAGCTGGATTGTCTAAGCTTTATAAAAAATGTCAGGAATAATTGCCTGAATGCATTAAAATATCAGCAATGTTCCTATGAAGAAGTTGTGAAAAGTTGCATATGGAGAAAAGAGCATAAGCAGCAGTTGTTTAGAATTGCCATAAACATGGCCAACTTTAATGTTATAACAAATTCACATGAATTAAGGGTCCTAAAAATAACTCCGAAAGACTTAAATTTTAGAAGTAGCAAATTTGATTTGACATTACATACTAATGAAAACGGTACAATTAATTTTGAATACAATACTTCCATGTATAAAGAGAGTACTATTCAAAAGTTTCAGCAAAGATTTTTATATTTAATAAAGACTATTTGCCGGAACCCCAACCAGATGATAAAAAACATGGAAGTGCACGTGGCACAAAAGCTGCCGCCTTTAATTGACATTAAGGATAAATCCTAGACCTGAACTATGAAATTGTCTTTATCTTATCACCAGAAACTATTATTGCATCAGCATAGATCTGAAAAGTTAAAAAACAGTTGTGATGCAAAATATAATCACATCCCTTTATTAATTCGGATACAAGGGGCTTTTGATAAAGACTTATTATGCAGTGCTATTCAGAATCTGCTAAAAAAGTATGACATTCTTAATTCGGGCATAGTTGATGATATGCTGAAATTAAATAACTGGGAAAAACCTGTACCAGTAACGTTTGCTAAAAATTATTTAAGTACATTAAACGAGGCGATAAAATTATTATCTGAGATTAGCTGGCAGAGTTTGGCTAATACTCAGTCAATAATACCGGCTAAAGCTTATCTATTGGAATGGAGTGAAAATGATTTTATCCTGAATATCACTTTTCATTCCTTGTTTGTCGACAGGTGGTCACTGGTAAATATTTATAATGGGTTGGTAGCACATTTTAAACACTTGCTATCTGGTAATACCGCAACTGAAACAGAAGATTTAGTTCAGTATAAAGATTTTTATGATTGGCATCAAGCACTTCCGGGAGATTTAATGGAGGACCAGCGTTTCTATTGGGTATCGAATTTACCTGAGAAACTAGATCCAATAGAGCTTCCTAAAGGAAAGCAGGTATTGACAGATGAGTATGTACCCTGTACCTTTAGTTTTAATATAAATAACGACCTATACAATAAAGTACAAAGATGCCTTGAAGAACTGCAAGTATCAGAGTTTTCACTTTTTGCGGCTAATCTAAGTATTTTACTATACAAGTATACAGAAAGGCTGGATATAGTTATAGGCACGCATGGTTCTAATAGGTACGACCATACCTTTTCAGGGATTGTCGGTCCACTGGCCAATTTTTTAGCTATCAATTGTAATATTGATTTAAGCAATAATGTCAAAGCTCATTTAGCCTATATTGACCGGCAATACGCTAAAGCGTTGGAAAATCAAATTTTCCCCTACGAAAAATTAATCCAGGAACTTGGCTATCAGGTGCAGCCCATTAATGTAACCATTGATGTTGATACAGTCTCTACTCCGTCCTATTCGTTCAATAATATTGCTTGTAGTTATATAAGCTGCAATTATGGATATGGAAAATACGACTTAAGTTTCCTATTCAGAAATGACGGGGCTGAGTTTAATAGTATCATTACATACAATTCATCAGTTTTTCATCCAACTATTATAGAAGAGTTGGCTAACAATTATAAGGTGCTGTTAGGGTTATTCGTTGAACGGATAGAATCAACAGTAGAGGAGCTAAACTACAATACCAGGAACATATCAGAGATATTAAATACACCTGATTTATCACCATCCACACAGGCTTCTTCTGAAACGCTGGTTTCATTATGGAATAAACAAGTTAAGAAGCATCCGCAAAAAATAGCTGTAAAATATGATCAAACAACAGTTACATTTTTAGAACTTGACAGGTTGAGTGATGCAATATGTTTAAAACTACTGAATGAATACCATATAACGAAAAGCAATCACGTCGCAGTTTTAATGTCCAACTCTGAAATGTTGGTAGCATCAATTTTGGCAGTTCTAAAATGCGGGGCTGCATATGTGCCAATTGATCCGAAGATGCCATATGAAAGAGTAAGCTTTATACTGAAAGATGCTCAATGTTCGGTAATCATTGTTGATGATAAAATACTGAATCCGGAAAACGTTAAGACTTTTGAATGCAGTACACTGATAGCTAAAAATTATACTGATGTTCTTTCTGAAAAGGAATTAGTTCTCCCCGCAATTAAACCTTATGATAGTGCCTACATAATATATACATCAGGTACTACTGGCAAACCAAAGGGCTGTATTATAAGTCATAGAAATGTGGTTTCATTGCTTATGGTTCTGCAACCGGAATTAAAAATTGACCCGGATGATGTATGGTTGCTGGCACATTCCTATAGCTTTGATTTTTCAATTGTAGAGTTATTTGGAGCATTATTGGTTGGAGGCAAACTTATTATTCCACATCAAAAAATTAGCGACATTAATGCGTTGTATAACCTGGTAACAGAAAACAGAGTTTCTATTTTTACCCAAACTCCAATGGCTTTTAAAGCATTCACTGAAGTAGAATGTTTGAAGGAACAACATCAGCTTAAGGATTTTTTAAAGGTAGTGTTATTGGGAGGAGAGAAGCTTGTTTTCAGTGCGCTTAAAAGCTGGATTGGTTTATATTCGACAGATGATATAAGAATAATAAATGGGTATGGTCCTACAGAAACTACGGTATTTGCAACGTTTTATGCGCTTAATGATACCGTTATTAATTATTCCAGATCGAGCATGATTGGGACGCCATTGCCGGATACCACTGCATATGTTTTGGATAGGAATTTTAACAAACAACCTACGGGTGTATCGGGAGAACTTTACATTGGCGGAAATGGTGTTTCTTCGGGATATTTAAATAAACCTGATATGACAAAGGAACGTTTTATCATGTTGGGTACTGAAGAGAATCCTATTGTCTTATATAGAACAGGCGATATAGTTAATTTTCATGCCGATGGAAATATTGAATATATCGGCAGGACAGACAATCAGGTTAAAATAAATGGCTATCGTATAGAATTAGAGGAAATTGAGAATTGCTTAAGAGATATTGAAGGTGTTAAAGATGCAATTGTAAATGTGTTGTCCGGAGATGCAGATAATAAATATTTAATAGCATATTACCTGGCGGATGACGTAAAGGATGAAGACATTCTTCATAGATATTTAAAATCAGTTTTGCCTAAATATATGTTGCCGGCCCGATATGTAAAACTCGAATACTTTCCTCTTACACAAAATGGTAAGAAAGATAGAAGTGCATTACCTTATATTAGTTTGGCAGCTACCTTTACCGGCACGAAGCCTTCACAGAAGATAGATATTGAAATAGAGAACTTATTTAGAGAAATCTTAAAAATAAAAGATACAGATATATACCTAGAGAGTGATTTTTTTGCATTAGGCGGAGATTCGTTGAATGCTATTATGTTAATATTAAAGATAGAGACTTTATATTGTACAAAAATCACATTAGAGGAGCTGTTTGAAAATAGCACATTAGGGCGTCTTTCTCTTCTTTTACAATCTAAACACGGGGATAAGCCATCATATTCGCCGGCAATATCGCTAACAAAGGCTAAAGATGCCTCTTATTACCCCATGTCATCATCACAGGAACGGGTATTTGTACTACAGCAACTTACCCCCGGCGATTTTTTTTATAATGTAACCCAGGTGTTAGAGATACGAGGCGATGTCAATATTGAGGATATTAGGGTTGTTATACAAAAGTTGGTGCAACGTCATGAAATCTTAAGAACATCATTTAAGCTTATTGATGGTATGCCTGTGCAGATAATACATTATGAAGTAGATGTTGATATACAATCATATTGCGAACAGGGTGAGATTGCCGGTTTGGTAAGACCTTTTGATCTTTCTAATGCACCGTTATTTAGAGTTGCATATTTTAAAAACCCACAAGGAACAATGACCTTGTTTTTTGATATGCATCATATCATAACTGACTACCTGTCTCAGGAAATACTCGTTAACGAATTTATTACTTTCTTAGCTCATGAAGACATTAAGCCTTTAACTTATCAATATAAGGACTATGCTGTTTGGCAAAAAGAAAAATTAAAGGTTGGTATTGCCGAGATGGAAAGCTATTGGATTAGAAAGTATAATGATGGCATTCAGCGTATAGAACTGCCCTTTGATTATAACGACCCACCTCATGTCTCTTATGAAGGCCGGGAATATTCTGTTTCCCTGTCAAAGGAAATATCTGCTACCATAAGACAAATAGCAGCCAATGAAGGTGTAACGGAATATATGTTGTTAATAGCATTATTTAATGTTTTTTTGTCAAAGTTGTCGAGTGGGAGTATTATTAAAGTTGGTACTCCCGTTTTAGGAAGAAACAATTCGGAGTTGCTTAATCTGTTAGGATTTTTTTCAAATACAATTGTAATAAGTAACGAGCTGACGGCAAGTGAATCTTTCCATGTATTCTTACAAAAGGTAAAAGATGAGTGTATAATGTCTTTTAGCAATCAGGACTATCCTTTTGAAATGTTAGTAGAAAAGGTAGGCGCTAACAATGATATTGGTGGTAATCCCCTGTTCAATGTAATGTTTACATATAAGAAGGCGATTGGCAATAAAGAAAACAGTGCATTGAAGAAATTGAATGAAAAGGGAATATTGTTTGTAAAGAAGGAATATGTAAAGACAAAATCTTTATTTGATCTGTCTTTGCATGTTGTTGAATCTGAAGGACAATTTTTATTTTCCTTCGAATATAAAACTACACTGTTCAAACATGAAACAATTATTTCCTATAGTGAATGGTTCAAAAATATTACTGAGCAGGTGTTGGCTGATATTACCCTGCCAGTTGGTAAAATACAGCTTTTGAATAAGCCCGATATTGATAAGTATCTGGCATTGTTGAACGGGGAGAATATGGAATTTGGCGATGGTAATGTCATTTCTTTATTTGAATCGCAGGTTGCGGGTAAATCATCGGATATTTCCTTATGCCAGGATGCTCACGAGCTTACTTATTTATCCTTAAACAATCGGGCGAATCAATTAGCTAAACACATCTGTGCTGTTGGAGTAGCCAGTGGTGATTTTGTAGCCATTCTGTATAACCGTACACCCAATATGATTGCGGGTATTTTGGCTATAATGAAAGCAGGAGCTGCATATTTGCCTATAGATCCATCATTGCCTGTAGAACGGGTTAATATGATATTGAGTGATGCAAATGTGAGGTGTGTTGTTACTCAGCAGGAACATTGTCATTTGATAACAAACAATGTTACTGTTATAACTCCTGAAGAGATAATTGATGACAGTATTTACGAAGAAAATCTTTCAGTAAGTATTGATGCCGAAATGCCGGCGTATGCTATTTATACGTCAGGCTCTACCGGCAGGCCTAAAGGCGTTGTTATTAATCACAAAAGCTTATACAATTATATAAGCTGGTTAAATGAGCTTTTTCCCAAAGGGGCGGAAAAGGGTGTACTGGCGTCTGCAACACTATCTTTTGATATGTCTATTTCCGAAATTTTCTACCCACTTGCATTCGGTGGAAAGATTTATTTAATTGATAGTTTACTCGATACGCAGAGACTGAATATGATTTGCGATAAAATCACATTCATGGTGTCTGTTCCATCAGTTGTTAGTTCATTATTTGAGTATATAAATGCGTTTAGTTCACTACGTGTATTGGGACTTGGAGGTGAAGCGATAGATATTCCTGTTCTAAACAGAATAAAAAAGAGTGTAAATGCTGTTATATATAATATGTATGGGCCTACAGAAGCAACAGTAGCACCGGCATATTTTAACTGTAATACTGTAAAAGATGATGAGAAAGAGGTTTCGATAGGATATCCTATTGCTAATACGAAAATTTTAATATTAGACGAAAGTATGAATATGCTGCCTCCTACCGTAAGGGGGGAACTATATATTGGTGGTACTGCCCTTGCGATTGGATATCTTAATAACCAGCTCCTTACTAATGAAAAGTTTGTTCCCGATCCCTTCGAAAACGGAAAGAAATTATACAAGACAGGCGATCTGGGATTTTACAATTCTGAGGGAAAGATTTTTTATAAGGGCAGACAAGACGATCAGGTTAAAATAAGAGGCTATAGAGTAGAATTAAACGAAATTATTGTTGGTATAAGATCAATACCGGGAATTTCAAATGCAGTTGTTCTGGTTAAAGAAGATGCTGGTAAAATAAAACATCTGTCGGCTTATTACACTGGTGAAGACACCATTAACAGTGTAATAATTAAAAAATACCTAATTGATAAATTACCGGGCTACATGATACCTACAGAATATTACAAATTGGAGAAAATACCAATAAAGAAAAACGGTAAAGTAGATACGGAGGTTTTGTTAAGTATGAAAAACGTCGAGTTGGATAATGAGACTGATGAACTGCAGGTTGGGTCTGAAGTTGGTGACATAATAACAAGCGTTTTAAAGAAATACTTACCCAATAGTAAAATGGGGGTAAATACTAGTTTTTTTGACTTGGGGTTAAACTCACTAATGCTCTTAAATGTTGTAAACGACCTGTCAACAAATTTTGGACTAACTATTCCGCCTGTAAACTTCTTTAAATATCCGACAATATATCAATTAAGTGAATTTTTGGCTAAAGGGACTAATGAAGATTGGGATAGTGATATGGATGCAGATTCTTTGCTGTTGAAAAGCACGGTTAAACTATTTGATGATGACGGTGAATAACTCTCGGGATTCGCTTACTGGTTTAGAGGTTGCAGTAATTGGAATGGCATGTAATTTTCCGGGGGCTAAGGATCTATTATCCTTTTGGGAGAATTTAAAGGACGCTAAGACAAGCCTTTCATTTCTGGATGATGATGAATTGGCTGCTGCAAAAGCTAAATTTCCTGAAATGACATCCGATAAAAATTATGTTCCATCAAAGGGCGGGGTCATTAATGAGTGGGATTCTTTTGACAATGTTTTTTTTAATTACTCAATTTCGGAAGCAAAGGTGTTACACCCACAGACCAGGAACTTTCTGGAATGTGTTTGGCACACCCTTGAGGATGCGGGTTATAGCCATATAACTGAAAAACAGCCTATTGGGGTATTCTGTAGCTGTAGTTCCAGCTTTTACTGGCAGGCGCAAACAATGTTATCGGGTATCCGGGAAAACATTGGAGAATTTTTAGCGACTACCCTGTCAGATAGTTCATTCGCCAGTTCTATTACCTCCTATAAACTAAATTTTACCGGGCCAAGCATGACACTGAATACAGCTTGTTCCTCCTCTCTGGTAGCTATTCATCAGGCCTGCAGGGCATTGTTAATGGGAGAATGTTCAATGGCCATTGCTGGCGGAGTTTCTTTGAACACTCTGCCCAAATTGGGCTATGTATATGTTGAAGGCATGATTAATTCAGCAGACGGTATTTGCAGAACTTTTGATAAAGATGCAAAAGGTACTGTAAAAGGAGAAGGAGCAGGAGTTGTAATGCTTAAGCCTTATAAAAAAGCAGTTGCAGACGGAGATAAGATATACGCAGTAATAAAAGGCTCTGCAATTAACAATGATGGGAACAGGAAGGTGGGCTATGCTGCATCAAGTGTATCCGGCCAGGCTGAGGTGATTAGAAAAGCGCATAAAGTAGCGCAGGTTGATTTCAATACAATAGGCTATATTGAAACCCACGGCACTGGAACTGTTTTGGGCGATGTTGTGGAATTAGAAGCGTTGAGAGAAGCGTATGGAAGTTCTTCTCATTTGTGTAAAATAGGATCCGTTAAAACTAATATAGGCCATTTGGATGCTGCTGCAGGTGTCGCCGGGTTTATAAAGACGGTGCTGTCACTATACTATAAGAAAATTGTTCCAAGTTTAAATTTTAAAAATGCCAATCCGGGCTTTGACTTTGAGAATAGTCCGTTTAGCGTAATTACTAAAATTGAAGATTGGCCTGCTGGTTCATGGCCCTATAGGGCATCTGTTAGTTCTTTTGGAATAGGAGGAACCAATGCACATGTAATACTTGAAGTTTGTGAACATGGCAACAATAATACTAATAAGCAAGAACGACCTTTTTTAATAAAGTTAACAGCAAACAGCAAAAATAGTCTTATTGCATATTCAAAAGAGTTGGCTGGCTTTCTGTTGAAATATCCTGACATATCAATAAATAATATCGCATTTACGTTAAATGTTAGAAGAAGACAACATCTATATAAAAGATGGGTGGTAGCTAATGATATCAGTACACTAAGAAACAAGCTCCTGGGTTATACTGCTGAACACTTCGTTGACATTGATCAGCAGCCCAAAGATGCCCAGGTAATATTTATGTTACCTGGACAAGGAAGTCAATATGTAAATATGGGTCTGTCTTTATATAGGGTAGAACCCTATTTTAAGGAAACCGTTGATGAGTGTTTTAGACTATGTAGCAAGCAGGTAGGCCATATTCTTTATCCTTCGATGACAGAAGCAGCATATGCAGAGGAAGCAATCAATAATACTGAATATACACAGTTAATAGTATTTATTTTCCAATATTCTTTAACTAAACTACTCATCAAATGGGGAGTAAAACCGGCAGCATTTATTGGCCATAGTCTTGGTGAGTTAACAGTTGCATGTTTAACCGGTGTCCTTTCATTGAAAGATACAGTTGATCTTTTAACTTATAGAGGTGAACTGGCTGTGCAGGCGCCCAATGGCAAAACGCTATTTGTTAGAATAAGTGAACAGGATTTATTAAATTATCTGCACAGGGGCATTAATGTAGCTGCAATCAATAATTCCCGTTCTTATACATTGTCTGGAAGCGGAAACAATATAGATGCGGTTTGTTCTCAATTTAGAGCAGCTAATATACCATACGTTGTTCTGAATGAATCAATTGGTTTTCATTCCCATTTGATGGAGCAGGCTGCGGAACTGTTAAGTATGAAAGCATTAGATATTAAAGTGCTGACACCCGACGTGCCATTTATTTCTAATGTAACCGGAGATTGGATAAAGCCAGAACAGTTAAACGATAAATATTGGGGGGAGCAATTACGAAGTACAGTACAATTTAAAAAAGGGATAGATACAATCCTAACCACTTTTAATAACCCTGTTTTCGTTGAGATTGGTCCTGATATGGTACTGTCCGGTATTGTTAAACAACATTTGTTGTATAGTTCAGTTCAGCGTGAAGTGATAAGTGTTATGCCGCCTAAAAAGAATAGTGAAAATGAGCTTGATAAAATACTGGCGGCGATAGGCAAATTGTGGATGTTGAATATTCCGGTAAATTGGATGGAGCTTCAAAGTAAACCTACAGTTAGTAGTGTTAATCTGCCTGGCTATGTGTTTGATAAGAAGCGCTTTAGCTTGAATATAGATAGTTCCAGGGCTGAGATGGTTTCTTCATTACTAAACCCACAGCAAAATAATGATATAAAATACTATGTCCCAAAATGGGAGCAATCATTTTTACCACCGGAAACAAAACGTGGAGGAAGCGAAAGTTGCTATCTTATAATAGCTAGCGCCAGTCATGCCGATAAAATTGCTGGAAGTATTAATGATGCTTGTAGGATTATAAGAATCTTACCTTCTCATCAATATGAGAGAAAAGATGAAAACACCATCCTACTGGATATTAAGGGTGCAGAACATTATGATCAATTATTTAAGGATGTAAGCCTTAATGAAAGAATAAGAGTGGTGCATTGCCTGGGACTCACTGAACCTGGGGAAGAGTTGAATGTCAATGATCCGGAACATTTGCAAAACTATTTTTACAGTGTTTTAAATCTCGTCAAAGCCCTAAACAAGGTAGTAATAAGCCAGGAACAGGAATTCATACTGCTTTCAAATAAGGTAGCGGATATTTTTGACAATGGCGACATCTTACCACTTAAGTATACAGTACTAGGTGCTGTAAAAACTATTTCGGTTGAATACCCCAACGTCAAAATAAAGCTTGTTGACATTGAATTAACAAATGAACCTGATTGTCTATTAGATATAAACCAGATACTGGCTAAAGAATTTAACTATTTTGATAACAGGCATTTGGTTGTACACCGCTATGGTAGCAGATGGGTCAAAACAATTGAGCCTATAAAACTTAACAACAATGATAGACTGTTGGCTAGGCTTGACAAACACAATTATATTGTGACTGGTGCCTTTGGCGGTATAGGATTATCTATTATAAAGCATCTTATTAAAAACTATAACGCTAATATATTGGCCATAGTTCGCATAGGGTTTCCTTTAAGAGATAATTGGGATGAGTATATTACAAGTAACAAAGATGAAAAAACAAGGAATAGAATAAAGGAGATATTAGATATTGAAGAAAAGTATTCTACTCATATTACAGTAGTATCTATTGATATTTCAAATGAGCAAAGTATATCTGAAGTCATTAGTGATTTTGAGAAAATGCACGGTGATATTACGGGAGTAATACATGCGGCAGGGGAAATAGATACAAATGGCATTATTCAAAACCGTAACAACGAGTCGACCAGACAGGTAATGACGGCAAAGATAAATGGAACGATTGCTATAACTAATTATTTTAAAAATAGACCGCTGACCTTCCTTGCTTTATTTTCTTCATGTGGAAATGTATTATATAAATCTAAATTTGGTCAGGTAGGGTATATTTCCAGCAACGAATTTATTGAAGCATATGGCGTGTATTGCAACTTGAATTTTTCTTTTAAAACTACAGTTATTCATTGGAATGACTGGAAAGAAGTAGGGTTGACCGTAGAAGCAGCGAAAAGGAAACATAAGCATGAAGATCAGGAGTTCGATGTTGAGGAACATATAAATGGAGGGTTAACCATAGCGGAAGGTTTGTCTGTTTTTGAGCAAGCGATAAGCAGCGGTTATGATAATGTTATTGTATCAACACAAGACTTAATTCAGAAGGTCGCAGGTTATGATAGTGAGATCGGCGGAGACAGAACCAATATTAGCAAACGCCGGGATTCTTTTGTTAATATGCAGTCTTTAAGAAAAAATAGAGATGATAACGATAAGCATCTTTTAGTGCTGAATATTTTCAGAGAATATGTCGATGACCCTCATTATGATATAAATGATGATTTTTTTGAAAAAGGAGGTGATTCTTTAAAAGCCATTTACTTGTTGAGAAGATTGGAACGTGAGTTTGGAATAGAGATTTCTATTCATTTCTTATATGAAAACTCTACCGCATTTAAGATTGCTTGCTTTATTGACAGCATGAATGCTAATGTAACTGGCGCAAGTGCAAATATCATACATAGTTTTTTTAAGCCGTCTGTACTTTTAAAGCATAGTGTCGGCAGCGAACGCGTACTGCTACTATTTCCCCCCACTGCGGCTTATGCGTTCGTGTATGAGAAGTTTGCGTCGTTAATAGAAGGCTACTCTATACATGGGTTTAATTTCCTGCCCGAAACTGATCGTAATCAGAAATATCTTGAGATCATAAAAGGCATAGAAACAAGCTATCCTTTTGTGGTAATGGGATATTCGGCCGGAGGTGCTTTAGCTTTTGAATTATGTAAAACTATGGAAGAAGGCGGGGTAGAAGTTTCTGACCTTATATTGTTAGATACATATTCATATAGGGTACATCATAAAGACGGACACGACGCATACGTTTTTGATGAATTTATCAAATCTGCCAAAAGCCTGGTGAGTTCATTGCATTATGAAGAATATGAGAATGAAATTATTAACAATATCAATGCATACCATAAGTTCAGCGGAGAATTAGTTAGTAGCGGCAAAATTAATGCTAACATTCACTTGCTAAAGGCAGAAGATCGCTTTGAAGAAGAAAGCAGGTTTAAAAAACTCTTAGGTGAAAGGACCAAAGAGTTTACTGAATGGTCAAATTTGACCAACGGCAATTATTTTGAGTATAACTGTTTTGGAAAGCATAGTCAGTTAATAAGTGATAATTTTTTTAGACAAAATATAATAATATGCAATAAAATATTAAATTCAATACACCGTAATACACCGTAAACTGTAGTGATACCCTCATTATGAAACAATTTAAAGACTCCCTGGAGAAGTTGCAGTTACTTATTGGTAACACTAAACTCCATAAATTAAGTATTACCGGTAATAACCTGTATGTTAAACTGGAACAGCAAAACTTCTTTGGAAGTATAAAAGACCGGTCTGGTCAGTACATGATTGAAAAAGCCATTGAAAACAATGAAGTAAATGATGAGACTGTAATTATTGAATCTTCTTCTGGAAACTTTGGGATAGCTCTTGCAGGTATATGCAAAATGCTCAATCTAAAGTTTATATCGGTAATAGATCCGAATATATCATGCCAGAAAGAGAAGGTTTTAAAACTTTATTGCCATGATGTGATTAAAGTAACGGAACGTGACAGTACCGGAGGATATCTTTTAAATAGAATAAAAGCAGTTGAATATTTTTTAAAAAATAATAAAAACTCTTATAACCTCAATCAATACAGCAATCCCAATAATTATCTATCATATTATTATACTCTCGGCGAAGAAATTTGCAATAGTTTTTCACGATTAGATTATGCTTTTATAAGTGTAAGCACCGGAGGAACTATAACTGGATTATCCAATCGACTAAAAGAGCACTTCCCTGATATATGTATTGTAGCTGTAGATGTCGAAGGATCATTAGTTTTTGATCAGAAACCAAAGGCAAGAAAACTGTCTGGTCTGGGAGCTAGTATACGTACAGACATAATGGATAAGTCAAGAATTGATGAAGTCGTTATATTATCTGAAAGACAGATTATACAAGGGTGCAGAGAGTTATTGTCTGTCCATAATTTATTTCTTGGAGCTTCTTCAGGTGCGGCTTTTTATGCTGCAAACAATTATTTGCTGAAAAACAATAAAAAAGGAGTTAACGCCATCTTCATATCACCAGATGCAGGAGGGGCATATTTAGATACGGTCTATAATGATATTTGGGTAAAACAAAATATTGCCGGATGAAATATATCAACGAGAAGATCCTTAATGAAATTGGAGTGGATTGGGGCGCTTGTATAGAGACCGTCAGGATGGCGACTGCACTGATTAAAGAGTCGAAATATAGCCAGCCATTAAAACCATATCTTAGGTTTAATGATGTTAAAAACAGGATTATTGCTATGCCGGCTTATGTTGGAGGCGATATTTCCTCTGCCGGAATTAAATGGATCGCGAGTTTTCCAGACAATATCAAACATGGAGTAAAACGCGCACATTCTGTTACTGTGCTCAATGATGTTTCAACCGGGAAACCAGTTTGTATTATTAACTCAGCCCTTATTAGTGTTATCCGGACAGCTGCAGTATCTGGCTTTATTCTGGAGCAATATATCAACAAGGGCAATCAACAGCAATGTAAAAAGAAGTGTGGAATAGTCGGTTTTGGTCCAATAGGTCAAATGCATTTAAGCATGTTGATTTACCATTTTAACAACAACATATAAGATGTCTATTTATATGATGTTAAGGGCATTTATGAAAGTGTTTTGAAA
>CAZUMM010000018.1:0-92406 GCA_964621795.1 uncultured Flavipsychrobacter sp.
TACATGAGGCAACCGGGACTATCTAATTCTGTCAACTTTTTTCAGGACTATTCAACTAGCTAGTTACTATCGAACAACTGTAAACTTACGAACAGTTACTTCGTCGTTTGCATTTACAGCAAAATAGTAGGTACCGCTTGGTAAATCAGAAACGTTGAAGCTATAAGTATCGTTTTTAACATTTTCACGAACAGCCCTCTTAACAGACCTGCCTAAACCATCAACTATTGAATAATACACTTTACCTGTATTGTTTTCCAGGTTTACAGATACATTCAATATTTCAGATGCAGGATTAGGATACATGCTTATGTCAAATGTGTTGTTAGCTGCTGTATTCTTAACTGATACAGGGAAGGTAGACATAAGAACAGGCAGTGCAGGGATAATACCTTTTTTCTGCTCGGCAAAACGGGCAGAATCAATATCATTCCTTCCACCTTCAAATGGGAACATATTAGGCTCATAAGAAGGATCGCCATCGAATGTACTTTGAGCAGCACCGAAAAGGGCTGTATAATAATCGAAGAACGAGTTAGTAGCCATACCCCTGAAATAAGCACGTGGTTGCATGTTGGATATACCGTCTACACCTATGTACATACCGCTCGGAACGTCAGCAGCAATCCAGTACCATGAATCATTTTCAGCAACAGAAGGTTTAGTATTGTCTGTAGCATCAGCTATATTGATAGTAAATACATGTCCGCTGGTATCGCCTGATTTAAAGTTACCGGATGTTGCAGCACCAACGATAGTAGTTTCACCTTGCTGTATAACGTGATCAGAAGGTTGGCTATTAGAACCATCTACCCATTTGAAAAGCCATATATTCACCGGATTTACAGTGCTCAGGTCATTATCAGTTGCGCTACCCTTGCTGATAGAGAACTGTACATTTTTGAACTGGTACCCGCCATTTGCAATATAATGCAGGTTACCCATCATATAATCTGTAGGATTAACGAAACCTATATAGGTATTCATATTAGACTGACCTTTACTGAAATCGTAACGGCCTTTTGACAGTAAACCGTCAGTTACATAGAATGAATAAGAGGCAGTATTATCCTGGGGGAATTCATCAGTACCATCCATTGTCAATGTGTAGCTTACATCGTAACGGCCTTTTGTATAACCGCTTAAAGCAACCAGGTCATAAGTCTGGTCAACAAACGGAGTAATAATAGAGTCACCAACGCCGAAGTTAGCCCTGATTACCGAATCTTCAATTACAGTAGTAGGAGAACCGCCATCAGGAGTCCATGTCACTTTAATTTTTACAACTATATGAGTTTCATTGGAGCTACCGAAGTTAGCGATAACAGCACCGTCAATACCTTTGTAAGCTCCTTTGGAAACACCACTGGCATTTAACTGGTGGAACGGAATAGCGTAATCGTGCCAAAGGCTGAGACCACGGTCAACAAAACCTATGTCATGAGTATTGCCATTACCCCATTTTGTCAATGAAACCTTTACGCCGCTTGCAGCTGCCAGTGCAGCACCGTCGTCCTGTGAAATCATTATCACAGGTATAGTTACACTTGCACCCTGTGCACCTGCACCCATACCAACCGGGCCTCCGGCTACATTGTTTACAATGATACATGCAACAGCACCTGCCTGCTGAACAGCCAGGGCCTTCGCACCGAACTCACAGCTACCGCGCATTACCAGTGCCACTTTACCATTCAGGGCAGCTCCATTATTCAACGGAGAACATACATCATAAGGATCAGCTTTAACCAGGTCAAGATTTAGCATAGTGTTGTTAGAAGGTATCTGACCTCCCCAATCACTTGCATTTCCTTCATTGGAAATGGTAAAATTTAATGCTTTTGCAACACTTGCAGGTGCAGTCACTAATACCCTGCCACCTACATACTCGTTGTAATAATTTGTTTCATAATGGTCCATGTCTGTCTGCGCCGTTGATACCAACGGTGTTGCAAGCACAGCTAAGGCCAAGGAAAACTTCAATAAGTTGAATTTTTTCATAGAAGTTGTTTTAATAAAAATAAAATTAACAGATAGGTATCCAAATTAGAATAAAAATCTCATAAAACAAAAAACATGCCTGATATTGACACAGCTATTACATACTACAGTTATAGGCCGAATTGCCTGCTCAATTCAAGCATCCTGTCAATAGGTTTTTTCGCTTCCTCCATTAATGAACTGTCCATTATAATTTCAGGTTGCTCATATTTCATGCATACATAAATCTTTTCAAGTGTATTTAATTTCATATGAGGACAGTCATTGCAGGCACATGCATTGTCGGGAGGTGCTGCAATAAACGTTTTTTCAGGAGAATTTTTCATCATCTGGTGCAAAATGCCGGCCTCAGTCGCTACAATAAACGTATTCGTTTTACTGCTCATTGTATATTTTAAAAGTGCAGTTGTAGAGCCAATAAAATCTGCAAGTTTCAATATTGGATCCTCGCATTCCGGGTGGGCAATAAATTTTGCCTCAGGGTGACGGTTTTTTAGTTTAGTAATTTTTTCAAGCGAGAAGATTTCGTGGACGATACATGCACCGTTCCACAATACCATGTTCCTGCCGGTAACCTTATTGATGTAAGCACCCAGGTTTCTGTCCGGTGCAAAAATTATTTTTTGATCCACAGGTAGGCTTTCCACAATCTGCCTTGCATTGGAAGAAGTACATATAATATCACTTAATGCCTTTATACCCGCTGAACAATTTATGTAAGAAATAACAATATGATCAGGGTGCTTTTCTTTAAATGCTTTAAAAAGATGCGGAGGGCAGCTGTCACTTAAAGAACAACCCGCCTTTAAATCAGGTATGAGTACTTTTTTCTTCGGGTTCAGGATTTTAGCAGTTTCTGCCATAAAGTGTACCCCGGCAAAAACAATTATATCGGCATCGGTGCGCACGGCTTGCTGCGCAAGTCCCAAACTGTCTCCTATATAATCAGCTATATCCTGAATATCAGGTTCCTGGTAATAATGTGCGAGTATAACGGCATTCTTCTCCGTCTTCAACTTTTCTATTTCCCTGAACAAATCCAGGGAAGGGTCAACAGCGACATCCAGAAAACCCTTTTTTTCAATTTTTTCCCAATTCCCGGCTTTATGCACATCCATAAATAATAAGAATAGAATTATTTTTTAAAAAAAAGCTATTACAATTAGGTGTGTGAGTTTGGGGATATTATTACAATATCCAAGTTGCAAATTAGGGAAATATTAGTCATCCACATTCAAAAAGAGGTTATCCACAAAAAATATCCTGTAAACAAAAGCCATTCACACAAATACGTGAAAATGTGGAAGATGTACCCTGTTAATAAAAATCTGTACCTGAATATCTTAAACAGCTACTTAAAAATCCCTTTGCTGCGGGAACAAAAAAAGGTAAGCCGGAGAAAACAATTAGTTATTCATTTATTAACATGGATTTTACATAGGCTATTCACACTAATTCACATAAGCGTCTAATAACTAAAATGATATAATGTAAATACGAATATATTAAACTTAATGTAAATAACACAGATAAAATAAGTGCTTTGGCTTCTTTATGTCGATTTTTCGTATAAATTTGCCGTCCTTATTATTATAATATAACACCTATATGTCGGTAATTCAGAAAATCAGGAACAAATACGCGAAGCTTGCAGGTTTTATCATAGCATTAGCCTTGGTCGGATTCATATTAATGGATGCTGCCAGCAGCAGGTTTGGCAATTTTTTTGGCAATGACCAGAGTGTGGTAAAGGTGAACGGTGAAAAAATTGACAGCCGTGATTATTCGCAAAGGGTAAAAGAATATGAAGCGCTTTATAATTACAGCTCACAAGGCCGTTCGCTCGACGAAGCGACAAGGGCGCAGATAAACGACCAGGCACTGAATGAGCTGATAAATGAAAAACTCATAGCTGAGCAGAGCGAAAAACTGGGCCTTGATTTTACTAAAGAGGAAGAGAAAGACATTATATATGGTGCCGCCCCCGATCCGGTCGTGCAGCAGTATAAATGGTTCGTAAATCCCGACACTAAAATGTTCGACCCGCAGAGAGTAAAAGCGTTCGAACAACAAATAGACCAGGTAGACCCTACCGGCAAAACAAGGGAAGAATGGGAAGCCATTAAAAATTATGTTTTAAGGAACAGGCTTGCACGTAAATACAATGCATTACTTAACAATTTTGTGTACACACCTAAATTTTTGCTGGACAGGCAGGTAAAAGAGCAGAATGAACTTGCCAGCATCAATTATGTAAAAGTTCCGTTTGCCAGCATCAACGATAACGACATAAAAGTAACGGATGAAGAATTGGTTAGCTACATGAAAGAGCATAAAGCATTATATACAATAGACTACCCTACACGTAGTATAGAATATGTTTCTTTTGATGTGCTCCCTTCTGCTGAAGATACGGCAAGGGCTTTGGGTGCACTGCAGCAGTTGAAAGATGAATTTACAACCACTACAGATGCGCAATCAATGGTGAACAGAAATTCTGACGATCCGTATAATGATGTTTATGTAAACAAAGGCTCGTTCATGTCTATGTATGCAGATTCTATTTTCAGGCTTTCTACCGGTGAAGTATACGGTCCTTATTTCGAGAACAATGCATACAAGCTTACAAAAGTGCTGGATAAAAAGATGATGCCGGATTCTGTAAGGAGCCGCCATATTTTGATAAAAACACAACAAAACAGGCAGTTAGTAATGGATGACAGCGCTGCCAAACTGAAACTGGACAGTGCTATAGCAGCATTAAAATCAGGAATGCCGTTTGGCGAAGTTGTAAAAAAATATTCTGATGATGAAGGCAGCGTAAATACAGCCGGGGAATACACATTTACTTTACAGCAGCGGCCACAGCTTTCTAAAGAATTCGGCGACTTTGTTTTTGAAGGCAGGCCCGGTGAAACAAAAGTGGTAAAAGTGGAAAACGACGGCTATGCCGGCTACCACTATATAGAAATACTGGACCAAAAAGGAACACAGCCCGCTGTGAAACTGGCAACGATTACCAAAGGGTTATATGCCGGCGATAATACACAGAATGCCGTATACGCCAAAGCAACAGAGTTTGCAGGTAAAAACAATACCTCGAAAGCATTTGACGAGGCGGTTAAAAATGAAAACCTAAACAAGAGAATTGGGGAAAATGTAAAAATCAACGACTTTATGATAAGCGGGTTAGGTTCTGCACGCGAAATAATCCGCTGGATGTATGATGCGAATGTTGGAGATGTTTCCTCTGTATTTGCATTGGACGGAAGATATGTTGTGGCAAAACTTTCAGGAAAACAAGATGAGGGGTTAATGAAACTGGATGCAAATATGCGCCCGTCCATCGAGTCTGCCGTGAAAGCTGAAAAGAAAGCCGAAAAAATAAAAGAAAAATACAAAAGCGTGAACTCGCTGGATGCAATAGCACAGCAGGCTGGACAGCAAAAAGCAGAGGTGGATTCATTCAATGCTTCGAACTCATTTGTTGGAAATATAGGATTTGAACCCAAAGTAGTAGGCTATACCTTCTATAAAGGTTTTAACCCGAACACAGTATCGCCCGGTATAAAAGGCCAGGACGGTGTTATATATATCAGTGTTATCAACAGGTGGACAAGGCCTTCTACACAAGATGAAGGAGTTAGGAAGCAGCAGGCTGCTATGGCAGAAATGCAACTGAAAAATACCCTTTCGTCTAGCATACAGGAGCAGCTTAAAAAATGGGCTGATGTGGAATATAACAGCAAAAACCTGTAGCACTATAGGTTTAACTTAACCTCATATAATTAAAACAGCAGCGGCCAAACCGCTGCTGTTTTAATTTAGAGATAAACAGTTCGTAAATTTGCATTGTAAAACAAGCGTATGGAAACAATAGTGAACAGGGTAGCGGAAAGCGGAATAATAACACTGGACCTGGCAAAATATATACCGGCTGAAAATATGGTAACAGGTTTTGACCTCAAGCCTTTTTTGTTCCGCGAAATGATTTTGAAGGAAAAAGATTATAGGGCTGCATTGCTGCAACACGACTGGCAGGAATATGAAGGAAAACATGTTGCGCTGTTTTGTTCGGTAGATGCAATTATTCCCGTATGGGCATATATGCTGGCCGCTACATACCTGCAGCCTGTGGCTGCTTCTGTACATTTTGGTAGCCTTGCTGAGATGAAGGATTTCATCACACTCAAAGAAATAGATAAGTTAGACCTCCTGGAGTATACCGATAAAAGAGTAGTGATAAAGGGGTGCGGCGATATACATGTACCGGATAGCGCATACGTAGCAGCTACTGCAAAATTGCGTCCCGTAGTAAAATCGCTGATGTACGGAGAGCCCTGCTCTACTGTGCCTATCTACAAGAAAAAATAAGCGTCACACAACAAGGATATTGGCAGATATTTTTTCGGAGAGCTGAAAGGCTACGCCTTTCTTTGTTTTTATAGTGATGCTGTTGTCGTATGGCATACGCTCTACAATGCTCAGTTGCGAGCCGATATGCAATTCATAACGTTCCAGTTGCTGCAGGAAAGCGGAAGAGGTATCTTTTACGGCCACCACTTTATACATTTTTCCTGTACCAGCTTTAGAAAGCGCCTCTGCTGTTGATACCGGTATTTCCCCGTTATCAGTAGGTATAGGGTCTCCATGCGGGTCGTACTCGGGAAAGCCAAGGTACTCATCCAGTTTGTCAATCAGTTTTTGCGATTGTATATGCTCCAGTTGTTCCGCTACCTCGTGCACCTCGTCCCAGGAAAAATTTAGTTTTTTATGAAGAAAAGTTTCCCAGAGGCGGTGTTTTCTTAATATGCTTAGCGCTTCTTTTTTACCGCTACCCGTCAGCTGTATCTTTTTATATTTCTCGTAATGTATCAGCGATTTTTCAGACAGCTTGCGCAGCATGTCTGTAACCGTTGCGGGCCTTGTTTGCATGCGCTCGGCTATCTCATTTACCGAAACTTCGTGGCGCTCGCTGGCGTCCTGTATCGTATAAATGGCTTTCAGGTAGTTTTCTTCAGTATAAGTAAGCGCATGCATTTGCCGAAAGTAAGAAAGTTAAAAGAATATCGGTCATAAGCGGGAGAACAAGTATGATAAAAAAGCGTGAAAAAGTGGTTAAAACCATTGATTTTACACGTGAATTCATTAGTTTCGTAATACTCCCAAAAGCTACTTGTTGATGATGAAATTTGGATTTGGCTGCAAACATGGTGGCTTCAGTAAGTATATATTTTTCACTGTCACATTGCTGTGTATCACATCGCTCCTTTCTTATGGCCAGGATAGTAAAAGTAAGCTTCCTCCTCCCCGGAATTTGAAAGTAGTAAAAGAATACAGCGATGGGAAAGGCCATATTATACGAGAGGTACAATATGACCAGGGCAACATGCGCGTGACAGAAACCATCATCATGTCAAAAAAACTGAGTGTTGGTCAAAAAGTAGCTATTCTGCCCGATACGATGAACAAAGACTCGGTTCTCGTATTTGTTGATAAATCGGAATATTGTGTAAAAGTGTACTACCGCAGAAGAATGGTAAGAAATTATCGCGCGGTATTTGGCCCCAACCCCAGAATGAATAAATGTATGGAAGGTGACCGCTGTACGCCTGAGGGATGGTTTAAAATAACCAACAAAAACCCGCAATCAAAATACAATAAATTCATGCTGCTCAGTTACCCCAACGATTCGGCACGCATACGGTTCAACAGCCTGAAACAAAAAGGCATCATACCTAAAAGCGCCCGCATAGGCGGTGACATTGGTATACATGGTATATGGAAAGGTGGAGATGATATGATAGAAATGGGCGTAGGATGGACAGATGGTTGCGTGGCGCTGAAAAATAAAGATGTAGATGAGCTCTTTACTATGGTAGGGGTAGGTACCAAGGTTTACATTAAGAAATAGAAGAATTGCAGCGGATAAAATCTTCGTAAAGTTCCTTCCACCCTTTCCAGCCGTTATCTGTTCCCAGCGAAAAATTATGGAATACAGTGATGAGCGTGCTGCCGGTATGGTGCAGGTAATTTTTCATTTTTTCAAGACGTTCAAAAGCTTCCCCTGCCTCGAGTTTACATTCGAACCGGGCAGCAGTATCCATAAAGCAGAAAGGATAGATTCTTAGCCCCGTTACTTTTTCCTCTTCCAGGTTATACCATAAAAAAGACCTGCCCGTACCGGCCCTGAATCCCAAATGCGTAGCATACCCCATGCTATAATCTTCGGTAATGTTGTTGTCTTGCAGCAGCTTGTAGGTACCCGGTATTTTATTCTTTATATAGTGCTGTCTTGAAATGCGTATGGCCTTACCTGTTATCGCAGTCAGCACATTTTTTTCCGCAGAAAATATACCCGTGTTCTTATCACTGTAATAAGACGGGTGCAAGCCTATGGCCCCTTCTTCCGCCAGCTCTTTTATGAGCTTTTTCATAGCAGGATTCCCTGGTGCAATGTTTTTATCGAACGCAGTGGTTCTCAGGGCGCAAAGGATAAAATATATAGGTTGAACACTATTGCTGCGGTGAAGCGTGTATAACCAGCCGAAGCTGTCAAACGGATCCGTGTTTCCCACCAGGGAGTTACTGCGTTCTTTAACCCGTTCTATATTTCCCGACAGGATATCTTTTGCAAAACCGCCCAGGGTATGAAACATACTTTTATGACGGTAAGAATAGGCAATATCAATATCGTAGGTAGGTAAAAATTTAAATGCTAACGCGGGTATAGAATAGTTGCTACTTAAATAATGGCGTAAAATCGCTATCCATTCGTCTACAAGTGGGCGTTCCAAATTGCCTGTTTTATACAAAATACTTTCGGAGGCAGGGTAACGGCCGTGTTTATCCTGTGCCGGGGAAAGATATTCTTCATACCGGGAAAGGAGGGAAAAAATAGCAGAGAACAAGTCGAAACCAAGTGTGTAGCCGGTATCGCCCACCGCGTACAAAACAGGGGTGCCTTTGTACATGCCTGTTTTCACCTCATGATGTTCAATTCCTGTTTTTTGCAATAAACCTGCAGAAGGGATAGAAAAACTTTCTTCTGCGGCAGCGCCATAAGAAATAAAACCTGCGTGCTGTTTTGCAACAGCAATGTCGTCCGTCAGCGTATAGCCTGTTTGTAACTGTTCATTAAATACCCAGTCTAAAACATAGGTTAGCCTGGGAGATATAAAATGGCAATAAACAACAACAGGCGCCATAAATCAGGTAATTAATGTTTACTGCGTTCTTTCCACATCTGGTTAAAAGACTTTTGTGCAAAATGCAGTTCTCCGCGCTCCGCTCCCCAGCTTTTGCTAAACAGTTTATTTACAACGGTGCTTTTTATCCCTGCCCCGGCGCTATTCATCAACCTGCGGCTAAGCATAGCGGCCTTCCATAGTTTCCAGCTCATATTTTCTTCAAAGCCATTCAGGTTTTCTTCAACAGCTATATGCCTGTTTTCCAGCAGCATCTCGTGGATATTGATTTTAACCGGGCATACTTCCGTACAGTTTCCACAAAGGCTTGATGCATAGCTGAGGTGTTTATAATCCCCCATGTCGTTCAGGTGCGGGGTAATGACAGAGCCGATGGGCCCGCTGTAAGTAGCGCCATATGCATGGCCACCGATGGTTTTATACACCGGGCAGGCATTCAGGCAAGAGCCGCAGCGGATGCAGTACATGCTTTCGCGCACTTCTTTGCGCAGCAGGTTAGTGCGCCCGTTGTCCAGCAATATCACATACATATCCTCAGGGCCATCTGTTTCCCCAGGCTGTCGCGGGCCTGTAAATATGGAATTGTAAACCGTTACATTCTGGCCCGTGCCATAAGTAGCCAGCAGCGGCCAGAACAATGAGAGGTCTTTAATGGAAGGCAATACCTTTTCGATGCCTACAATAGCTATATGCGTTTTGGGGAAGGCAGTTGTAAGCCTTGCATTTCCTTCATTCTCGCTTACACAAACCGCACCGGTGTCTGCAATCAGGAAATTACCGCCGGTAATCCCTACTTCCGATGTAATGTATTTTTCACGCA
This sequence comes from uncultured Flavipsychrobacter sp., assembly GCA_964621795.1. Lineage (GTDB taxonomy): Bacteria > Bacteroidota > Bacteroidia > Chitinophagales > Chitinophagaceae > Polluticoccus. The sequence goes on from CAZUMM010000018.1 coordinate 10,030, forward strand.
GGTTTTTCCGGGCTATCTGCGTGAGCTCGGGTGGTGTAAGGTGCGGCTCTACCCCCAGTTTTTCGTGAAACAGTTTTGCTACATCCTCCTTGCTTTTGTGCATGGCAGGAGTAACGATATGGTAAGGCGGTTCGCCATCCAGTTGCTGTATATATTCACCAAGGTCGGTTTCTACCGATTCAATATTATGCTGTGCCAGGAAATCATTCAGGTGTATTTCTTCCGTCACCATCGATTTCGATTTCACTACCTGTTTGGCATTTTTGGCGCGGCATATTTCCAATACCGCATCCAGCGCTTCCTGTTTGGTTTCCGCCCATATCACCTTGCCGCCACGGGCTATGAAATTGCTTTCAAATTGTTCCAGGTGTTTATCCAGTTGCTCTATGGCGCGCCACTTGGTATTTTTTGCCTTTTTCCGGGCGAGGTCCAGGTTCGAGAATTGTTTTTTACCCTTAACTACCGTTTCGGCATATTTTTCAATATTGAAACTTAGTTTGCGTTTATGTTCAAGGTCTGCAGCTTTAACCTTACTCTTTGCAATAAAGACTGATAAATTTTCGCCCATCTTGGTGTCAAAAGTAACAAGTAATACAATAACGGTAAAATAGCAGGGACAGGGGTACTAAAGAAATAAAGTTAATAAACAGTTTTGCTAATATTATTATATCCTGTTCCGCACTAACTTTGCTGCCATGTTCGATAAAAATAAAGTATTGCAGAACGCGCTGGAAACAATACAATTGGAAACAGATGCCATTGCAAAACTGAAAGAATATATAAATGAATCTTTTATTAAAGCCATAGAGGTAATCCATACTTCCAAAGGGCGGGTTGTGGTAACGGGTATAGGCAAGAGTGCCGTAATAGCACAAAAGCTGGTAGCTACGTTTAACTCTACGGGTACGCCTGCCCTGTTTATGCATGCGGCAGATGCTATTCATGGCGACCTGGGAATGATACAGCAGGAAGATGTGGTCATTATCATATCGAAAAGCGGGGAAAGCCCCGAAATAAAAGTATTGGTACCCTTTATTAAAAATTTCGGTAACCCGGTTATAGCCCTTTGCGGCAATGAACAGTCTTACCTTGCCCTGCAAGCGGATTATTTTATCAACAGCACCGTAGAAAAAGAAGCATGTCCTAATAACCTGGCACCCACCACCAGCACTACCGCACAACTGGTAATGGGCGATGCTATGGCGGTATGCCTGCTGAGCCTGAAAGGTTTTGGTGCTGCCGATTTTGCACGTTTTCACCCTGGCGGCAACCTGGGTAAAAGACTATACCTTCGGGTGTCTGACCTGGTAAAACATGCACAAAAACCAGAAGTAGGGCCGGAAAGCACTATGCGTGAAATCATTTATGAAATATCGAGCAAAAGATTAGGCGCTACAGTGGTAACGGACAGCAAAGGCGAAATTATGGGTATAATAACCGACGGGGATATACGCCGCATGCTGGAAAAACATGAGAACCCGTCTATGCTGAAAGCTGCGGATATATACACGAGCACGCCCAAAACCATAGAGGAGCAGGAGCTGGCCGTAAATGCACTGGAACTGATGCGGGGTTACGATATTACGCAACTGGTGGTTACCAATGGCGGAAAATACTCCGGTATGCTGCACCTGCACGACCTTGTAAGAGAGGGGTTGATTTAAAAGCCAACCCCCAGGCCAATTTCTGCAAATTCTGCCTGCTCTTTATGCGTTTTCAGCAGGCCTGAAACAAACAACTCTTTCAGCAAGCCTTTCTCGTGCCGGATAATATAGAAATTGCCGCCCAGTTTCTCATAAAGCACATCTTTTACCACTGGGTTCTTTATGTAAAAACCTAGCTGGAATAATATGCCCACGCGGCCAATCATAAATTCGTGCCCTACAATAATGCTGCTCTTCCAGGAGTTGGCTTTTTCTTCCCCCACATGTATTTCATTGTTGCGCAGGAAAGCATAAATATTTTCATGGTAGGAGTAATCTATGCCTGCAATTATTTTATTCTTGCCCAGGTAGCGTTTGCTGGCATATACGCTGGCGATGTATATAGGATATAACGGCCCGTCCGGGGCGCTTTGCTCTGTGCCCGATATTCCAAGTCGGGCCTGTACCAGCCACCGGTTCTTTAACGGCTCAAGGTTGCGCACAATCCTTTCAGGAGATGAGCTAACGGGGAAATATCGTACCCCCGCATGTGCCCCATACATATTAATGCCAAGATTGGGTTGCCGGAAAGCAGCGTTGGAAAGGTGTGTAAAATTAAACCCTGCCTGCACATCCCAGTGTTTGTTTATATGATAGCGTACATCTGTAACAAAGTAAGAGTTGTTATTCATACGGCTGCCGATAGCGGTATTCAACGTGTCCCAGTCAGGAAAACGGCTATACCGTTTGGTAATATACCCTGCCCCGAAACCTGCCTTGAGTGTCCATTCCAGTTTTTTACCCTTAATGATTGGTATCTCCAGGTTGGGAATAAGGCTGAACGCCCTTCCATAAATAGAATCGATGCCGTAGTTGGTATATACAAAAGCAAGCCCTACTGTAGGATAATGCCTGCGTTGCTGCCAGGCTTTGCTGCCGTTGGTTTTTTTTACGTAATTGATTTCAATGATACTGGAATAGTCAGGAAGTGTTTTTATGAATTTAGGGGTATGCCGGAACACCTTTCCATACATATAGTTTGTTTCAATGCCCGAACCATCCCAGCGGCTTTGGGAAAAGCCCGCAGAGGCAACGATTAAAAAACAGGAAAGAAAAACCAAAAACCGCATTTCAGGGTTATAATGTTTTATTTTCGATAATTATTGTTCAAGTATAAGACAAAAATAGTTTTGCCTGTACCAAACGTGTAACTTTGTAACAGTCATTTTTTCTGAATGCGCCGGTTAGCTGCCACCATATTTCGCTCATTTCTGCAAGGGTTATTAATACTGAGCCCCATAGCCATCACTGCTTATGTCATTTACCTGGTATTTGACAGTGTAGACAGGCTGGTACCCTGGGTGCCGCGGGGCCTCGGCTTTTTAATCATTATTTTCCTGGTCACCTTCATCGGGTATATGGGCACAAGGTTTTTCCTGGGCCGCATGTTGTTCGATGCTTTTGACCACCTGCTGCAACATATACCTGGTATCAAATACATCTATTCTTCCATTAAAGATGTGATGGGCTCATTTGTGGGAGATAAAAAACGTTTCAACAAACCCGTATGGGTATGTACCAATCAAAACCCCGAGCTGTGGCGCATCGGGTTTATGACACAGAAAGACCTTGCCTTTTTAGGAATGACAGGAAAGGTAGCCGTGTACCTGCCGCATGCCTATGCAGTTTCCGGGTATGTAGTTATTGTAGAAGCTAAAAGCATAAAACCGGTGACTAAGATGACGGCTGCAGAAGCCATGAAATTTGCGGTAAGCGGCGGAATCACCAGTGTAGAAGAAGAAAGGCATGAAAAAAAGCACTAGAAAAATAAATTTCAATTCGGGGCCGGGGGCACTGCCCCCCGAAGTTTTGGAGGAAGTATCCCATGCCGTTATAGAATATGAAAACTCAGGTATTTCCATTTTGGGGATACCGCACCGTGGAAAATATTTCAGTGCTATCCTGGAAGAAAGTAAAGCACTTGTAAAGGAGTTGTGCGACCTGGATGATGATTACGAAGTGCTGTGGATGCATGGCGGTGGCCGTATGCAGTTTGTTATGGTACCCATGAATTACCTGGGCGATAATGAAACAGCGGGGTATATCGATAGCGGCTCCTGGTCGGCAGATGCGATGGAGTATGCCCGTTACTATGGCAATGTAAACACACTTGCTACTTCAGCTCCTGATAACTATACACATTTGCCGCACTGGCCGGAGCACATACCATCTGATCTGGCGTACCTGCACCTTACAACCAACAATACTATATACGGAACACAGCGGGCAGAAATTCCTGGCTGCGATGTGCCTGTAATAGCAGACATGAGCAGCGATATTTTTTGCTGCCGGCGCAGTTACCGCAACTGTGCTATGTTTTATGCCGTAGCACAGAAAAATATAGGACCGGCAGGCGCCACACTTGCTGTAATAAGAAAAGATATGGCGGAAAAGCAAAAACGCAGCTTGCCGCCGATGCTTAGCTATAAAGCCCATATACAAAAGAACTCCGTTTTAAATACGCCGCCTGTATTTGCTATCTATACTTCTTTGCTTACACTCAGGTGGACAAAAAAGAAGGGAATAGCCAACATAGAAGGTGAAAACAGGGAAAAAGCCGCACTGCTGTATGCAGAAGTAGAACGAAATTCGTTATTTCACACCCGCGTTCATAAACCCGACAGAAGCCTGATGAATGCCTGTTTTAATATGAAGGATGAAGCGCTGGAAAAAAGCTTTATCGGTTTTTGTGAAGAAAGGGGCATAACAGGAATAAAAGGACATAGAACCGTAGGTGGGCTCAGGGTGTCGCTTTATAATGCTGTTACGGTACAGGATGTAAACCGTCTTACAGCAGCCATGCAGGAATTTGAAAGTAAATACATATAGATACCAAATAAAAATTTATGGCAAAAATTGCTCCTTTTGAAGGATTAAGACCACAAAAAGAAATTGCTCCCAAACTGGCTACACTGCCCTACGATGTGGTAAGTGTGGCAGAAGCAAGGGCCTATAAAAAAGAACCGTATCATTTTTACCATGTTACCCGCTCTGAAATTGACCTGCCTGAAAGCGTAGACGTACACAGCCAGCAGGTTTATGAAAAAGCAAAGGAAAATCTGGAAAACCTGATTGAAGAAAAAGTAATGTTCCAGGACGACGAGCCTTGCTATTATATATATGAGCTGACCATGAACGGACGTTCGCAGACGGGATTGATTTGCGCTTCTTCGCTCGATGACTATTTTAAAGGCGTAATTAAAAAACACGAGTTTACACGCCCTGAAAAAGAGCTGGACAGGATTAACCACATAAAAGCTACCCGCGCGCAAACGGGTATCGTGTTCCTTGCCTGCAAAGACAACAATGCCCTGAATACTTTAATAGAGAACTGGAAATCGAACCACGCACCTGAATACGATTTTACGGCAGAAGACGGGGTGAAGCACAGGTTATGGGTAGTAAACGATTATGGTAAGGTATCCTCAATCACGAGGATATTTGATGAGCAGATACCCGCAACCTATATAGCAGATGGCCACCACCGTGCGGCGTCTGCTGCCAAAGTATGCCAGGAGATGCGGCAGAACGGTATGTCGATAACTGGTGATGAATCATTCAATTATTTTATTACCTGCATCTTCCCCGAAAGCCAGTTGGAGATACAGGATTATAACCGGGTGGTAAAAGACCTGAATGGCATGGGAAAAGCAGCGTTTATTGATGCCTTGAAAAAAGACTTTGAAGTATCGGCCCCGGTGAAAGAAGCATACAAGCCAAAACAGCCACACGAATTCGGCATGTACCTCGATGGCAACTGGTACAAGCTGGTGGCTAAAGAAGGAACCTATACCAACGACCCGATAGGCGTTTTGGATGTATCCATATTGCAAAACAATGTTTTGTCAAAACTGTTGGCCATTCACGACCCGCGTACAGATAAACGTGTAGATTTTGTTGGAGGTATCCGCGGTCTTGGAGAACTTGAAAAAAGAGTGAACAGCGGTGATATGGCGGCAGCTTTCGCCTGTTATCCTGTTACCATCCAACAGTTATTTGATATAGCAGACAGCGGAAATGTAATGCCGCCCAAAAGCACCTGGTTTGAACCGAAATTGAGGGACGGGCTGGTAGTACACCTGATATAATTTACAAAGGGCGCTTCATCAGCGCCTTTTGTGTTATAGATAAGTCGTATTTCCTGCAACGGGAAAAAATCCGAAATTGAAGAAAAAAGTCTAGACATGGAATACAGAAAAATGGGGAAAACCGGCCTGGAATTAAGCGTATTGTCCTATGGTTCGTGGGTAACTTTTGCCAAACAGATCGACGATTCGGTTTCAGATAAGCTGATGGGCATTGCGTATGACAACGGTATCAACTTCTTCGACAATGCGGAAGTGTATGCCCGCGGAGAATCGGAAAAAATGATGGGCCGCATACTGAAAAAGAAGAACTGGGAACGCTCGTCCTATACTGTTTCCAGTAAAGCGTTTTTTGGATGGAGAGGAGAAAATAATAAGCCCAACCAGAAAGGCCTGAGCCGTAAACACCTTATTGAAGCGTGTAATGAAGCATTGGAAAGGCTTCAGCTCGGTTACCTGGATTTGTTTTTCTGTCACCGGCCCGATAAAAATACGCCTATAGAAGAGGTAGTATGGACCATGAATATATTAATACAGCAGGGTAAAATACTATACTGGGGTACCAGCGAATGGAGCGGGGCTGAAATAATGGAAGCGCACATGGTAGCCAGGGAAAACAGGCTGATAGGCCCGGCTATGGAACAGCCCCAGTACAACCTGTTTGAAAGGTATAAAATGGAAGTAGACTACTATACCATATTTAAGAATATAGGTATGGGCACCACTATATGGAGCCCGCTGGCTTCGGGCCTGCTGACAGGGAAATATAATGACGGCATTCCCGAAGGTTCCCGCCTTTCGCTGGAAGGCTTTGAATGGCTTAAAGACAGAACTTTGAGTGAGGAAAGGATAAGCAGTGTGAAGCAACTGGGCCAATTTGCAAATGAACTGGGCACCACCCTTCCTGTTTTATCATTGGCATGGTGTGTCCGCAACCCGGATGTTACTACCGCTATACTGGGAGCCACAAAAGAAAACCAGTTGCAGGAGAATCTTAAAGCTATAGAGTTGCTTCCAAAGCTTACGGCGGAAGTAATGGAGAAGATAGATGATATAATGGGCACAAAACCTGTTCGCCCGCAGTATTAAAATTTACGGGGTTGTTGCATCCAACAACCCGTTCACTAACTCTTTTTGGAAGATTTTTTGGGCACTTTCGCCCCCTCTTCCCTTGCTTCCGAAAGGCCGATAGCAACAGCTTGTTTACGGGAAGTTACTTTTTTGCCCGACCCGCTTTTAAGCTTTCCTTCTTTCATTTCATGCATGGCCTTCTCCACTTTATCCTGTGCTTTCTCCGAGTACTTTGCCATAGTTATAAGTTTTTTATAGCGGTTAAAAAAATTACACCAGCAGATATATCATACAGAAAATGCTGAGGAAATAATTACACAACATATAGATAGAATGAATGCTAAACAGCTGAAAATCATACTGGCATAAGCTTGGCATACACATCAGCAAAGCTCAGGTATGGAGAAGCCCACCTATTTTAAGTTACTAAAAGAATCTTTCTCTGAATTTTCGGCAGACAATGTGATTAAACTGAGTGCCTCACTGGCCTATTACACGGTTTTTTCTATGGGGCCTCTTCTGCTTGTTATCATATCTCTTACGGGCTTGTTCTTTGATACAGCATCCGTCACCAGCAAAATATATGATCAGCTCAGCAGTCTGGTGGGGCCCAGGGGGGCCGACCAGGTAATCAATATTTTACAAAATATCAGGGAACACAATACGGCAACCAAGTTTAGTATTATTGGCACAGCAGTCCTGATATTCGGTGCTACTACTGTTTTTGCCGATATGCAAAACTCCATCAATTTTATATGGTCTATAAGGGCCAAGCCTAAAAAGGGTTGGCTGAAATATCTTAAAAACAGGCTATTGTCTTTCTCGCTTATCATAGGCATCGGCTTTCTGTTAATTGTATCATTACTGATTAACACCTTAACAGATGCATTTACAGACAAACTGCGGGAAATGTTTGTAGATGCTGCCGTTATTATTTTCCAGGTATTCAACATACTGCTGTTGTATGTAATCATATCGTTCTTGTTTGCCGTTATTTACAGAGTACTGCCCGATGCACGCATAAAGTGGAAAGATGCATTTACAGGAGCAGGGTTTACAGGCGTACTGTTCATACTCGGTAAATTTTTGATAGGGGTTTACCTGGGCAATTCCAATCTTGGTAATACCTATGGGGCAGCGGCCTCTGTCATCATTATACTTTCATGGGTGTATTATACTTCTATCATACTGTACTTCGGTGCTGAGTTTACCAAGGTATATGCCTTGAATAAAGGGGGCGGAATAGAACCCTACGATACGGCGGTGTTTATAATAAAAAGAGAAGTAAAAGAATTGCCGGGCTCATCCGGAAAATCATCCTGAAGATTTTTCTGCCAGCTTTTTAATGGCAGAAACCGAAACAAACCGGAAAATAAAAAGCAGAATGATACCTGTTATACCAAAACTGAGTACCTGAACATGCCAGTTGATATGCAATAGCCTTGACAAATAACCAAGAATAATAATTAACAATAAAAATCCTACGTGTGCTGCTATCCATTTATTGTTTCGGGGAAATTGAATGTTTTTACCGGAAAAGAATATAAAGCAGATAGCAAGGGTTGTCTGAGTGATAAACGCAGTGAACGCAGCACCGGCTGCATGGTAGTGTGGTATCAGCCAGCTATTCAGCGACAGGTTGATGATGACCCCGGCCAGTGCAATTTTATTCAGCAGGCGCAGGTTGCCGTTAGCCGTTAATAAGGTAGAATATATATACATCATACAGTAGGCGGGAAATGAAGCCATTAGTATAGCGAATACCCTGCCATCGTTGGGAGTAGCAGAAACATAGAGCATCTGCATCACATCATTGCCGTAGTAGTACGATGCTACAGATAGCATGAATGCGACCGGGAGCATGATATTCACGCACAGTTTTATAATCGGGTACACGTCCTGTTTTTGTACCAGCATTTTTCCGAACATTGGCAGGAGCATACCGGCAAACATAAGCCCGAACATGTTACCTACATCCAGCAGGCGGTATGCGGCTGCATAGATACCTGCCTGCACCTTCCCATCGGGAGAAAGGCGCTCCAGTAAAACAGTGTCCGCCCTTGTGTGTATGGCCATCAGGAATATAAGGCTTGCATAGGGCAACCCGGAGCGTATGATATCAAATACTTTCTTCCTGTCAAAAGAGAAAGAAAAGTTAACCCTGGAAATTTTTTTGAGCAAAATGAAACCAAAGATTACAGCGACAGCATACGAAAAAATCTGCGTGGCGATAAACCATTCGATTTTGAAATGCGGGGCAGTTGCCGGCCAAAACAGTAATGTGCCGCAAATCACAATCATTATCAGCCGGTCGGTAATAGAAAGGATACCATCGGTTTTAAAATGGTGCAGTGCAGCAATATTGCTGCGCAGAAACTGGATAAAAGAATTAAGTACCTGTATCAGCAATACCCCGGAAAGTAACAGCAGCTCGGCATGGTTATAGCCCGCCGCCAGTGCTATAATGCTTACTACCAGGGCGTACGCCAGTATCAATATGAGGCGTGCAGATAATATATCGGGAAACAGGGACTTTAATTTTTCCGGGTGTTGGGAAATAACACGTGTATTGTAGTAGCTCAGGCCAAAATCGAGTACGATCTGGAAGATAATACCCAGGTTAAAAAGCGCCTGATAGGTACCATAGCTTGCATGTCCCACCCTGTTTTGTACTGTACGGTCTATCATAAATATCCATACAGGTTTTACCAGAAGGTTAACAGTTAATACAAAAAGCAGGTTTTTTACGAAAAAACGGCGCACGGCACTTAATTTGTCGGGGGTATAATCGGTAAAATTATATTTTTGTCGCCATAGCTATGCGAATTGCAGTAAATACCAGGTTATTATTAAAAGGAAAACTGGAAGGAATAGGCTGGTTTACAAATGAAACTCTTAAAAGGATTGTGCTCAGGCATCCTGAACATGAGTTTATTTTCTTCTTTGATCGACCATACGACCCGGAATTTGTTTTTGCCCCTAACGTGAAGCCGGTAGTAATGGGCCCGCAGGCAAGGCATCCGCTCCTGTTTTATATCTGGCTGGAATGGACTATCCCTTTCCTGCTCAAAAAGTATAAAGCAGATGTGTTTCTGTCGCCCGACGGGTTTGCATCTTTAAGTACAAAAGTACCCACCTGTCTCGTTATCCACGACCTTGCTTTCGAACATTACCCGCAACACCTGAAAAAAAGCCACCGGATGTACTGGCGGCATTTCTCGCCTAAGTTTGCCCGTAAAGCCAAACAGATTGTTACGGTATCGGAATACTCTAAGCAGGACATCAGCAAAAGGTATGATATACCTGCCGCATCTATTGATGTGGCGCACAACGGTGCACATAAAGAATACAAGCCCCTGGGCTGGGACGAGAAGGAGGCTGTGAAGAAAGAATATGCAGAAGGCTGTGAGTATTTTGTTTATGCAGGCGCACTGCACCCCCGCAAGAATATTGTTAACCTGCTGAAAGCATTTATACTTTTCAAGAAACGCCAGCGCAGCAATATGAAACTGGTGGTAGTAGGCCGGTTTGCCTGGAAATATGATGAAGTGGCGGAGATGAAAGAAACCATGCCTTTCAAAGAAGATGTAAAATGGGTAGGGTATATGGGCGTAGAGGAGCTTTCAAAAATAATTGGCGGCGCCTATGCATTGGTTTACCCATCCCTTTTTGAAGGCTTTGGTATTCCCATTTTAGAAGCTTTGCAATGCAATGTTCCGGTTATCACCAGCAACACATCTTCGATGCCTGAAGTTGCGGGAAATGCTGCGCTGCTGGTAGACCCGCTTGATGTGCAGGATATAGCGGATAAAATGCAGGAACTGTATAAAGATGAGGGCCTGCGCGCAAAACTGATAGCAGCAGCTCCCGAACAGGTTAAAAAGTTTACCTGGGACCGCGCTGCAGATATACTCTGGAAGAATATTGTCAAATGCTTACCGCAGCAGCATTAATTCCTCAGCGACGCCTGCTTGGTAAACAGTAACAGGTAAACAATAATGAAAACGATTGTTGTTGCTGAAGAGGCTAAAATTTTGAGCGCCAGGTAGCCGATATTGGAAAAGCTCCACAATTCGATGGAGAAATATAAAATATGGTGTAGCAATATAAGGAAGGAGCTATACACCAGGAAGGGCACCCACCCGAGGTTTTTTACAGAGGGCGACTGGTTGGGGTATTCGGATAAATGTTTGGGCAATAAGGCAGACAATACATTAGTACGCAGGTAAGCTATAAACACGGTAGCAAATGCATGCAGGCCGGAAGTATTCATAAACGAATCAACCGTAATGCCCGTAATAAATCCCAGCACCATCAGCAGCCACACCGGGGTTTCGAAAGGAAGCAGCAAAATAAACAGGGGGTACACATAAGGAATAAAAATAGGGAACCCTTCGGGCTGTGACCACCAGCGCAAGGTCACCTTATTCAGCAGCAGTACCTGTATCATTATTATCAGGCAAAACCGTAAAAAATTTTTAAGATATACGCTCATTACTTATTTTTTACAGAGTCTTCAAGTTGCCTGCGCTCAGGTAAATAAGTGTTTTCCACTACATATACATACTGCAGGTTCCGGAAGTTGACAGAAGTACGTAAATGCAGTATTTGCAGGTTGTTCTTTTTGATATACTGTGTTTTGTACACGGTGCCTATCAACACATCGGGAGGGAAGAAGGAATAACGGGTAGTAAACACGGAATCGCCCCTCTTTACTTTTATTTGCTGGGGTACATCCTGCATAATCAATTCATCGGGCTTTTTGCCTTCCCAGCTTACATAGCCTATAGTTCCATCCTTCAGGTGCGCGCTTACCTGTTGTTTTACGCTGAGCACAGATAATGCACTGGCAAAATTTCCCGAAACATGCACTACCCTGCCCACAACGCCGCTGCCGGTTATTACGGCCATATTTTTACGTACCCCGTCTTTAGAGCCGCGGTTGAGGGTGATATAGTTATTGGTGCCGCTTACGGAATTATTAATAACCCGCGCAGCATGATAGATATACCGTGAATAATCGACTATCTTTTTTATGGAATCGCCTGTCTCGAAAGGTTTTGATACAACAAGGTCTGTAAAAGTATCTGTGCTGTAACGCTCAGCCAGTTGAAGGCGCAGGCGCATATTTTCATTCATCAGGCTGTCATTCATCCGTTTCAGCCCGAAATAGTATACTACATCGTTTTGTTTTTTGTACAACAGGCCTATTGCCGTATTGGCCGAGCTCATCACATCATTACCCTGCATAGAGCCATTGCGTGCAATCAGCACAATACATACTATTTCTACAGCAAGAAATAATATCAGGTTGAAAAAACGCCGTATGAACAGGATAAAATTCCGCACCTATCTACTGTTTAGCAATAGCATATATAACTACTGCTGTACGAATAATGTTTCTATTTCATGAGGAAAGGCATACGGGCAACATTTTTCAGCGCCATGCCAGTGCCTCGTACAACCGCACGCAACGGGTCGTCGGCAACATGTACCGGTAACTTTATTTTGTGCGATATACGCTTATCCAGCCCGCGGAGCAGGGCCCCGCCACCTGTAAGGTAAAGCCCGCGGCGGTAAATATCGGCCGCCAGTTCAGGAGGTGTGCTTTCCAGTGCTTTAAGAATAGCCTCTTCAATTTTGAATATGGATTTGTCAAGTGCCTCGGCTACTTCCTGGTAAGATACCATGATTTGTTTGGGTATGCCCGTTACAAGGTCGCGGCCGTTTACAGCAATATCATCGGGCGGATTATCTAGGTCTTTAAGCGCAGAGCCAACATGTATTTTAATTTGTTCGGCAGTGCGTTCACCAATCATCAGGCTGTGATAGCGGCGCATAGCCTCCATTATATCGGCAGTGAATTCATCGCCCGCAATACGGATTGACTGGTCGCAAACGATACCTGCAAGCGCAATCACGGAAATGCCCGTGGTACCGCCACCTATATCGATAATCATATTGCCGGTAGGCTCTTCTACATCAATGCCTATACCCAGTGCAGCAGCCATAGGCTCGTGTATCATATACACCTCTTTGGCACCGGCCTGTTCTGCTGAATCGCGCACAGCCCGTTTTTCAACCTCTGTAATGCTGGACGGGATGCAAATAACCATTCTCCAGCTAGGCGGGAATAAAGGTTTTTTGGGATAAACCAGTTTAATCATTTCACGCAGCATACCCTCGGCAGCGTTAAAGTCGGCAATAACACCGTCTTTCAGCGGGCGAATTGTTTTCAGGTTTTCGTGGGTCTTTTCGTGCATCATCATAGCCTTTTTACCTACTGCCACTATCTTATTGGTAGTACGGTCAATAGCTACAATTGACGGTTCGTCGACCACCACCTGGTCGTTGTGTATGATTAATGTGTTGGCTGTGCCCAGGTCAATCGCAATTTCCTGCGTTAAAAAGTTGAACAATCCCATATTCGGTTACGGCTGCAATGTTTTGGAAAATATTGGCAAAGTTGCAAAAAAAAACCCCGCTTTAAGGCAAAGAGCAGGAAATTTTTCTGCTATGGTAAAGATAAAAGAATTACAGCCTAAAGTTGACAAGCCACCCAAGATATTTGGTTTTTTCCTCGTTTAATTTTAAAGACGGCGGGAAAATATATTTACAAAATATCTTTATAAATAAAAGGTGCAATATGTTTAAAACAATACCTACAATATGAAAAGAAAAAAACAACCCAGGAAATTATTGTTACTGGCAGCTATGGGATTGGCTATAGCATCGTGCCAGCCGGATAAAACAAACCCGAATATACCCGAAGAAGTGGAAGGGTGGGTGCCGGTCTACAGTTCGGAAACAATAGCCCATGCCATTACTACAGAGCAGCCGAGGCCCATAGAAAGTGCCGGAAAAATATATATACAAGGCAACTACCTGTACCAGGTAGAAACAGGCAAGGGCATACACGTTATAGATGCTTCGCACCACGATAACCCGAGGAAAATACAATTCATAGCCGTATTGGGGGCACAGGAAATATCTATCAAGGAACACTACCTGTACACGAACAACCTGAACGACCTGGTTGTGCTGGATATCAGTAACCTGTCAGATGTAAAATTATTGAACAGGATACCGTCCTCTTTCCATGTTATAAGCCAGGCAGTGCCCCCCGAAAGAGGGTATTTTGAATGTGTCGACGCTTCAAAGGGTGTAGTAATCGGCTGGGAAAAGAAAACCATTAAACACCCTGAATGTATCAGAAACTAACCCTTTAAAAAACGAAATTTCATGAAAAAACTATTCTATATACTTATAGCATTGTCTGTACTGACATCCTGCTCAAAAGAAAGTTCAGATACCGGCGTAAACAGCTTTTCCGGCGATGGGTACGATGGCCCTTCGGGGCAGGGAGGCTCCCTGGCAAGGTTCACAATAGCCATGAACCACCTTTACGTTGTTGATTCGCGCAAGTTGTACACCTATTCGCTGGCCAATGGCTCTAACCCGCAACTGACCAGTACTATACCACTGGGTGCCGATATTGAGACGATTTACAGTTATAAGGATAAACTGTTCATAGGTTCGCGCGCGGCCATGTTTATCTATTCCATATCCAGTCCTGAGAGCCCCGTCAGCGTAGGTACGGCATCGCATGTAAGGGCTTGTGACCCTGTAGTGGCGAATGATTCTATGGCTTATGTAACAGTAAGGAACGGGAGCACCTGCGGCAGCAGTTTTAGCGCCCTTTTGGTTTACGATGTCAGGAACATACTCAGCCCTATACAGAAGACAATGGTGAATATGGAAAGCCCTTATGGATTGGGCCTGCACCACAACAGGCTGTATGTGTGCAATGGAACGAATGGCCTGAACGTGTTTGATATTTCATACCCCAACCAGCCCAAAGTGATAAAGAAGATAACAGATGATGTGTATTATGATGTAATACCTACTGATAACCTGCTTATTTGTATGGTGAAAGATGGTATGGTGCTGTACGATTACAGCAGCAGCGATGAATTGACCAGGATGGCAAAAATCAGCAATTAAACTACAGGCCCTGCAAATAAAGTAACGGCACTACAATTTTGTGGTGCCGTTTTCATAAAAAATTTACAATAACGCAAAAATCTTATACCTTTGCGCCTCGGGCGTTGAGCCCGATTTTCGTATCTGCTCAGCGCGTTCCCAATCATCTGACTTTTTGATTTTTTTGAATTTCTGATATGCCGCGCGACAATTCCATAAAAAGTGTACTTATTATAGGTTCGGGCCCCATTATTATAGGCCAGGCCTGCGAATTCGATTATTCAGGCTCACAGGCAGCACGCAGCCTGC
Source organism: uncultured Flavipsychrobacter sp. (assembly GCA_964621795.1). GTDB lineage: Bacteria > Bacteroidota > Bacteroidia > Chitinophagales > Chitinophagaceae > Polluticoccus. Next base: position 25,181 of record CAZUMM010000018.1, read on the forward strand.
GGGAAGAGGGTATCAGGGTCACCCTGATAAATTCCAATCCCGCTACGATTATGACCGACCCGGTTGTAGCCGATAAAGTGTACCTGCTGCCGCTTACGGTAGAAAGTATCGAGCAGATACTGGAAGAAAACGAGATTGATGCCGTATTGCCCAGCATGGGTGGACAAACAGCATTGAACCTGGCCAAAGAGGCCGATGAGCTGGGTATTTGGGAAAAGTATAATATACGCCTGATAGGTGTAGATATAAAAGCCATCAACAAAGCGGAAGACAGGGAACTGTTCCGCCAGTGGATGATAGAACTGGGTGTGCCGGTTGCCCCTGCCAGAACAGCTAATTCCCTGCTGGAAGGTAAAGAGTTCGCACAGGAAATAGGCTTGCCCCTCGTTATCCGCCCGTCATACACCCTTGGCGGTACAGGTGGCGGTTTCGTAATGCACAAGGAAGAGCTGGATACGGCACTTGACCGTGGCCTTACCGCATCGCCGATACATGAAGTACTGGTGGAAAAAGCAGTACTGGGATGGAAAGAGTTTGAACTGGAACTGCTGAGGGATGCCAGTGATAACGTAGTTATCATTTGTACGGTTGAAAACTTCGACCCTATGGGCATACACACAGGCGACAGTATTACAGTAGCGCCTGCCATGACCCTGAGCGATACCGCATTTCAACTGATGCGCAATACTGCCATCAAAATGATGCGCGACCTGGGCAACTTTGCCGGCGGATGTAACGTACAATTTGCCCTGAACCCTGAAACAGAGGAAATAATAGCCATTGAGATAAACCCGCGTGTAAGCCGCTCTTCGGCATTAGCTTCGAAAGCAACGGGTTACCCTATCGCAAAAATCGCTGCCAAACTGGCCATAGGTTATACACTGGATGAACTGAAGAACCAGATTACACAAACCACTTCAGCCTATTTTGAACCGGCACTGGATTATGTAATCGTAAAAATGCCCCGCTGGAACTTTGATAAATTCAAAGGTGCAGACGATACATTAGGTCTTCAGATGAAGTCGGTGGGCGAAGTAATGGCCATAGGTCGTACCTTCCCCGAAGCTTTACAAAAAGCCTGTCAAAGCCTGGAGAATAATGCAATCGGTTTAAGTTCCATCAGCCGCAGCCAGATGCGCCCGGAAGAACTGATGGAATTCCTGAAACGCCCTACATGGGACAGGATATTCCGCATAAAAGAAGCATTGCAGGCAGGGGTTTCGATAAAAACCATTCGCGAGCTTACCTATATAGACCGCTGGTTCCTGTACCAGATACAGGATATAGTGAACCTGGAGAATAAGATAAAAGAATATAAACACCTGGAAAATTTACCGGCAGAACTGCTGAGCGAAGCCAAACAGATGGGCTTTAGCGATGAGCAGATAGCGGAACTGGTAAAAGATTGTACTGCCGAGGAAGTATATGAACACAGGAAGAGCCAGGGTATAAAAAGGGTGTATAAAATGGTAGATACCTGCAGCGCAGAGTTTGAAGCTAAGACGCCTTATTATTACAGCACGTTTGAGCCCTCTTCTTTTGCACCTGAAACAAAAGGCGAACTGAACTTTAATGAAAGCAAGCAGGACGATAAGAAAAAGATAATCGTGCTTGGCTCAGGCCCCAACCGTATAGGACAGGGTATAGAATTTGACTACTGCTGCACGCACGGCCTGCTGGCTATACGCGATTGCGGTTACGAATCGGTAATGGTGAACTGTAACCCCGAAACAGTTTCTACCGACTTTGACATTGCAGATAAACTATATTTTGAACCCGTTTACTGGGAGCACCTTTGGGAAATCATCGAACATGAAAAACCCTACGGTGTAATTGTGCAACTGGGTGGGCAAACGGCCCTGAAACTGGCAAAGCGCCTGAATGAAAAAGGTATCAAAATCATAGGTACTTCCTTCGATGATATGGATATAGCCGAAGACCGCGGCCGCTTCAGCGACCTGCTGAAAGAGCTAGGCATCCCTTATCCTAACTACGGTACGGCCTATACTACCGATGAAGCCATCGAAGTAGCCAACCAGGTGGGTTATCCTGTGCTGGTGCGCCCCTCCTACGTATTGGGTGGACAGCGCATGAGGATTGTAATAAATGACGAGGAACTGGAGAAGAGTGTGGTGAGCCTGCTGAAACACCTGCCGGGCAATAAAATATTGATTGACCACTTCCTCGACCGCTGCCAGGAAGCAGAGGTAGATGCGATATGCGATGGTGAAGATGTGCACATCATGGGCATCATGGAGCACATTGAACCTGCGGGCATCCACAGTGGCGACAGCCATGCGGTACTCCCGGCCTTTAACCTGGGCCAGCTTGAAGTAGATGAGATGGCTGAATATGCTAAGAAAATAGCATTGAGGCTAAATATAAAAGGATTGATAAACATCCAGTTTGCCATAAAAGACGGTAAAGTATTCGTGATAGAAGCCAACCCAAGGGCAAGCCGTACCACACCATTTATCGCCAAAGCCTATGGCGTACCTTACCTGAACATTGCTACCAAAGTGATGATGGGTGAGAAAAAACTGAAAGATTTTAAGATTGAGAAAAAACTGGACGGCTTTGCAGTAAAAGAACCCGTTTTCAGCTTCAATAAATTCCCGAATGTAAACAAGGAATTAGGGCCTGAAATGAAGAGCACCGGGGAAGCCATCAGGTATATCAAAAACCTGCGCGACCCATGGTTCCGCCAACTGTACAAAGAACGAAGCATGCACCTTAGTAAATAAGAATAGCCCCCGCAAAACCTGCGGGGGTTTTTTTATGATAGTCCTGATTTATATAACAGAAATCATCATCGGTAACCGCATCAAACCAAACTATAAATTACCTTTGTGCCTATGAATCTTCAGGCTCCGGAGCGTATAGCCAACTACATAGCTGGTAACTTACAGGCTCCCCTCAACGGACAATATATAGATAATGTGAATCCTGCAACAGGTGCGGTGTACAGCCAAACGCCCGATAGTGATTTACAGGATATAGAAGAAGCAGTAGGAGCAGCTAAAGCGGCTTTCCCGGCATGGAGTACCACGCCGGCTGAAGAACGGTTCAAAATACTTAACCGTATTGCGGAACTGATAGATGCCAACCTGGATGCGCTGGCGCTTGCCGAGACCAATGATAACGGTAAGCCGTTATGGCTAAGCAAAAAGGTGGATATTCCACGTGCCTCCAGCAACTTCCGTTTTTTTGCTACCGGCCTGATGCATTTTTCTACCGAGAGCCACCACATGGAAGATAAAGCAGTGAACTATACCCTGCGCCAGCCTATTGGCGTGGTGGGCTGCATTTCTCCCTGGAACCTGCCACTATATCTTTTTACCTGGAAAATTGCTCCGGCCATAGCGGCGGGCAACTGCGTAGTAGCCAAACCCAGCGAGGTAACACCCATGACCGGGTATCTCCTCAGCATCATTTGCCAGGAGGCAGGGTTGCCTGCAGGCGTGCTGAACATAGTACACGGCGGCGGCCCTAAATGTGGTGCGGCTATAGTAGCGCACCCGGAAATCAAAGCCATATCATTTACCGGCAGTACCCGCGCAGGTAAAGACATAGCAGCTACGGCAGCACCTATGTTTAAAAAACTGTCCCTTGAGCTGGGGGGTAAAAATCCTAATATCATTTTTGCCGATTGTGATTGGGACAAGATGATGCGCACCACATTGCAATCTTCTTTTGCCAACCAGGGGCAGATATGCCTTTGCGGCAGCCGTGTACTGGTAGAAGAAAGCATTTACGATAAGTTTAAAGAAGAGTTCATCGCCCGTGCTAAAAAGCTGGCCGTAGGCGACCCGCTGGATGATAACAGCAGGCAGGGTGCCGTGGTAAGCAAAATGCATTTCGATAAAGTAATGGGCTGTATAGAGCTGGCCAAAGAGGAAGGAGGAAAAATACTGCTGGGAGGGAATGCCATTAAAGGTACAGGACGTTGTGAAAACGGCTATTTCATTGAGCCGACCATTATAGAAGGCTTAGGTGCAAACTGCCGCACCAATATGGAAGAGATATTTGGCCCGGTAGTAACCCTGCAATCGTTTAAAACGGAAGATGAAGCCCTGCAACTGGCCAACACCAGCGACTATGGTCTTTCTGCTACTATATGGACACAGGATGTAAGCCGTGCCAACCGTGTAGCTGCCAAAGTGCACAGCGGCATTATCTGGGTAAATTGCTGGCTGTTGCGCGACCTGCGTACACCATTTGGCGGTTTCAAGAGTTCGGGCGTAGGCCGCGAAGGCGGTTGGGAAGCCCTGCGTTTCTTCACCGACCCGAAGAATGTTTGCATAGAGCTGTAGCTTTTTTGAATTTTTACTTTTTACTTTTGAATTATGTCAGAACGTATATCTACCGATAAAGCACCCAAACCCGTAGGACTGTACCCGCACGCGCGCCGTGTAGGCAACCTGTTATTCCTTTCAGGTATCGGCCCCCGTACGGTGAACGATGAGATACCCGGTTTGAAACTGGATAAGAACGGAAACTTCCTTGAATTTGACTTTGAAGCCCAGTGCCGGAATGTGTTCGATAACATCCGCATCGTGCTGGAAGAAAGTGGCAGTAGCTGGGACAAGCTGGTAGATGTAACGGTATTCCTGGTAAATATGAAACGCGACTTTGCAACCTACAACCGTATATATGCAGAGTACTTTAAAGACAACCAGCCCTGCCGTACTACAGTTGAGATTAATTCGCTGCCTACGCCTATAGCTATAGAGCTGAAGTGTATTGCTACAATTGATTAACCCCCTCCGCCCCCTGAAGGGGGAACTATATATCAGGGTTATAACGGCAAATCGATACGTACCTGTTTGTTGAAAGGTCTGCCTGAGGCTGTTTTCCCGTCAATCTTCCACATCACACTGCGTAGTTTCAGGTCAAGTGGTTTTTGATTGGCGCGGCGTACATTTTTTACACTGTTGACCCATTTTTGCTGCAGGCTGCGGCTCATACGGCGTTGGCGTGTTTCTCGGCTTACAGCACTACGTATGCTACTGCGGGTTATCCGTGGTGCTTCCAGCTTGCGTTCTTCCAGCCCTGAAATAGTGTATGTATTTCCCGAACCCTTTATAGGCTTCCAGTCAGACAGGGTACGTACATTATCCAGTACTAATGTGCCCAGCTCGTTTTCTACTATCACCACTGCCTGGTAGCGCTGTTCTATCTTATCTATAGAACCTTCTTTTATAATAATTTTTTGACCGTTTATTGTTCCGCTTTTCAGCATGTACGATGTGCCGTCTCCGTTTGCTTCGATATTGGTGATTAAGATAGTAACCCCGCCAAGGTCTACTTTCAGCCCCTTCTCTGCTTTTGCAGCAGGTTCTTGCTGTTTCGGATTTTGGTTCTCAGCAATTTGTTGCCTTGTAGTATCCGGCACGGGTGCCTGTATAGCTTCCGGCGGCGGAGGTGTGGGATGATAATCCAGCACGAGGTCTTGCAGGTAGGCCGAATCTGTTTCCGTCACAATGGTAGCCGGGTCGCCCAATACGATTGGCCCCCTGCTTTTCTTACTGCCGACCTCATTACAGGAAGTGATGCCCGAAAATATACATGCAGCAATCAGTAAATATGAAAAACATGTAAGCATATAAATACCGTATTGGTGTACGAAAGTAATAAACGCCCCTCGTATGAGGGGCGTTTACCGTAAAAAGTTTATATCGTTTTAATATCCTGCCAGTTTCTGCACAGCTTCATCCAGCCTGTTTTTTGCCAGGAAGTTTTGTTCCAGTTCTATGGCGAAAGGCACAGGTGTATCAAGGCTGGCACAGCGCACAATCGGTGCGTCCAGCCATTCAAAGCAATGCTCCGATATCCATCCGGCCAGTTCTCCGCCTATGCCGCCTGTGAGGGTATCTTCGTGCAGCAGCAATACTTTACCGGTACGTTGCACCGATGCGCGGATAGCATCATAATCGAGCGGCAGTAAAGTTCGCAGGTCCAGTATATCAAAAGATAACTCTGGATGTTTAGCGGCATAATCCGTTGCCCAGTGCACACCGCTGCCATAAGTAATGATGCTGATGTCACTGCCTTCCTGCACTTGCCGTGCTTTACCTATTTCTATAGTATAGTACTCGTCGGGCACCATGCCGCTGATGCTGCGGTACAGGGCTTTATGCTCAAAGAAAATAACCGGGTTCGGGTCTTCTATCGCGGCAATCATCAGCCCTTTTGCATCTTCCGGTGTAGAAGGGTAAACTACTTTCAGGCCCGGTGTATGTACAAACCATGCTTCGTTGCTCTGCGAGTGGAATGGCCCCGCCCCAACGCCGCCGCCGGTTGGCATACGCACTACCACATCGGCATTTTGCCCCCAGCGGTAGTGTATTTTGGCAAGGTTGTTAATAATCTGGTTGAAACCTACCGTCACAAAATCGGCAAACTGCATTTCCATCATGGCTTTGAAGCCTTTGATAGAAAGGCCGAGCGCAGTACCTACAATAGCGCTTTCGCAAAGCGGTGTATTACGCACACGTTCTTTGCCAAACTGCTGCATAAATCCCTCTGTTACTTTAAACGCACCGCCATACTCGGCAATATCCTGCCCCATCAGTACCAGGTTGGGGTAGCGCTCCATACCGGTACGCAATCCATCACTTATGGCCTGTATGAATTTCTTTTCCGTTTTGGCGGGTGTAGCGGGTTGTGTTGTTTTGATATCCGAAGGTGCATATACATCCGCAACTTCTTCTGCAGTATCGGGTGTTACGGGTGGTGCGGCAAACCCTGTTGCCAGCCCTTCTTCTATTTCTTTTTGTATAGATGCCCTTATTTCCGTTATGCGGCCATCACTAAGTATACCTTCTTTAAACAGGTATTCTTCATAATTGATAACCGGGTCTTTCTTTGCCCATTCTTCAAACAGCTCTTTAGGCACATACTTTACGCCGCTTGCTTCTTCATGTCCGCGCATGCGGAAAGTCATACATTCAACCAGTATGGGCTTTTGCTCTTTAATGCAATATTCACGTGCCTCGTTGATGGTTTTATATACTTCCAGCACATTATTGCCGTCAATCGTAATACCTTTCATGCCGTAGCCTACAGCACGGTCAGCAAGCTGCTTACAAACAAACTGCTCATTTACAGGTGTACTCAGGCCATAACCATTATTTTCTATCAGGAAGATGACTGGCAGGCCCCAAACGGCTGCCACATTCAGCGCCTCGTGAAAATCGCCCTCGCTGGTACCGCCATCACCGCTGAAGGCAAGCGATATTTTATTTTCCTTCCTTAGTTTGTGTGCCAGTGAAATACCATCTGCAATGGCCAGTTGCGGCCCCAGGTGCGATATCATGCCGCATATATAGTACTCATTGGCGCCAAAATGGAATGAACGTTCCCTGCCTTTGCTAAAACCGTCTTTACGCCCCTGCCACTGCATAAATAATTTATCAAAAGGCATTTTTCGTGCGGTAAATACCCCCAGGTTGCGGTGTAGCGGCATAATGTACTCATCATTGTCCAATGCCATGGTAGCGCCTATAGAAATAGCTTCCTGGCCTATACCGCTAAACCATTTACTGATACGCCCCTGGCGCAGCAATACCAGCATCTTTTCCTCTATCATCCGCGGGCGCACCAGCCCCGTATATAGCTGTAGCAGCAGTTCATCGCTTAAACCGCTCCTGTCAAATTGCATAGCTTATTATTTGAGAGGCAAAAGTAACAACATATTCGAAACCGCATTTTTATATTTCTTCGTCTATCTTTATCTTGCCCGCAATACATTATGCTCCATTTTCTATATAATAAGCTCAGGCGGATTACTACGAATCATCTGTATTTCCCGGAGATTGACGGTATCCGTTTCCTGGCCATTATCATGGTTATTTTGTTTCATATCCATGGTTATTTTTTAGAAAAATCGGGCGGTGTATATACTGGTACAGGTAGTTACCCGATCCTGGACTCGATTTTGAGTGGAGGCCACAATGGTGTGCAACTGTTTTTTGTGCTGAGCGGTTTCATTTTATGCCTGCCGTTTGCCCAGCAATATATCAACCACGGGAAAAAAGTAAACCTGAAAAAGTATTACCTGCGCAGGGTTACCCGTCTTGAGCCGCCTTACTTCATTGCTATTATCAGCTTGTTTTTTGCAGCGTGGGCAATGGGTTTATATGATTTGCCGTTTTTGCTGAAGAGCATGTTTGCCTCGCTGATATACATGCATGATATACTGCTAAGGCATTCTCCATACCTTACGGTTGTTGCGTGGTCGTTAGAAATAGAGATACAGTTTTATATACTGGCGCCATTGTTATTTAAGGTATTAAAACTGGCGCCGGTGTTCAGGCGGCTGATATTGGCTTTAGCCATTATAGGTATCATATCGCTGCAGCACATATACCCCGCATCCATATCCACCCTGTACAGCTATGCCCAGTACTTTTTTTCGGGCATTCTGTTAGCTGATTTATATGTAAGCGGTGCAGGAAACACTTCGCTTAACAAAAGCTATATTGCAATAGCAGGCATATTGCTCCTGGCGGCTTTATTACTGATGCCTTATGTAACAGGTTACTTTGGCATGCTTCTCTTTCCCGCGGTTATCATAGCCTTTTATATGATTGTTTTGAAGAACGATATATTAAAAAAGGTATTCAGCTATAAGTTTATTCCCGTAATAGGCGGCATGTGCTATTCCATTTACCTGCTGCATTATCCGATTATTTCCATGTTTGGCAGAGTAACCATGAAATTAAAAGTAACGGATTATTACCTGCCCAACCTGTTCATCCAGATAGCCCTGCTCATGGTTCCCGTGCTATTACTCAGCGGGGTATATTATTACTATATCGAACGTCCGTTCATGTCGAGCAAATGGCTGGATAAGCTGATGAAAAAGAACAAAAAGCAGGAAACCATTAATCCCGTAATAGTGGAAAGTGTAGAGCAGTAAAAAGGGTATTAAAAAAAAGGAATGTGTAAAAGTTCCTGTTTTCTTGTGCTGTAAACTTTTCCTATCTTTGTGTGACCGCTACAGCAATCCCCGTAATTTATTGTAATATTATCTTGCTGCGCTTACCGGTCTGTAAAAGAGGAGCGTTATGACTAAATACATTTTTGTAACCGGAGGCGTTACATCATCGTTAGGAAAAGGAATTATTGCCGCATCCCTGGCCAAGTTGTTACAGGCCCGTGGCTTTCGTACGACCATACAGAAATTTGATCCGTACATCAATGTTGACCCCGGTACGCTGAACCCCTACGAGCACGGGGAATGCTATGTAACGGAAGATGGTGCGGAAACTGACCTTGACCTCGGTCACTACGAGCGTTACCTCAATACATTTACCTCCCAGGCCAATAATGTTACCACCGGACGTATATACCAATATGTAATCAATAAAGAACGCGAGGGTGCTTACCTGGGCAAAACAGTACAGGTCATTCCGCACATTACGGATGAGATAAAGCGCCGTATACTGCTGTTAGGCCAGAATAACCAGTTTGATATAGTTATTACCGAGCTGGGCGGTACGGTTGGCGATATCGAATCGCTGCCCTATATAGAAGCGGTACGCCAGCTAAAATGGGAAATGGGTGATGACAATTGCCTGGTGGTACACCTGACGCTGATACCCTACCTGAAAGCGGCAAAGGAACTGAAAACAAAGCCGACCCAGCACTCGGTAAAAATGATGAGTGAAAACGGGCTGAACCCCGATGTACTTGTTTGCCGTACCGAAGAACCTTTGTATAAAGAACTGAAGAGAAAAATAGCCCTGTTTTGCAATGTAACACAGGATGCAGTAATAGAAGCGCTGGATGCAGACACTATTTACGGCGTACCGCTGGAAATGATGCGCGAAAGGCTGGACGAGATTTGCCTGGAGAAATTGGATATGCCCAAAGGCAATGAGCCTGACCTGACACGCTGGAAAGAGTTTTTAAACAAACTCCGTTATCCCAAATCGAAAGTAACCGTAGGCCTGATTGGTAAATACGTAGAGCTGCAGGATGCCTATAAATCGATACTGGAAGCATTGATACATGCAGGGGCGGTAAACGAATGCAAGGTAGAAGTGCGGAACATACATTCTGAATACCTCACACCTGAAAATGCAACGGAAAAACTGCACAACCTGGATGCCATACTGGTTGCACCCGGCTTTGGCAACCGTGGCATAGAAGGTAAAATCGATGCAATCCGCTATGCCCGCGAAAATAAGATACCCTTCTTTGGTATATGCCTGGGCATGCAGATGGCCTGCGTGGAGTTTGCCCGCAATGTGCTGAATATGCCTAAAGCACATTCTACGGAAATGAACCCGGATACCAACGATAGCATTATCTGCATGATGGAAGAGCAGAAGCAGATAACACAAATGGGGGGTACGATGCGGTTAGGTGCCTATGAATGTGAACTGCGCAACAGTTCTAAAACAGCAGCTATTTACGGTTCAACAAATATATCCGAGCGTCACCGCCACCGCTACGAATTCAATAATGAATACCTGGAAGCATTTAAAAATGCAGGCATGATACCTGTAGGCAAAAACCCCAAAACCAACCTGGTGGAAGTGGTAGAGATACCGGACCACCCGTTCTATGTAGGGGTACAATTCCACCCCGAATACAAGAGCACGGTTGAGAACCCCCATCCGTTGTTTGTCGGGTTTATCAAAGCTGCTAAAGAGGCGCAGCAAACCCGCAACGGCCATAATAAATACCAGTACGAGAAAACAGCAGCCGAAGGCTAATAACAGAACATACTATGTGAAAAGCTCAATGAAATATCATTGGGCTTTTTTATTGCAGGTTGAGGTGGCTGGCGTTTACTTCTTCGTTGAAAAATAAAGTGGCATGTTCATTAAAATCCTTCGCATCGTCTGTGCTGAAAAATTGCTTGGTGCCGTTTTTTGTCAGCCTTTGTTCCATTTCAGGGTGTCGGTGCAGGTAATCGGCAAGGCTGTCGGCAATAATACCCCCCTGCGATACGATATTTATATGCGGGGGCAGCACCTTCCTTATTTTATCCATCAGTATGGGGTAATGCGTGCATGCCAGCAGTACGGTATCTATATCGCCTGATTGTGCCATCAGTTCGTTCAGGTTTTTACGCACAAAGAAGTCTGCCTCATCGCCCATGTAGTCATTATTTTCTATCAGGTGCACCCACATAGGGCAGGCCTGCTGAAAAACAGCCACATCGGGAAAGAACTTCTTAATCTCTATGGCATAAGACCCCGACGAAATAGTTCCCTTGGTACCCAATACGCCAACTGCTTTCGATTGCGTATAGTTGCCTATTACCTCGGCAGTGGGCCGTATTACCCCCAATACCCTGTTATCTGGCGCTATTTCGGGCAGGTCGTGGTGCTGGATGGTGCGTAAGGCCTTTGCAGAAGCGGTATTACAAGCCAGTATCACCAGCGGGCACCCCATTTTAAACAGCCATTTTACTGCCTGTAACGTGTACAGGTGTACCGTCTCAAAAGAGCGGTTGCCATACGGCGCGCGGGCATTATCGCCCAGGTATATATAATCGTACTGCGGCAGCTTGTCGGCAATAGACCTGAAAACCGTAAGGCCCCCGTAACCCGAATCAAAAATGCCTATGGGGTGTTGATTATCCATCTATAAGCGAAGTTAATACCAATTGTTAAAACAGTTTTATTAAGCTTAATTCGGCGTAACTTTGCGGTGATTTTTTTACTATGAGTGAAGTAGAGACACAGCAGGCCCCGAAACCGGCACTTACTGCAAAAGATTTTGCTACTGACCAGGAAGTACGCTGGTGCCCCGGCTGCGGCGATTATTCCATATTAAAGCAGGTACAGACTATTTTACCCCAAACGGGTATTCCCCGCGAAGATATTGTAATTATATCCGGCATCGGGTGTAGCTCGCGCTTCCCGTACTATATGAATACGTTTGGCATGCACTCCATTCACGGACGTGCTACGGCCATAGCATCGGGCCTGAAAGCAACCCGTCCTGAACTGAGTATATGGATAGTAACGGGCGATGGTGACGGGCTCAGCATAGGCGGTAACCATACCATACACCTGCTGCGCCGCAACTTTGATGTAAATATATTGCTATTCAACAACCAGATATACGGTCTTACCAAAGGCCAGTATTCTCCTACATCCGAAGTACATAAAGTAACAAAATCAACCCCGTTCGGCAGCCTCGACCATCCGTTTAACCCTTTAGCGCTGGCAATGGGTGCGGATGCTTCATTTATTGCCCGTAGTATGGACCGCGACCCCAAACACCTGCAGCAAATGTTGCTGCGTTCACATGGGCACCATGGGGCTTCATTTCTTGAAATTTACCAGAACTGCAACATCTTCAACGATGGCGCATTCGAGATATTCACGGAAAAGTCTTCAAAAGCCGAAGAAATATTGTTGCTGGAACAAGGGCAGCCGCTGATATTCGGCGCCAATAAAAATAAAGGTATCCGCCTCGATGGATATAAGCCCCAGCTGGTAAACCTTGATGAGGGTTATAGTGCCGACGACTTGTGGAAGCACGATGAAAATGATTTCTTTAAAGCACAGATATTAACCCGTTTCTTTGATAATCCCGCAACGGCAGGCCACATGCCAAGGCCGTTTGGTGTATTTTATGCGGCTGAAAGGCCTACGTATGAGGATGAAATGCAGCTACAACTGGAAGAAGCGCTGGCAACAAGGGGCCGCGGCAATCTCGATAAGCTGCTGGGAGGAAAAGAAACATGGGTGATTGAGTAATGTAAAATGCAAAATGTAAAAATCAAATCTTTTGCATTTTGCATTTTACATTTTAATTTACTTTAAACCGGAAATTTGGCTTCACTAAAAAAGCTTGCAAAACAGACTATGTGGTATGGGGTCAGCTCCATCGTAGCCCGTTTTCTTAATTACCTGCTTACACCTTTTCTTACCTATTATCTTACTGCTGCCGATTATGGCGAAATGAGCCTGGTATATGCAGCCATCCCCTTCGTGAATGTAATATTCACCTATGGTATGGAAACCACCTACTTCCGCTACAGCAATAAAGGTGCGGATACAAAGGCCGTTTTCAATACGGGCAGTTTATCATTACTGTTCAGCACCCTGCTGCTTACCTCGGTGGTCCTGCTCTTTCGCATACCCGTTGCTGCATTTCTTAAAGTAAGTGAGCACCCCGAGTTCATCACATGGGCTGCATGGATCATAGCGCTCGATACCATCAGCATACTTCCTTTTGCCAAACTGCGCAATGAGGGAAGGCCCCGTAAATATGCCTTTATACAAGTCTCCGGCATATTGGTCAACATTGCTTTTGTAGTCTTCTTTTACAGCTTTTTACCCAAACTCGCTGCGGCACATCCTGCTTCATTCTGGAGCAGGATATACGACCCCAACCTGGGGGCTGGTTATGTAATACTGGCCAACCTGGCTATGGCTTTTGCCAAGTTCCTGCTGTTGCTGCCCGAATTTTTATCTGTTCGTCTTGAATGGGACGGCAAGCTCTGGAAGGAAATGATGATATATACCCTGCCATTAATGGTAGCAGGCTTCGGGGGTATGGTCAATGAAACGTTTGACCGCATCATGCTCGGCTGGTGGGCCCCGGTAAGTACGGTAGAAGCAGCCAAAGTACAGGTAGGTATTTATTCGGCCTGTTACAAACTATCCATACTCATTACCTTGTTCATACAGGCATTCCGCCTTGGCGCAGAGCCTTTCTTCTTTCAGCAGGCAAAGGGTGAAGACGCCCCCAAAACCTATGCGCGGGTGATGAACTATTTTGTTATCACTATTTGCCTGATGTTCCTGGTGGTGGCGCTTTACCTGGATATATGGAAGGAACTGATACGCAACCCTAAAATGTGGGAAGGCTTGAAAGTAGTACCTATACTGCTGATAGCCAATATGTGTCTCGGCGTTTATTACAACCTGTCTATCTGGTACAAACTATCGCAGAACACAAGGGCTGGCGCTACGATTACCTTTATAGGTGCAGGTATCACGCTATTGATAAACGCCCTATTCATTCCTTATTTCGGATATATGGCCTGTGCATGGGCTACACTTGCCTGCTATGGCAGTATGATGCTGATATCCTACTTCTGGGGCCAGAAAGCCTATCCTGTGCCTTATGCCGTAGGTAAACTCACCATTTATTTCATTGTTATGCTTGCCTGCTATTTCGTTCACAGAGTTATATGCGGGCTTACACCTATAGTATGGATGCGCATGTTGGCAGCCACTATACTGGTAGTTGCATACGTGTTTTTCATCATTAAGAAAGAAGGAAGCGATTTGAAGAAACTGCCTGTAGTAGGCAAATACTTAGGCTAATAGTTCGCAGGGTTTCATGCCCGTAGCTTTTTTAAAGGCAGTGCTGAAATGGGAAATGCTGCTATACCCTAAAGAATTGGCCACATCAGATACGGAAAATCCCGGTTGTTTTAACAGCTCTTTTGCCTTGCCTATGCGCAGCTCCTGCTGGTATTCGTGCAGGGTTTTTCCGGTCAGGGCTTTAAAGCCTTTTTTCAGGTAGCATTCATTCATAGCCACCCGGCGCGAAAGCTCTTTGATGGTGAGCGGCTGGTCCAGGTTCTGTTCAATCACCTTTTTTGCTTCCATTACCTTCTCGCGCTCGCTATCGTGCGCCAGGAAGCGGCAGGCAGGAACGGGGCAGACGGTAAACGGCAGGCTGATACACTCCAGCGCCCGGCGCAGCATGTGTATGGCTACCTCTGTTTGCTGCAGCGATTTATTCAGCGTATCGGGAGCCTGTATGTTGCGGAATTGTTCCAGCAGGGTAAGGCTTTGCGTACAGATGGTAAATTGTTGTTCCGTTACATGGTCGTAGCGGAATGGTGTTTCAGACGATAAAATGGCCAGCGGGTACTGCTCAAAAAAAGAAGGCAGAAATTCCATCCAGCATACCAAAGCATTTCCCGGCTCTTCGGTATACTGCAGGTACATAAGCTGCAGGCAATATTGTCCGTCGGCTATCGGGAAAAGATTAAGTCTTGCATGTTCCTCAGGCCATACCTGCTCATCAAAATTCACCTCTATCCATTCAGCCCTTATATGCTTGTTTACAGATAAGGGCATACGGTTGATGACCCCGGCTTTTTGCCCGAGTATCCGCTCTATAGGTGCGCCTGTATGAACCTGTACTAAATTTGAAACAATCGTCAAAACATGGCAAAGGTAAGCAGTTTAATATTAACAGGCTCAATGACTGCCATAAGTGAATGTTATATATAGGAGAAATATTCTAATTATTAATCACAGGGAATAAAAATATAGTTGTACCGAAATTTCACTGCCATTTTTAATGCCAATCATGCTGAAAAAAACATGTTGATAACTTGTGGGGAAAAAACTTTAAAAAGCCTTAAAAATCAAGGATTTCAAAGCTGTTAAAACCTTCTTTAAATCTTGCAAAAAACACTCGTATTTGGTATCTTTGTATAATTAATTCCGGCAGGTACATATTCAAATTTTGCTGAATGGCTAAAATTGGATTTTCGGGTACCGTGCCGCCGGATATTTTGCTTCTCTAAACATATTTATGAGTATAGAAAACGAGGTTTTACAAACTCCATCCCCGGGTTATGATGCGGGGAGTATACAGGTATTGGAAGGGTTGGAAGCTGTGCGCAAGCGCCCGGCCATGTATATTGGCGATATTGGCGTAAAAGGGCTTCACCACCTGGTGTACGAAGTAGTCGATAACTCTATAGACGAAGCCCTTGCAGGGTATTGTAAGAATATCACAGTTACCATTCATGAAGGCAATTCTATCAGCGTTCAGGATGATGGCCGCGGTATACCTACAGGTATCCATCCCAAAGAAGGCCGTTCTGCACTCGAAGTGGTAATGACGGTACTGCATGCCGGTGGTAAGTTCGATAAAGACAGCTATAAGGTATCGGGCGGTCTGCACGGTGTGGGGGTGAGCTGCGTGAATGCGCTGAGCGGCCACATGCATACCACCGTTTTTCGCGAGGGTAAAATATTTGAACAGGAATATAGTAAAGGGGTGCCGCAATACCCTGTGCGTGAAATAGGTACGACCGATAAACGTGGTACGTTGCAGCGTTTTCAGCCCGACGATACTATTTTCAAAGATACCGTTTACAACCGTGAAATACTGGCAGGCCGCCTGCGAGAGCTGTCTTACCTGAATAAAGGCATCAGCATAACGCTGGTGGATGAACGTGAAAAGGCTGAAACCGAAAACGACGGCCCTGTTTCTGAAACATTCTTCAGTGAAGGCGGTATAGTAGAGTTTGTACAGATGCTTGACCGCAATGGCAAGCGCGACCCCCTGCTTGCAGCCCCTATATATGTAGAAACGCACGATAAAGATTCAAATGTAGCAGTGGATGTAGCCTTGTCTTACAACACTTCTTACAATGAGCATATTTTCTCTTACGTAAATAACATTAACACTATTGAGGGAGGTACACACGTTGCCGGCTTCCGCAGGGCCATTACCCGTGTATTCAAATCTTACGGAGATAAGAACAAACTGTTCGAAAAAGCTAAGGTGGAGATTACCGGCGACGACTTCCGTGAAGGCCTGAGCGCTATTATCTCGGTAAAAGTACCCGAGCCGCAGTTTGAAGGGCAGACCAAAACCAAGCTGGGCAATAACGAGGTAATGGGCGTAGTAGATGTATGTGTAAGCCGCGTACTGGAAGCCTACCTGGAAGAGCACCCCAAAGAGGCAAAGCTTATCATCGATAAAGTGATACTGGCAGCGCAGGCGCGTGCAGCCGCACGTAAAGCGCGCGAAATGGTGCAGCGTAAAAGTGTACTGTCGGGCGGAGGTATGCCGGGCAAACTGGCCGACTGCTCTGACCGCGACCCTGAGCGCTGCGAGTTGTACCTGGTGGAAGGTGACTCAGCCGGCGGTACCGCCAAACAGGGCCGCGACCGCAGCTACCAGGCTATTTTGCCGCTACGTGGTAAAATACTGAACGTAGAGAAAGCACAGGAATACAAGATTTACGAAAACGAAGAGATTAAAAATATGTTTACCGCTTTGGGCGTAACCGTAGGCACGCCTGAAGACCCCAAAGCATTAAACATTACCAAGCTCCGCTACCACAAAATCATCATCATGACCGATGCCGATGTGGATGGTTCGCACATCGCCACCCTGATACTTACCTTCTTCTTCCGCTATATGAAGGAGCTGGTGGAACAGGGTTATGTGTACCTGGCACAACCGCCTTTATACCTCATCAAAAAAGGAAAGGAACAGGAGTACACCTGGACCGAAGAGCAGCGTAAAGCGGCAGTTGAGCGCATGGCCAATGGCAAGGAAGACAGCGTGAACATTCAACGGTATAAAGGTTTGGGTGAGATGAATGCAGAGCAGCTATGGGAAACCACCATGAACCCCGATACGCGCATACTGAAACAGGTGACCATAGAAAGCGCCGCTGAGGCCGACCGCGTATTTGCCATGCTGATGGGCGATGAAGTGCCGCCGCGCCGCGAGTTTATCGAGTCGCATGCAAAATATGCACGTCTCGACGTTTAAATAAGACCGGACTATATAAATAATAAAGGCAGCCAACCAGGCTGCCTTTGCATTATATGTTCATTAATAGTTTTTACTCCGACTCGGCAACTACTTCCTTTACTTCCGGTATCATGCGTTTCATCATACCTTCTATGCCTGCTTTCAGGGTTATCATAGAAGAGGGACAGCCGGAGCAGGAACCCTGCATCATCAGTTTTACCACACCGTCGTCGTAGCCTTTAAAGCTGATAGCGCCGCCATCCATCTCTACTGCCGGTTTTACATAGTTTTCCAGCAGCTCTTTTATCCTTTTTACCACGTCGCTATCGTCAGCGTTTACCGTATTCGTCTCTTTTTTTACTACTACCTGCTCTTCATTTATTACCACCTTACCTTCCTCCAGGTACTGCTTCAAAAACTCGCGTATAGTAGGTATCACTTCGTCCCATTGTGTATCGGACACTTTGGTAAGCGTCACAAAATTGCTGGCAATAAATACACTCTTTATAAAAGGAAAAGCAAACAATTCCTTTGCGAGGGGAGAAGGTGCGGCACTGGCCTCATCCGGAAAATCGATGCTTTTGCCGGGGTACAACAGTTTATTGGCCACAAACTTCATTGTCTCCGGGTTTGGGGTCATTTCCGTATATATACTCACTATAGTATTTCCCGTCTTCAACATGTTACTCAAATTTTTTACAAAAATACGGATAAAACACCCTGTTCCCAATCAATTACTTAAATACATATAAAAAGGAAACTGATAAGGCCCCTACCCCATTTTGGGGAAATAGCGGCCGTCTTAACATCCTTTTAGGGGATATTGGTATAGTTTTTTATCCTTATGCAGCAGAAAATATTACGAACACGCTAAAAAGATATTTTATGAAAAAGATACTATTAGCGCTTTTAATAGCAGGAATATTGCCATTAGGCGCGAATGCACAACATAAGGCGAAAAGCCGTTTCGATAAGAATTACAAAGTATGTATAAAAGGCGATAAATATGCCGTGTGCGATGAAGTGGATAAAATGAATGAGCAAGTAGGACGGGATGTAAAGGTAACAAGCGATGACAGGGCTTTACATATGTTCGATACACATGTACACATGGGGTATGCCAGGTCTTACGGTGCAAGTAATAAAAATAACCCGCGTATACGTGTAAGCTATGAAGACCCCAACGGCGCGTATAAAGGGAAAGAGACTATGATAAACGACAGTGTAAAAAAGAATATTAACCGCAACATCAACTATCTGGATGAAAGCGTTCAACTACCCCCCAACGACGGAAGTAAAGAATAGACTGGTAGCGTGAGTATAAAATAAACTAAAGCCCTGTTTTTTTGACGGGGCTTTAGTTTATGATTCTTCGTGGTTTTCTTTGTTGCTACTGTTCTTACCGGAAAATTTCTGTTCCAGTTCTTCCAGTTGTTTGGCTACGTCTCTCAGCTTTTCTTCCTTGTGCTTTATTTTATGCTCTGCCTGCGCTATAAGTTTTTGGAGGTGCGCCCTCAACTCTTCTTCTTTCAGGCCGGGGGTAATGTTGTTAAGGCCGTTTGAAAAGTCTTCCAGCTTTTCCTGTTCTTCTTTTAGCTCATCTTCCAGTTTCGAGAGAAAATTGTGCATCTGCTGTAGCCTGCTGCTTTTTTGCTTTTCCGCATGTTGCATTCTCCGTTCGCGGTCTTCGTCTTTACGTGCAAAAAACTTTTTACGCGCGCTGATGAACTGTTCCCATATTTCGTTGCTGTGCTCCCTGGGTACCGGGCCTATTTTTTTCCATTCCGTCATCAGTTCGTTTATCTCTTCCGTTGCCTCTCTCCACTGGCGCGAGTGTTGTAATACTTCCGCACGTTTCAATAAAGCCATTTTTTGGGCATAGTTATCTTCAAGTGATACTTTTACGCCTTCAAAATGCTGCCTTTTGGCCTGGAAAAAATGTTCTTTGGCAACATTAAAACGGTTCCATAACTCTTCCGATTTTTCAATGGGCACTTTACCTATGCTTTTCCATTCATCCATAAGCGCAGCATAAGCATGGGATGTTGCATTCCATTCCTGGCTGTCCTTCAGTTCTTCGGCTTTTTCAATCAGCTGTTCTTTCAGGCGCATGTTTTCTTCCTGCTCTTGCTGTATGGTTTCGAAGTGTACTTTCTTCCTGTCGTAAAAAGTATTTTTTGAATTAATAAAACGGTTCCAGAGTTCCTCGTTTTTATCGTGCATTGTACGGCCTATCTTCTTCCATTCATCCATCAACTGCCTGAAAACTTCCGTAGTATTTTTCCATTCTTCAGATGCAGCGAGGTTTTCAGCTTTCTCTACCAGCTCCAGCTTCAGGTCAAGGTTTTGCAGCAGTTCCTTCTCTACATCTTCTTGGTTTTGCCGCTTCCGTTCAAAGAATTTATTCTTTGCGGCTTCCAGCCTGTTCCACAACTCATCGCTTCTTGTTTTATCTACATGCCCGGCCTGTTTCCACTGGTCGCCTATATCCTTTAGTTTTTGTGCAGTTTCTTTCCATGCTTCGCTGTCTGCAAGCGCTTCCGCCTCCTGCACCAGCTTCAGCCGGGTAGCATAGTTCTCTTCCTCCATCGCTTTTATCGTCGCCTCCATTTCCTGCAGCGGCTGTACGAATGCCCGGAAATCACCGGCAGCACTGGTGTGCCGCAGGTACTCCTTCATACGTTCCACCTTACCAATCATTTTCTGTTTATCTTCTGCAGCCGACCACTCTGTTTCCAGCTCCTTCATTTTCGCCTCTACTTCCGGAAATTTTTCAATCAGTGCTTTCAGGGTCATTTCCGCACTTTCGGGATTCAATGTAGTTATTACCCGTTCTTCCCAAAAATGTGTTTGCCTGAGTACCAATTCACCATTTTCGCGGAGATAAAAATTTTCTTTTCCGTTAAATGATACTGTATCCCACCAGTCAGGTAAAGATGATGTAGTTTGGCTGTCAGTGGTCATTGTCGCTTCCATTTTAGTTAGATAGTTACAGTTAAATGTCGGTTATATCGCAATATAGGCAAATTACCTATTGGTTAATTTGTACATCCGTCATTATGGCTTCCCAAATACCTTTTTTAGCAAATCTGTGACACGTGCCGCAGGATTGTTGCGGATTTTATTCTCTTCATCGGCTATAGTGATGAATAAACCATTCAGGGCGCGTTCCGTTACATAAGCCGTCAGGTCGGGATTAATTTTATTGCGCGTGGTTGGCAGCCGGTTATAAACGGTAAATACATCAGTCCAGTACTTGGTAGCATTTACCTTGTTCAGCGAGTTCTGTATCACCGGGCGGAAAGCATTTGTTAATTCCCCGGTTGTCTTGTTCCTCAGGTAATTGGTGGCTGCCCCATTGCCGCCTCTTACTATGGTGATACCATCCTGAACACTCATGGTTGTAATGGCATTTACAAATATGGGTACGGCTTTGCCCGCAGCATCTTCCACAGCCCTGTTCATAGCCAGTATGGCTTTATCAACATAGCTGCCCATACCTACCGAACGTAAGGTAGTCTCTACCTTCTTAGCTTCAGGCGGCATTAGTATTTTTATGATTTGGTTGCCAAAAAAGCCATTTACAGAAGACAACCTGCCCGATGCGTTTTGCGCTCCTATTTTCAAAGCTTCTTTCAGTCCCGCAACCGCTTCGTTATTCGTAATATTTGAAGAGCCCTGGCCCGTATTGTTAATACCGCCAAGTGCTTTGTTGGCTTTATTTATTAATCCGCCAAAGCCTTGTGCCGCGGCTTGCATGCTTATACACGATGCTGCAGCCATTATCAATATCATTTTATATTGCCTCATAATGTATTATTTGTATGTTTGGTTAATAACCGCCCTGGTCGCTGGCCTCATCCGTTTTCAGGTTTGTATCGCGTTCTTTATTTCCTTGCTGGCTACTTGCCTGCTGACGCCTGCGGCCGCCGCCTTTTATGTCCGATTTACCAAAGCGGTAAGTAAATGTAATATTTCCTATACGGGTTTCCCGGTCGCGGTAGGTAGTCTGTGTGTAGGCAGGCAGGTCATAAATGGTAGTATATTTCCGTGTATTGAAAATGTCCGATACATTCAACACCACATTGGCTTTACCGCCCCAAAGATTTTTACGTATGGCTGCATCTATCCAGTACACTTCCTGCAACTCGCCCTGTGCAGCTACCTTTGGTGCTTCGTAGTTGCCATTCAATTGTATAGAGAACCCTGCGGGGAGGCGCAGGTTAGTATTTACCTTGCCAAACCAGCTTGAGCCGGAGTTATCCAGTGTGGGGTCTATATTAGTACCCTCTATCCTGTTTTTGAAGAAATTGAAATTCAGGGTGGCATCCCATATAGGCAATATCTGTGTTTTTGCTATTACCTCTATACCAAATGTGGTACCGCTGTTCAGGTTTTGAGGTTGTGTAAATGTAGTACCGTCAGGATAAAACCTACGGTAACGCTCTATCAGGTTCTGGGTATATTGGTAATAGGCACTCAGAATAATGTTATGCCCGCTCTTAAATTGCTTTTGATAGTTGAGTTCCGTATTATATATGAACTCTGGCAGCAAGTTAGGGTTACCTACACTTGTATCCTGTGGGTTCGACAGGTCAACATAAGGCATCAGCCTCCAGAAACTGGGTCTGTCTGTACGGCGCGTGCTGCTGATGAATACTGTTTGGTCCTGAGGCAATTTATAAGATATAAATACCGAAGGGAACAGGCTCAGGTAATCATTAGTAAATACATTGCCGCCCAGTGTACTGACAGTTCCTTTATAATCGGCATATTCCAGCCGCAGGCCGCCCTGGTAGCCCCATTGTCCCGCTTCATTGCTAAAGTTGACATATGCTGCACGGGTATTTTGTGTGTAATTATAGTTGTTCAGTAAAATATAATCCACATGTTTTCCGCTCCCTGAATCGACAGTGGGGTTATTTCCGCTTTCAAACCAAAGCATCTGCGATTTCAGCCCGGTCTCCAGTTTCCCTTTTTTGGTAAGAAATGGTGTTGTAAAATCTGCCTGTGCATTCAGGCTGGTATTGGAACCGCTGCCCGGCGCATCCTGGTAAACAGGGTTATTAACCAGGCTGCCGCCGTCATCATACAGGTAAGTTACATACTCCTGCGTCCTGTCTACCCATGTTTTGGCAAAAGTGGCGTTGGCGGTAAACTCTTGTTTCGGCTTTTGAAACTTATGTTTATAGTCTGCTGAAGTAGAAGAAGAAAACGGCTGACCCAGATTATCGGAAGTACGCTTTTGCAGGGTAGCGAGGCTGCCGCCGTCATATATATAATAGTCGGTCACCCCCTTGCTGCCCCACTGCATCAGGTTCAGGTTTTGGGTAAGGGTCATGCTGTTCTGCTCATTAAAATTGTACTCAGCTCCCATGCTATTGAACCACCCGTTGAACCGGCGGTTGTTATCTTCCTTGCTGCTATATGAAAATGCATCCGTATTGTTCGTCCTGTCGGTGGTATTCCTTTGGTAGTTCCTGTTCAGCCTGAAATGGCTGTTGAGAAATACATTCCATTTTTCATTTTTCAGGTTCAGGTTCAGCCCGCCATTATATTTATTGCGGGTGCTTATACCTGCCGAGGCACTACCATTCAGCCCCAGCTTCTTATCTCTTTTTGTCACAATGTTTACAATGCCGCCCATACCCTGTGCATCATATTTGGCCGATGGGTTGGTAATAACCTCCACGCTTTCCACGCTGGAGGCGGGAAGGCTTTGCAGGGCGGAAGCCGCATCGCTGCCCAGCAGTGTAGCCGGTTTGCCATCTATCAGTATGGTGATGTTGCTTTTCCCGCGCATAGATACATTTCCATCTACATCTACAGAAAGGGAAGGAACGTTTTGCAATACGTCCGAGGCGCTTCCGCCTGCGGTGGTGATATTCTTTTCTACATTAAATACTTTTTTGTCTACATGCATTTCCATCATAGCACGCTCGGCAGTCACCTCTACCTGCTTCATTACTTTACTGTCTGAAGCCACAGAAACATCGCCCAGTTTTTTCACCCTTTCCCCAGGTGCTACTGTTATATTATTAATAGTAGTTGCTTTAATACCTATACCACTAATCTTAATGGAAAAAGTACCTGTTGCGGATATATCTATAGAAAAGCTGCCATCTTCACCGGTAAGCGCTCCGCCTGCTACTGTATTATTTTTACCCAGCAGGGCAATGGTTGCATATGCTACCGGTTTTTTCTGTTCGTTCACTACACGTCCCAATATCTTAGTGCCGGCTTCGGGGGGCTGTGCCTGCATATTTAAAGGGATAAGGCAAAAACCAAGTGCTATAAAACAGAAAAAACGAAATAGGTACATGTTAAAGTAAATAGAACAAATTTGACTTAAATAAATGACAATGGATTAATGAAGAATGGATAAAATCTTGTTAAAACAATAATTGAGGGATAAAGGTATTGTGATTGCTTTAAAGGGCCTGTTTTTAGTTGATTAAATTGTCCTATGCTTACTGTATTGCATATATAGCAGTTAGACATTCAATTATTCAAACATTATACTTAAAGTTCTGTTTTGATTTGCTAAAATTTCAGAAAAAGCCCCCTATATCTTTGCCGCGTTTTAAAAAATTTTCAAAATGAAAAAAACAACTGTTTTAGGTTTGGTAACCTTAGCGTTATGCAGCCACGAACAAGCTGTTGCACAGCAAAACGCGCTTGATTCCGTTATCATCAGGGAAAACAGGCTGCAAACAAGCTGGAACGCGCAAAACCGGAACATACACGTAATGGATGCAAAGCAGATTGCAAAGCTGCCTGTAAAATCGGTGAATGAATTGCTCTCTTATGTGGCGGGGGTAGACCTGCGTCAGCGCGGCCCCTTCGGTACGCAAAGCGATGTCTCTATCGACGGCAGCACCTTTGATGAAGTACTCGTGCTCATCAACGGTGTAAAAATGTCTGACCCGCAAACCGGCCACCACCTGCTGAATGTACCTATCCCCCTTTCTTCTATCGACCATATAGAAATACTGCGTGGCCCTGCTGCACGCACCTACGGTGTAAACGCACTGGCAGGGGCCATCAACATCATCACCCGCGTACCTGTACAAGATGAAGTGAGTGCAAAGGTATATGCCGGCAGCAGCTTCAAGACCGATACCGCCACCGGCGATACCTATCTTGGCTGGGGGGCGCAGGCATCCGCAGCACTGGCAGGCAAAAACCAATCGCACATCTTTTCTATAGCGCACGACGAAGGGAACGGCTACCGCTACAACACCGGTTACGATGCCTACCGCCTGTTCTATCAAAACCAAATTAAGGTGAACGATAAAGACAATATTGAAGCGATGGGCGGTTACATCAGCAACCACTTTGGCGGAAACGGGTACTATGCGGCGCCTGCCGATGCCGAAAGCGAAGAAACCGTACAAACGGCAACGGGTAGCATTGCCTATAATTACCACCCTACATCACGCATCCTCATCAAGCCGCGCCTCAGCTACCGCTACAATCACGATGACTATATTTTCATCCGCCAGAAGCCCGAGGTGTACCACAACATACACGAGACAAACGTGGTAACAGGAGAAGTACAATCGGCCATACAAACAAAGAACGGCAACATAGGCGCAGGCGTGGAATGGCGTAATGAGAACATCAACAGTACCAACCTGGGCAAACGCAGCAGGAACAACCTCGGTATTTATGCTGAATACAAACACTATTTCTCTTCCCGGTTCAATGCATCGGCAGGATTATATGCCAATTATAACACCGATTACGATTTTTCCGTATTCCCGGGTGTGGATGCAGGCTATCGCATCAGCCGTAACTGGAAGCTGTTTGCCAATGCTACTACCGGCCAGCGCCTGCCCACTTATACCGACCTGTATTATAAAGGCCCTTCCAACATAGGCAACGACCAGTTGAAACCTGAAAATGCCATGTATGGCGAAGGCGGCATACGCTACCACCAATCCCTGCTTTCGGTACAGGCCAGCTATTTCTACCGCCACGTTACTGATTTCATCGACTGGGTACGCGCTACCAGCACTGACCCCTGGCAGCCGCAAAATTTCCAGTCTATCAATACCAACGGTATCACAGCACAGGTAACCTACCAGCTCAGTGAGCACCTGCACACGTCTGAAAATTACCAGGCCAGCCTGCAGGCATCCTATACCTACCTGCACCCCGAGATAGAATCGCCCACCAGCGAAATATCCAAGTATGCCATCGAGGCGTTGCGCCACCAGTTTACTGTTTCGTTCCGCAACACCTTGTTCCAACGGTTCCAGGTAAACGTTAATGCACGGTACCTGTACCGCATCAACGCCAACGATTATACCTTGCTGGATGCACGTGTGGGTTATAACCACAAGCAATGGACCCTCTTTGCCGACCTGAACAATATACTGGACACGCAATATAAAGAGATAGGCGCCATACCCCTGCCTGGTAGCTGGTACACCTTTGGCATCAGCTATAGGGGTATTAAAGGTAGCTAACGGAAACTACCTAACTTTGCACCCGTTTAAAACTCTTTAATATTTTATGCAAGCAAAACATCCGCAGGATACTTATGTAGTAATGTCGGAACTGGTCCTGCCCAACGATACCAATACACTGGGCAACCTGATGGGCGGGCGCCTCATGCACTGGATGGATATTGCCGCGGCCATATCGGCGCAGAAGCATTGCAACTGCCCGGTAGTGACCGCTTCTGTCGACAATGTGTCGTTCAACAATCCCATTAAGCTGGGCAACCTGCTGACCATCGAGGCCAGGCTCACCCGCGCTTTCAATACCTCTATGGAGGTGTACCTGAAAGTATGGGGGGAAGACCTTTCGGCACAATACAAGTACCTGACCAACGAGGCTTACCTTACCTTCGTGGCGCTCGACCCGCACGGCAAGCCGCGCAAAGTGCCGCCGATAGTGCCGCAAACCGAAGATGAACAAAAGTTCTACGACGGGGCATTGCGCCGCAGGCAAATAAGGCTGATACTGGGCGGAAAGATGAAGCCCGAAGAAGCAGGTGAGCTGCGCGCCTTGTTTATTAAAGATTAGTACGTATCTCTGTTAACTCAAAAAAACAACAGGAAACAATAATGCTTGACCGTAAAACAGCACCCCCGATACATGACGCTATTGAGTTTGACTACATACTGCCACCCATCAACAGCACTAAGCTGGACAATGGTACACCGCTCTACTGGCTCAATGCCGGTGTGCAGGACGTGGCAGAGGTGGATTGGGTTTTTCCCGCGGGCCTCTGGTACGAGCCGCAGCCTGCCATAGCGCAAGCTGTAGCGGGGTTGCTGAAAAACGGTACGGCAAAACGCACCGCCCACCAGATAAACGAAGCACTGGAGTTTTATGGCGCCAGCCTGAAGGTAGGCACCGGCAACGATAACAGCACGGTAACACTCTACGCTCTTACGAAACACCTGCCCCAGCTGCTGCCCATTGTGCAGGAGATATTGGCGGAGGCTACCTTTCCGCAGGAAGAGCTGGCTATCTACCAGCAAAACACCATACAACGCCTGCTGGTGCACCAGCGCCAGTGCGAGTTTGTGGCCAACCAGCAGATAGATGCCCTCCTCTTTGGCGAAGAGCATCCCTACGGGCGCTATACCAAAAAAGAAACAATAGAGGCCATTACGCGCGAGGGGATGCTCGGCTTTTATAAAAATGCATATAACCCCGCCGGGGCCACCCTGTTCATGGCCGGTAATGTGGGCAATAAAGAAGTGGAACTGCTCAACAGCATGTTTGGCGGTACCCAGCGTACGGAACACACTGCGGTAGAAACCGTATTCGCACCCGCACCTGAAACCGCCCGCACACATGATATACTGAACGACCCCAATGGCGTGCAGGCAGCCATACGTATAGGCAGGCTGTTCCCCAACCGCCACCATGCAGATTTTGCCCCTGCCGTGGTGCTCAATACCCTCTTCGGTGGCTACTTCGGCTCGCGCCTGATGAGTAACATACGCGAAGAAAAAGGCTATACCTACGGCATATACAGCTCGCTGGCGCCGTATGCCCACGGCGGCTCGCTGACCATACATACCGAAGTAGGCCGCGAGGTGGCACGCCCCGCGGTAGACGAGATATATAAAGAAATGCAACTGCTCTGTGATGAGCCGGTGGATGAAGAAGAACTGCTGTTGGTAAAAAACTACCTGCTGGGCAATCTTCTTGGCGACCTGGAAGGTCCTTTCTCCATACTGCAACGCTGGCGTACCCTCATCCTCAACGATATGACCATCGAGCATTTTAACCGCAACATACAGGTATATAAAAATATCACCGCCGAAGAGCTACAAGCCTTAGCCAATAAATACTTTAAAGCAGAGGATTATAAAGAGGTGGTGGTAGTGTAGAATTTTAGTACTCAAAAGGAACATAAAAATTATCAACCTTATTAATATGCTGTATGTCTATATGAGGAGGTATGTCAAATTGTGCTCTCAAATGTTGACCATTTAATACAGGATCTTGATAATATATTTTTCGAAAAATTTTATTAGCCTTGAGAATATCAAATATTTCTTTATCGATTTGACGGTTAAAAAATGGGAATGAATATCCGATTACGACAACAATAGTTGTATCATAAATCATATTTTTGACATGTTGCATTAGCGATTTATGATAGACACTATTTTCCCATGCAAAATGTAAAAGTTTATGTAAATCATTACTAGTTAAGAATTTCATACATGATTGCGGATCTATTCCCATATTTCCTTGTTGAAAAACGCTACATGTATGTCCTCTACTATCAGTAGCATACCCCGCTATCCCGTTCAGATGGATTAATGATAATCTGGAAAAATCATTAAATGCTGGATCCAAATTAAGATAATAACATAAGCTAGATGGGGAATAAACAAACCCGGTACTACTTGTATGATTGATACTCTCATGCTGCCCTCCTAGCATTGTTGCTGCAATTTCTATTTGAAAATCATAATTCCAACTAAGTATTTTCACATTTTCCGGGAATACAGGTCTTTCCATTATACTGACAAGCCAAGGTAAATATCTACTGTCAACAGCATTGAGTATTATTTGTTTAATAGAAAAATATTGCGAAAGAGTTTGTTTTAATTCTTGCAACTTACTTCCCCCCGGGTTCATTATATGTAAAGATTTGGCGTACGTGTCGACATCTCCGAATTTTAAAGCTTGTTCGGATAGCTCTTTAGATTTTACTGATATATGATCCAGCATATTCTTTATATCGTCTTCATTATATTCAGTTAAAATTGGGTCACTGCAAAAATTATCAAGCTCATAAGGTAAACCAGGAATCTTAGGAATAGCTGGGGTTGTATTTATGTTGCCCCACACAGTTTTAGCAAGTGGTAAAGCTTGTACGCTTCCCCCTGCTCCAAAGTAGTATAGTATTTTCTCAGGCATATATAAATTTATGATAATTTCCTTTTGGTCAGTGTTGTCACCGACCAATATGTTGAAAGCGCTACAGAAGATGCTCCATATAATGTGTCAGGAAATCCCATCGGGTATCGTTATTATAATAAAACGCGGCAGATGAATACAAATAGCCTTCCTCCTTTATACACAACCCTGCCGTTACGGGATTTACATGTATATAATGCAGCTTTTGTAAAACAATATTCCGGTTGGGGAGGATAGCCTGCCAGGGGCGTCGTTCCCAAAAGTGATATTCGCGGTCGCGCTGGGTGCTCCTGAACATTTCCAGCTCATCTTTGTGTCCGTTATCAAGCAAATGGAATTTCAATTTTTGGGCTGTAAACTTAAGGAACTGCTGTTGTACGTTCTTTCCCATCCATGCATCCTGTCTGCTCCATAAAATATGAATATGATTAGGCATAATAACAAAACCGTATAACCATATCCTGCCATCGTTTACAAGAAAACGCAAACTATTGACGATAATATCTTTCCGCTCATCGGTTCTTAATAAGTGTTGCCAGTTGAGGCAGGTAGCAGTAAAGAACTCTATGCCAGTATCCATTCTTAAATATACGCTACCTAATCCATGTTACGTATTGGTTGGTTACAACACCAACTAAAGGGCTGAATCCGTGTTACGTATTGGTCGGTGACAACACCGACCAAAGGAAAAATACATATTGTATTTTACAATCACCCCAACTCAAAGCTCGTAACCCCAAACACCCTGTTCACATCCATAGCAGGCGGTTGGCCATAATACATACGTGCACACTCAAATACATAGGTGGCACTGTATTTCTTCACAAGGTTCACTGCTTCGGTATTCGTTACAGGTATATCCAAATATAAAGGCTCGCCCGCTACCGCGTTCAGGCAGGCGCGGTACAGTTCTTCAGCCACTGCACCGTTATCGGCAAACAACGGGCATACCTTATAGCCTTGCTGTGCTTTGCGTACAATGGCAAAGCCTTTTAGCTTGCCGTCTTCCGTATACTTAAACATTTTATTGCCCGCCATTTGCATCCACGGCTTCATAAACTGCGGCCTCGGCAGGCCAAAGCAAACCGTATCATAAGCCAGTATCACATCCGTATCCTCTCCGGTTATAGGGCTTACCTTATCGTTGTAGTCCATCGGCTCGCCTATGCGTTCATACCGTTCATCGCGAAAAGCCGCTACAAAGCCACCTTTGGTATAAAAAGGCTGCATATCTACTACGCCATCCATACCAATAGCAGCGCCTGCGTCCAGTCTTGCCAGTAGTGTGTCGCGCCTTTTATACCAGAGCTTTTCGCCAATGCCCTGCCCGCGGTATTCGGGCTTTACAATAAAAAAGCCCATAAACCCGAACTTGCCCCCGTAAGACACGATAGAGCCACCGCCAATCAATTCATCACCGGCAAAACAACCATAAAAGCCCTCCGGGTCGGTTGCCCAAAACACCGCTGCATCATACGGGCCGGGGTTCCAACCCTCAGCCGCCGCCCAGCTTACCAACGTTTGCAAGCCTGCAAAATCCAACTGTTTAAATAAAAATTTCTCATCCTGTGTCATACTGGTCTAAATTAAGTAATTGCCTTTTCTGCCATGTGAAACCAATAGCTTATAGCAGCACCTTCCACTTTTCTACCAGCAGTTTACGGAGTTTTCTATGACCTACATGCAATTCCCTTTCGGGTTCAATAGGTTCATCACAATGCATAAAATGAAAATCGTAATGAAAATACAAGCCGTTACCTGTAAGGTAAAAATTCGCCAGGTCAGCACTGGTAAATGTATAAGGCCCATATGCATTCGTGTTATATGCCGACCTGTTTTTCCGCTTTGCTTTGCAGAAGTTCCTGTGTAGCTTTTTATTCAGCAGGCGCAACAGTTTATCTCTTTTTTCCGGGCGTACAAGGCTATCTATGTTCAGCACATTACCCGTTGCCAGGTCAAAATTCCGGTAATAATCCGTCACCGGGTAGGCCCCTTCACTGGCCGATAGTATTTTGGCCTCTGCGGTCACCTGTATATGTACGCTCAGCAGGCAATCATCATTTTTTAACACCTCTGCTGTCATACCGGAAACATTGTCCGCTTCTTCATCTTCCACATTTCCCCCGCCGGCTACCAGTTCTTCTGCAGTAAGCTCCGTAAAGTTTTTGGGTGCCAGTGCTTCATTTATCCTGTCCTGCGTCTGTTTATCAGCCATAGTTACCCGGCATATTATAAACCGTTCATCTTTCAGCAGGTCGTCATACTTCACCCCTGCCCGGCAAGTGGCCTGCTTATCCTGTGCCTGTATGCAAAGGGGAGTAAACAGTAGTATGGCAATAAACAACAGAGGTTTCATGTCGCAGTTATCCGGATATAAATATATTATAATTATTCCATAAATTTGTCATAGTAAAAACCCTGGTTGTTTTTACCGCAAGTACATATTTATTAGCTTGCACCGGGCAGGCTGATGCCGCCCAATAAAAAAAGTCCGAGATGTCGAAGAAACATAAAGCCCGTCCCGATGGATTGGTATACTCTACCAGCAGGGAACATTTTGAGAATTACGAGGATGAACCGGCAGGTGAAACCCTGCCCAAAAACCAGCAAAAGCTACGTGTAAAGCTGGACAGTAAGCAACGGGCAGGAAAAATCGTGACACTGGTAGAAGGTTTTACAGGTACAAACGAAGACCTGGAAGCATTGGGCAAACAACTCAAAACCAAATGCGGCACCGGCGGCAGTGCCAAAGACGGCCTTATTATCATACAGGGCGACTATAAAGAGAAAATTACCGCCTGGCTGAAAGACTGGGGGTATACCAATACAAAATAACCGAAGCAGCTACAAAGACAGCAAATCTCATTGGCTTTGAGCCAATGGTCACGGGTACCATTTTAAAATCTGTACCTTAGATTATTCATTTTACTTTTTACATTTTACATTATTATGGGTTTCATCGTCTTAGGTATCATATTACTCATTGTTTCATTTACGGTTATCGGTGCGGTTCCGTACAACATGATAAAGGCAGTGAAAGCAGCCCGTTTAATCAGCTATATACTGATAGCAGTGGGCGCACTTTCTACCAGCATCGTGCAGATAGATGCGGGGTATGTAGGCGTGCAAAAGCTATTCGGAAAAATACAGGGCAATATACTAAGCAGCGGCCTGCATGTGATAAATCCGCTGGTCAATGTAATAGAAGTAGATACCCGCACCCAGAACTATACCATGAGCGGTGTGCACGATGAAGGCAGTATAGCGGGTGACGATGCCATACGCGTACTGACGGCCGACGGGCTGGAAGTAGTGATAGACCTGACTGTACTCTACCGTGTAATAGGCACGGATGCACCACGCCTGGTAAAAGAAGTAGGCATGGACTACCGCGATAAGATAGTACGCCCCATTGCCCGTACCAGCATCCGCGACAATGCTGTGTATTACGAAGCCGTAGCCCTGTACTCTACTAAGCGCGATGAGTTCCAGTCGCGTATTACCCGCAGCCTGGATGAAGAATTTAAGAAACGGGGGCTGATGCTGGAAAACCTGCTGGTGCGCAACATTACCCTGCCTGCATCTGTAAAAAATGCCATCGAAGCGAAAATAAATGCCGAGCAGGAAGCACAGAAGATGCAGTTTGTACTGCAAAAAGAAACGCAGGAAGCAGAACGCAAGCGCGTAGAAGCAAAGGGTATATCAGACTACCAGCATATAGTGAGTGAAAGCCTTACCGAAAGACTGTTGCAATATGAGCAGATAAAAGCCATGAAAGAGCTGGCACAATCGGGCAATTCTAAAATGATTATCATGGGAGCCAAAAGCGCCCCCGTCATACTGGATGCGAAGTAGTATTACCCTACTTCAAGGAATGCAGCAATAACAGAGCCTATAAGGAATACAATACTAAAAATGAAAACCATACTTAGTAACAGCAAGAACTTAACGGACGTTTTAAACCAACCTTGTTTATAAAACCGTTTCATAGCTGCAAACAAATAAACCAGTAAACCCACCGGCACAATAACAGAAAGTGCCGGTCTTAAAACAGGAACCCGTGCTGCAGCGTAATAAAATATCAATCCTATAAACAGGAAACAGAAATAGTGAATAACAAAAATGCCATGCGAAACATAGTAATATTGCTTACGCCTGATGTACAGCAGCCTGAACATTAATGCTATAAGCGGCAGGGAAAAAAACAAAAGAGAAGGTATGGAATGAAGGAAAGAGGATAATACCTCTTTGGTAAATTCTTTAGGTTCTTTTTTCTTTTTCTCGTTAAAAGTGAGGGTCTTTTGAGCTAAATACCTTGTCAACCCGTCATCCTTTTCGTTATCAGGCAGAAGGTGCTGTAATGAGTCGTAAGCTTCTATAGAAGCAGGATTGTAACTATTGACCTGTACCTCTGTGAAAGTATCGCCATTCTTCAGCGGTATTAGCTTATTATTGTCATATACCACCAGGGAGTCTACCGCATCGCTAACGGCCTTTATCTGTTTGGCTAAACTATGTTTAGGCTCTTCTTTAGTTGTATCCGTTGTATGTTTCGTTTCGGTATGTTGGTCTTCATTAACATGTATATGGTTGACAGGCACTATAAATTTGGTCAATACCAGGAAAAAGACAGCCGAAATAAAGAGGTACATTCTAATAGGGTTCAGGTAGCTGGCCCGGCGGCCTTTTACATATTCCTCTGTCAGGAAGCCCGGCTTGAGCAATAAAGGTTTGAGAGTTGAAAAAAGCTTACCGTCAAAATGGGTAACATCATTAAAAAAATGGACAACCAGGTGCCAGGTAGTTTCTTTAGGCTCTACGTTTTCCTGCCCGCAATTTTGGCAATACCGCCCTGCAAGCTGCGTACCGCAGTTGAGGCATACCTTTTCTTCACGTTCGTGCAGATGTGACAAAGTATAGTGTGATTTGAAATAAAAATAGTTAAACGCAGCAGTTTTTAAAATCCTAAAAGTTATTTTTGTAATAACATTTTAATAATCCTGATGTTATGGACGAGAGTCATGAACAGTTGCGATACCCTATAGGCCGCTATGAGGCACCTGAAAAATACCCCCCTGAAATGCAGAACGAATGGATAGCCGCCATTGAAGCCCTGCCCAAATGGCTGGACCACTGCATAGAAAACCTGGATGAAGAACAACTGGATACCCCCTACCGCCCCGGCGGATGGACTATTGTACAGGTAATACACCATATTGCCGACAGCCATATGAATGCCTACATCAGGCTGAAGCTGGCGCTTACGGAAGAGAGTCCGGTCATCAAACCATATGACGAAAACCTTTGGGCTGACCTGCCGGATGTGTATACCGTACCCGTAAATGTATCTATCACATTGCTGCATGCACTGCACCGCCGTTGGGGGCAGTTGCTGCGCAACCTGGAAGAATCGGACTGGGAAAGAACCTATTACCATCCCGAGTATGAACAGTATGTCCCTATCTGGGAAATGACCGATTTATATGCCTGGCATGGCCGTCACCATATGGAACAGGTGCGCCACCTGCGCCAAAGAATGAACTGGTAAGGAATGAGGATTGTACCCGCTGTAAAAAGGTTATTGTTACAAGTGCTTTTGCTGCTATCCATATATAGTGTCAGCAGGTTTATATTCACGCTACTCAACAGTAACTTTTTTGACGGGTTAAACACAACCACATACCTGCGCCTGGCGATGTCGGGCCTCCGTTTCGACCTCGCCATTATCTGCATACTGAACCTTCCTTATATCGTTTTGCTGTTGTTTCCCTTTAAAGTAAAACGCTTTCACTGGTGGGAGCCATTCATGCATTGGTTGTTTGTAGGTGTTAACGGCCTGGCATTGCTGTTCGAGATGGCAGACTGGGCTTATTATCCGTTTACCATGAAACGGGCCACTGCCGATGTATTGGATATGGTAACCCGTAAAGGGGATTTCTGGTCGTTGCTGCCGCATTTTTTGGTAGACGATTGGTATGCAGTGCTCGGCGCCATTCTTGCTATTTACCTGTTGGTTGTGTTTAACCGGAAAATCATCCGCCGCTTTCCCCTGCCCAACCCCGCCTCTCCCGTGGCAAAGGAAGAATCCGTTTCGGGTAAGGTAGTATTGTTTCTTATACTGGTGGGGTTTACTATTGTGGGTATCCGCGGAGGGTTTCAGCGTACAGCCATTAACAGGAGTTTCGCCCTGCAGGCCGGGGAAGGCAAATATGCATCTATTGTACTGAACACACCTTTCAGTATAGCTTCTACATTTGCCCACAACCAGTTGCCCGAATATCGTTACTATTCCAAAAATGTAATGCTGGAATATACACAACCCGTAAAACAGTATAGCGGTAAAACATTCAGGCAAAAAAATGTAGTGGTCATCATACTGGAAAGCTTTTCCAAACAGTTTACCGGGCTTGGCCATTTTAAAAGCTACACCCCTTTTCTCGATAGCCTGATGAGTGTAAGCTACACCTGTACGAATGCCTATGCCAATGCCCTCCACTCTGCAGAAGGCATACCCGCGATTGTTGCAGGTTTACCCTCGCTGATGGAAGAACCAATAACTACATCTATATACGGTATAGACCGCATAACCGCATTGCCTGGCATATTAAAACAAAAAGGGTATAGTACCGCGTTTTACCATGGCGGCACAAACGGTACCATGAGTTTCGACCAGTTTGCTGTGAACGCCGGCTATGATAAGTACTATGGCCGCTACGAGTACGATAACGAGGATGACTATGACGGCAACTGGGGTATATGGGATGAACCTTACCTGCAATACTTTGCTAAAAACCTGGATAAGATGCAGCAGCCGTTCATGGCATCTGTTTTTACGCTTAGCTCGCACGACCCCTTTGCCGTACCGGATAAATATGCAGATAAATTGCCAAAAGGTGAGCTGGAAATACTGCAAAGTATTGCCTACACAGATATGGCCCTGAGAAAATTTTTTGAAACGGCATCAAAAATGCCCTATTTCAAAAACACCTTATTTGTCATCACTGCAGACCACTGCTCCTTAATGACGCATGAAGAAATAGCGCATAACAATATGGGCTTTTATCGTGTCCCTATTTGTTATTATGCCCCGGGTGACGCTGGTATGAAAGGATATACAGACACGCTGACACAGCAAATAGATATCCTCCCTTCAGTGCTCGATTACCTGGGATATAGCCAGCCTTTCTTCGCTTTCGGGAAAAGCATTTTCAGGCCCGCAGGTACCAGGATCGTAATGGATGAGCTGAACAATGCCTACCAGTTTGTATGGAAAGGCTACATCTTTAAAACAAAAGGGGTGGAACTTGTTGGGATATATAACTTTAGCAATGATTATAAATGCTGGAATAACCTGATTGATAAGCCGGAAGGTATAGCGGTAAGAAAAGAAGCAGAACCATATTATAAAGCATTCCTGCAGTTATACAACTACGTACTTATCCACGATAAAATGCATGTAGAACCGTAAATACCCTTTATCTTTACCGGACTAAAAATTTACACTATGCAGCAAGGCCTTTTACACCTCCACAATTTTTTACGTTGGATTGTGTTACTCTTCGGTATCCTGGTAATTATCCGCAGCATTGGCGGTATGGGAGGTAAAAAAGAGTTTGCTGCGGGAGACAAACGCATGGCTTTATTCCTGCTCATTAGCTGCGATATACAGTTGCTGCTTGGTATTGCATTATACTTTATGAAAGGATGGTTTACGGTACTTACCAGCGGGGCAGACATTATGGCCAATAAAATGAACCGTTTCTTTGCCGTAGAGCATGCAACAGGAATGCTGATAGCTATTATATTGATACATATAGGCTACAGCGCCATAAAAAAGAATATTCCCGACAGCTCCAAATTCAAAAAGCTGTTTTGGTTCACATTCATAGCTTTCATTATTATTCTTGTAACTATTCCCTGGCCCTTCCGCGAAATAGTTGGTCGCCCGCTGTTTCCCGGTATGCACTAACACCGCATGAGAAAGGTATTACAACCTTTTTACACGATATATGTACTGCTGACTTTTCTTATCAGCCTTATTGTTGCCTTCCCGTTTTTTTTATTAATAGGGAGCCGTAACCATGCTACGGCACGGGAAACAATCTGGTACATCGTCCATTACTGGGCTATAGGCTGGCTTTTCATTATAGGTATGCCGCTACGCATCTCGGGCCCCAAACCACCAAACGATAAATATGTAGTGGTGGCCAATCATATATCCTACCTGGATACCATAGTTATATATGCGGCCATTCGCCGGTATTTCCGCACACTCGCCAAAAAAGAAATGGCGCACATACCGGTATTCGGTTTTGTATATAAGCAACTGGCAATCCTTGTTGACAGGACCAATGCGCATAGCCGTTCAAAGAGCATGCGCCTGATGTGGCGGGTCCTGAAACATGAATGTAACATTGCCATATTTCCGGAAGGTACATTCAATGAAACCGGGACACCCCTCAAATCGTTTTATGACGGGGCTTTCCGGCTGGCTATTACCACACACACACCCATATTACCGGTCATCTTTCCTGATACGGTACACCGCTGGCATTACAGTGCATGGTGGAAGATATGGCCGGGGCGCAATAGGGCTGTTTACCTTCCGCCGGTTGAAGTAGAAGGCCTGACTATGGCCGATTTGCCCATGGTCAGGCAAAAAGTATATAAGCTGATGGAAGTGGCGCTTTTGGAATATAAATAGCTGCGTCGTACCATAAATGCTAATATCCGTTACCTTTGCGCAAATTTTTTGAAGCAATATGGCTTTGCAAGTAGGTATAGTAGGACTACCCAACGTGGGTAAATCAACATTATTCAATGCGGTGAGTAACAGCGCCAAGGCACAGGCATCCAACTACAGGTTTTGCACCATAGAGCCCAATGTAGGGCAGGTAGACGTGCCCGATGAGCGGTTGGCCAAATTGGCCGAACTGGTATCTCCGCAGCGCATTGTGCCCACCACCATAGAATTTGTAGATATAGCCGGCCTTGTAAAAGGGGCAAGCAAGGGCGAGGGCCTCGGTAATAAATTCCTGGCCAATATACGCGAGGTAGATGCCATTGTACATGTGATACGCTGCTTTGAAGACGAGAACGTTTTACGTGAAGAAGGGGAAATCAACCCCATAGGCGATAAGGAAATAATAGATACCGAGCTGCAACTGAAAGACCTGGAAAGCGTAGAGAAGAAAATGCAGCGCTACGAGAAAATAGCCAAAAACGACCCTAAGGCCAAAAGGGTGTATGATGTGCTGGTCCGTTGTAAAGATTACCTGTTCCAGGGCAAAAACATACGCGGGCTGCAACTGGAGGGAGAAGATTTCGAGGCGGTTGCCGACCTTTTCCTGCTGACGCAGAAGCCTGTATTGTACGTAGCCAATATAGACGAGGCTGCCATACATACCGGCAACAAATATTCTGAAGCACTGGTAAAAGCTGCTACGGAAGAAGGCGCTGAAGTGATTGTTATGAACAACTCCATAGAGGCACAGATATCAGAAATGGAAAACGAAGAAGACAAAGAACTGTTTCTGGGTGAATACGGACTGAAAGAGCCGGGGCTGAACAGGCTGATACGTGCTGCCTACAAACTGCTGAACCTGATAACGTACTTTACGGCAGGTGTGCAGGAAGTGCGTGCATGGACCATACACCGCGGCTGGAAAGCCCCGCAGGCGGCAAGTGTTATCCATACCGATTTTGAGAAAGGCTTCATCAAAGCCGAGACCATTGCATACGAAGACTATGTGAAGTACGGCAGTGAAGCTGCCTGCCGCGAGAATGGCAAGCTGCGTATTGAAGGTAAAGAGTACATAGTGCAGGATGGCGATGTGCTGCACTTCCGCTTCAACGTATAACAGGCTACTGCTGGTCAAGAGATACAAGTCCCGTACGGATGGCGTAAATCACAAGCCCCGTGCGGGATTTTATATTCAGCTTCATAAACAGGTTGTCCCGGTAGCCATCAATAGTACGCGGGCTGTGGCCCATGCGCTCGGCAATGTCTTTATAAGTCAGTTCCGAACAACTCAACTCCAGGAACTGGATTTCTTTATCCGTCAGCGATTCAATATCATTTTCTTCCGCCGTTTTATCCTGCGACAAGCGGAGCAGGCGGCCAGTTATAATTTCAGAGTGGTAAAAGCCGTTTTTGTAAATAGCGTTTATGGCCTTATGCAATTCCGCAGGTTCAACGTCTTTCAATACATACCCGTTGGCACCGGCACGCAGCATACGTATGATGCTGAATTCGCTATCGGACATGGAGAGTGCCAGCATACGCATTTTGGGCCATTTTTTGCGTATGGCCTTTGCCGTATCAAAGCCATTCATCACAGGCATATTAATGTCGAGGATACAAATATCGGGCTGCACCTTAGCCGTTGCTAACTTCTGAAGCAGCTCTTCCCCGTTGCCTGCTTCAAACAACAGTTCTACATTCCCGAAATCTGAAATGAGTTCGGCTAGTCCCTTGCGGAACAATACATGGTCGTCAGCGATGCATATTTTTATATTTGGCTCAGCCATAACTATACTGGTATATCAAGTTTAATAGTAGTCCCTTTGTCTTTCCCCGAGCTGACATTGAACCTCCCTTTCAGCAAATCAGCCCGCATCTGCATATTGCTTAGTCCCAGCCCTCTTTTGCTGTTATCAAGTGTTTGCATATCAAACCCTTCACCGTCGTCTTTTACCGACACAGAAAACAAATCCGGTTTATAAGAAAGCTGGATAATGATATTGCCGGGGTTGCCATGTTTCAGGGCATTACCGATAGATTCCTGTATGATGCGGAATACAAGCAGTTTCTTTTCACTATCCAGTTGGTAACTTTCACCTTCCGATATGAAATTACAATTAATATTTTTTGCAGACGATATGTAATCCAGTTCTTTTTTAATGACTTCCGACAATTCTGCATTTAATATATAATTGCCATTGGCCGTGTGGCTGAGGTTTCGCAGGTCGGCAATAGCTTTTGTAATAAGGTCTGTGCCTTTTTGCGCGTCGGCTTCTATCTTATCGTTCGGACTGTTACGGCCTATTTTGTACAGGTACAGTTTTGCAAGGCTCAATATCTGTCCTACATTATCATGTATTTCTGTTGAGAAATATTCGAACGCCTGCTCCTGTACTTCTATCTGGCTTTGCAGCAACTGGCTTTCATACCGGTGTTCCAGTTGCTGTTTTTCAATCAGGTATTTGTATTGCCTTTGCTTGTGTATGACGAGAAAGAATATCAAAAACAACGCAAACAGCACCAGTAAAACGGTACCTAGAATAAAGACGACGGCAGCGTAATCTGTATTCATTCTGTCTGGGGTGTTTTTGGGTAAAACAAGAAGGTCAGGCCTATACCGAAATATACTAAAATATTAATTATTGCTTGTGTATTGGCCGCAGCAGGTAAGTAGGCCCAGCCTTTTTGGGTAAGCACTTCATAATAGCCCCAAAAGAAAAAGCTGCTGCTCCATAACAAAAGTAACAGGCTCCAGGTCCAGAAATGGGGGTACTTTAATACATTATGTATCGTATCGTTTACCAGCATCGTGTACAAAGTGTAGAGAGACATAGCTATTGTACAGATGCTCTCTAACAGGAGGTAGTTTGAATTAAACTTATAGATAGGTTGCAGGAAAATAACATTCAGTATACCCAATAACAGCCAAATGACCGAGCTAATAATAAACTTAGCAGGAAAATGATAGGATTTTATTGTTTTCAGGAAATAGGCAGTTGTTAATATTATCTCAATTACACTGTATACGTGGTATATCGGGGCTTTTCCCAAATGAGATTCAATGCGGATAAGACATACAAACTCACTTGTTGTTGTAATGGCAAGTAATAATAACAATATTTTACTTGCGCTGTCTAACCGCCTGAACCGCAGAATACCTTTGAATACCGTTAATACAAGTACAATCAGATAAATATCAAAAATAATTTTGGTAGACATTTATCGTCCCTGGGTTTACTGGCTTAAATTGGTAGAAGTGTAACAATTTGTTCCGGGAGGGCAGGGATAAACATGCTCTATCACTGAAGGTGTATTATTGTTATTTGGATCAGGGTAGAGTATATGTGTACCGTCAGACCTTACCCCTGTTATTACAAGCGTTACCTGGTCTTCATTTCGCGCAAATATCAGTTGTACATCTTTGATGTTATTTTGTTCGGCATAATCAAGATAAGTCCTGATCTGGCTTGCATCTGCCAGGTAATATTGTGTTGACAGGCCTGAAATAGGAGTGTTATTGTAAGCGTCAATAATGGCCTGTGCGTCTGTTTTCGTCATAAAGCTGGAACTGGGCGTTGCAGGCGCGCTTCCCGGAGGTGCTTCACCGCCGTCTTCGCCCGACATTAATGCCTGTGGCTGTTGGGCACTGTCTCCGCCCGAGCCGTTTGATTTCGGATTGCCGTCACACGCCGCCAATACGCTGCACGCAGCGATGAACGCTATGAGATGTTTTTTCATAAAATTTGTTTTGAGGTTTAGATAATAGATACTGTCCGGCATAAAGATATTTTCCCGCTTTTGTAAAAAAAACCGTGTTTTAACGGTATTTGCGTAATAACCCCAAAGAGGGTAATTTTTATTAACAAAAGATTGTTCTTTCATAAGTGTGTATCTTCACTGCTCATTTGATTAATTTAATAAGATGAAATATTTACCGGTACCTTCAAAACTGTTTGTGCAGAACAGGCAACGATTTGTAAAACGGCTGAAACCAAACTCGATAGCTATTTTCCCGGGCAATCCCGTATTGTCTACCAACGGGGATGCAATATATACTTATCGTCCCAATGCCGATGTGGTATGGCTTTCGGGTATTGTACAGGAAAAGTCGATGGTTATCCTTTACCCGGACAACCCCGATGCAAGTGCACGCGAGGTGTTGGTACTGCTGCGTCCCAATGAGCACCTTGAAAAATGGGAAGGACATAAACTGCGCAAAGACGAAGCAACCGCGATATCAGGAATCAAAAACGTACAGTGGCTGGACAGCATAGATGCCATGCTGCAGGTAATGATGCATAACGCCGATAATGTATACCTCAACAGTAACGAAAACGACAGGCTGGACCCGTCTTTGCTGAGAACAGACCTTTTGTTTGCGCACGACTTTATGAAACGCTACCCGCTGCACCACTATGAGCGTGCTGCCCGTATTATGAAAGACCTGCGCGCCATCAAAACAAAAGAAGAAATAGAAGTAACGAAAATGGCCGTTGATATAACCGATAAGGCATTCCGCAGAGTGATGCAGTTTATTGAGCCGGGCGTTTACGAGCATGAGATAGAAGCCGAGATTACACATGAATTCCTGCGCAACCGCGCTACGCGCCATGCTTACGATTGTATTATAGCTTCGGGCGACCGCGCCAGGGTGCTGCACTATGTTGAAAACAACAGCGAGTGTAAAGACGGCGAACTGATACTGATGGACTTTGGCGCAGAATACGGCAACTACTGTGCCGACCTCACGCGTACCATACCTGTGAACGGTAAGTTTACCAAGCGCCAGAAAGAAGTATATAACGCAGTACTGGATGTGCACAACTATGCCAAGAAGATATTGAAGCCCGGTATTTCTGTAAACGACTATACTGTAAAAGTGAGCCAGGAGATGGAAAAGCAACTGGTTAAAATAGGGCTGCTCACCAAAAACGATATAAAAAACCAGGACCCTGAAAACCCTGCTTACCGTAAATACTTCTATCATGGTGTTTCGCACCACCTGGGCATCGATGTACATGACCTGGGTACGCGTACAGAGCCTGTGAAAGAAGGAATGCTCTTCACCGTAGAACCGGGCATATACATTGAAGAGGAGCAAATGGGCATACGTATTGAGAACAATATATGGCTGACCAAAACAGGGCATATAGACCTGTTTAAGAATATACCCATAACCGTAGAAGAAATTGAAGCGGCAATGAAGCGGAAAAAATAATAATTCTTAAAACAGAAATAATAAACTCCCGGCAAAATTTACCGGGAGTTTTATTTTATACAATATATTCGCGGCCAATAATATACCTATATGAGAAAGACATTAGTTTTTAGTGCTTGCCTGTCACTGCTTACATGCACCCTGCATGCCCAGAGCTTTACCCTGAAACTGGGCGTTGGCTACAACGTTCCATCGGGTGGCGGAACGATGAATGAAGATGGTTTGCCTTACAGCGGGAGCGCTGTTTATGACCCTACCTACGGATTTACTTCTTTTGACATAAAGAAGGCATCATTTTCATCGGGCGGGGAGCTTTCGCTGGGCGGTTGCCTTCTGTTTAACGAAAACTTTGGCGTAACGCTGGATGCCCATTTCGTTTTACTTCCTGTAAAGTATACTTCCGATAGTAAATACCTTAACTCCAGCAACGACAATGTAAATCAAAATACAACTACTTATGCCCAAAATCCTCTTTGGCTGACGCCTGCGGCATACCTGCAGCACAATTGGAAAAAAATAAGTGTATATGCCCGTGCGGGTGTAG
Organism: uncultured Flavipsychrobacter sp.; assembly: GCA_964621795.1. GTDB lineage: Bacteria > Bacteroidota > Bacteroidia > Chitinophagales > Chitinophagaceae > Polluticoccus. Next base: position 68,585 of record CAZUMM010000018.1, read on the forward strand.
CATTGCCTATAGGTATAAAAATCATTAAAGAATCGCGCGTACAATATACTACCGCAAGCACCAATGTTACAGACTATATAACCGCTAAGGAAGAGATTAAAACTAAATTCGGCGTGGGAATGGCAGGTGCTATGGGCGTAAAGTTAAAACTGGCGCCCTATACCCACCTGTGGATAGAAGGGAATTTCCTTTCTATGTCGCTATACCCTGCAGAATCGGAATACGTACAGTATGATGTGAACGGCACCAATTATGTAAACAGCCTGCCGCGGCAGCTAAGAAATACAAGCTACAGCCTGAATGGAGGTGAGCCTGTATTGCCTGCCAGGCCGATACCGTTTGGCAATGCAGGAATCAGTGCCGGTATAAGTATGGATTTTTGATTTGCAGATACTATATAGGATATCCGTTCCGGTAATATATCAGAACGGGTATCCTATACCTAAGTTCAGTATCATATTTTCTTTACGCCATTCCGGTTCTCCAAACTGGAAGGCAAAATCCCACCGCTGTTCTGCCGGTAGCCACGGTTTCCGTACAGGTATACCCAGGTCGAGACGGAGCACCAGTATCTTGAAATCGAAACGCAGCCCTACGCCAACATCTACGGCAAGCTGGCTCAGGAATTTATCCCCTTCAAACTTACCTCCCGGAAATAACGTGCTTTTGTTGTAGGTCCAGATATTACCTGCATCGATAAACGCAGCCCCGTGTATAAAGTTGTATATCGGTGTGCGCAGTTCCGTATTCAGTTCCAGCTTCAGGTCGCCCGATGTTTCTATGAAAGTAAGGCTATCCACCGGTTCGTGAAACGTGCCCGGCCCAACCAGCCGCGAAGGGAAACCCCGCAGGCTGCTGTTACCGCCGCTGAAGAACTGTTTCACATTGGGCAGTATGGATGAGTTGCCGTAAGGGATACCCACACCTATAAAGATGCGGCTGGCCAGTATAGCGGCCGGGCTTCTTCCATAGTTAAGGTAATGGCGGAAATCTGTCTGTAACTTAACATACTGCGCATAACGTTGCCCGAAAATGGTTTGAGGGTTTGTAGCTTCATTAGCATCCTGTACCAGCCCCAGGATATTGCCGGAAAGATCGGCCTGCCCGTTGAAATAAAATTCATCGTGCCGGGGCGTTTCAGATACTCTTGTATTAAAAGTGTACTCGTAAGTAGGCCCTATAATAAGGCCATTAAACACCAGGTTGCTGAAATTGACATGAAAGGTGGTATCCTTGTTCAGCGTATCTGTTTTCACATAGGTAATGTTGATTGGAAATAGCTGGTGTTCCTTGCGTATATCTTCCTTCCATTCATAGCCATAGTTGAAGCTGAAAGAATTGAGGCGGTAAAGGGCCTTTCTTATTTGCAGCGTATAATTTGTTTTCAATACGGTATGCGGCACGAACAGGCTGGACGAAGGCACATCTATAAAAGGCACAACAAACCTCGGGAAGGTAATACTCGGTTCGATACTGAACTGGTAGGTGGACGGCCTTTTACGGTTGCCCGTACCCTGCACCTCAAACCCTGCTGAGCCCTTTATGGCAAACAACTCGGCACCATGCATGGCATTGCGGTTGCGCCAGCTCAGGCTTACTTCCGAGCCTACGCGGCTGTCGTTCTTGGTGTACCCGCCCAGCTCTGTACGCAGGGCTTTTTTGGGCAGGGGGGTAAGGTAATAACTTACGTCCAGCAGGTTTTCGTCTTTTCTTTTAAATTCATTTTTTACAAACTTAAAAGTACTCATATTAATAAGCCGGTTCAATGCCCTGTTCTGGTCAGTACGGTTATACAGGTCGCCGGGATAGAACTGCATTGCCTGTGTAAATATCCTGGGTTTGTACAGGTGTGTATTGCCTATGATGTAATAGCGTTTATAGAAAAGTGTATCATCATTCCTGAGGCTGCGCCTGCGCCTCCGGGCTACCCTTGTTGAATCGCCATTCCTGAAGCGTCTCCCGTTGCCAATGCGGTAGTTTGGGTAAATAAAAACACGGTTGATATAAAACTGCCTGCCTGCGTCTTCCGGTATATCTTTTTTTACTTCTACATACAGGTTTACTTCATGATTGCCGATGGTAGAATCGGCCAGTACGATAATGTTGTCCGGGCTAAAATAATAATAGCCCTGTTCCTTCAGTACCTTATCAATACGTTCACGTTCTGCTTTTATCACATCCAGGTTGTAAGGGTCTCCTTTATGCAGCAGCGATTTATCGTGCGCTTCATATATATCATTCGTAACCGATGTACTGTCCCTTACCACGTACACTTCATGAATAGTGTATTGCGGGCCGGTATATACATCAAACATGGCTTTCGTTTTTTTTCTCCGCGTTTTCAGCGCTACGTTTACCCTGGGATAAAAGTAGCCCCGGTTTTCCATCAGGTTCGTAAACAGCTGTTTATTTACTGCTGCATCAAAACGGCTGGCAAGCACAGGAGGTTCTCCAAACTTGCGCAGTGCCTTGCGGATAAATCCCTTCTTAGATGTATCGTGTGCAAGGTTATAAGCGGTCAGCTTCAGGCGTATACCCAGCACTGTGGTATTTGGCTTCGGTTTTACCGCAGCTTCCAGGTCTTCTTCCAGTGTTTTGCGCTCACGTTTGCTGCCATATTTATCATGTATGTCCACAGAGCCGCCCAGGAACAAGCTTTCACCTTTGGGCAGGTAACGGGCATTGCTGCACGACATTCCTAAAGCCGATAGGCAAATAACAATGTATATGTAGTATTGTTTACAGTTCATGTGTATTTAATTGCTGGCCCCTTTTTGTTCCTGCACCTCCCGGCGCATTTTGCGTATATGTTTTTTCCTGTTAATAAATATATTCCGGAAACGGTTATATTCCAGCGTAACGATAAAGCTGGCGCCCGTTTCTATTACGTAGCCTTCCAGTACATCCGTATTCTGGTTTTTGCGGTAGAGGCGTACCATATATCTTCCATCGCGTGAAAGTTCGTAATCGGCGGCCAGGTTGCCGGGTATTAAGCTTGTATTCTGGTTTGTTTGCGTTTGTCCTTCCAGGCCGAAGTTGTTGCCTACAGTAATGGTAAGCCGGTCGTTGAGCAGTTTTTTAGAGGCTGCTACATTTAAATCGGTGCGGTTGCGCTTTTGCCCTGTTGTATAGTCTTCTGAAGATTCCAGGTCGAGCGTGAGGTTTATACCCCCTATCAGGTCCTGTGCAAATTTATTCAGTTGCTCGCTGATGAACCTGCTCACGCTTTGGCGTGCTATGAACTCTGCACTGGTAGACGTGCCCGACTGGAAAGGGTTATCAGATACAAAGCGGTTCAGTATCAGCACGGCGAATACCTGTTTATTCAGTTCAGAGGCATTGTTCCTTATCTGGGCAAGCTTTGCTTCTACCAGCGAGCTCACATCATTGGATACGCCGAGGTTTTTATCCGGCAGGGTTATATCGAATGCGATTTCCGGCTTCATTATTTCCCCGCTTAGTTTCAGCTTTACCTGGAAAGGGAGGCGTTGTTTATAATAAACGAGCTGTGCGGGGTCAGAAACCTGTTTTTCCACCAGGTCGTAAGGGGGAATATCTGCGGTATATACTGCGGTAATGTCTACATTGGCAGTCAGCGGGTCGCCCGTAAAAATAATAGAGCTGCCCTCCTGTATTTCAAACCGCCGTTTTACAAAATTATAATTCAGTTCGTAGTACCCTTTTGAAAGTTCGTACTTCCCGGTTATGCCTATAGTGCCATCGGGGCGCATATCTGTATTCAGATTCGCATCTCCTTTCACGCTCAGGAAATCACCTGTACCCTCATCTATAATAATATTGAAAGTCGCTTGTTTGTCTACAGACACATTTACATTTATATCGGTACCCTTATTGAAAGCATAAACGGCTTCAGTGCTGTCGGTATTTTTTTGCGGCAGTATATCGTTATGCCCTGTATCGTCCATGTCTACAAACCGTACTATACCTTCATGCTTTTCTACTTCTGCATCCGTGCCCGGCACTACAACGGTAAAGTCGGTAGAATCATGTATAGTTACTGTTCCGTCCACTTTAGGTGCCAGTGTTGTTCCGTTTATATTCAGGTTGCTGCTCACCAGCAACTTGCCATAGAAAAGCTGGTCTTTTTTCTTTTCTGATTCCAGCGCTTTGAATTTCCTTGACCTTACGTTAAGGTCGAGCCCCATGTTTTTATAATCAGAGATGTCAATTTTACCGTCAACTGTTGCAGCCTTGCCATTTTCATCCACTATTTTAAAATGTTCAAAATTGATAGCGTCTTTGGAAAAACTAATTTTCTCCGAAGGCATTTTATAAGGTGTACCCAGCATTGCTACCGTCGTCTGCAGGTTATCAGTATGTAGCTCGCCGGTAACAAGCGGTTTGGCCATAGTACCTGTTATTTTCAGGTCGCCCTTTATGTAGCCGGAGCTATTGTGTACCTGGTTCATAGCAAGGCCTTCCATACTTTCCAGGTTAACCGCATTAACATTCAGGTCGAGGTCGAAATTATTCCCGTTTACAGGTGTGGGATAATAAAAGCCTTTGAGCACTACATCGTTTCCACGCCCGTTGATGGCAATTTTTGCTTCTGCCTTGCTGGCTGTCGCCCCTTTCAGTTCAGCGTCCAGGTCGCCAATGGTATCATTCAGCACGGAAAGGTTTTTTATACCCAGGGTGCCCGATATTTCCGGGCTTTTCATGATGTTGCGCAGGTTCAGGTCGCTATTCAGTATGCCATTGGCCAATAAAGTATCTGTGCTGATGATCTCTGTAATGTTTGCAATCATAAAATCATTGATGGCCACTACCATAGGTGCGCTGAAACTGGGGGCATCACTATTGATGCTGATAGACTCTCCCCCGCTGCTGATGCGGAAGTTCTGAACATATAAACCGTCTTTACCAATTACGATTGCATTGGGCGTGCTTACCTGCCAATCCTTATAGTTCAGCTTCAGGGGATTACTGATGCTGATTTTCTGTGTATCCGTACCCTGCTCATATACAGCACCCAGCGAAAACCTCGGTGCGTGGGATGTATCTGAAATATTTACCCGGGTTGTTATTTTGTTGTTGTATAAATTGCCGCTTGCGCTTGCATACCAAAATTGCAGGTTCCCCCTCATAAGCTGGTCTAAAGTTACATTGTATCCAAGCGCAGAATCCGTCCCTTTTACAGATGCCTTTAGAGTGAACATGCCCAAATCATCATATTGTATATGAGGGGCATTTACGTTGGTAAAAAGCGTATTCGGTGTCACGCCGGCATCAACATGGACGGAGTCCATATACTTTAATGCCGGCAGTAGCACATGTAACAAGGGACGGTCTACAATTACAGCTTTTGCAGCAAGGTCGTAATTAGCCGGTACGGGCTTTGTAGTAGTATCATTCGTAGGATTGTAATGCTTCTTTATATGACTTTGGATAATATTGCCTACCTGTGTAAGCGGTGTATGACCGGATATGACTGCCTGCAAAGCCTCCATATACACAGAAATATAATTGCCTGTATCCGGATTGGGTTCAGATACTATATACAGGCTGTCCAGTACATAACGGTTACCATTTATTCTTATGATTGGTTTATTTATAATCACAGATCCATCAGGATAGTCCGGGTTCAATTCGGGAAAGTCGGCATCTACAACGCCATGTATCAGCAGCGTATCATCTGTAAATTTTAGCGCATGCAGGTCTGTGCTGTCAATTACCAGCTTTGCTACTATTGCGGGATATTCATTGTTGAAATCCGCTTTGCCTTTTAATGACAGCACGGCATTCGGGTCTTTTGATATAAGATTTATCTTTCCCCTCTTATCTTCAACCGAGCCATCGAAACTGATGTTGCTGTAATTATATCCCATAAAGCCTGCCGATTGTATATCGCCTTTCAGCAGGGCATTCATCCTGTTAATATCAAAACTCCGGCCTTTGGCCGATACATCAGCCGTAATGTATTGCATCAGGGTATCCTGCCGTAATATTTTACCAATGTTCAGCTTGTCGGTTTTTACATGCAGGTCATAACGTTCGGAACCTTCGTGTGCTATGGAAAGTGTTCCTTGTATTGCAATATTTCCATCGCTGGTAGTAGCTACAAGATTCGGGTTATAGGCTTTGGCAGTACCGTTGATATGCCCGGTAATATTAAAATGGCGTGGCGGGTTTATCTGCTGTAAAAGCGTGGCTGGCAATAATGAGGCTACCAGTGCCCTGGTAGATTGCAGGCGGTGTACATTCAGGTTATATTCGAGGGCGGCCACATTGGTTATGCTTCCCATTGTGCCGTCCACGTTTACATGTGTATTTTCCGGGCCGTCTAAACGGAATGTAGTGATTTTGAGGTTATCCATTTTCCCGTCGGCCACTGTTACCAAATCTATTTTGTCTTTACCGTATTTTCTGAATAAAGGCTGAGACTGGAGTTGCGGCGCAAGCAGTACGATATCCTGCATACCTATAACGCTGCTGTCGATATTTACTTTTACTTCAACCAGAGACGGTTGTTTTGTCAATGCATCTATAGATGGGTACGTTACTTCTACCTGCTTTCTCAACAGCGTATTATCTGTTTCCAGGTACAGGTTCCGTAGGTAGGCCCCTTGCGGATAGTATGCAAAATTCGTTTGTAGTTTTTTTACGTTCAGGCCGCTTTGTTCCCGTACACTCAGGTTGTTCAGCGTTGCGGCAATCGTATCGGTGGTGTACCATACTTTTTTTGCATCCAGCTGAAGGTCACGCACGGCAAGGTGGGCATAGTCAATCCCTTGTTTTTGGCGGGGCTGGTTTTCGTCGTCCATTGTAAAGTAAAGGCCGTTTACTTTGAAAGTATTGGCAATTACCCGCCACTTAGCTGGCTGTGTAGTATCATTGCTTTCTGCAACAGGCCCGGGTACTGTGGCTGTTTTACCCTGGGTGATGTTGATAGCGGTGGTATCCAGTACAAAATCAGCAATAGTTATATTCTGCCGGTTCAGATCAATTGTTTTAGGGTGTACCAATAACCTTTGCAGGGAAGTGGAGAATGAAAATTTATCCTGTACATTATTCAGTGAAAAAGATACATTATTCAAATCCAGTTCATCAGCGGCAATATATGGCAGGACAGATGTTGTCGTGTCAACTGTTTCGGGCAGGTAAGACGTATCTATAACGAATGAAGAGCTCAGGTTCCGTACAAACAATTTATTCAGCCCGAAATCCATGTGATAAGGGTCTACCTTGCTGATGCCGGCGTACAAAGTATCCAGATTTACCCCAAAGAGGCTGCCGCCTGTATGGTCGTTGAAGCGTACATCAACATGGCTCAATACCAGCTTATGTATGTCCAGTTCCATTCTGCCGCTGGTATCGGTAGGCTTTTCCTTTTTTTCGGGGTCGGGGGGAGAAGAAAAAGCTTTTGTTATGTAATCGAAATTGAAGGTAGTATCGGGTGCGGTACGGTATATGTTCACTAAACCGTTGTGTAGTTCTATTTTGTTTACTTCCAGCTTATTGCTCAGCAGTTTCAACATGGATATATCAACCCTCAGGTTGCCTACAGCCAGCAGGGTATCCTTTTGCTGGTCTTTCAGCAGCACATCGCCCAGTTCTATCATAGTGGGCAGCTTATAGTTCAGTTTCCCTACATGCACTTCCGTTTGCAGTTTTTTCTGCAGGTATGCTACCGCCTTCTTCCTGACAAAATTTTCCCCCGACGGGGTTGTCAGCAATCCCACCACAATCAGCACCAGTATCAGTATACTGCAGAGTATATAAGCAAGAATTTTAAAGGCTTTCTTCATGCGTATATATACCTCCTATAAAAATCATACCTCGTTATTTATAAACAATTTATGCAGCCCGGGGGTTGTGCCGGGTACAAAAACAAAAGGCTGCTATTTAGCAGCCTTTATATGTATGCAGTACAACATCTACATGTTGCGCCTGTATTGCCCGCCTACTTCAAACAGAGCTTTCGTAATCTGCCCCAGCGAGCAGTATTTTACGGTTTCCATCAACTCGGCAAAAATATTCTGGTTATGGATGGCTGCCTGTTGCAAAGTATGCAGGGCCTCCTGTCCTTTATCGCCGCTACGCTTCCAGAGATTCTGAACGGTTTTTATCTGGAATTCTTTTTCTTCTGTAGTAGAGCGTATTACTTCCTGCGGAATGATGGTAGGCGAACCTTTACTGCTCAGGAAAGTATTCACACCAATGATGGGGTATTCGCCCGTATGTTTCAGCGTTTCATAATACAGGCTTTCTTCCTGTATTTTGCCGCGCTGGTACATGGTTTCCATAGCGCCCAGTACACCCCCGCGCTCTGTTATCCTGTCAAATTCAGCCAGCACGGCTTCCTCTACCAGGTCGGTCAGTTCTTCAATAATAAAGGAGCCTTGCAGCGGGTTCTCATTTTTTGCTAACCCCAACTCTTTGTTGATGATGAGCTGTATAGCCATAGCCCGCCTTACGCTCTCCTCGGTAGGAGTGGTAATAGCCTCATCGTAGGCGTTGGTATGCAACGAGTTGCAGTTGTCGTAAATAGCGTACAGCGCCTGCAGGGTAGTACGAATGTCGTTAAAGTCTATTTCCTGTGCGTGCAACGAGCGGCCCGAAGTCTGGATGTGGTATTTCAACATTTGCGAACGCTCATTACCACCGTATTTATACTTCATCGCCTTGGCCCATATACGGCGGGCCACACGGCCTATTACACTGTATTCGGGGTCAACGCCGTTGCTGAAGAAGAAAGAAAGGTTAGGGGCAAAATCATCGATGTGCATACCCCGGCTCAGGTAATATTCTACAAAGGTGAAGCCGTTGGAAAGGGTGAATGCCAGTTGCGATATAGGGTTCGCACCAGCCTCAGCTATGTGGTAACCGCTGATGGATACGGAATAGAAATTCCGTACGCCATTGTCTATAAAATATTGCTGCACATCGCCCATCACGCGCAACGAGAACTCAGTAGAGAAGATGCAGGTATTTTGCGCCTGGTCTTCTTTCAGTATATCGGCCTGTACGGTACCTCGTACCGCTTTCAGCGTATCTGTTTTAATTTTATGATATACATCGGCTGGTAATACCTGGTCGCCTGTTACACCCAGCAGCATCAGCCCAAGGCCGTCATTACCCTCGGGAAGTGAACCTTCGGCACCGCCGCCGAATGTAGCGGGATTGTAAGTAGGGCGGGGTACGCCTTTTTCGGCGTATATGGCTTCAATTTTTTTGTTTACTTCATCTTCCAGCCCGTTTTCTTTTATGTACAACTCGCACTGCTGGTCTATGGCGGCATTCATGAAGAAAGCGGTAATAGTGGGTGCGGGGCCATTGATGGTCATAGATACCGACGTTTTCGGGTCTGCAAGATGAAAACCGCTATACAGTTTCTTTGCATCGTCAAGGCAGCAAACGCTCACGCCCGAATTACCTATTTTACCATAAATATCAGGTCGGTGGTCCGGGTCCTGCCCGTAAAGCGTTACACTATCGAAGGCGGTGCTCAGGCGCTTGGCCGGCATACCCAGCGATACATAGTGGAAACGTTTGTTGGTACGTTCAGGGCCGCCCTCTCCGGCAAACATACGGGTCGGGTCTTCTCCCTCGCGCTTGAAGGGATAAATGCCCGCTGCGTAAGGAAACTCGCCGGGGAAGTTTTCACTCAGCGCCCAGTAAAGTATTTCGCCCCATGCCTCAAACTTCGGTACCGCTACTTTGGGTACCTGCGTATGCGAAAGCGACTCGGTATGGGTTTTTATCTTGATTTCCTTGTTGCGTACTTTAAAAATGTAATACTCATCGGTAAAGAGGTGTTTTTTGGCATCCCAGTTTTCGAGCAGGTGCTTGTTTTTTGGGTCAAGCTCCATTTCCGTTTTGCTGTATACTTCCTGCAAGGTCTTTATCAGCCTGTCTTTGTCTTCCGTATCGGTAGCCTGCAGGGTTTCAATGGTTTTCGTGATACCGAAAAGCTTTTGGGCAACAGCGGCCTGGTCTTTGGCCCACTTATCATACTTACGGTTGTTTTCAGATATTTCGCTCAGGTAGCGGGTGCGCGATGGCGGAATGATGTATATCTTCTCGCTCATTTCATCGCTAACCCTGAAGTCAGATTTTAAATCTGTCCCCGTTTTCTTTACTACAATATCCATCAGGGATTTGTACATGGTATTGGTGCCGGGGTCGTTAAACTGCGAAGCTATGGTACCGAATACCGGCATATCATCCGGTTTTTTGTCAAACAGCTTATGGTTGCGCTGGTACTGTTTCTTTACATCGCGCAGGGCATCCATAGCGCCGCGCTTATCAAACTTGTTAATAACCACGATGTCGGCAAAATCGAGCATGTCGATTTTTTCCAGCTGCGTGGCTGCACCGTATTCCGGGGTCATTACATACATGCTCAGGTCGCAGTAATCGGTTATCTGCGTATCGCTCTGCCCAATACCGGATGTTTCTAGTATAATCAGGTCGTAATGGGCGGCTTTCAGGATGTTTACAGCATCCAGTATATATTTAGATACTGCCAGGTTGCTTTGGCGGGTGGCCATTGAACGCATGTACACGCGTGGATTGCGTATGGCATTCATACGTATGCGGTCGCCCAGTAGTGCGCCCCCCGTTTTACGTTTGGAAGGGTCTACGGATATGATACCTATGTTTTTATCCTTAAAATCAAGGAGGAAACGCCGTACAATCTCGTCTACCAGCGAGCTTTTGCCTGCGCCCCCCGTACCGGTAATGCCTAATATGGGTGTTTTTGATTTTGCTGCCTGCTCCGTTACATTTTTTATCATGGCCTGTGTTTCAGGCAGGTCATGATAGTTTTCTGCTGCGGATATGAGGCGTGCTATCGATTTGGCATCTTTTTCAACCAGGTGGGCTACTTCCCCGTTCAGGTGGTTGCCTGTGGGGTAATCGCTTTGTTGTATCAGGTCATCTATCATGCCCTGCAGGCCCATAGCGCGGCCATCATCAGGGGAATAGATGCGGGTAATGCCATAGGCATGTAACTCTTCAATTTCCGTAGGAAGGATAACGCCGCCGCCGCCGCCAAAGATTTTTATATGGCTGCAATGGCGTTCTTTCAGCAGGTCGTACATGTATTTAAAGTACTCCACGTGCCCGCCCTGGTAAGAAGTGATGGCAATGGCATTTGCATCTTCCTGTATGGCACAGTTCACAATTTCTTCCACACTGCGGTCGTGCCCCAGGTGAATAACTTCTGCACCGCTGCTTTGCATTACCCTGCGCATGATGTTAATAGCAGCATCATGGCCGTCAAATAAAGAAGCTGCGGTTACAATTCGAACCTTATACTTTGGAGAATAAGACATACTTTAAAACTATTATACGGAAATATGTGCCGGAAATTTTTATATATCGGCCGGTAAAGGTACGAAATAGAGCCTAAAACCATAGTATATACAGGCTTTTACAGGCAGAAAAAAAGCGCTGCAACAGCAGCGCTTTTAAAAAAAAATTTATCATACGTTGACTACTCGTCACCGTCGTCGTCATCGCTATCGTCACTCATTTTTTTCATGTCGTCGTTGCGCATAGAGTCACCCATTGTGTGGTGTCCTCCTTTTTTGCAGCAGCCACCGCCAAAGTTTTTAGAGATACCAAAGCTTATTTGCTGGCCAAAGGTGATACCGAAGTTTGTTTGTTTCAAACCGCTGTAATCCATTGTTGAGAAGTTAATGCCACCAACAGCAAAGTTAAGTGCAAGGCCATTGTGCACATAGATAGCCAGGGCAGGTGTAATATCAGCACCAAAACCAGATCCGGTTAATCCTCCATCGTCAGTGCCAATGTAGCCTGCGTTAACCTGGCCGAACATAGCGAACGTTTTATTGAAATAATGTGTATAACGATAAAATGCACCAGCTGAATAGTTTGAAACTGTACTATCTCCTGTAAAGCCGGGAAATGTTGTAGAGCCATATCCACCCTGGACACCGATTGTTGAATGTTTGCTGAACTGGTAACCGAAGCCGGGGTTAATATTAAAGCTTGTAGTAGAAACAGAAGTACCGGCAAAGCTAACAGAACTGCTATTAAAACCTGCGTTACCATACAGCAGCCAGCTGCCTTCCTGTGCATTAGCGGCTGTAGTAACAGTAGCAGCTGCTAACAAGGTGAGGATTAATTTTTTCATATGAATTGTGTGTTTTTGAATTTTGTATGACAAATGTAGTCGGTATAATCCTGTAAAACAATAGGGTACACCCATATTACAGCGTCAAAATAGAAAAAAAATTATTTAAAGCGGCGGAATTTTTACCTGAACCAGGAACTATACATCACATAATTATTAGCGATGCGGTCAATTTCTCCCTGCAGCAGTTCCTGGCTGATATCCTTTACCTTTTTGGCAGGAATCCCGGCAAATATACTGCCTGCGGGCACCTCGGTATCTTCCAGTACAACAGCCCCGGCAGCAATAATGCTGTTTTTGCCGATTTTCGCCCGGTCCATTACTATAGCGCCCATGCCTATCAGCACGTTATCTTCTACGGTGCAGCCATGTACAATCGCATGATGGCCTATGGACACGTTATTGCCGATTACGGTTTCTGTTTTCTGGTAAGTGCAGTGTATGCAGGCGCCATCCTGTATATTTACTTTATTGCCCATGCGTATGCGGTTCACATCCCCTCTTACCACTGCATTGAACCAGATACTGCATTCGCTGCCCATAATTACATCGCCTACTATGGTAGCATTGGGGGCAATAAAACAATCTTCCGGTATCTGCGGTGAAACGCCTTTTACGGGCAGAATAACAGGCATACGGTCTATTTTTTGAAAATATTATACTTCAATATGCAATAAATGGCGCGGAAACCATCTTTAGCACCAATTTTCTTGCCTTCCTCGTAGGTACGGCCATAATAAGATATCCCTATTTCGTAGATGCGTATTTTGGGTATACGCGATATTTTAGCCGTTACCTCCGGCTCAAACCCAAAGCGTTTTTCTTCCAGTTTCAGGCCCTGTATTATTTCCCGTTTGAAAACCTTGTAGCAGGTCTCCATATCCGTCAGGTTCAGGTTGGTGAACATATTGGACAGGGTAGTGAGCCACCTGTTGCCTATAGAGTGCCAGAAAAACAGGATACGGTGCGGGTTTCCGCCCATAAAACGTGAGCCATACACTACATCGGCCACATCGTCGAGCATAGGCTTCAACAGCAGGTTATACTCTTCGGGGTCATATTCCAGGTCTGCATCCTGTATAATCACATAATCGCCGGTAGCGATACGGATACCTGTATGCAGCGAAGCGCCTTTTCCCTGGTTTACCTCATGTTTGTAATAAGTAATGGGTAGCTCAGGATTGGCATTTTTATAAGCCAGGATAGCCTCCTCGGTATTGTCCTTTGAACAATCGTTTACTATAATTACTTCTTTTTCAACGTCTTGTATCAATTTGACAGCCTTCACCTTGTTCAGAATATGATGTATCGTAGGGCCTTCGTTATAAGCGGGGATTACTATGGATAGTTTACGGCTCATTGTAAAAAATAAAAATATAAGGGTGCAAAATACAACTGATTTTTTATACAATACACTTCTTATCCCCAAATCTGATATTCGCATCCTCAAAATGGGGGCAATACGTAACTTTGTTGCATGCGGGCATATCTTGATCTTTTACAACACATATTGGATACCGGAACAGCAAAAAACGACCGTACAGGCACGGGGACTATCAGTTGCTTCGGGTACCAGATGAGGTTTGACCTGCAAAAAGGTTTCCCGTTGGTGACCACAAAAAAACTGCACCTGAAATCTATTATTTATGAACTTTTATGGTTTCTGAAGGGAGATACCAATATTGCATACCTGAAAGAGCATGGGGTGAGTATATGGGATGAATGGGCAGATGAGAACGGGGACCTCGGGCCCGTATATGGCCACCAGTGGCGTAGCTGGGCAGGGGCAGACGGTAAAACCTACGACCAGGTTGCCGATGTAATCAACCAGATAAAAACAAACCCGGATAGCCGCAGGATGATTGTGAATGCATGGAATGTGGCCGACCTGCCTGAAATGGCGCTCAGCCCCTGCCATGCGTTGTTCCAGTTTTATGTGGCAAACGGTAAGCTCAGTTGCCAGCTCTACCAGCGTAGTGCCGATGTATTTTTGGGCGTACCGTTCAACATTGCTTCCTATGCCCTGCTTACTATGATGATGGCCCATGTTTGCGGCCTGCAGCCGGGTGAATTCATACATACTTTTGGGGATGTACATTTATATAACAACCATATTGAGCAGGCGAAACTGCAACTGACCCGCGAGCCGTACCCCCTGCCAACCATGAAGATAAACCCCGCGGTAAAAGATATTTTCTCTTTTGAGTATGAAGATTTTACACTGGAAAACTACCAAAGCCATCCGCACATCAAAGCCCCGGTAGCGGTATAATTTGAGGTATCGCACTGCTTTTACATTTTACCTGTTTACTTTTACATGGTATGATACTATCTGCAATCGTAGCGATGGACCAACATAATGCTATTGGTAAAAACAACCAGTTGCCCTGGCATTTGCCCGACGACCTTAAGTTTTTTAAACGTACCACACTAGGCAAACCGGTGCTGATGGGGCGTAAAACATATGAATCGCTGGGCAAACCGCTAAAAGACAGGTTAAATATTGTGTTATCAACCGATAAAAACCTGCAATTGCCGCAGGGGGTATTGCTGTATGATAACCTGAATGCCGCACTCAGAAAACTGGAATCTGACAGTACAGATGAGGCTTTTATCATTGGAGGCGGTAAGGTGTTTGCCGAAACCATGAATGATATAGACAGGCTGTACATCACCCATGTTGATACGGTTGTGGATGGCGCAGATGTTTTTTTTCCTCATGTAGACCATACCCAATGGAAAGCGGAATGGGAAGAAAAACACACTGCCGATGAAAAACATGCTTTTGATTTTACATTCCGCAGGTACGAAAGAATAGAATTGTGACCTTTCACGCTGCAATCGAATACCTGAAATACCGCCTGAAAGCCCAAAATAGGCATGGGGTACACTCACCATTCGCTTATGAACTGAACGAGCAGGTATTGAATAAAACCGGTTCAGACGCATTGCCTGAAAAACTAAAAAACTATTACACTGCTTACTCCATATTATTTTTTGAACGGCTGGAAGACTGGCCGGAATCTTTACCTGCCGGTAGCCGGTCGATTGTTCTTTTAAAAAATGTCCATACCGATAAACTTCATACTGCAAAATGGGAAAGGCTGTGCAGCACTGCAGGAGTAAAAATGAGTATAGACCTGTATAAATACGGAATGTTGCTTTCCCTCGATGATTTTAAGGAAAAGCAACATTTCACATTAAGGTATTCAGGACGTTGAAAGACAGCGGTTAAATTACTCTTCCTCGTCTTTCAAAAAATTATCTACCATAGCATGCATGGCCGGGGGTAGCTTGGATTGGATATAAGATTTAATGATTTCAACCGCTTTTAAAGCCTGTTCGTCTGTTAACCCTGCCTGTTCCTTTAATTGGTTAATTAGTTTTTCCATGATTTTTACTGATAATAAATATTAAGCTGCTTTAAGGTTATCCAGTTTTGAATGTTCCAGCATCTGGGTAGCATATTCCAGCGTAAGGCAAAACTTACCATTATGTTTTTCCGAAGGCAGGTCAAACATAGCGTCTGTGAGTATCATTTCACATATTGCCCGTAAGCCGCGCCCTCCCAGCTTGTATTCAATGGCCTTGCTCACCATGTAGTCGAGTGCGGCATCTTCTATTTCTAGTTTTATGTTTTCATACTCAAACAACTTTCTGTATTGTTTGATAAGCGCATTCTTAGGCTCGGTCAGTATTTTTTTCAATGCGTCGGCATCCAATGGGTTCAGGTAAGTAACCAGAGGCAGGCGGCCCAGCAATTCAGGTATTAATCCAAAAGTGCGCAGGTCTTGTGCATTTACATACTGCAGCAGGTTACTGCGGTCCAGGTCTTTAGTCGATTTGATGGCATTATAGCCGATAGAAGAGGTTTGCACCCGGCGTGCTATCATCTTATCGATACCTTCAAACGCACCTCCGCATATAAAGAGGATATTTTGGGTATTTACCTTTACCATCTTTTGCTCGGGATGTTTTCGGCCTCCCTGCGGCGGAACCAGCACTTCAGAGCCTTCCAGCAACTTCAGCATAGCCTGTTGTACGCCTTCGCCGCTCACATCGCGTGTAATGGACGGGTTGTCGCTTTTCCGGCCTATCTTATCAATTTCATCTATATATACAATTCCCTTTTCCGCAGCGGCTACGTCAAAGTTGCAGGATTGCAGCAGGCGCGAAAGAATGCTTTCGACGTCTTCACCCACATATCCGGCTTCTGTAAATACGGTAGCATCTACTATGGCAAAGGGTACCTGTAGCAGCCGTGCAATCGATTTGGCCAGCAAGGTCTTTCCGGTACCGGTTTCGCCCACCATAATGATGTTTGATTTTTCAATCTCCACATCGTCCTGGGTAGGTTGCATCAGCCTTTTGTAGTGGTTGTATATAGCAACCGATAGTACTTTTTTAGCATCATCCTGCCCGATAACGTACTGGTCAAGAAAAGCTTTGACTTCCCTTGGTTTATGTATTTTATGATCTTTTAAGTCTACACTGCTATCTCTCTTTTTTTGAGTATCGCCTGTTGCTTCCTGTAGCAGGTGATGTGCATTTTCAATACATTGGTCGCATATATTTCCCTTCAACCCGGTAAACAGGATATTTACTTCACTTTCTGCACGGTCGCAAAAGGAACACTTCCTTTCCGATTGTTTAGCCATCTATTTTTATTATTACGTTACGGCAAAGTTACGAAACTCGGCAGCATTTATAGAATAATGTGCTCCGGCATTTGTAAACTGGCATCGGCTATTTGATTAACTTGCACTGTTATGCAATTACTGGCAGGCAATGATAAACCGGCAGGCTATGCAGATATTATACTGCCGCTCAATCTGCCGCGTCTTCTTACTTATGGTGTGCCTTACGAAATGCAGGAACAGCTTCGCCCCGGTATGCGGGTAGAAGTGTCGCTGGGGCGCAATAAATTATACTCGGGCATAGTAGCCGCCCTCCATCATCATAAGCCGGAAGGGTACGAGGTGAAACCCATAAGGAGCATCATTGACGAAGAGCCGATTGTAAACGATATACAATTGCAATTCTGGACCTGGATCGCCCATTATTATATGGCAGCGCCGGGTGAAGTGATGCAGGCTGCTTTACCCGCCCACCTGAAACTGATTGGGGAAACACGCCTGCAATGGAGGCCGCAGGACGAAGATGTAGTTTATGAATGGAGCGACAAAGCATACCCTGCTGCCGAAATGCTGGAACAGCGCAAGGAAATAACCATCAGTGAACTCAGAAATCTTGCCGGGCAACACAACTTTATCAGTGTACTGAATGAACTGTTGGAGCAGCAGGTAATTACTATTATTGATAACCTGGAGCCTGCTTATAAGCCCCGTACGGAACGGGTAGTGACACTGGCACCCGCATACCAGTCGGACGAACCAATGCACCGCCTGTTTGACGAACTGCAAAAAGCCCCCCGCCAGCTCGATCTTCTAATGGCTTATACCGAGTTATCCATTAAAAACAAAACAGTGCGCCAGCAAGAGCTTCTGGAACGTGCCAATGCAGGTGCTGCACAGGTAAAAGCCCTGGCCGATAAAGGAATCTTTGTTATTAAGGAAGTAGAAACCGACCGCTTATCTTTTAGCGGCGTAACAGAAGAAAAAAACATAACACTATCGCCTGCGCAGGATGCAGCATGGGAACAACTGAACGAGGCACTGGAAGAGAAAGATGTAGTACTGCTGGAAGGAGTAACGGGCAGCGGTAAAACGCTGTTATACATCCGTAAAATAATGGAATGTATAGAAGCAGGAAAGCAAGCCTTGTTTTTGTTACCCGAAATTGGCCTGACCACGCAACTGGTTAATCGCTTACATGCTTACTTCGGCGAAGACCTTGGCGTGTACCATTCGCGCTTTACCAATAATGAACGGGTGGAAATATGGGAGAAAGTACGTACCCATAAGTATAAAATAATAGTGGGGCCGCGTTCTGCTTTATGGCTGCCATTCAATGAGCTGGGAGTAATTGTAGTGGATGAAGAGCACGATATGTCTTATAAGCAGAAAGACCCTGCGCCCCGTTTTCATGCACGCGATGCGGCCATATTCCTGGCTTCGCTGCACCACTCTAAAGTCATACTCGGCTCTGCTACCCCTTCTGTAGAAACATTGTACAATGTTCAGCAGCATAAATACGGCTATGTACACCTTGCTGAAAGGTACCTCGGCGTTAAAATGCCGGAAATAAGTTTTACCAGTGCCAAATCGCTGGAGCAGGTAAGGGCACAGGGTATCAAACTGTTAACACCTGAGATGTGCCAGGCAATAACTACAGCCCTGCAAAACAGGAAACAAGTCATACTTTTTCAAAACAGGAGGGGCTATGCACCTTTCCAGGTATGCACCATGTGCGGATGGGTACCGCAGTGTAAAAATTGCGCGGTATCGCTTACCTACCATAAAAGCAGTGATAAACTGCATTGCCATTATTGCGGCCAGACCTCTGCCGTTATACATACCTGTCTTTCCTGCGGCAGCAACAGGTTGCAAAGCAAAAGCTTCGGGACGGAAAAGATAGAAGAAGAAGTACAACAGTTGTTTCCCAAAGCACGTGTGGCACGTATGGATATAGACAGTATGCGCGGCAAACAAAGTATGCCCAAACTGCTGGAAAAACTGGAGCAGCAGAAAATAGATATCCTCGTTGGTACCCAAATGGTAGTGAAAGGATTGGACTTTGCCTCAGTGGCCCTTGTAGGTATATTAAGTGCCGACAACCTGTTGAGCTATCCCGATTTCAGGGTAAATGAGCGTGCATTCCAGCTGATGGAGCAGGTAAGCGGCAGGGCAGGCAGGGCCGACGGGGAAGGGAAAGTATTGATACAGGCATACAATATGGTACACCCTGTGCTTCAATGGGTAAAAAACCATGATGTGCGCAGCTATTTCGAACATGAGATACAGTACAGGAAACAGTTTGCATACCCGCCTTTTACAAGGTTGATTAAACTCATGTTCAAGCATAAAGATGAAGCAACCGCTATACATGCCGCCGCACAAATGGTAAAGGCGCTGGAACAAATAGAAAATATAGGTGTGCAAGGGCCTGTGGCTGCACTGGTGCCCAGGGTAAGAAACCAGTATGTGCAGGAAGTATGGGTAAAATGCCCGAGGGATCTGAAGTTGATAGAGAAAACCAAAGCACTCATCCAGGGTGTGAAACAACAGATACAACATTCAAAAGGTTATAGTGCGCTTCAAATCCTTACCGATGTTGACCCGATAGGTTAATAAAAAATGGCAGCTACGAAGGCTGCCATTTTTTTATTAATATCCTGAAGATGAGGTTATTCGTAAATAAATGTTCCGGTTATTTTCAGCACTTCATCCATATGCAGCGGCTCATCAAATGCTTCGGTTGCCGCCGCAAACGGTATATCCTGCCCATTCAGGTTTACAACATTGATACCCGCATGCGTGGTATTTTCTTCACGGGCATATACATTCTCGTAATAAGGGTCTTGTATCAGGCTGCTGTTACCCGTTATCCATGGCTTAATATCCACACCGCCGTAGTTGAAGCGCATGATGCGTATTTGTGCCGCGTGCCTTGCCTCAATGGAATGAATACCCAGGGCTGCTTTCATTAAATCATGCTGTCCTATCAGGTTGGGTGCCTGGTCTTTATAGGCACGTACCCCCAGGTCTTCAAAAGATTGCGCCATGGCCAGCAGGTTGGGATAACTGTCGAAAAAAGCTTTGAATGGGCCATTGCCGCTGCCTTTGCCCCCTGTCAGGTCTATATTGGGCGCTGAAGGCACCGGGCTTCCCAGGCCTGCAATGGCATTTTTCAGAAAACTAACGTGTGCGCTTTCATTGCCCGCTATTTTCTGGAAGGTGGTAACATCTGTTTCGGTTGGAAAAACATAAGGTTTTTCCAGGGCCTTTGTATAAAAAGCTTCTTCCAGGTATTCCAGTGTAAGTGCAAAGCTGAGTGTATCCAATATGATACCGGTTGACTTGCCATAGGCTTTTTTAAATAAAGAACCTAGGGCGAAGGGCAGTGCCGCTACTGCCACTTTAGAACCAAAGCTCTTTAGTATATGGCGCCGGGGACTTAACTTTTCAAATACTTCAGGGTCCTCCGACTGAATAACATTAAGTATATTCTGAAAGTTCATATTGTTTTATTTAAGACTTTGGCAGGTTTTTGGCTGAGATATTGGTTTTAATATATACGCTAAATGCAGAAAGCACGTCCTGCGGTGGCATTTCCGTGTCAAGACCATTTGTATCTGCAGTGTCTGCAAAGGAATTGTAGCTTACAAGGTCGCGTATATATGCCGCATGTCTTGCTTCTACCGAAACAATTTTTCCAAGCCATGCAAGGTGGTCAGCCTTTGACAATAATTTTCCTGCACCATTATAGGCAGCTACTCCTATGTCTTCCATGTTTTTCGCTGCTGTAAGTACGCTCACCTTACTTGTAAAATCTACAGAGCTGAAATCGAATTCCAGGTTGGGTATACCGTCCGGCCCAAGCATATTCCTGAACCATTCGCGGTGCGCCAGCTCATGGGCACGGATATCAAAGAAATAGGACTTCTCCAGGTCGGTAATATCATTATAGAATGCGGTACAAACCTTTACATAAAAGGCAGCTTCCAGTTGTTCAAGAGCAAACGCAAAATTGAGCAGCCCGGTATCTCCCGAGCCGAGGTCAACAGTTCCTTCCGGCACCGGCCCTACCGTGTCTTCATCTTTTTTACACGAAGATGCCAGCAGCATCCCCGCCCCGGCAAGGCCGGCATAGTTCAGAAAGCGCCTGCGGGATACTCCTGCACCTGAAACCGTTTCTTCTACAGGTGTTCCCTTTGTTTCTTCTTTCATAAAAGGCATGTTTAATAATGGCTTTTTAAGCTTTTATAAAGTGCAATTATTCATACCCCGGAATACAGGTTGATGTAAACCCGTTTTCCGGAAAATATCAAAGTACCTAGTAAATCTAATATATGTTATTTGCTTTTCATAGTGTTTTGTCTGAAAAACACGTATAGAAAAAAAAGAGAACCATGCGGAATGCTCCCGCATTAATTTTTACACATAATAAACACGAAAGGAATTTCGAAACGGGCAGCCAGTGCTGTTTTTATTTTTGCGGGCTGTTTTAATATTTTATACTGCTGCAAATCTGCTATTTCAAGGGCATGTACATTGCTCTTTGTCATAAAGGTGTACCTGAGATACTCAGCCAGGAATGCCCCTTCCCTGTTATCAGCGGCTATAATGTCTTTTCTGAACTGTAACCAAACTTTATTGCTCCCGCCCCACATATTTGTAGTTTTTTATCTATGATAACGCTTTGGCGTTTTATATACTCTGTTTATATCCGTACCACAGCCACAACCCTTTTTGGTTGTGATACAACTTTCAAACAATAATATAATGCCACCAATTAATAACGTATATACAAAAAAATTGTTGCTTCTAATACGCATCAGAAATCTTCTACTTTTGTAAAAATACGGATAATTGGGTATCCATAAACAACTTAGAATTCTGATATGCCCGCTCGATTGGGGAATGGGGCATACTACCCGTTGCCTTCCGCTTATTCACCATATACAGCAGGCCGGCCATACCGTTATTTTTGCCGGTAACCAATGGCAGCGCGATTACATTAATAAAACATCAGCAGGTATTGAAACGGTACATTGTGAGGGGTATAACGTACACTACGGCAAAGGTAATCACGGCTTTATGTTTTCCCTGTTTTTGCAATTCCCTAAACTGCTGAAGACAATAAAGCATGAAAATAAATGGCTGGCAGGGATAGTACAACAATATCGTATTGACGGGGTTATTTCCGATAACCGCTACGGGCTGTACCATACTGCAATACCTACGGCTTTTATGACCCACCAGGTACTGGCGCAAACGGGTATGGGAAGTATAGCAGATAACCTCCTGCGCCGTATCCATTTCCGGCGCATTGAAAAATTTAACCGTTGCTGGATAGTAGATGTAGCAGGCACGCCCAACCTGAGCGGTAAATTAGGACATCCCGCTGTATTGCCCCGCAATGCAACATACATCGGCCTCTTGTCGCAGATAGAACCGGCGAAAACAACGGAAGAACACCTTTTGATATTACTGTCGGGGCCGGAGCCGCAACGTACTATCCTTTCAGATATCCTATGGGCACAACTCGAAAATAATAAAGGGAAAGTGGTTTTTGTAGAGGGTAGCAACAATGCAGCGCGCAACAATATTCCCGACCATATTGAGTACCATACCCGCATAACGAAGGAAGTATTGCAGCCAGTGCTGGAAAAAGCGGCACTGGTGATATGCCGCAGTGGCTATTCCACACTAATGGACCTTGCCGTATTGGGTAAAAAAGCCATATTGGTACCTACGCCGGGGCAAACGGAACAGGAATACCTTGGAAAATATTTAAATAAAGCAGGTGTGTTTTATAGTGTATCCCAGAAGGGTTTTAGCCTGGAAAAAGTATTGGAAGTCGTTAAAACTTTCCCTTTTAAACGGCCCGATATGGGCAATGGCTATGCGCATTATAAAGAGGTGCTGGACAACTGGCTGCAAAACATATAATAGTAACAGGCAGCAAATATTTGCTGCCTGTTACTATCAGCCCGGTATTAATAGGAATAAGCTATACCCTTTTTAATAGATTGTAGCTGGCCAAATGAACCGCCATCATCGCTTTTCCTGTCAATGTCTTTATCTGTAGTGATGAAAACAAACTGGCAACGCATGGCAGCAGCATCCTTTTTCAATTTTTCCAGCGCCTTCCTGTCGCTACCCTCGCCTGTGCGGTAGTTGATGAAAGCGGTTTTGCCCTTCACCTCACCAACACGTTGCAGGCCTGCTATCTCATCCGTATTTTCAATAATAATCACATTTCTCCAGTCTTCCGGTGAGCGCACTACTATATGTTCGCTAATGTTTTGTACCCGGCCGCTTTTTCCGAATACCACTTTTTCTACTGCATATTTACCCAGTGTTTGTTCGGCATCTTCATTTGCATAAGAGAACTTTACGGTGTTTTCAGATATTTTAAACACCTTACCCTCTACCTTTTCCCCATTGTGCAGGTATATGATGTCGTTTTGTGCAAATGCTGCGGAAGAAGCCAGTAAAAGGATGATAACCATTATGCTTTTTCCAAATCGGTTCAATAGTTTGTGTGCTGATGAGTACATATTTCTGTGTTTATTTTCTTTGAAAACGGCACAAAGGGCAAAATCCCCTATTGTTAATTAAAAGTAATACCTAAAAGATTTGTTAAAGCCCTATAGCTAAAGAAATATCTTTGCGGGGTGAATAGCCGGGTAAAAGCACATCTCGCCTTGCTGGGTGCCAATATATTTTACGGTGCAGGTTATACTGTGGCCAAGCAGGTTATGCCCCGGCTCATACAACCGTTGGGTTTTATCTTTATCCGTGTCAGTATTGTCATGCTGCTGTTTTGGCTCAGCTATACCTCGGGCAAAAAGTATCGCGCAAAAATTCAAAAGAAAGATTGGCTGATACTGGTATTGGGTGGCCTGTTTGGGGTGGCCTGCAACCAAATGTTATTCTTCCTTGGCCTGAACCTTACATTTCCCATACATGCATCGTTGATCATGATGAGTACACCGTTACTCATTACTATTATTTCCATTTTTATATTGAAAGCACGTATAGGATGGGATAAATATATGGGGCTATTGTTA
>CAZUMM010000019.1:0-90314 GCA_964621795.1 uncultured Flavipsychrobacter sp.
ATAAACCCTGGAACTTAGAAAACTAAAATTGTCAGATTAAGTGCAAACTATTACAGATTATTTGAAGCATCTTCATCTATTACATCAAGCAGGTCAAAAAGTTGGTTACTAATGCCTATAGGGTCTTTGTTAATATCTGAACCTGCATATCTGAGTACTCTATAACCGTTTAATTGTAACTGCCTATCCCTAGCTCTATCTTGTTGAAAGCTTTCTTTAGAGTTATGATATGTGTACCCATCACATTCTACTATAATTTTCACCTTTTCATCACCGGGAACCCATATCAATAAATCGGCACGAATTGAACGATTATTTACTTTAATTCTTGGAAATCCAGCTTGTGGAGTAAAATGATAAGAATTCCAAACAAAATGTTTGATAATATTATCGTGAACATTTATTTCTTCTATATCGTTATCTGTAATTTTCCCTTCATCTTTCTTCTTTAGAAGTGCATTTTGAAAATTTGATAAGTCAGTATCGCCTGTCGCAGTCTTGTAGCTTTCAATAAATCGCATTATACCCAAATGCGTTTCTCTTGTATTTTTGATATTTTCCTCAACATCTTTGGCTGGCGGAGTAAAATGTAAACATGGAAATCCATTTCTTATGAATGCAAGCATTAAGGAACTGAGAAATATTCTTTCAATTGGAGATTCACAATTGTCATAAATATAATCTGTATTGCGCTGAGAATTCCCACTTACGAATTTCTCATAAAAGTCAGCGTAAGTAGGGAAATTGCCATCCCCATTCTTTTCCCGTTGCTCTTTGATAGACTTATCAAGAAAATAGTTAAGTAGTGGTTGGAATTTTTCTTTGTCTTCTAAATAATAGGTGATTGGTTTATCCATATTAAAGTACTTCGAACAAATCCTTTTCTGATTTTTCTAATAAGTATTGTCGCACTCGTGTATCTTCCAAGAACGGAGATTTTCTGATTTTGTCATGTAAATTCAACAATCTACTTTTTGCTCGTCTAATTACAGTGTCATAGTCTAATGGTTGAATTTTTACCTTACCATCGTTTTCGGTTCTTTGCCCGCTATCGTTAGGCTTAAGTTCGGAACCAAGAACAAAACACATGACAGTAGAATAAGGCTTTAATAGACCTTTACTCATTAACTCTGATACATATTTCCATGCTTGAGATTTTTGTTCATCTCCAAGTGGAATACCAGGCTTTTTTAATTCTACTATTGTTAGTCTATCTACACCTATTTCAGCTCCTTGGTCATCATATTTTGGTAAACTGTAAAGCCCAACAGTGCTATCTGGTAATATCGCAAAGTCAGGTCTGTTCCTAGACCCTGTAATATGCCCAGAATTAAAAAGCTGCTGTATGACGGAAGTCATCCCCTGATTTGATGTATATTCAATAGTTTCGTATTCAGGGCCAAAAATCCAAAGACCACGTTGGAATAATGGCTGCAATTCCTGCACTTCGTCTGTCAAGTGAGAAAGGACTTTTGTCTGCAACTTTTCTAATAAAGTTGTCCGATATTCTATCTCATCTAAAACGATTTTAGCTAAATCAATTTCCCATTTTGATAGTATCTCACTTAGGTTGTCAAGCTCTTCTGCTGAAGCCATTGATAGCCTGTTGATAAGACTATACTTTGAGTCTGAATTTTCAAGAGTTATTAATAGCTCACCAAGTTTTTCTAAATCGTCAGTGCCAATAGAAGGACATTCTTCCTGAACATTCTTTATAAATTTCTCCCATTTTTCACGGGAGACTATACCTAGCTTCTTTAATTCACGTTTGTTTGCTTCTTCTATTGATTGGAATACTTCCTCTCGCTGTCCTTTTGACAAATCAAGCAAATATTCTTTAACCTTATCGTAAACAACCTGTGAAGCTTTTTTCCATTTTGAATCATGAGGTAAAAACATTGTCCAGTCATGTGAAACCGCTTGCTCAAGACAATCTGCTTCTACGATAAAAATATATCGCTTAGCAGCACTCTTTCTTCCGTCTAACAAGTGTTCGCTACCACTACCTTTCCATGTACACTCACCCACCAATCTTCTTTTTACATGCCATGCAATTCCATGTTGTTGTGTAGTTTTATCTGTAGCTTGAACATCTATAATAGTAACTCTAACTTCCCCTACATCCTCAATGTTCAGGTCTATAGTATGAATATTTTCTTCTGGAATGTCAGCAAAAGTTATTTCTATGCCATTCAATACAACCTTAAAATTTGGGTCAGTTAAGAAACGCATTCCAATTTCTTTTCTGGCTTGCTCATCAGAAAGGTTAGGCTTGACGGCATTTTCGACAATTATGTCAGTGCCGTGACCATTTGATTGCTTATCGTTTCCAACTTTTTGAAACGCCAAAGTATTAGTTAAGTCTTTAAAGACTTTGTAATTAATTTCTTTGCCCTCTCTTTTAGTCCGTACCAAATAGCTATCACCAAATGCAAAGCCAGCTAAACGTCCCTTACCATTTTTCCCAAATGCTGGACGATTAATAACCTTCTCAGCATTTTCTTGAGGAACCTCGGCATAATTTCCCTGCTCTCTTACCCTGTTATATGAATACGTACGGAATCTCTTGTTGAATTGGGCTTCATTCATTCCATGACCGTTATCAGATATTGAAAATTGTTCTCCATCATGCCTAGGCCATATTATATTTACGCTTGTTGCACCTGCATCCCAAGCATTTGCAATCAATTCCATAATTGCTACCTTCGGCTCCCCTAAGATAGACGAACCTACAAAAGATTCTAGAAACCTGTCATCAAATAATGCGTATTCTTTCTGTGCCATATATTATCAAGTAATAGGTATTCATCTTATATAAAGGTATGTAAACGTCTAGTAAATTATTAAACGCAGCTACCTAGTGGGTTCTATATCAACGTCATTACCCTTGTCCATTTCTTTGTCGTGAGAGGTTTTATTGGGTGCGTGCTTTTCCCTGATTTTCTCAAGCTCATAGACAAGCATACCATAGCGTAAACCTGCGATATATGGTGGCTCATTGTCTGAATTGTTCTTGTTAAGAGTAACAAGCAATTTATCTGAAAGGTTAGACTCATGTTTACCTATCAAAAAGCCACTATTAAAGCCCTGCTCATATGATGGGTTTTCAACTTCTTCAATTTCCTGAATATCGTTATTCATAAGGTATTATTTTAGATTGCGCTTTTGCCAATCTCGCAAAGATTTGGTTAGAAACATTATTGGATAGTTCTTAGCTTCTTGATAGAAGATTAACTCGCCTGCGGTTTTCAGTTCTAGCAATTTAGTTTTACCGATACCAAGGAATTTCATTGCTTTTGCAAAGGGTATAAATTCAGGCTCTTGAGCGGGTATTTTCTTCTCAATTCCTTTTATTACCGCTTCTGCCAACAACTGTAGTTCTTCAGGTGTCAGGCAATATTTCAATAATGGTTCTTTATTATTCTCGTCAGCCACGTTGAGATTAAGTATGGCTTACAATTTAGTGTATCTATCTGAAAAAGTTATCCACAGTCAAAATGCTATGTCTGATGTTGTAGTATTGTTGTAGCAAAAGAAAAAGCAGTTATGAGGTTTATTTCATAACTGCTTCATTTTCAAGTGCCCAGAACAGGAATCGAACCTGCACTCCATTGCTGAAACCAGATTTTGAGTCTAGCGCGTCTACCAATTCCGCCATCCGGGCGTGCTGTAGTTTCAGCGGGATGCAAATGTATCTATTCTTTGCTGAATGCGCAACAGGTATTTTTTACGGAAATAGTAGTCTTTTATTTTAAGCAATAACTCTTTAGAATGGTCGTCCGCATCGTATTGGGCTACCAGCGGGGCCACTTCATCATTCCAGTTTTGTGTTTGTTCTTTCAACCTATCCAGGGCCTGTGCTTTTATGCTTTCGTTACCGGGCTCCATTTCATATTCGCTCACCGCTTCATTCAGGTCCATCATTTCCATCAGGAAGGCGGGGGGCAGATTGTATTTTTCTTCGTCTTCCAACAGTTCATGCAGCTTTAGTATATAGGCCATAGTAGCATCAGGGTTGCTCAACGTCTTATAGGCATCATTATTCAGTGCAGACATCCTGAGCACTTCCGCCTGTTCATGTGGTTCTGCCATTGTGAAGCGGTCGGGGTGGTATTTACGGCTCAACTCATAAAATTTGGCTTTTACCGCCGCTGTATCCGGGTTAAAAGTGGGTTGAATATTGTATAGCTCAAAATAGTTAACCATATGGCAAAGATGGGCGCATTATCTTTGATGGCAAAATAGAAGTACCGTATGTTGAGAATAGGACTTATCAGGGAACAAAAATCTCCGCCCGATACACGAGTGGCCCTTACGCCGCAGCAATGTGCCCATATTATGCAACATTATCCCGTTACCATACAGGTCGAGTCTTCCCCGGACAGGTGTTTCAGTGATGAAGAGTACGCCGCTGAAGGCATAGAGCTATCGGCTGATATAAGCAACTGTGATGTATTATTGGGAATAAAGGAAGTGAAGATAGATACCCTGGTACCCGGAAAGACCTATTTCTTCTTCTCCCATACCAAAAAGAAACAGCCTTACAACCAGCCATTGATGCATGCCCTGATAGATAAAAAAATCAGGATGATAGATTATGAATGCCTGACGCATACGGATGAACAGCGCATTTTAGGCTTCGGACTATACGCAGGTATAGTAGGTGCGCATAACGGATTGCTGACATACGGTCGCAAATTTGGTCTGTATGATTTACCGCCGGCACACGAGGTGGTAGACTATGATGCACTAAAAACCGTGTATGGACAGGTGAAGCTGCCGAATATTAAAATCGTGATGACCGGCTCAGGAAAAGTAGCTGCGGGCATATTGGAAGTAATGACCCATTTTGATATCGAATCTGTAGAGCCTGAAGATTTCCTGACACACCAATACGATTATCCCGTATATACGCACCTGAAAGGCGGTGCTTTATATGCCCGCAAAGATAACGGGCTGTTTCACCGCGACGATTTTCATGCCAATCCGGAGGCGTATAAATGCCTTTTCTCGCGCTACATACCGCAAACCGATATACTGATGAACGGCATCTATTGGGATGCACATATAGCCCGGTTGTTTGAAAAAACAGATGTGAGCCGCAACGATTGGCGCATCAGTGTGATATCAGATATTACCTGTGATATTGACGGCTCTGTACCTATCAATATAGGGGCTTCTACCATTGCCGACCCGGTATATGGCATCGACAGGAAAACACTACAACGGTCATCCCCTTATCAAAAAGATAGGAGTATCATTGATGTAATGGCAGTTGATAATTTGCCTAATGAGTTACCGCGGGATGCTTCTCAATACTTCGGTACCCATTTTGAAAAGTTTGTATTGGGAGAATTGCTGAACGGAGACAGCGATATCATCAACAGGGCTACTATCTGCGAAAACGGTAAGCTGACATCTTATTATGAATATCTCAGCGATTATGCTTATTACCCGTAATAGCAGTAACAGCACGCTCTATATCGGGATATTGGTATGAAAAACCAGTGTTTAAAAGCTTACCCGCACTCACAGTGCAGCTTTTTAACACTTCGGTGCTCATTTCGCCTAATATAGCCTTTATTGCAAAAGAAGGTATGTGTATGGGCAGCTTCCATCCTTTTTTATGGCGGGCAATAGTGCGCATCAATTCTTCGTGTGTGACGGGAGAGGGGGCTACTGCATTATACACCCCTTCCATATCTTCCTTACCTATCGCGTTGCAAATAATGCTTGCGAGGTCATTAACGTGTATCCAGCTTACTACCTGCTTGCCGTTACCTAATATTGGCAGCACCGGGAATTGTAAAGGCATAGCCAGTTGCGGGTAAGCCCCGCCATCTTTGCCCAGCACAATACCAAAGCGGAGTATGACCGTACGTGCAAAATCCCTGGCTAAAGATGCAGCCTCCTCCCATTGTACACAAGTGCGCCCGAGGAAATCGTCAGCCGGAGGCATATCTTCTTTGAAAGGCTGGTTGCTATGGTCTGCGCCGTAATAACCTATGGCCGAGGCCGATATGAATGTGCGACACTGCGGGGCATATTGCTTCAGCATAGCTATGAGAAAGCGTGTACTTTTTACCCGGCTGCTCACTATTTCTGCCTTGCGCTTATCTGTCCAGCGCTTATCGGCTATGCCGGCCCCTGCAAGATGTACTACCGCATCAATGTCTTTAAAAGCACCTGTATCGCATTTGTTGATGGCCGGTTCCCAATAGGCATAGGTAATATTGCCTTCCGGCGTATGTTTACCGGGATGGCGGGTAAATACTATAATCCTGTAATCTTTGCCTGTCAGCGCTGTTAAGTGATGTCCTATAAACCCTGTTCCTCCTGTAATTCCTATTGTTTTCATCTTCCTGATAACATTTTGAAGACGGCTAAAGTTCAGCCCTATTAAAAAAATAAGGATATTAATACAATAAATGATAATTCCTGCCGTTTAATTTCTAAAACGTACAGATTTGATATGAACAAAACTTTACCCGGAAAGATTACCACTACAAATACTGCGGTTGTGAAAGAGCCAAAAAATGACAGCGAGCCGCTGATTGCATTGGTGCAGGAGATGAAGAGTGCATGGCAGGAAGCAGCTAACGACTTGCTGCAGCCACGCCCCGAAGCTGTTGCACAACTATTGAAGAAGGTGTTACACTAATTCAATAACCGTGATTTCAGGCAGGATACCCAGCCTGCCGGGATAGCCAAGGAAGCCGAAGCCCCTGTTTACATACAGGTGCTGCCTGCCTTCGCGGTACAGCCCGGCCCATTCGCGGTACATGTATTTTACAGGGCTCCATTTGAAGCCGGGTATTTCTATCCCGAACTGCATACCGTGCGTATGGCCGCTCAGGGTAAGATTTACATCCGGATATTCAGGACGTACCTGCGCATCCCAGTGAGAAGGGTCGTGTGAAAGAAGGATTTTGAAAGGGATTTGTTTTTCGGCCAGCCCCTCATAAGCCTTACGCATGTCGCCATACTTGGGGAAGTTTGCCTTTGCACTCCAGTTCTCAATGCCGATGATGGCGATCTTGTCATCGCCGCGTTCCAGCACCACATGCTCGTTCATCATGAGTTTCCAGCCCATTTCGGCATGGGTTGCTTTCAGCCATTCCAGGTTTCTTACTTTCGCCTCTTTTGACGGCCAGTGTATATAGTCGCCATAATCGTGGTTGCCCAGTGTGGAGTATACGCCCAGCGGGGCGGTCACTTTTGAGAAAATATCTTTATAAGGCTGTATCTCTTCAGCTTTATTGTTTACAAGGTCGCCGGTGAAGAAGACGATATCTGCATTTTCCTGTATCACCAGTTCGGCACCTCTCTGCACAGCATGGTGATTGTCGAAACTGCCCGAGTGTATATCTGATATCTGTACAATTTTCAAGCCCCTGAACGATTCCGGCAGTTCTTTAAAGGCCAGTTTTATACGATGTACCCTGTAATTGTACCTGTTGGTGATGCCATAAAGGAAACCGCCCAGCGATGTGCCCCCGATAATCAGGGCCGCTCTTTTCAGGAAAACGGAACGGGTAATGCCCTTGCCTGCTATGGCCGATGCATAAGAGGGGTTCAGTTTGCTCCATATCCACAGCAGCAGCCTGCGTACCTCATCGCCCAGCATAATGACGAGGATGAGTATTTTACCTACAAGGAAGCCGATGGTAAAGGCAATATAGATATTGCGCGCCATGTGCGGCAGGCCTGCCCAATTGATCTGGCGGAAGAGCAGGAAGCCGGCCCATGTAGACAGGGTAAGCAGTATGTACAATGTAATAAGTGCTACCCGCCAGGCATTGGGTAGTGTACGTACGGCAGAGCGAACTACTATATAACTATAGTATTCAGCCAGGCCGAACAGGAATATAAAAACCAGGAACCTTGTGAGCATAATTAAAATTGAAGGAAATCGTTAACCTGTTGTTCTATTGCCTTCGCTGTTGCGGGTTTTAGTATTTCTCCCTCGCTGCTTATCTCTTCGTTGATGCGGCTGAGGGGTATTTTATTGTAAAATACGTTCATCTTCATATAGTTCAGGATGTTGGTGAGATGGTCGAGGCCGCGGAGGTTACCTGCCCGGCCGTCGGCTACCCCGGTCAGCATAGCCTTTTTATACCACCAGCACTTCTTAATGTCGCTGTTGTCCATCATTAGTTTCAATATGCCGGGTATGCTACCGTTGTATTCTGGCATTATGAATACAAACTTTTCGGCAGGGATGAGATAGTCTTTTTCCAGTTGCAGCAGTTCCGGGCCGCGCTCCCATACCGGTATGTTTTCGAGAGAAATAAGCTGTACGTTGCTGTTTTTTTCGGATAGCAGCCTGTGGTAGTGACTGGCTAACCTGAGTGTCATGCTATCGCTGCGGTTGGTTCCTGAGATAATGGTAATCATGCCTTGCATACAGTACGCAAATGTACAGGGTTTATAACGGATAGGCTATTGGGTTTGTTGAATGGGGTATAATTGTGTTGCATTTGTTGTAACCACTCGTCCTTCAGGTGTTTTTCTTAAAACAGGGATGGGCTTAAAATATGCGGGACAGACCTATGAAGATGATAATGATACCGATAGATGTAAGGCCGTACAGCACAACCGAAAAGCTACTGTGCGAAAGCGAAGAACCCATGGTAAGGATACAACTGGCCAGGCACAGGGCGGCGCCGATTAATATAAGGGTAAGCGCCTGCGCTCTTGATTTGCTGTTGCGCAGGTTAATAGTTTCCTGTACGATTTGTTTTACGAAATACGCTTCATGCCCCTGCTTCAGCAACTCGGCTTCTACCTGTTCTTTCTTATAACCACGGCCCAGCAGGTCCAGTATAATATTGCTAACGGGCAGCTCTGTTATTTCCTGCGCTATATCTTTTTATGCTTTTGAGGAAATTACAAGTTAATTATAATGATATATAAATGCAAGAGACTAACTGTTTTCCATACGTTCAACAGTTGTTAATATAAAACTAAGTTGTATGTGGCGGAATGGTTTTTTAGGTCTATTGTATGTAGAAATTTATTAACAGAAAAATTTATGATTATGAAGACGAATATATGTATTGCCTTAGCGGTATTGTTATTGAGTGCTACATCGTGCTCGAACACACGAAAAACGGAAATGGTGAACCCGCAAAGTAATAAGTATGAACCTATGCGCGATAAGACGGATAAGGTATATAACAATACCCCCGGCAGCCAGAACCGGGAAATAAGCCAGGATGCACTGAAGGACCAGAAACTGGATATAAAGGAATAAGACAACTCCTTGCCACCCTTATGCAGTAATAAATACGGATATTGCAGTAAAACACTGCACATAAAATGAAACGCGAAACAGGCAGGCTGCTGCTGACTTTGATAACTGAAGATGACCTGAACGATATACACCGCCTGCATTCCCTGCCGGAGGTAGATCGTTTTAATACCCTTGGTATACCAGATAGCATAAATGATACAAAGGCAATAACCGACGGATGGATAACGCAGCATACTGCACCCGACATCCGTAATTTCACTTTTGCCATAAGGCTGCGGGAGAGAGGTGTTTTTATAGGGCTGATAGCCCTGAACCTGCGCGCATCTAAATACAGCTGCGGCGAAGTATGGTATAAATTGTTCAAAGAATACTGGAACAAAGGCTACGCAACAGAAGCCCTGGAAGAGATACTTTCGTTCGGTTTTAGTGAACTGGCGCTACATCGCATAGAGGCAGGATGTGCGGTAGAAAATACCGGTTCTGTACGTGTACTGGAAAAAGCAGGCATGACACTTGAAGGCCGCAAGCGGAAGGCGCTCCCACTGAAAACAGGCTGGAGCGATACGTATGAATATGGCATACTGGCTAAGGATATATTGTAATGCTTCTGTTCTTGTTTTGAAAAAGTTCCCCCTTTGAAGGGGGCGGAGGGGGATGTTTTACGGAAATAAGTATTGCGTTATATAAACATCCCTCTATACTCTCCCGAAATCCTTCGGGGCTAAAGCCGGGGAGAACGCATAGGGGCAAGGCTTCTTTCTATTTGTTATTTTTCCTACATAAGCGGTAACGCTTTTAAAGTTCCCCCTTAGAAGGGGACGGTGGGGATGTTTTACGGGAAGTAAAGTATTACTGTACTTTTTCCTGGCCGGATATATTTTCCTGTAGGGCATAGGTGTTGGCCTCCCATTCATCTTTTATTTTCCACATTTTATAGATGTATGGTATGACGATGACGATTTCAAGGCTTAAGCTATGAAAAGTAGATGCCCCGCTGGTATAGGTGGTAAGAAGCAAGCCGCTAAACATTTTTACCAGGTACAGCAGCAGGCTGATGATACCATCTATAAGGGCTAGTTTCACTGCCCAGTCTTTCTGCGTTATCAGTCCGTAAGCTGTAACTGCTTTAAGGAGGTAAACGAGCATAAGCCCTATTCCTGCCAGTGAGAGCGGTACGCGGGTACCAATCCCAAACAAGCCTATATTAGCTTGCCCGCCTGCTAATCCTATTATCAATATTATGGGGATTATCAACCCAAATACGAGAAATACCCATGCGAAAAACTTAATCCACCAGGGCAGCATTTTTTTACGCGGGCGTGCAAAGGGGTCGTGCAGGTTGTCGAAAATGCTGGTAACTTCTTCGGGCATTGCTATGAGGGTTTAATGATTTATATTGTTAAGATAGGGAATTGGGGTTAATAATAAAGCATAAAGTTCCCCCTTTAGAGCGCAGGGGGAACTTTTGTGGGAATGTGAGGAAGTGACAATGCCTTAGATGTTATACCGGATATCCCCGTTTTGCAAACAAGGATTATCCGGTATAAAGGACAGGTACTTATAATGTACAGCGTCCGCCTGATTTTTCTTCACACATTTGCCGGGCTTGTGTTTCGTCGCTGGTGCTTACGCTAAGTGACGTGCCGGAAGGGCAATCGCATTGATAAGATTTACCACAAGAGGTAAAGGATGCTAATGATACAGCAAAAAGACCTAACAAGATAAGGTTTTTCATAAGGTTAAATTTTGGTCGCAAGTATAATAGGAAAAACCTGATTGTGCAAGTTGGCTTCACAGACGCAGTACTGTGGAATCCCTCGTTGCAAAGGAAGATCAGGCAGATTGGAAATCATGCCGGGCAAGGGATTGATAGCTCAAAAATCCTGGTTGGTAATTGTGAGTGTATATAATATATCTGAACTGCCGTCATCGGAATGCATCCAGTTGGTTTCATCCAATAAGTTGCTTGTCGCCCCCTTATCGTGGTACTGTACGTTGATAGTTTTAAAAATATGATTGGGGGGTAATACGTGTGGTCCCTTTTTTTCAGGCAAGTCGTTCCATATTTTTATTAATTGCTTAGTCGAATCAACAGGCACAAGAATAAACATGGTGCTATCATCGGGGTGATAAGTTGTGTAACTGATTAATATTGTATCATCGGTTTTATTGCTCACTTTATAGTGATATGTATAAAACTTCTCGCAACTGCTTAATAGAAGTGAGGCCATAATAAAAATAGCCCGGGTTATTACGGTTTGTTTGTTGCACATAAGAAAGGGTTTTAGAATATAGACGAGGCGAATAATCAAAAGCTTGGTGGTTAGATGCAAAATACGGGTATTGTCAGGTAATTCCCCTTTGGTTGGTGTTGTCACCGAACAATGCTGAGCTTAGTTATGCTCAACAAGCAGTTGGTGACAACACCAACCGCAGGAGAAAATAAAAATTGAAACGTTAAAATCCGGTAAAACTTAACATCCCTCTACACTCCCTTCGAAGGGAGAACGCACGGGGCCAACGCTACTTTTGAAAATTTCCTTTTAGATGATGGGATGTTATGTGGGGAACTGAAGCAC
Organism: uncultured Flavipsychrobacter sp.; assembly: GCA_964621795.1. Taxonomy (GTDB): domain Bacteria; phylum Bacteroidota; class Bacteroidia; order Chitinophagales; family Chitinophagaceae; genus Polluticoccus. Next base: position 11,836 of record CAZUMM010000019.1, read on the forward strand.
TTGTGTTGTTGTATAAACATCCCTCTACACTCCCTTTGAAGGGAGAACGCACAGAGGCTGACGTTTCATTTTGAAAAAGTTCCCCCTTAGAAGGGGGCGGAGGGGGATGTTTGTGGGAATTGAGGGCGCTCATGTCCTGAACACTTGAAAAAGGACTATATTTAAGGGGCTATGTGAGGTGGTAATGCCTGGCAGCACACGAAAAAAATTAGCTTTGATACGAATGCTCAGCAATGGTTGGTGACAACACCAACCACAGGAAAAACTAATGCTCAGTAAATAGTTGGCGACAACACTAACCACAGGAGAAATCCACAGGAGAATTGACGTAAAAAATGACAAATTGCGGATACGGGCTAGGACGGGTGTGTGGTTCTTGTGTTTCTACCTTAGAATAGATGGAGTGGGAATAATATATTTGTGTTGTGTACAGAATCCCTCTATTCTCAATTGTCACCCATTTTCGTGAGAAGATGTTTTTACGGTGTTCGTGTAACAGAGGTATTGTATTTTTGATTAAGTCATTCAATAAAACATTAGCAAAATTATTATTATGAAAAAGTTGTTAATAACAATGATATTAACAGTATTCTTTTTTACTGTTGTGGCTCAGCAAGCAGCAAAAACAAAAGAGCATGAAATTAGTAATGCTGAAAAGTTTTCAGATAGGTCGGGGTCGCTAATTCAGAAAGAATTTATTGATATTGGTTCTCTTGACCAATGTAAAATTCAGGTAGCAAAATTTACGGATTTAATGAATGGACAGAAATCTAGTGCTGTTAGATTTGAGTATGAATATAAAAGCAGTTATAGTTCAGGTACTAAGTTAGCTTTACTGGATGCCGATGAAATTGATGGACTAATAAAGTCCATTAAAATAATTCAAGAAAAAGTATTGCCAATAAGTGCATCTAACTATACAGAAGTTAACTTTAGTTCTAGAAGTGGGTTTTCTGCAGGGTGTTTTTCAAAAAAAGATACCTGGACGACGTTTATGAAACTTGAAAAGTACGATAGTAATTCTTACATATTCATGGAAAAGGATGATTTAGAAAAATTACTGACAATATTGGAACAAGCTAAAGCAAAATTATAAGAGCCATAATAAGTAGGTTAATTTCCCTTTTGGTCGGTGTTGTCACCGGCCAATGGCTCAGATTTAGTACTGTGCTCAACAGGTGGTTGGTGACAACACCAACCATAGGAAAAAAACTTAACATCCCTCTACGCTCCCTTCGAAGGGAGAACGCACGGGGCCAACGCTACTTTTGAAAATTTCCTTTTAGATGATGGGATGTTATGTGGGGAACTGAAGCACTTGTGTTGTTGTATAAACATCCCTCTACACTCCCTTTGAAGGGAGAACGCACAGAGGCTGACGTTTCATTTTGAAAAAGTTCCCCCTTAGAAGGGGGCGGAGGGGGATGTTTGTGGGAATTGAGGGCGCTCATGTCCTGAACACTTGAAAAAGGACTATATTTAAGGGGCTATGTGAGGTGGTAATGCCTGGCAGCACACGAAATACTTAGCATTTGATACTATGCTCAGCCTGTGGTTGGTGACAACACCAACCACAGGAGGCAATACGCTAATCAGGAGATTGGCTGCCGTTGCGACGTAGTTGGAAACTACGCCAAGCGTGGGATTGGCTGTTCTTCAAGGAATCAGCTTTGATACGAATGCCCAGCAATGGTTGGTGACAACACCAACCACAGGAAAAAATTCCGAACCCCAAACGGTGCCGCCTGTCATGAATGTCTTTTCTATTTGTCAGGCCAACGCCGTGAGTGCATAATAGCAGTATGGGCACTTGTATTATAAAATCCCTTATTTATCACGCCCACTTTTCCACATACCACAGCCCAAAACAGGAAAATCCATTCCTTCATAGTATTTTTGTAAGGTTCCGTATTCCCTCAAAACCAAAGGATAAAATTCTATGCAGTTCACCTATTATGGACATGCCTGTTTTGCTGTAGAGGCAGGCGGTAAAAAATTGTTGTTCGACCCGTTTATCAGCGGCAACCCGCTGGCTAAGGATGTAGTTGATATCAATGCCATTGAGGCCGATTATATATTGCTGAGCCACGGCCATGGCGACCATGTGGCCGATGCGCCGCAGATAGCCAAAAACACCGGGGCTACGGTGATAGGTATGCTGGAGGTGACGGGCTGGATGCAAAAGCAGGGCTGCGAAAAGGTAAAGGGTATGAATATGGGCCCTTACCAAACCGAGTTTGGCGAGATGCGCATGGTGCCTGCTGCACACAGCAGCAGCCTGCCCGACGGTAGCTACGGGGGCAATCCTGCGGGTATTGTCATCAAGGCTAAGGATGTGAATTTTTACTATACGGGCGATACCTGCCTGACGATGGATATGCAGCTGATACCCCGCTACGGGCAGATGGATTTTGCCATTATGCCGGTAGGTGGCTTTTTTACCATGAATACGGAGGATGCGCTGATAGCTGCGGAGCTTTGCAGGGTAGACAAGGTGGTGGGCGTACACTTCGACAGCTTCGGGCCTATAAAAATAGACCATGAAAAAGCACTGAATGCATTCAAAGCCGCGGGAAAAGAGTTAATATTACCTGAAATAGGTAAAACATATAACATTTAGTCACTACACCCTTTCGCCATAGGTGGTGAAACTGAAATTGAAGACTTAAAAAGGAACATGTCAAAAGTAATAGCAATAGCCAACCAGAAGGGCGGCGTGGGCAAGACGACAACGGCCATCAACCTGGCCGCAAGCCTGGCCGTGCTGGAGTATAAGACGCTGCTGGTGGATGCCGACCCGCAGGCCAACAGCACTACGGGCAACGGCTTCGACCTGAAGAATATACAACTGAGCCTGTACGACTGTATGGTGAACGATACGCCTACACAGCAGGTGATACTGGAAACCGAAACGCCCAACCTGTACCTCATCCCCTCTCACCTTGACCTGGTGGGTGCGGAGATAGAGCTAATCAACCACCCCAACCGCGAGCATGTGATGCGGATGGCGCTGGAGCAGCAAAGGCAGGAGTTCGATTTCATCATCATCGACTGCTCGCCCTCGCTGGGCCTGATAACGGTGAATGCCCTTACGGCTGCCGACAGCGTGGTGATACCGGTGCAGTGCGAGTACTTTGCCCTTGAGGGATTGGGCAAGCTGCTGAATACGATAAAGATTGTGCAGACGCGCATCAATACCGAACTGCAGATTGAGGGCATACTGATGACGATGTATGACGGCAGGCTGCGCCTGAGCAACCAGGTGGTGGAGGAAATCAAAAACCACTTTGGTGATTTGGTGTTCAATACCATCGTGCACCGCAATACAAGGCTGGGCGAGGCGCCAAGCTTTGGCAAGCCGGCACTGATGTACGATGCAGAGAGCACGGGAGCGGTGAACTACCTGAACCTTGCGAAGGAGATACTGCAGAAGAACAACCTGACGAAGATTAAAAACGACAATAAAATTTTTGAAACAGACGACCATGTCGCAGACCAATAAGAAACAGGCATTAGGAAAGGGAATCAGGGCATTGCTCAACACGATTGACGATGAACTGAAGGATAACAGTGGGGCGCCTGCGTCAGTGCCGCCGTCGGTATCGGGGCAGGGCGGTAATAGCAATATTGCGCGCATACCTGTATCGCAGATAGAGGTGAACCCCAAACAGCCGCGCCGCGATTTTGACGAGAAGGCGCTGGGCGAACTTTCGGAGAGCATCAAGACTCACGACATCATACAGCCGGTAACGGTGGTGAAGCTGAGCCCTACGCGCTACCAGCTTATATCGGGCGAGCGCAGGTGGCGGGCTTCTAAAATGGCGGGGCTGAAGGATATACCTGCCTATATACGCACGGCTGATGACCAGCAACTACTGGAAATGGCCCTGCTGGAAAACCTGCAGCGCGAAAACCTGAACGCGATAGAAATAGCCCTGAGCTATAAACGCCTGATGGACGAGTGCGACCTGACACAGGAGCAGGTGGCGGAGCGCATGAACAAGGAGCGCAGTACAGTGACCAACTACCTGCGCCTGCTGAAACTGCCGCCGGATATACAAAAGGCGGTGCGCGACGGCCAGATAAGCATGGGCCATGCGCGTGCCATCATAGGGTTGGATAAGGTAGATGAGCAACTGTATGTGTACCGCGAGATAACGGCAAAGGGCCTTTCTGTAAGGCAGGTAGAGCAACTGGTAAAGAATATGCTGGCGGCTGATAAGCCTGCTGCACCTGCCGCAGCGCCTGTAAAGCTGCCCCCTGCGTATAAGCGCATAGAGGATAATATGGCTTCGCACTTTAGCACGAAGGTGAAACTGGACCGGAAGAAGAACGGTAAGGGTGCGGTGGTCATCGAGTTTTATAACGATGAGGACCTGGAGCGGATTATGGATAAGATGAACCTTTGATAATGGCTCAATTGCTCAATGGCGCAATGACTCAATTGTTCAATTCGATAATTTGGCAATTCGGCAATTTGACAATGCGAAACAGGATTTTGTGAGAATGATTTTGGAATGAGATTTTATGCTTCCCGATAAATGGCAAATACTTAGCAAGGAACACCAGAAGGCGTATAAACGTATGCTGGAGAAGGGCAACCGCAACAGGATGCTGAAGGCGTTGCCTGACCTGCACGAGGAGGCTTTCAGCAAGATAGACTGCCTGGAATGTGCCAACTGCTGCCGCAACTATTCCCCACGGTTCAAGCAGCCTGATATAAAACGCATAGCTAAGGTGCTGCGCATGAAAGAGGGCGAGTTGGTAGCGCAATACCTGCGGCTGGATGAGGATGGCGATTATGTGGTGCAAAGTTCTCCCTGCCCTTTTCTTGCGGAGGATAATACCTGCAATATTTATGATGACCGCCCCAGCGATTGCCGCCGCTATCCGTATACGGATGAGGATGTATTGCTGAAAAGGGTACAGCTTACGCTGAAGAATGCTACTGTTTGCCCGGCTACCTTTACGGTATTGGAGCGACTGCTGGAGATAGAGGGGAAATAAATAACCCTAAAACAGTTGTACCAGCATCAGCACCAGGCCGATAATAAAAATCGTAGTGAAGATGTGTTTATTGTACCGTGCCAGCCAGTTGGGCAGGTAAATATCAAAATTGCTTTTCCTGTTGCTTGTATATTTTTTAGCTACAATGGTAAGCGGGTAGTATCCGTTAAACATCATTAATACCAACCCTTCTATTATCACGGCTGCAACGGCTATCCATGAGTATACTGTAATGTTGCCGGAAATACCGCACCACAACACATAGCCTATTAACCCCACAAATAATACCCATATAGCTGTGTGGAAAGCTTTAATAATTGTGAGCTTGGTATGGTTATGCATCTGTTACCGCAGATTATTGTTTTGCATTGTGGTGGCATCTCAAAGATGAAATAACGCATGCAATGGATTTATGATGACTGTCATACATACTGTTGATTACAATCAAGGTGCTACAAAAAAGGTATGCTGTTCGGCATACCTTAAAAAAATATCATTAATGGTGTAATTATTTCAAAATGCTCACTCCGCGGGGATTGAAGGTGCGGCGTATGGAGTCTATTACATGTGCTGTATCGGCTGCTGCGGCTGATACCTGCATCACCACATACCATGTAGAGGAGTCTTTCATCACTACCTCAACCGCATTACCATAGCTGGTAAGCTGTTTGGCGCGTTTTTCGGCAGCCGCGGCGTATTTGTAGTCGTTTAGTACCAGTTTGAAGTTGAGTTTACCATTGTTCACCTGCATGTTGGCCGCGGGTGGGGGCGCTGCTACGGTAGTTGTATCGGCAGCAGTGCTATCTGTGGCCGGTGCTGTTTCCACAGGCGGTTGCTGTGTCGCCGGTTCTTCAGTTACTGCCGGTGTTGCTTCTGTTTCAGCAGGTTGGTTATTCATATAGTTCATACCTACTACTACGGCCACTATCAGTATGACTGGTATCAGTATGAATAACGCTATTTTGCCCCAGTTAGTTTGTTTGGCGCCCATGTTCGGGTTGTTGTAGCCGGTTTTAGGCTGGGCTGCTGCATGTTCCTGCGCTACGTGTTTTACGGTAGGTATAGCAGGCGGGGTATATTGCATGTGCGGGTCGGTAACAAACTCTACCTGCCCGTTGTGGCCGGTAAACTTACCTAGTGAAGGTATGATAACTTCTTTTCCTGCATTGAGGTCAGCCTTTGCCTGTGTGCTGAACTCGCGCAGGGCATTGGCAGCTTTCGATATACTGATTTGTTCGTTGGTAGCAATAAAATTGGCCAGGCTATCGTCTATAGACCCGCCGGGCGTTACAATCACTTCATAAGAAGGGGCTTTAAGCGATTCCCCGTCGTGTGTGGCAGGGCGTTTTTTTATTACCAGGTTTCCAAGGCCGGGAATGTAGCAGTAGTTTGTTTTCAGTAAGAAAAGTCCGATATATTTGGCTATGTCCATGTGCAGAAATTGGGTGTAAATTAAGTATTCGCGCTAAATTTTGAAGATATGGCTGTTAATTAAAATTTAAGCCTGAGGCCGCCGTATACATTCATGCCATAGGCGGTATAGCCTTGCCAGCGCTGGTACTTGTTATTGAGCAGGTTAGTAATATTGATGAATGCAGAAAGCCTGCTGATGAAATTATATTCGGCACTGGCGCCCAGGTCCATAATGGCCGCCAGTTGTTTCGATTTGCCCGCGCCCTGGTAGGCATAAATTCCGTCCATAACAGAAAGATAGCCTGTGATGTTCAGGGATGGCATAGGCTGTATGGTAATGTCCGACTTCAGTACCAGTTCAGGCTGGTGCCATGCATGTGCCTCCACATCGGGCGAATAGTTGTAATAGGCAGCACTAAACCCGAAAGCAAAGGCCGTAGCAACCTGGTACTTAATAGCACCCTGCAGCGAAACAGCATTTACCTTATCGTAAACGATAAGAAATTGTTTAGTATCATTGGTATCGTTGATGAACAGCGGCATATTATTATAGTTCAGCCAGCTTGCCCGGCCTGTAAAGCTGATGTGCGTACCTACATTCCCTTGTATACCTGCGTACACTTCATCTGATTTTGTTTGTTTTACAAGGTACCGGTCGTTCATATACGGATTGTAGGTAGATAGCTGTTCAAAAGTATTTTGCACCAGTTGGGATTTCCAGCCCGCGAGCACGGTAAACTGGCTGTTTTTTACCTGGAAACGTGCGTCAACATTGGGAAGGATATAAGTATCGTCCAGGCCAAAAGTAGGATAGGCGCCCGCATCGAGGCTGAATGTACCTTTGTGATAATGAATGCCGGGCGTTATTTGTACTACATTATTGTTCTGAGTGAGGTAGGGCTTTTTATAATTGGTGAAAGTACCGCTGATGCCTGCATACAATTTTAAAGAAGTATCCAGGTTGTAGGATACGGGCAGGCCGATGGCAAAAGTATTTTCTGCACCGTCGAACCGGTCGTTGTATAAAGACAGGTTCAGGTAAGGGTGATAGTCCAGCCCAAGGAAACCTTCATATTCATTATGCATATCGATACCGAAGCTCAGGCCGGTATATGCCTGCTTTACGGAATCATCGGTAAGCGACAGCGCTTCATGGTCGTACCCGTAATAGTAGTATTGGTTATGCTTTACGTCAACTGCCGCATGCCATGCATTGCCGTTGCGGTGTTGTACGCCGTTTGCGCTGAAGCTGCTGAGCGATGTTTTTTGTTGCTCAATATCACCTGCCTGCGATAAGTGGCTGAGCTGAAAATTGGTTTCAAAGTCTTCCCCTTTCAGGCTGCCGATGCCGGCATCCAGGTAAAGTGTAGAGAGGTTGCCGCCCCCCAGCTTTACGTAATTGGCAAAAGGTACATTCAGAGAGTCGATACCCAGGGCCAGCGGCCTTAAAGGGAATGAACTGTAGGTATAAGTCAGCGTTTGCTGCGGTACATTGTAGTTGAATGCCGGGGCGCTTGTATCTACAGGCGGCAGGCTCGAAGCCATTTCAGGCTTAGGTGCTTTTTTTACTTCCGGCTTGTACGACTGGATAATCTCAATGGTATTGGCCTTAATCGTATCACCTGCCGATAAGCGTTTTACGGGCACCTGCTTTTTAGTGGCCGTACTTTTTCTTACAGGTTTTTTAGCGTGGCTTTTCCTGCGCTGTGCATCGGCGCTGAAGCAAAGCCCCAGTAAAATTAATGTTATGAAAAAAAATCTGGCCTTCATCTTATTTGTTTATTCTTCCGATAATTTGCTTTGTCGTTTCTCCAGCGATTTTACATGTTCCAGCTTCTTAGCAGCTTCCTGTTTCAGTTCGGCAATCTTTGCATTCTTAATAATGCTTTGCAAAGTAGCCTTGGCATTGAAGTAGTCTTTCTGGCGTGCCATAACATCGGCAAGCAGGATGTATGATTTCACAATCCAGTAATCGTTACTGCCTGCATTTTTAATCGTATTGTTAGCTGCGCCTTCCGCCTCTTTGTATTTGCCCTGCTCAAAATATATTTCTGCTACGTGGTAGCGCGACTCGGCGGCAATGGCACCTGTTTTTGATGTTTGCAACTGTTCGTACAAAGGCAGGGCCGCATCATTTTTCCCAAATTGTTGCAGGGCTTTTGCTTTGTACAGCCGTACATTGTCGAGTGTAGTTTCATCGAGCCCCGGCAGCGACGACAGCGTGTCGGCATAGGCCGCAGCCTCATCGTAATGGCCAAGGTGGAATTGCGCCTGCATCATACCGTTATAGGCCAGTTGCAGGTTCTCATTGTCCATAGATGCATTCCGCAGGATGGTGTAATATCTCAACGCCGCTTCATCATCTTTATTTTGTGTTGCAATAGCCGCTGCACGTTTTGCACTGTTTTCCGTAAAGTCGTTCCAGCCATTGCCAAGCACTGCATTATATTCCGCGAGGGCTTCGCTGTACTCTTTAGCCTGGTAGTGCAGTTCCGCATTATAATAATGCGCCTTGTTGGCAAATACCCCGTTCGGGTACTGCTGCAGATAGCTGGCGAAAGCCTTTTTAGCGGCTTCCCTGTTGCCTGCTGCAAACTGTGCTTCTGCCGCAGCATAGAATGTAGAATCTAGCGTATTGTCGCCCGATGAAGCAATATTATTTTCCTTCAGCAGGCTTGCATAAGCCTCCGGCTGGTTATTTTCTATAAAGAGGCTTTTCAGCGCATCCAGTGCAGCCAGGCGTTCTTCCGATGCCGGGTATTCACTTACTATCTTTTTATAAACGTCTATCGCTTTGCTGTCGTTATTCATTTGCTGGTAAGCAAAGCCTATTTTCATCCATGCTTTGGGGGCCATGTTCCTGCGCTCATAAGCCTCGGTCAGCGGCATCAGCATATCAATGGCCTGCTGGTACTTATCTGTTTCTATATAAGTGAGGGCAAGCTCGTAGCGTGCATCGTAGCTGTATGGCGATGGCGGCGTAGTATTGATGAGCGACTGCAGGATAGCGGATTTCTCAGCAGGTTTGCCCATCAGCCCCAGTATAACCGCTTTCTGGAATGAAGCGTAATCGGCGTCTTCCCCGTTTGCTGCTATCACCTTATCGTACAGTGTGATGGCTTTGGCATAATCCTTCTGCATAAATACGGCATCGGCTTCGCGTAAGGTTGCGTTGAAAGAAGAAGCCGCCTCTGTACCCTTGCCCTCTTCCTGCGCTTTGTTAAAGTAGTTTTGGGCTGCCTCAAAATCATTCAGCTCCATCGATGTGTAGCCAAGATTGATATAAGCATTGTACAGGGTAGCCGAAGGGCTGAGGTGGTACACTTCATTCCTGTTGTTCAGGTTGTTGACAAACTGCATGGTGGTGGTAAGCGCATCGGGATAGCGGTGTAATTTATATGCTACATCGCCCAGCCAAAACCTGGCCGCCGCCGCATACGTATCGTCAACAGGGTATTGCAATGATTGTTGCAGCAGGCTATAGGCCTCTGCGAGGTTGCCGGCCTGCAACTGTTGTATACCATAACCGTAGGCCACTCGCTGAAATGTTTTGCGGTAAGTAGCGTCTTTATTGGTTACATCCTGCAGCGCCTTATAGGCATCGGCATAGTTGCTGGTTTTTATCAGCAGGGCCGATAAAAGTGTTTTTGCTTCGTCCCTGTATTGGGAACGGGGGAAGTTGGCCAGCAATGTATTTACATAAGTAATGGCCGCATCATAATAGCCGATTTCAAAAGAGAGCTTTGCACTGAGCAGGGTAGAAGCCTCCTGCTGGCCGGGGTTGAAGGGCATATCGGCACAAATACTGAAAGCATTGCGTGCGCTCTTCTTGTCTCCTGTTTTCAGGTAGCAATCGCCCAGCAGGTACATAGCCGTTTGCCCCAGCGAATCACGGGTACTGCTGAGCGGCTTGAATTTTTCAATGGCATTTTTCCATTCATTCACCCGGTAATAGCAGTAAGCCATTTCATACAAATCTTCTTTGCGGATACGGTCAACGCTGTTATAGTATTCTTCGAAATAAGGCAAGGCATCTCCCCAGCGCTGGTCTTCAAAAAGTACCTGTGCAGCCAGCAGGTGCAGTTCCTTGTCGTAAAAAGATTTTTCTGAACGCTTGATGAGCCTTAATGCATCATCGAGGGCCCTTTTCCTGTCGCCGGTGAAGTAGTATATCTCGGCAATATAGTAGGGGACGATTGTCCTGTACTGTTGTTCGTTCTCTATTTTCTTAAAGCTTTCGAGGGCTTCTTTATAATTGCCCTGGTTGTAGGCCAGCAACCCATAGTAGTAATTACCCGCAGAGTTGTAGCTGCTGGCGTAAGACTTGATAGAAGAAAAAAGCGGCTTGGCCTTATCAAATTCCTGGTTGTTGAAATAGCAGTAAGCCAGCTCGAATTTTGCATTGGCTATCTCCTTATTGCTGAGATTGGCAATGCCCGCCATTTCATAATAGGGAATGGCATCTGTAAGCTGGTTGTGGTGAAAATAATATTGGGCTAAAGCATAAGCTGTACGCTGCCTGTAAGCGGGGTTGGGCGTTTCATCAATGAATTTTTCCGCCGAATCGATGGCATTATACGCGTTGGTTTTAAGGCCGGAAACGCAGATGATGAACCGCGCTTTGTCAACCGCCTCTGTGCCGGATGTGCCCGGCCAGGGGGAAAGGCTTTTTAAATAGGTGGTAGCAGATTGCACAGCGTTGGTATAATGTCCCTGTGCAAACTGGTCGGCAGCTAAAACAAGCCATTTATTTTCCGGCAGCGAAGGTGTGTGTATTTGTGCCGGGGCCTGGCCGGCAAGCAAAATGAGTATTGCTATGCACGCCAGGCCCCGGGTAATAATGCTATTCTTTATGCTCGTCATTCAATCAGTTAAAATCTAAAAGTTCCAGGTCACGTTCAAACTTGGGAAAATAGGCAGTTGGTAAACACGGGTATTTGCTATCCGGTCAACATAAAATATATTATTGCGGTTGTACACGTTGCTGATGCTGAGGGTAGTTTCGATATTGGAATACTGGCTCAGGGTAAAACGTTTACGTGCCGATATATCGAGACGGTGATAGTAAGACAGGCGGCCGCCGTTTATTTCATTAGCATACAATATGCCTATCTGCCCGTTTTGTGTATTTATATCTGTATTGATACCGTTGGCTACAGGGTTTAGGTTTTCGTAAAAGCCCTGTGTTTGTGTGAAGGGGAAGGGTGAACCCAGGTTGTAACGGGCAGAAAATTCCCAGTCTTTCTTTTTGCCGGCAGTATATGCAGCCACCATGTTTACGTTTACACGGCGGTCGAAAGGAGGGGGGTATGTCTGAACCTCGCCTTTTGAATCGATAGTCTTGTATTTGATTACCTGGTAAGAAACCACACCCCAGAGATAAACGCGGTTACGGTTGTAGCGGGCAGAAAGGTCTATACCTTTTGCATCGCCTTCCGCACCCTGGAAGTTAGGGTCGCTTGCATACAACCTGTTCCTGTTGAACTCGATGAGGCGGCCAAAGCGTTTGTACCACGGTTCCAGGTTCAGCTCTACATTTTTGATATCCACCTCTATGCCGCCCAATGCATGGTAGGCTGTCTGCAGGTTGGAAGTCAGTTCTTTTCCGTCTACGTCTTTAATAGTTTCATCCGGGCTCAGCAGGAAGCCGGTAAAGAAATTAACAATGTCGCGGTCGCTTTTGGTGCTGATGATGCTTTGGCTGTAAACACCACCGGCTGCTTTCAGGCGTACGTTGTTGCTGATGTTGTATTTCAGTCCCAGGCGTGGCTCCGGTGAAAGTTTCGACAGTGCTGAATAGTATTGCATACGGAAGCCGGGTTCGAACACCAGTTTTTCGTTAAAGTTTTTGCGGTACATAACGAATACGGCTGCCAGTGTATTGCGGCGTTCCAGGGCCGTAGGTATGCCTATAGAGTTCACGTAATCGAGAGAGGTGTGCAGGCCGCTTACTTCAAGGCCATAGCGTATCTGGCTGTAACGGGGGAAATAGTAGGTAAAGTCGATAGCGCCCTCAAACCCGTCGATATTGCTGGAGCGGGGCAGGTAATTCGTTTCGTTGTAGTCGATTTTGTATTTGGAATAAGCAAACCGGCCGTTGATAAGTGCAGAAGAGCTGGCAGGGGTAACTACGAAAGTGGCACCGGCACCTGCTGCATTCCAGCGGAAATCTGCATTTTCGTTATGTGTTACAGGGTTCAATACTTTGGCATTATCGTCAAAGTTGAAACCGAACAGGTTTACCTTACTACCATTCTCGCTGTTCAGTGTCACTTTACCATATAAATCGGTAAAGGCATAAGGCAGACCGCTTTCAAAAGGCTCGCCAAAACCTCCATACAGCGACTTGGATGTCTGGTCGAGATAGCTGTGCTTTACAGAAAGCAGGAAGGTAGTGTTGGAGCCGCCTTCTTTTTTAGCTTTTACCAATGGCCCTTCCAGCATAGCACGTGCCATGATGGGGGAAGCTGATAATTTACCTGAAAGGCGGTTTTTGTTACCGTCTTTGGTGCGCACGTCAACAATGGCGGAAGTACGGTTGCCGTATTGGGCGTTGAAGCCGGCAGTAAGGATGTCTACGTTACGGATAGCGTCTGTTTCGAATACCGAGTACAGGCCTATGGAGTGGAACGGGTTGTAAATGGTAATACCATCAAGCAGGATACCTGTTTGCGAAGGCGCGCCGCCACGTATGTACAGCTGGCCGCCCTGGTCGCCGGTGAATACCACACCGGGTACTACCTGCAGGTACTGGGCAATGTCCGGCTCACCGCCGGTAGTTGGCATCATTTTCATTTCGCGCGGGGTAACGGTAGTTACACCGGCATTGATCTGGGTAACTTTTTCTGTTTTGCGGGCAGAGATGGTCACATTTTCCAGTTGCAGCCCCTTACGTGCCAGGTAAATCTTTTTATTGATGATCTGGCCATCCTTTACAGTAATGGTAGTACGTATGGTGTCATACCCTATCATAGTGGTGAATAAGGTATACGTACCTTCGGGTACCTGCGGCATAGAGAAGTAACCGTTTACATCGGTCTGCACCGCTATATTGGTATTTTCCAGCACCACATTGGTAAATATCATGGGTTCACCTGTGCTTTTCTCATATACGAAACCCTTGATGACCCCCGATTGGGCAAAGGCAGAAATGGTAAGACATAATAGTGCTACTAAAATGCCGGTGCGTTTTTGCATATTGTTTCTTTTTACAATAATGGGATGAGGCCGAAAAATAATGTTTTATTTATTTTTTAAAGACGAACAAAGATAGGAATTACAGTATAGTGACCAAAGGCTTTAAAAAGATATATACATGCTTAAATTATTTAATATTGAAAGAATGAGGTTTTAAATTAAATTGCCGGTATGAAAATATTTTCTGCAGCGCAGATAAAAGCATGTGATGCATATACCATATATGCTTCCGGTATTACTTCTGTAGAACTGATGGAGCGGGCCGCAGCGAAATGTGTAAGCTGGATAAATGAGAACCTGCCCCCTGACTCATTGTTCATTGTGCTTTGCGGTACCGGTAACAACGGTGGCGACGGGCTGGCCATTACCCGTATGCTGCATAAGCAAGGTTATGGGGCTAAAGCTTTTTTGCTGCATTTTAGCGAAGAGCTTTCAGATGATTGCCGTACCAACCTGAAACGGCTGCAAAATGTTGACAATAAACTGGTGGAAATATTAAGCCCGGAAACCTTTATTACGGATGTGCCGCGTAATGTGGTATTGATAGATGCAATATTGGGCACGGGGCTGAACAGGCCGGCTGAAGGCTGGCTGGCTGCATTAATAAACCAGTTTAACGACCTGCCCAACCGGAAAATAGCAATAGATATACCCAGCGGCATGCCTGCCGATAATATACCTAAGGGCGAAGCACCCGTACTGGAGGCGGATGATACGTTAAGTTTCCAGTTTTATAAACGTGCCTTCCTGCATCCTGAAACGGGGAGCAGGGCAGGCAATATTCATATACTGGATATAGGCCTGCATCAAACATTCATCGAGTCGACACATAGCAATTACCAGGTCATAGATAAAGAGGTTGTAAAGTATATATATAAACCAAGGAGCCGTTTTGCCCATAAGGGCGATTATGGCCTGGCATTTATTATAGGCGGCAGCTACGGTATGGCAGGGGCTTGCGTACTGGCGGCAAAAGCAGCCATCCGTTCCGGTGCGGGAAAGGTAAAGGCGCTGTTGCCCGAATGTGCGTATGATATTATACAGGTTTCGGTGCCCGAGGCCATGTGCATTGCCAAAGGTGAGAAGTATGTAACCCGCATCTGCGAGTGGGAGCAGGCGCAGGCTATAGGTATAGGCCCGGGGCTGGGGCAGCGCGACGAGACGGCCCGCACGTTTGCGGGTTTTATTGAAGCCTGCACCATGCCGGTAGTAATAGACGCGGACGGACTGAACCTGCTGGCCGCACAGCCCGACCTGCTGTATAAAGTACCGGCCAACAGTATATTGACCCCGCACCCGAAAGAATTTGAACGGCTGTTCGGCAAGGCTGTAAACAGCATGTTTCAACTGGAGCATGCCCGTACACAGGCTATGAAGTACAACATATTTATTGTGCTGAAAGGCCATTATACCATTGTAGTAACCCCCGAAGGGGAAAGCTGGTATAATATAACGGGAAACCCCGGCATGGCTACTGCCGGTAGCGGCGATGTGCTGACAGGTATCTTGACCGGGCTGCTGGCACAGGGCTATGAGCCATACGATGCGGCTATGCTGGGTGTGTACCTGCACGGGCTGGCAGGCGATTATGCAGCCAAAGAAAATTCGGAAGAGGCGATGATAGCCGGCGATATTATTGATAACCTGGGCAAAGCCTATCAACAAATAAGCGCCCGGTAAAGGCGCTTATCGTTATTTGAATTCATATCCTATATCGCGGCGGTAATACCGTCCCTCATATTCAATGTGTTCGGCATTGGCATAAGAAGTGGTAAGTGCGGCCGGGATGCTTTCGCCGTAAGATGTTACCGCTATGACACGGCCGCCATTGGTTACTATGTCACCCTCCTGCTGTTTGGTGCCTGCATGGAATAACAGGCTGTCTTTTACTTTATCGAAACCCGTCATTACCTTGCCTTTAGGGTAGCTGCCGGGGTAACCTTCAGATACCAACATCACCGTACAGGCCGCGCGCGGGTCATGTTCCACAGTTACTTTATCCAGTGTCCCTTCTTCCATAGCAGCTATCAGTTCTACCAGGTCGCTGTGCAGGCGGGGCATCACTACTTCGGTTTCCGGGTCGCCCATACGGCAATTGTATTCTATTACATACGGGTCGCCGCCTACATTTATCAGCCCGAAAAAGATAAAGCCTTTGTAAATGATTTTTTCACTGTTCAGCCCCTTTACGGTAGGGTCTATGATACGTTCCGTTATCTTTTGCATGAAAGATGCATCTGCAAAAGGCACGGGAGAAACAGCCCCCATGCCGCCGGTATTCGGCCCTTTATCACCCTCGCCAATGCGTTTGTAATCTTTGGCTTCCGGCAGGCGTACATAACCATTGCCATCTGTCAATATAAATACAGATAACTCTATCCCGTCCAGGAACTGCTCTATCACCACTGTCTTCCCTGCATCGCCAAACTGCGCCTCCTTTATCATAGAGGTGAATGTTTTAACAGCCTCATCGGTAGTTTGTGCAATGACTACCCCTTTTCCTGCGGCCAGTCCGTCGGCTTTCAGTACAATGGGCAGACTGTGCTGTTGCAGGTAAGCTATACCTTCATCGAAGTTGGCCTCTGTAAATTCGGCATAGGCGGCGGTAGGTATACTGTGGCGCTGCATGAATTTTTTAGAGAAAGCCTTACTGCCTTCCAGTTGCGCACCTTCTTTTGAGGGGCCTGCAACAATGATGTGTTTCAGGGCATCATCATTTTTAATGAAATCGTATATGCCGGCTACCAGCGGGTCTTCAGGGCCTGGTATTATTATATCTATATGGCAGTCGAGGCAGGTTTTCTTTATCTCCTCAAAATCGGTAACGGCAATGTTCAGGTTGCTGCCATATTGGGCAGTGCCGGGATTGCCGGGGGCAATGAACAGCTCTTTGCAGTATTTGCTTTGGCGCAGTTTCCAGGCCAGTGCAGATTCGCGGCCACCTGAACCGAGTAGTAATATATTATATGATTGCATGTGCATGATTTCGATAAACAGGGGGCAAAATTATCAAAAGCGCTACGTATACCCATAAATTTTCTGCAACAATATGTACTGCCTGAAAATCCCCCGTGCGGTGTGATTTTCTGTAACGTAGATTAGGGACTGTGGATATTTTTACTATCTTTCGACATTCAACTTTTAGAAAACAGAATTTATGAGTGAACAAAAAGGACACCCTAAGGGGCTATATGTGCTCTTTTTTACGGAAATGTGGGAGCGTTTCAGCTACTATGGTATGCGCGCCATCCTTATCCTTTTCATGACAAAGATGCTTGCATTCGACTCCAAATTCGCCTCCGGCATCTATGGAAACTTTACCGCAGTTGTATACCTGACCCCCCTGATAGGTGGTTTTATCTCTGACCGCTACTGGGGCAACAGGCGGTCGATATTCTGGGGAGGTATCCTTATGGCGCTCGGGCAGTTCATCCTGTTTTTCTGTGCCGCTTCGGTAACAACCAACCTGGACATGGCAAAATTGTTATTCGTAGTAGGGCTTACTGCGCTGGTATTGGGTAATGGTCTGTTCAAACCCAATATCTCTACTATGGTGAACCAACTGTATGCCCCCGGCGATAAAAGGGTGGATGCTGCATTCTCTATTTTTTACATGGGTATCAACCTCGGCGCTTTCTTTTCCCCGCTTATCTGCGGCGGCCTTGCCGATAAAATAGATTACAAATGGGGTTTCTTTGCTGCCGGTGTCGGTATGGTGCTGGGCCTTATAGTATTCCAGATATTAAAAGATAAATACATCGTTACTACAGACGGTAAAAAAATAGGTGGCAAACCCACTAAAGAAGGGGCAAATGCAGCAGATACAGAGACTGAAGAAGTAGTTGCTTATGACCGGGAAGCTGACTTTGCCGCACAAAAAGACCCCAAGCTGGAGCGTAAACCAGAGTTTACAGCTAAAAGGGTGATTACATGGGTTATTATTTATGCTTTACTATGGATATTCTTCTTGTTCGTAGTAGGTTTTAATCCTATCAGTACACTGGTATTTGCCACATCGCTGGCTGCATCGGGTTTCATTATCAGCGACCCTAACCTAACCAAAGTAGAAAGAGACCGTATTATTGTTATCTATATAGCGGCTTTCTTCGTAATATTCTTTTGGAGTGCCTTTGAGCAGGCGGGTGCCTCGCTCACGCTTTTTGCCGACCAGCAAACAGACCGTACCATCTTTGGCTGGGAAATGCCCGCTGCATGGTTCCAGTCTGTAAACCCGCTGGCCATAATCTTGTTTGCACCCATCTTTGCCGGTATATGGACCAAACTGGGTAAAAAGGATAAGGAACCTGCATCGCCCACCAAACAGGCTATTGGCCTTTCGCTGCTGGCCCTCGGCTACCTGGTCATTGCCATGGGGGTAAAAGGTGTTGACGGCACTACAAAAGCTTCTATGTTCTGGCTGCTGGGTATGTACGTATTGCACACATGGGGCGAGCTTTGTTTGTCGCCTATCGGCTTATCGATGGTGGCGCGCCTGGCGCCCGTGCGCCTGGCATCACTGCTGATGGGCGTATGGTTCCTGGCTAACGCCATGGCCAACGACTTTGCCGGTATGCTGAGTAAGCTGTACCCTGAAAATGGTGTGGCTAC
This sequence comes from uncultured Flavipsychrobacter sp., assembly GCA_964621795.1. Classification (GTDB taxonomy): domain Bacteria; phylum Bacteroidota; class Bacteroidia; order Chitinophagales; family Chitinophagaceae; genus Polluticoccus. The sequence goes on from CAZUMM010000019.1 coordinate 30,061, forward strand.
GCATATCTTCGGGTTTAAAATTGAAACACTCAACGACTTCTTTATGATATTCGTAGTGCTTTCCGGTATTGCTGCATTGATATTGTTCCTGCTATCGAAAAAGATGCTGAAAATGATGCATGGAATGAGGTAGGAATAAACAAAATATTGGTTACAAAGGGGCTGTCAGGCCCCTTTGTAATTGGAGGGGCAGAAAAAAGGGGTAATCGGAAATAATAATTAATTTGGCCAACGTATAAAACATTACAATGGGAGCATCAGCACACGACACACTCACGGTAGAGGAAATCCAGAGTTTTGAAGGAAAGTACCCGAAACAATTATGGTATTTATTTTTCAGCGAAATGTGGGAGCGTTTCTGCTTCTACGGTATGCGTGGTATGCTTACCTTCTTCATGGTGAACCAGCTGATGATGAAGGAAGACACGGCCAACCTGCAATATGGCGCCACGCAGGCCTTCGTATATGCGTTTACCTTCATCGGCGGCCTTTTTGCCGATAAGATATTAGGCTTCCGTAAATCCCTGTTTTGGGGAGGCTTACTGATGATTACTGGTAGCTGCATACTGGCTGCCGACCCTAAAGCATTCTTCTTTCTGGGTATCAGCTTCACGATTATAGGTACCGGATTCTTCAAGCCCAATATATCTACCATGGTAGGCTCGCTGTACAAAAGCGGTGACAAGCGGCGCGATGCCGGTTTTTCACTGTTTTATTCAGGCATCAATATCGGTGCGTTGCTGGGCGGGTATGCCTGCGTAGCTATCGGCAAGGGCGAGTTGCTGAGCAGTGTTGTGCCTGCCAACCTGACCTGGAATGTGGCTTTTGGCCTGGCCGCGGTAGTTATGACCATTAGCCTGGTAACGTTCACATTTACACAAAAAGGAATGGCCACCATTGGCCTTGCGCCAGTAAACCAGCAAACAGGTAAACCAAGATCAAAATGGTACGAATATGCCGTGTACATAGGTGCGCTGGCTGTAATACCGGTTATCATGACCATGGTTGCAAAAACAGAGTACACCGACTGGTTTATGTACATCATAGGCCCGGCTACACTGGTGTACCTGATATATGAAATGACCAAACACACAGCGTCTGAGGTAAAAAAACTGGTTGCCGCTTTAGTGTTCATTATATTCTCTATCCTTTTCTGGGCGTTCTTTGAGCAAAGCGGTGGTTCACTCAGCCTGTTTGCGGCCAACAACCTGGATGATAAACTGCTGGGCACATTTACGCTGAGTACAAATGGGGTGAACAATGCCGCCAACTCTTTGTTCGTTATCATATTTGCACCTATAGTAGGCCTTGTATGGCTGGGCCTGGCCAAAAAGAAAATAGAACCCAATACGGTAGTAAAATTCGGAATGGGCTTCCTGTTCCTGGCACTGGCATTTTATACCTTCTATTCCACCCGTTTCTTCCTGAATGCAGCAGGCAAAGCATCACTTGATGTATTTACGCTGGCATACCTTATCATTACTTTCGGTGAGCTATGTCTTTCGCCCATCGGCCTATCTATTATGACCAAACTATCGCCGGCAAGGCTGCAGGGCGTGATGATGGGTATGTGGTTCCTTGCCAGCGCCTACGGGCAGTATGTGGCGGGTATATTGGGTGCAGGCATGGCTAGTGCCAGCGAAAATGCTACCGCCCACGAAAAACTGATAGCCTATACGGATGGTTACCGCCATCTTGCCATTTATGCATTGATAGCAGGTGTAGTGATGATTGTCATATCGCCGCTGGTGCGTAAGATGATGCAGGATGTGCATTAGTGGTTGATTGGTTGATTAGTTGATTGGTTGATTTAGTTAATTGGGGTAATTAGGTTAATTGGGTTGATTGGTTAACTGGGGTTAATTGGTTGATTGAGTTAATTGGGGTTAATTGGTTGATTGAGTTAATTGGGTAATTAGATTAATTGGTTTATATAGTAATCTAATCGCGGGTTATGGCCCGCGATTATTTTTTGTGTTCAGCGCTTTATGATGCTGTTAAACGAATCGGTTCAATTGACTTAATTTGCATCCTGATATGAATAAATATGCCGTAATAGTAGCAGGTGGTAAGGGTGTGCGGATGGGTAACGCTGTTCCCAAGCAATTTTTACCATTGGCTGGCAGCCCCATACTGTACCATACTATAAAAGCGTTTACAGATGCATACGCAGATATACATCTGATTATCGTATTGCCGGGCGACCAGCTTAGCTATGCCAATACGGTACTCCAGTTATTCCCGGAGCGCATAGACGCTACTATTGTACAAGGGGGCCAAACCCGTTTTCACAGTGTGCAGAATGGCCTGAAAGCAATAGAAGGGGAAGGTATCGTGTTTGTGCATGATGGTGTGCGTCCCCTTGTGTCTGCTGCGCTGATACAGCGCTGTTATGAACAGGCTGCGGACAAAGGCAGCGCTATTCCGGCCATACCCGTTGCCGATAGTATGCGCCTGGTATCGGGCAATAATTCCGCCCCGCTCAACCGGGAACAGATGCGCATCATACAAACCCCGCAAACCTTCAGGACGGATATAATTTTACCTGCTTTTCAGCAGGAATATTCCCTTGCTTTTACGGATGAAGCAACGGTGACGGAGGCTAACGGCACGAAAGTTTACCTTGTAGAAGGGGAGCGTAGTAATATAAAGGTGACCACACCAGAGGATATGGTGATAGCGGAAGCGCTCCTGAAAGAACGCACAGCCCATGTATAAGTATCTGCCGATATTTTTTGTGTTACTGATGGCCGGGCCGCTGTATGCGCAGCAGCCTGACAGCAGTATATTTTCACAGCCCCTGCAAATGGATGCTGTAGTAATAAAAGCCGTACGCGGAGGGTGGAATTTGAATGCATTCATCAGGCGGGTACGTACCGATACAACCTTTTACAAGGCATTCCGCAATATGCGTTTTGTATCGTACAACGCGGTAAATGACATAAGAGTATATGATAAAAAAGGGGAAATTTCCGCATCCCTGTTCAGCAAAACGAAACAGACCTTTTCCGGAGGTTGCCGCACCATGCAGGTGCTGGAGGAGAAAGTGAAAGGGAATTTTTATAAAAGAAAACATAAATACAAGTATTATACAGCCGAGCTATACGACTACCTGTTCTTTACCCACGGTAAGGTGTGCAATGAAAGCGAGATTGTAAAAGGCGCACTGGAGGAAAAAGGCAGCGGACAGCTTGAAAAAAGCAAATACCAGCTCAAGCAACTCATATTCAATCCCGGTAGTAAAGTAGGCGGCATACCGCTGATGGGCGATAAGGCGGCCATATTTGATGCGCCTATGGCCAAATTATACAATTTCAGGCTGGAATCGGATGAATATGACGGGGAGAATTGTTATGTGTTTCGCGCCATACCCAAAAAGGAATATGCAGATGATGTAGTATATGATGAACTTTCAACATGGTTTCGCAAAACAGATTATGCCATTGTAGCCCGCGACTATTCTTTGTCGTATAAAACATTTGTATATGATTTCCGGGTGAAGATGAAAGTACGCACCCGTGAAATAGGGAATAAACTGCTGCCCACCCGCATAGAATATGATGGCAACTGGCATGTGTTTACCCAAAACCGTGAGCGTGTGAAGTTTACGGCAGCTATCAGTTATCTTTAGGCGGCCCGTCACAGGGGTTTTGATTAATTTCGCAGTATGATATCGCAAAGCTCGATACAGGAGGTAATGAACCGTGTGGACATAGTAGATGTCATCGGGCAGTTTGTGCGGCTGAAAAGGAGGGGCACGAGCTATATAGCCAATTGCCCTTTTCATAATGAGAAGACACCCTCTTTCCATGTGTCTGCCGCAAAGGGCATCTATAAATGCTTTGGTTGCGGCAAGGGCGGGAATACCGTCACTTTTATACAGGAACATGAAAAGCTGACCTACCCGGAAGCCATACACTGGCTGGCCGATTATTATAAAATAGCCCTCGAAGAAACGGAGCGAACGCCGGAGCAGCAACAGCAGCAGCAAACCGAGGAAAGCCTGCGCATACTGAATGAATATGCCGCACAATATTTCAGTGATACCTTGCTGGAAACGGAAGAAGGGCAGGCCATAGGGTTATCGTATTTCAAGCAAAGGGGCTTCCGCCGGGAAATCATAGAGCGTTTCCGGCTGGGGTATAACCCTGAATCGGGAGAAGAGTTTTACCGCACGGCAGTACAAAAGGCATACAATACCGACCTGATGGAAAAGGCGGGGCTGGTAAAAAACCGAAACGGAAGCTATTACGATGTGTACCGTGGCCGGGTTATATTCCCCATCCAGAGTATGACGGGCCGTGTGCTGGGCTTTGGCGCCCGTATATTGAAAAGCAATGACCGCGCGCCTAAGTATATCAACACGCCGGAAAACGAGCTGTACAACAAAAGCCGTGTACTATACGGCATGTACCAGAGCCGGCAGGCCATAGACAAGCAGGACGAATGTTTTTTGGTGGAAGGCTATACCGACGTTATCTCGCTGCACCAGGGCGGGGTAGAGAATGTAGTAGCCAGCAGCGGCACCTCGCTTACCGAAGACCAGCTACGCCTGATTGGGCAGTTAACCAAGAACCTTACCATTCTTTACGATGGTGACGCCGCCGGTGTAAAAGCCGCACTGCGCGGGCTGGATATGGCCCTTTCGCAAAGCTTTAATGTGCAACTGGTATTGCTGCCTGAAGGCGAAGACCCGGATAGCTTTATACAGAAATCAGGTGCCGCTCAGTTTTACGAATATGTAAAAGATCATAAGCGGGATGTGATAGGCTTCAGGCTGGAAGTGGGCCTGCGTGAAGCGGCCAACGACCCGGTGAAGAAATCGAAGCTGGTCAACGAGATAGCAGAGAGTATATCGAAAATCAACAAGGCGGAAGATTTTTCGTTGCAGGGGTACTATATAAAAGAAGCTTCGTCGAAGCTGAGTGTGGATGAAGAAGGGTTTATAGCACTGGTCAATAAATATATACGCGAACGGCTGGAGCAGGATAAGAGGCAAAAACAGCGTAGGGAAGATACCCCCGTTGCTGCGCCTGTGGCCGATACAGTACCGGTGGAAGTGCCCGATGTACTGAAACAAAGAAACACCGATGAAAGGCAGGAATGGGAGCTTGTAAGGGTATTGTTGGAGCATGGCGATAAAGCCTGCGAGGGTCATGCTCATATTGCGGCATATATACAGGAGCGTGCAGACCCCGACCTGATAGAATCGAAACTGGTAAGACTGGTGTATGATAGCTATTATGCTTACCTGCACACCAACCACGCAGCCCCGCCCATACAATATTTTTCAAATTTTCCTGAAATAGCCGTACAGCAAAAGATGGCCTCTTTGTTACAGACACAGAATGAAATGAGTGTAAAGTGGAGTGAGAACTATGGCATAGAAACGTTGCATGGTGAGCTGAACTACGTCAATGAAGTAGAAAGCGCCCTTACTTATTTTGAACTGAAAAAACTGAAACTGGTGCAGGGCGAAGTGCTGGACCGCCTGAAAACAGAGCAGGATATAAACCGCCTCGCTGCCCTGCTGCATAAGCAACTGGAGCTGAAACACGCGGAAGCGGATATATTGAAGAAGATGGGAACAGTTATTGTGAAACAAATGCGCGGCTGATGGCAAGGATATTGGCACTTGACTATGGAAAAAAACGTACGGGCATTGCCGTGACCGACCCGCTGCAAATCATAGCCAGCGCACTGAGCACTGTGGATAGCAATGAACTGATTGGCTACCTGAAAAAATATATGCAGGCCGAAGAAGTGGAAAAAGTTATCATTGGTTACCCGCTGAATTTTGATGATACCCCTACCGATGCAACGCCGCTGGTTGAAAAATTCATTGGTAAATTTCAGCATGTATTCCCCTCTTTACCGGTAGAAAAGGTAGATGAACGCATGACCTCCAAAATGGCATCACAGGCCATTGCGCAAATGGGCCTCAGCAAAAAAAACAGGGAGAAAAAAGAATTGGTGGATAGTGTAAGTGCTGTAATAATGCTGCAGGAATACCTCGAAAGCCGTTTGTAATACGTACTTTTGCACATATTTTATTTAAGGAGATTAGAAATGATTTTACCGATAGTAGCTTACGGACATCCCATATTGCGTAAAATGTGCGAAGACATTACTCCCGATTATCCTGAATTGGAGAAACTCATCAGCGATATGTGGGAAACCATGTATAACAGCAACGGGGTAGGGCTTGCCGCACCGCAAATAAACCGCGCTATCCGCCTGTTTGTGGTGGATACGGAACAGATAGTAGCTGGCTTCGACGAAGAAGATAAACGCCTGCACCCTAACGAGAAACCCGTAAAAAGGGCATTTATCAATGCGCATAAGGTAGACGAAAGCGGAGACTCATGGGCCTATAATGAAGGCTGCCTGAGCATACCCAGGATAAGGGAAGACATCAACAGGCTCTCAAAAGTACGCCTCAGGTTCATGGATGAAAACTTTAATGAACATGAAGAAGAATTTGATGGCATTACGGCCCGCGTGATACTGCATGAGTATGACCATATAGATGGCAAGCTTTTCATCGATTATATCGGGCCTTTGAAAAAACGTCTTATTAAGAAGAAACTGGATGATATCACAGCCGGGAAAATAAAAGCAGATTACCGGATGGTATTTGCCAGATAAAGTCATATTTTAGTTTTTTAATAGCCTCTTGGGAAACGCTACCACATATAGTGAGGAAGAACTGGTCATACTGCTGAAGCAACAGAGCAGGGAAGCCTATAACTACCTGTACAAGCATTATGCAGGGGTGCTGTATGGCATAGTGAAAAGGGTGATATATGATGAGCAGACCGCGCAGGATGTATTGCAGGAGGTGTTTGTCAAAATCTGGAATAATATAACCCAATACAACGCAGAAAAAGGAAGGATTTATACCTGGATGATTAACATAGCCCGGAATGCAGCCATAGATAAACTGCGTTCGAAGGGCGAGATTATGAAGGGCAAAATCCAAACAGGCGAGGATATCGTAAGTAATATAGGTGCAGGAATGAAAACAGAGCAGAAAACGGATACTATAGGATTGCGTGAAATGGTGGCAGGGCTTAAACCGGAATACCAGTCTATCGTCAATCTTGCTTACTTTAAAGGGTTTACACTGAATGAGATTGCTAAAACACTTGACATACCGCTGGGAACGGTAAAGACCCGCATGCGGCATGCCATACAATTATTAAGAGCGCACTTTAACAGGTGAATACAAAGGAATACATAGAATCGGGCATTCTTGAAGCTTACGTACTCGGCGCTTTATCCGAACAGGAAAGTGCTGAGGTAGCGGCTAACATTGCCCGTTATCCTGAACTTGCGCAGGAGGTGGCTGCTATTGAGGCCGCTATGCAAAACTTCGCGGAAGCTACAGCGGTAGAGCCGCCGGCTTATATGCAGGAGCAGGTATGGGATGCTGTTAGCAGGAACAGCGAACCTGCAGCAGAGGAGCCTGCCCCGAAGGTGGTGGCGTTTACGCCCGAAGTAAAAAGAAGACAGGTAAGCTGGCAGCGTGCAGCCGTATGGATAGCACTTACCGGCAGCTTGCTGACCAATATATACCTGTGGACACAACACAATACGAGCGTAGAACAGCAGCTAGTGCTACAGCAAAAGCTGGACACCATGTCGGCAAACCAGGAAAGATTGCTGGCGCGTGCAGAAATGTATGAACATGAAAAACAGGTAATATCCGCCCCTGGTATGAAGACGGTGGTGATGCAAAGTGCACAGCAGGGCAAACCTATGACCGGTATGGTGTACTGGAGCAAAGAGAAAGGCGATACTTACGTATCAATGGTGAATATGCCGATGCCCCCGAAAGGTATGCAGTACCAGCTATGGGTCATTAAAGGCGACAAGCCCGTAGACATGGGCATGATACCGAATGATATGGTAGAGGAAGGCGGCATGATGAAGATGAATAAAACCACGCAGGACGGTCAGGCGTTTGCCATATCCCTGGAAAAAGAGGGAGGCAACCCCACGCCAACTACGGTAATGGTAGTGGGCGGTGTCGCCTCCTGATTATATTTCCTGCCGCTTTATTTCAGCAGTATTTATTGATTATTTATCCAAGCGCCTTTTCTACCAGGTTCTGCTGCTCCATAGCATGCTTTTTGGCATAGCCGGTAGCTGTAGAAGCGCTGGCAGGGCGGCTCAGGTAGTTCAACGGGAAGCTTTCGAAGTTCAGCTTCAGGAATGGCAGTGCGCCCATATTGGCAGGCTCTTCCTGTACCCATATCCATTCTGCCTTTTTATATTTTTCTTTCAGCGCTTCCAGTTGTTTTACAGGCAGGGGATATATTTGTTCCAGGCGCACAATGGCTACATCTGTACGCTTGTCGGCCAGTTGCTTTTCGCTCAGGTCGAAGTACATTTTACCGGTACACAGCAACACCTTTTTCACTTTGGATGCTGTTTTGATGCTCTCGTCATCTATCACTTCTTTAAACCCGCCTGAAGTAAACTCTTCCATAGCAGAGTAGGCGCGCACGTGGCGCAGGTTGGCTTTGGGGGCAAAGTTAATCAGCGGTTTACGGAACGGCCATGCCAGCTGCCTTCTCAATGCATGGAAGAAGTTGGCAGCGGTAGTGATATTCGTAACAATGATATTGTGCTCTGCACTCATTTGCAGGAAGCGTTCCATCCTTGCACTCGAGTGCTCGGGGCCGCCGCCTTCGTAGCCATGCGGCAGCAGCATCACCAGCCCGTTCATGGTGCTCCATTTCTGTTCGCCACCCACTACGTACTGGTCTATCACGGTTTGCGCACCATTGGCAAAATCGCCGTACTGTGCTTCCCAAAGTACCAGGTTGTTCGGGTTGGCCATGGCATAGCCGTAATCGAAACCAAGTACCGCAAACTCGCTTAGCAGCGAATTGTATATCATGAACTTCGCCTGTTTTTCGTCAAAATGGTTCAGGCGGTTGTACGTTGCATTGGTTTTCTCGTCGTATATCACAGCGTGGCGGTGCGAGAAAGTACCGCGTTTCACATCCTCGCCGCTCAGGCGCACGCCCCGGCCTTCTGTCAGCAGGCTGGAATAAGCCAGCAGTTCACCTGTAGCCCAGTCAACCTTGCCTTCTGTTTCAAACAGTTTTGCTTTATCGTTCAGCAGTTTTTCAATCTTGCGCAGCGGTTTGAAATCGGCAGGCCACTGCATCAGTTTATTGACCAGCTTTTTGAAGTCTGCTTCTTTTATAGAAGTATCAGGCGATTGCTCAAAATCTTCCGCTTTTGCCCTGCGCAGTTCTTTCCACCACAGTTCGGGTTTTTGGTGCGTATAGGGCAGCGGGTTTTGTTTTACTTCATCCAGGCGTTCCTGCAGTACATCCCAGAATTTCTTTTCCATTTCCTTAGCCAGTGTCTGGGCATCGGCCTCGCCGTTTTGCAGCAGGTATTGTGTATATACTTCACGTGGGTTAGGGTGTTTATCAATAAGAGCATACAGGTGCGGCTGGGTAAACTTGGGCTCATCGCCCTCGTTGTGCCCATGGCGGCGGTAGCATACCATATCGATAAAGATATCCTGGTTGTACTTCTGGCGGTAAGCCACTGCCAGTGTACAGGCTTTTACGACAGCCTCGGGATCATCTCCGTTTACATGCAGCACAGGGGCCTGCACCATAGATGCCACGCTGGTGCAATAGTCGGCAGAGCGTGCATCGTCAAAATCGGTTGTAAAGCCTATCTGGTTGTTGATTACGAAATGTATCGTACCGCCTACAGAATAACCTGCAAGCTTGCTCATTTGCAGCAGCTCATAGATTACGCCCTGTCCGGCTACCGCAGAGTCGCCGTGTATCAGTATAGGCAGTATATTGTCGTACTTATTGTTGTAAAGCGTATCTGCTTTAGCGCGTGCAAAACCGGTAACAACAGGATCAACTACCTCAAGGTGCGAGGGGTTGGGCACCAGTTGCATGTTTACGGTTTTACCATTTGGTGTGGTGATATTGGAGTTGAAGCCAAGGTGATATTTTACATCACCGCTGCCCATCGTCATATCGGGCGGCATATTGCCTTCAAACTCGGAAAATATCTGTGCGTATGTTTTTCCCAGTGTATTGGCCAATACATTCAGGCGGCCACGGTGCGCCATACCAATAACTACTTCCTGAACGCCTGCATCGGCGGCATGGTTGATGATGGCATCCAGGCCGGGAATAGTGCTTTCACCGCCGTCGAGCCCAAAACGTTTCTGTCCTATGTATTTTGTATGCAGGAACTTTTCAAAAATAACCCCTTCGTTCAGCTTTTCCAGTATGCGTTTACGCTGGTCAATCGTAAAGCTTTCCTGCATCATTTTTTCGAAAGTATCCTGTACCCAAATACAGGTTTCATAATCGTTGATGTAGGTAAATTCGATACCTATATTGCCGGTATACAGTTTTTTCAGCTTGGCTATAATGTCGCTTAGTTTAGCCTTACCCAGGCCGAGATAGGAGCCGGAGTAGAATTCAGTATCAAGGTCCGCTTCCGACAGGTTAAAGTCCTGCAGGTCCAGGTGCGGTTTACGGTCCTTGCGCGGACGGATGGGATTGGTGGTAGCTACGAGGTGGCCGCGCTTCCAGTAGGAGCGGATAAGGCGGAAAACGTTAACTTCTTTTTCCAGCATTTCGCTGCTTACTGTAGCAGCACCTGCCTGGCCGTTGGCGCTGCCCTTTGATAAGGCAAAGTCAAAACCTTCAAAAAACTTTTTCCATTCAGGGTCAACAGTTGAAGCATCCTTTACATAATCTTTATACAGCGATTCAATGTAAGAGGGGTGTGAACTCATCACGTATGAAAAATCCTTCATCGTTCTACCAATAGTTTGAAATGCCTTTATTTGTTTGATACAGCCTTTAACAGCGGTCTGCAAAGTTAATAGCAAATTATCAATGAGACAATTTGAGATTAACGTTTATACACATAGATATTAAGGTTTTTCTCTTTTTGTGGATAGAACTAATTAATCATTACCCAGCTAAAGCCGAAACGAATCATCATATTGGGGCCGGGGTAGCCCCTGGTAATAATGATATTGCGTGTGAATAATTGCTGCAACTGGTCGGCCATTATGTAGGCACGGAAGCGTTTTATTTTAAAGTTGAAAAATGCAGATGTTTCCGGCGCATTGCTGACCTGGTAGCTGTTTTGGTAATAGAACCTGTTGAAGAAGGGTGCATAACCCGCAGGTTTGTAAGGGCTGTGATATTGCACCTGTACGCCGGTGGCAATTTTCAGGGCATGGTTGAAAATATATTTTTCGAAGCTCAACTGGTGGCGGCCCAGTAGTGCCGGAACATTGACGGGTGCACCTGCCGGCTGCTGCTGGTAAACCAGCTCATTATCAAAAACAAAGCTATGCCACACAAAAACTTTTCGCAGCCAAAGCTGGGTTACATTAAAAGAAGTGGCATATTGAGCAGGCATTTGTGCCGTATCGAGGTAAATGTAGTTGCTGATAAGATAGCTGCGGATACCGGCAGATAACTGCAGGCGCTCGCTTTCCAGCGTACCATAGAGCCGGGTAATGCTTTCTTTATTGAAGCTGTGTACAATCGTATCGTACTGTGTCTGGTAAACAGTATAGTTATAAGGTGCTACGCCGATTTCCTGTTTGGCGCCCAGTTCTATACCCGCCCAGCCGCTGCGCAGGCTTTTGCCCAGGCTGCCCTGTATCACGGAGCTGCCGGAGGCATCGCCTGTAAGGTAAAACATGCCGGAAGCTTTATAGAACCATTCCCCGTCTTTCAGCGCTTCTTTGCCAATGTCAGCCAGCAGGTAATTGCTGAATATTTTATTGCTGCGGCTATCGGTCACATACCATGTCTTGAACTCATCGGCGCGGATGCCTGCACCTGCACTGAACAGGAGCTGGTTTTCCCGCTTGCCGATAAAGCCATTCAGGGAAAGACTGTTATCGAATTTTTTCCACTCGTGGTTCATAATGAGCGAATCCTGCCCCGCCGGGAGAAATTTATGTTCGAAGAACCCCGTGTACTTCAATGAATCGGGCCGCATATCGCGGTACTGGTATTTTTCATTGGTGTACTGCATGCGGTGCGTGATGCGGAAACGGGGCGTCAGTGTAGTGCGAAAACTGGTGGAGTCTTCACTATAGGTAGTATCAGTATGTCCGAAAGTATAGCTGTGCTGCAGCATCACTGAGGCATCGCGCAGCATATTGGATACGGGTGAGCGCCTTGTACGTGCGCCACCTCCGTAATTCTCGTTGTAAAACCGCGTGGCTATCGTTTGCCTGTCGTTGTACTTGGGGCTATCCAGCACATCCCCGCCCGGCAGGATGCCGCCGTTCTCGTCGTTCTGTTCTTTATTGTAAACTACCGCTGCATTAAGCTGGTAATGTTGGTTTCGGCTTTGATAGTTGGTGGTAAAGTTGGCGTTGTCATGATTGGTGCGCTGCACCTGGAAATAGCCGGGCGAAGTCAGTTTACGGTATTGTACGGCAAAGTTCCAGTTGGGCTTTATATTTTGTGTATGGAATATCTCCGCCGTTTGTTCCTGTTTGCTGCCCAGCCCGAATGAAAATACAGAATAAGGACGGTTAGTATTGTAGTACTTCATGCTATCTACATCATACCGGTACACATCAAAGACATGGTACCCTAGTGTAGGGCCAATACGGTCTTCGGGTGTAAAGAACATATTGGTGACCGGGCCGCCATGATTGCCCAGGTTGCGGTACCAGGGCTGCAGGAACGGCCTGCGGTGGAAAGTGTGTATGGAAGTGTCGGGAATGTATTCCTTTTCAGAGTTCAGGTATTGGTAAGATATGCGCGCACTGTAATCTTTCCAGTCTTTGGTGTTTGTTTTGCTGGTATTGGTATCGCGCTGCGGGGCGTTGTTGATAGTAAGGGGGCTGCCCGGCGTTTGCGGCTGCTGTGCCCATGTAAGGGTATGGCAGGCAAGTAGCAATATAGCCAACAAAAGCAACCGGAAATATATACGCGCTGTTTTTTTCAAAAACTATGGTTTATGCGTTTGGTTGGCAAAGTTAATCGAATAGCGTTCATTGCCATACATTACATTCGTTCTATAAGTGTTTCCACCAGCCGGGCCAGTTTAGGGGCTGCGGCGTTGGCGGCAGCCAGTACCTCTTCGTGTGTGATGGTTTCCACGTGACCGGGTACGCCCAGGTCGGTAACCACGCTGGCGGCAAATACGCGCATACTGCTGTGGCGGGCAACGATTACCTCGGGCACGGTGCTCATGCCTACCAGGTCGCCGCCTATGGTGTGCAGCCATTTATATTCAGCAGGGGTTTCGAAGGTCGGGCCGGTGAGTCCTATATATACTCCGGTCTTTATATTGAGCCCCTGCTCCTGTCCTACATTCTGAGCAAGCGCCACCAGTTTTTTGTCATAAGTTTCGCTCATATCCGGGAAGCGGGTACCGAGGCGTTCATCATTAGGCCCACGCAGGGGGTGTTCCGGGAAGAGGTTGATATGGTCGGTAATAGCCACGATATCTCCTATTTTATAAGATGCATTCATGCCGCCTGCCGCATTCGATACGATGATGGTATGAGCGCCGAGTGCTTTAGCTACACGTACGGGAAAGGTAATGGCCTCCATATTATAGCCTTCATAATAGTGAAAGCGCCCCGACAGCATAATAACATTTTTGCCGCCCAGTTTGCCTATTACCAGCTTGCCCGCATGGCCTTCTACCGTAGAGAGCGGGAAATTCGGAATGTCTGAGTATGGAATTTCCTGTTCCACCTCCACCATTTCCGTGAGGCCTCCGAGGCCGCTACCCAGAATAATGGCTATGCCGGGTACAGTGGTTGTACGGTGGCGTATGGCATTTGCAGTTGTGTATATCTTATCGTAGAGGTTCATGGGTACAAATGTAAAGCCCCCTCCGGCTCCCCCCAAGGGGAGAGACTGTTTTGTTGTGATTTTCTTCTGGTAGTTACCGGGAAGCACTTGATTTATAGCAATCTTACGTTTATTGTATGTTCAGAATGGCACGGCGTTTGTTATTTCATACTTTGAATCACCTTTCTATCTTCAAAAACACCTGCTTTATGAAAAAGATATTCAACGGAGTTACGACTGCTTTGGGTGTGGGCGCAAGTATTGCCGTCCTCTTACTGGTCTTATATGTTGCCCTGTTCTCTATCAGCGAAACGAACGGTAAGGCACTGGTGGGCAAAACCCGGACGTTTACAGGCATAGTCACGGGGATAGCTTGTCATAAGAGTACCTGCGACATTAGTTTTACGGTAGAAGGACGTAAAAAAAGTTACTACATCAACCGCGGGCTGGAAAAAGGCTATAACTGCGATGAACTCAGGAAGGAACTTATCGGTAAGCCGGTGGAGATATCGCACGTGGTATTTTTCTCAAAAGCCGGGAGCGGGCACATTAATCATCTTGCCTGTAATGGTAAGGTATTGTATTCAGAATTACAGTAACGTTTAATCTCCGTACCCCGGGTTGGGTACATTATTAACTCCCCGCATAGCAGGTGTATCATACGGAAACGCAGGCAATTCCTCAAAGTGCCGTTGTTCTATCGCCGTAATGGCAGCCTTACGTTTCAGGTGTTGCCCTACCAGTGTTTTTATCTGTTTTCCCGCAAAATGAAGAATATCGTTTTTCAGGCGCACCTGGCGCATAGCCCTTGCTATGAAGTAGAATAATAAAGCAATTATCCCTATCAGGGTATATACACCTATATTCAGGTAAAGGGTATTTTGCCAGCCGAGGCTGCTGTATTCGGGGCGGAAACGTATCTGCGACAGGATATAAAAAGGATATATCTTATTGAGGAACACGCCGAAAGCAATACTGGCGAGACTGAGACAATAGCAGAGCACCTCGGTAAATATGAGTACGCCTTTATCTACCAGGCGGCGTGCGGCAGGCCTGTTCAGCCGGTCGCCCAGGGGTTCGAACAATTCAATCTGCTCATAAATCAGCAGTTTTTGTTCCTTAAAGTCCATCAGGAGGTCGTCCTGCAAACGAGTGAGTCCCATATTCAAACCCAAATGTAAAAAGGTAAAATGCAAAATGGAGCATCAATATGTTATATATGGATAAGATGTGAATAAATAAGTTAAAATGTAAAATGTAAAATGCAAAATGTAAAAGGGAAACAGGTTACTGCCATCTTTTTACCTTTTACATTTTACCTTTTGAATTAAATACCGGTATTGTCGGGCAGTTTTCGCAATTTTGCGCTTTGGAAAAATAAAAATCAAAAGAAAAAGCAAAAATGTTACACACCGCTTTTTGCCTTTTGACTTTTTACTTTTGAATTGAAAATGAAATACGAAAAAGAAATTAACCGGCGCAGAACGTTTGCCATCATATCGCACCCGGACGCCGGTAAAACCACGCTGACGGAAAAACTGCTGCTGTTTGGCGGCGCCATACAGGTGGCCGGTGCGGTAAAGAGCAATAAGATAAAGAAACATGCTACCAGCGACTTTATGGAAATAGAGCGCCAGCGTGGTATCTCGGTAGCTACCTCTGTAATGAGTTTCGAGTACCAGGATACGCTTATTAACCTGCTGGATACCCCGGGCCACAAGGACTTTGCGGAAGATACCTACCGTACCCTTACGGCTGTGGACAGCGTAATACTGGTAATAGACAGTGTGAACGGGGTGGAGGAACAGACGAGGAGACTGGTGGAAGTGTGCCGTATGCGCGATACGCCCATCATCGTATTTGTGAACAAATTGGACCGGGATGGTAAATACCCCTTCGACCTGCTGGACGAGATAGAGAAGGAACTGAATATGTCGCTGCACCCGCTTTCCTGGCCTATCAATATGGGTAAAGAGTTCAAAGGGGTGTATAACCTGTATGATAAAAGCCTGAACCTGTTTACTGCCAACCAGAAGGCGACGGAAGATAATACGGTGCCCATACCCGACCTGGAAGATAAGATGCTGGACGAAAAAGTGGGTGAGCGTGATGCCAACCAACTGCGTGAAGATGTGGAACTGCTGGAGGGGGTATATGGAGAACTGGATGTGGATGCTTACCTGAAAGGACAGGTGGCGCCTGTGTTTTTCGGTAGTGCGGTGAATAACTTCGGGGTAAAGGAACTGCTGGATACTTTTATACATGTGGCGCCAAAGCCATTGGGCAGGGCTACCGACAAGCGTTTTGTAGAACCGGGAGAGGATAAGTTTACCGGCTTTATATTTAAGATACACGCGAACCTTGACCCGCGCCACCGCGACCGTATTGCCTTTTTACGGGTGTGTTCGGGCAGGTTTTCAAGGAATACGTATTATAAACATACAAGGCTGAACAAGGACGTGCGTTTCAGCAATCCTTACTCTTTCCTTGCACGGGAAAAGGATATTATCGAGGAAGCATACCCCGGCGATGTGGTGGGCTTGTTTGACACAGGTAACTTTAAAATCGGCGATACGCTGACGGAAGGGGAGATGCTGCAATTTACGGGCATACCTACGTTCTCGCCCGAGCTGTTTAAAGAGCTGGTGAACAAAGACCCGATGAAGACCAAGCAACTGGAGAAGGGTATACGCCAGTTGACAGACGAAGGTGTGGCGCAATTGTTTACCCAGCATGGCGGCAATCGCAAGATAATAGGCTGCGTAGGCGACCTGCAATTTGAGGTGATACAATACCGCCTGCTGCAGGAATATGGTGCAAGCTGTTCCTTCGTTCCGCTGAACTTTTATAAAGCCTGCTGGATAACAGGTGATAAAAAAGCGATAGATGATTTTGTGCGCTTTAAGCAGCAGAACATCATGGAAGATAAGGATGGCAACCTTGTTTATTTAGCGCAAAGCGAATGGTTCCTGAATACGGAAAGGCAGAACAACCCGAAAATTGAATTCCACTTTACCAGCGAGTTTAAAACGGCGATGGCTGATTAATGGCTCAATAGCTTAATAGCAGAATGGCTCAATGCGGAATGTATTGAGCCGTTTTTGTTGTTATCTTTAATATGTATTATTAGTTTCTTATGTCATTAGCGGAAAAAATACAAGAGGTTGATAGTTTGCAGTCAAAGATTGAAGGCTTTGGGAAACTGCCTGATGCTGTGTTGAAAAAGATAAATTACAAGTTCAGGCTTGAATGGAATTATACTTCCAATAGTATGGAGGGTAATACGCTCACATTGGAGGAAACCCGTAGTGTAATGGTTGGAAATATTACTGTTGAGGGAAAACCACTGAAAGACGTATTAGAAATGAAAGGCCATGATGATATAATTACCAATATTTTAAAAATTGGTAAAAAGGAACTCAATATATCTGAAAACAAAATTAAGGACATCCATAAGGGCATTATGTATGAAGATGACCCTGCAAAACAGGAAAAAATCGGTAAATGGAAAACCCAACCTAACTACATACTAAACTATAAAGGAGAGCGCAATGATTTTACCGCTCCTGAAGAAGTGTCGGATGAAATGCATAAACTGGTAAATTGGTTGAATACGGAAAAGGAAAAACACGATAGGGCTACGAAAGAAGCGATGCACCCTGCATTGATTGCCTTCAAGTTTCATCTTGACTACATTTCCATTCACCCATTTTACGATGGAAATGGCCGTACTGCAAGGATATTAATGAACCTAATTCTTATTTCCTATGGTTATCCTCCTGTCTATATAAAGGCAAATGAGAAAACGCCATATTACCAATACCTGGCAGATATACAAGGGTATGGTGGAGAGCCGGACTTGTTTTATGAGTATATGCTTGGTTTGTTGATGCGTAGTCAGCAGTTAGTATTGAATGCTATTGAAGGTAAAGAAATTGAAGAGGCTGATGATGTGTATAAAGACCTCGAACTATTGAGGAGGATGGTTGGTGATAATGCTATTGTAACCAAGAATCCCAATCTGGTATATAAAATTTACCAACAAACTGAAAAAGAAATAAACCCATTGATACAAAGTACGCTAGCCAAATTTGATAAGTTCTTTGGTGATAAAAAGCAGTTTAGATATATTAATGGTGTTAACGAAACATATAAAAAAGAAACAGTTAATAAATTGTTTCCTATCGTTTTTACTGAAACGAGGGAAGTAGGTAAGGTACAAATATGGGGGTGGGATATTTATGAAGAGATGTACGAAGTTGATGAGTTGCTATGGCGGACTAAGCTATATGGATTAAAGAATGTATTGAGCCAAACAGATGTTGAAATTGATTTAAAACTCAGATTTTTCCCACAAGAATATTTAGTTGATTTAAGCGTGGACAATAAAGTGATTTTTTCAATTAACTACTCTTATTCCAATGAAATCAATGATGTGTTGGCTTTAACGTTAGAACAAGCTTTAGCAAAGTATTTATTGAAAAAAATAAAATCTCTCTTGACAAATGATTAGTTAGCTCTTCAATCTATCTCAACTATCAATTTTAGACTCCTTCAATTTGTATACGCATTTTTTGAACTGTCGTTAGTTTTCTCCTTTAACATAGCATAATAACTAAAATTTATTTGTAGGGTGGAATATCTATCGTAATATTGCAATGAAACGATGAATAATGGGAGCGAGTAAAACGGAATTGTTTACAAAAAAGCAAAACGAACTGGCAGCGATGGCTAAGGCTATAGCCCATCCGGCGCGTATTGCCATACTGCAAAAGCTGGTAAAGGCCAATGCCTGCATTTGCGGCGACCTGGTAGATGAGCTAGGCCTGGCACAGGCTACCATATCGCAACACCTGAAAGAACTGAAACAGGCGGGACTGATACAGGGCAATATAGAAGGTACCAGTATTTGCTATTGCATCAACCCAAAAGTATGGGAGCAGTACAGGGAATTGTTTATGGCTTTCTTTAAAGAACCCCCGAAAAATATGAGCTGCTGTTAGCATCGTATTTTTTTGACTTAATCAATCGTAATATTACAATCATTAAAAAAACAAACATAATGACAACAGATAATGAACTGAAAGAGCTGGTAAAGCAGAAGTACAGCGAAATAGCCCTGCAGGATAAAGAGACAAATATGAGCTCCTGCTGCGGGGCGGGTGGTTGCAGTACCGAGGTGTACAACATCATGAGCGATGACTATACGCAACTGGAAGGCTATAATGCAGATGCCGACCTTGGGCTTGGCTGCGGCCTGCCCACAGCGTTTGCCAAAATAAAAAAGGGTGACACGGTAATAGACCTGGGCAGCGGTGCAGGCAATGACTGCTTTGTGGCGCGTGCAGCTACAGGTGAAACCGGCAAAGTGATAGGCATCGACTTTACAGAAGCGATGATAGAGAAAGCAAGGGCCAATGCAGATAAACTGGGCTATAACAATGTAGAATTCAGGCAGGGGGATATTGAGAAGATGCCCGTAGGCGGCAGTGTTGCAGATGTAGTGGTCAGCAACTGCGTGCTGAACCTGGTGCCCAATAAAGATAATGTGTTGAAAGAAGTGTACCGCGTACTGAAAGCCGGCGGGCACTTCAGTATTTCGGATGTGGTGCTGGTGGGTAACCTGCCCGATAAGATACGTACGGCAGCAGAGATGTATGCAGGCTGCATATCGGGGGCGATACAAAAGGATGAGTACCTTGACCTGGTAAAGAAAAATGGTTTCAGCAATATTACCCTGCAAAAGGAAAAAGTAATCACTATACCGGACGATATACTGTCTGCCTACCTGACGGCCGAAGAGATTGCCGCCTTTAAGCAAAGCGGCACAGGTATCTACAGTATAACGGTGTATGCCGAAAAACAGGAGGCGTGCTGTGCGCCGGGTTGCTGCAGCTAATTGATTTATTTAACAAACATACCGCTGCACCGGAAGGGTGCAGCGGTGCATTAAACATGCAGATGAGCGCAAACAATTGCAATCCCGTACAGAGAAAAAAATTGAGTTTCCTTGACCGTTATCTTACCTTATGGATATTCCTTGCAATGGCAGTAGGGGTAGCGTTAGGTTATTTTCTGCCGGGTACGGCGGGGTTTATTAATTCTTTCAGCTCGGGCACTACCAATGTGCCCATAGCCATCGGGCTGGTATTGATGATGTACCCCCCGCTGGCAAAGGTGAAGTATGAGCAACTGGGTAAAGTATTCAGAAATGGTAAAATACTTACCCTGTCGCTGGTAATGAACTGGGTAATAGGGCCTGTATTGATGTTCCTGTTATCGGTTGTGTTTTTGCGCGGTTATCCTGAATACATGGTGGGCCTTATCATGATAGGGCTTGCGCGCTGTATAGCTATGGTAATCGTATGGAATGAACTTGCGGACGGCAACCGGGAGTATGCTGCGGGCCTGGTAGCTTTCAATAGTATTTTCCAGGTATTGTTTTACAGTTTGTTTGCATGGTTGTTTATCACGGTATTGCCCCCTTACTTTGGGTTGCAGGGTATAGCGGTCAATATTAGCATCGGGCAAATTGCAGAAAGCGTATTTATCTATTTAGGCATACCGTTCCTTGCCGGGTTCATCAGCCGCTATGTGCTGATTAAATTAAAAGGTAAAGAATGGTACGAGCAAAAGTTCGTTCCGTTTATTAGCCCGGTAACCCTTGTAGCGTTACTCTTTACCATTGTAGCCATGTTTGCATTAAAGGGCGAACTGATTGTACAAATACCTATGGATGTAGTACGCATAGCTATACCACTGGTAATATATTTCGCAATCATGTTCATTACCACCTTTTTTATCGGTAAAAGGCTGGGTGCCGATTACAGCCAGAATGCAGCATTGTCGTTTACTGCTGCCGGCAACAATTTCGAATTGGCCATAGCCGTAGCTATCGGGGTTTTTGGTATCAACTCCGGGCAGGCTTTTGCCGGGGTTATTGGCCCGCTGGTTGAAGTGCCTGCACTAATAGCCCTTGTAAATGTAGCCTTTTGGTTTAAAAAGAAGTGGTATGGCCAGCCAGCCACTCAATCCTAAATATTATAAACAACCGGTATAATGAAAAAGATACTTTTCGTTTGTATAGAAAACAGTAACCGCAGTCAGATGGCACAGGCATTTGCCAATATATATGGTGAAGGGCGTGTACAGGCATTCAGCGCAGGCTCGAAACCATCGGGCATAGTAAACCCTAAAGCTGTTGCGGCCATGAAAGAGCTGGGGTATGACTTAAGTAAGCACGAAAGCAAATCGCTGGACGAGGTAAAAGACTACGCCCCTTTTGATGTGGTGGTGACCATGGGTTGTGGCGATGCCTGCCCGTGGATGCCAGCGAAGCAGTTTATAGACTGGCAGATACCCGACCCGAGGAATATGGAACCTGCTGAATTCAATACCGTAAGGGATATGATAGCAGAGAAAGTGAAGGCCTTGCTATAGGGCAGAAAACGGGGGATAAAAGTTTTAAATATTATCTGCTAATTTTAGCACTTCAATTTCATTAATTATATGAAGCGCATTTTATACGGCGGCATGGCCTTGAGCCTGTTGTTTGCTGCCTGCCATCCTGCTGAAAAGAAGGAAACCAAAGAAGATATTTTTGTTACCGACAGGGATACTACGGTGAACCCTGCCAATGATTTTTTTGAATACGCCAACGGCGGGTGGATAAAGAGAAATCCCATACCTGCGGAAGAAACAGCCTGGGGCATTGCTTACCTGGTGCAGAATGAACTGTATAACCGCCTGCTGCATATCAATGAAGAAGCGTTGAAAACAAGTGCAAAAAGCGGTACCGACCAGCAGATAGGCGATTTCTGGTATAGCGGTATGGATACTGTCTCTATAGAAAAAGAAGGTATTAACCCCCTGCGTGCCGAACTGGATAAAATAAATGCCCTGCAAACGCCGGCAGAAGTAATGGCCTATGCTGCGGAACTGCATACACACGGCCTGGGCATTTTCTTTAGCGAGGGTGTATCGCAGGATTCGAAGAATAGCGAGATAATGGGCTATTACATGAACCAGGGGGGACTGGGACTGCCTAACCGCGATTACTATTTCAACACGGATGCCCGTACTGCCAAAATACGCAATGAATACCCCAACTACATAGCACGTACGCTTGTATTAATGGGTATAGACAGCACATCGGCCAAAACCAAAGCGGCCAATATAGTGGCTATGGAAACGAAGCTGGCGCAGGCATCGCGCAAGCTGGAAGACCTGCGTGACCCGTATGCCAACTATAACAAAATGGCCATTACCAGCCTGCAGGCTAAAATGTCGCCGCATATAGAATGGCCGGCACTGCTGACAACTATGGGTGTTAAGAACATTGACAGCGTGATAGTGGGGCAACCGGAATTTTACAAACAACTGGATAAGGTCATCAGTACCGAAGATATGCAGACGCTGAAAGACTATATGGCTTTCCACCTGGTACGCTCGAACGGTAACTACCTGAGCCAGGCGTTTGTAGATAATAACTTCAATTTCTACAGCAAGCTGATACGCGGTGCACAGGAACTGCGCCCGAGGTGGAAGCGTGTGCTGGATGCGGAAGAGGGGGCTATGGGCGAAGCGCTGGGCCAGTTGTTTGCCAAAGAATACTTTAACGAAAAGGCCAAGAAGCGCTATGAAGATATGGTAGAGAACGTGCGTACTGCCTACAAGGCATGTATGGAAAAGCTGGACTGGATGACCGACAGCACCAAACAAAAAGCATTGCACAAACTGGCTGCCATTACCAAGAAGGTGGGCTACCCGGATAAGTGGAAAGACTTTTCATCGCTGAAAGTAGACCGTGGCCCTTATGTGCAAAACATACTGCGAGCCAATAAGTGGTGGAATGACTACTATATGGATAAGCTGGGCAAACCCGTTGACCGTACGGAATGGGATATGACCCCGCAGACGTATAATGCCTACTATAACCCATCGAACAACGAAATAGTATTGCCTGCGGGTATCTTTACCGTGCCGGGTTTCCGCGATGAAGAACTGGATGACGCGCTGGTATATGGTTATGCGGGGGCATCGACCATAGGTCATGAAATAACACACGGCTTTGATGATGAAGGGCGCCAGTTTGACGAAAAAGGCAACCTGAAAAACTGGTGGACTAAAGAAGATGAGAAAGAATTTAATAAACGTGCAGAGGTATTGGTGCAGCAGTTCAACAAGTTTACACCTGTAGATACATTGCACATCAACGGAAAGGCTACACTGGGCGAGAACCTGGCAGACCTCGGCGGCCTGCTGATAGGGCTGGATGCCTTCAAGCAAACGGAAACCTATAAAAAAGGTGAAAAAATAAATGGGTATACTCCGCTGCAACGCTTCTTCCTGGGTTATGCACTGGGGTGGATGTATGAAGTGCGCAAAGAGAGCCTTGCCAACCAGTTGCTCACCGATGTGCATTCACCTGCCAAATACCGTGTGAACGGGCCAATGCCTAATATCCCCGATTTTTACCAGGCATTTCATGTAACCCCGGAAAATAAAATGTACCTCCCCGATAGCGCCAGGGTAAGGCTTTGGTAGTATACGTAAGATTATTGTTAATTAAAAAAATATAAAAGCATCACAACGTATTGTGGTGCTTTTTACATTTGCGGCACGAAATTTTTTATCCGTTCATTTACGAGATTCTCCTGATATGCATATAAAGAAACTACTGATTGCCAACCGCGGTGAAATCGCTATAAGGATTTCACGCGCTGCTACGGAACTGAATATACCTACTGTAGCCGTGTACACTTATGAAGACCGTTATTCGCTGCACCGTTACAAAGCCGACGAGGCTTACCAGGTAGGGGCCGATAACGACCCGCTGAAACCGTACCTGGATATAGATGCCATTATAGCCGTGGCGAAAGATTGTGGAGCGAATGCCATACACCCAGGTTATGGCTTCCTTTCGGAAAATGCAGGTTTTGCCCGCCGTTGTGCCGAAGAAGGTATCACTTTTATAGGGCCAAGGCCGGAAGTAATGTCGGCGCTGGGCGATAAAGTAACAGCCAAGGAAGTAGCGAAGAAAGCAGGCATCCCCATTATAGAAAGCAATGAGCAGCCGCTGACAGACGAGGCTGTTGCGCTGAAAGAAGCCAATCGTATAGGTTACCCGCTGATGCTGAAAGCTGCTGCCGGGGGCGGCGGGCGCGGTATGCGCGTGGTGCGCAACGATGAGCAATTGAAAAAATCTTTTCATGAGGCACGCAGCGAAGCCAAAAACGCATTTGGTGACGATACGGTGTTTTTGGAGAAATATGTAGAAAATCCTAAACATATAGAAGTGCAGATAGCTGCCGATAATGATGGCAATATTGTGCACCTGTACGAGCGCGATTGTTCGGTACAACGGCGTTTTCAGAAGGTGGTGGAAATTGCCCCGTCTGTAACGCTGAGGCCGGATACCAGGGAAAAACTGTATGAATACGCTGTAAACATTGCGAAAGCGGTGCAATACAACAACCTCGGAACAGTTGAGTTTTTGGTGGATACGACAGGCAGTATCTTTTTTATAGAAGTGAACCCGCGGATACAGGTAGAGCATACGGTGACGGAGATGATAACCGGGGTTGACCTGATAAAAACACAATTGTATGTAGCATCGGGGTACAAGCTTGCAGATAAAGAAATAGGGCTGGGCGACCAGCAAGCAATCGCTAAGGATGGTTTTGCCATACAGTGCCGCATTACTACCGAAGACCCGGCAAATGATTTTAAACCGGATTATGGTACCCTGATTACCTACCGCAATGCAACAGGCTTTGGCGTGCGCCTGGATGAAGGAAGTACCTACCCGGGCATGAAAATCAGCCCGTTCTTCGACTCGATGCTGGTGAAACTGAGCACGTGGGGCAATAGCCTGGAGGATGCAGCCCAGAAAATGCACCGCGCCCTGCGTGAGTTTCGTATACGCGGTGTGAAGAATAATATCCAGTTCCTGGAGAACCTGATAACGACCGAAGAATTTACCGCAGGTAAGGCAACGGTAGGGTTTATACAGGAACACCCTGAGCTGTTTACCTATACCACCCGCCTTGACAGAGGTACCAAAATACTGAACTTCTTAGGGGACATAACCATTAACGGCAACCCGGATGTGAAGGTGATTGATGAACGTAAAAAATTTGAAAAACCCACACTGCCCGACGTTACTACCAAAGAATACACGAAAGGGACCAAAGACCTGCTTACAGAACTGGGCCCCGATAAATTCAGCGAATGGCTGAAGAATGAAAAGAAGATACAATACACGGATACTACCATGCGCGATGCGCACCAGTCGCTGCTGGCCACACGTATGCGTACCTATGATATGCTGAAGGTAGCGAAGAGCTTTGCCCTAATGCACCCGCAAACATTCAGCATGGAAGTGTGGGGCGGCGCTACGTTTGACGTGTGTATGCGCTTTTTGAGGGAAGACCCGTGGAAGCGGCTGGAGCAATTGAGGGCTGCTGTGCCTAACATTCTGCTGCAAATGCTTATACGCGGCTGCAATGGGGTGGGGTATGCAGCTTATCCTGACAACCTGATTGAGAAGTTCGTGGAAAAATCGTGGGAGAAAGGGGTGGATATATTCAGGATATTTGATTCGCTGAACTGGATGGAGAATATGGCCCCCTGCATAGAAATGGTGCGTAAGCGAACCGGTGGCCTGGCTGAAGCTGCGCTGTGCTACACGGGCGATATACTGGACGGAAAACGCACGAAGTACACGCTTGATTATTACCTGCGGCTGGCAAAAGACCTGGAAAATGCGGGCGCGCATATACTGGCCATCAAAGATATGTCGGGGCTGTTAAAGCCTTATGCTGCCAAGGAACTGGTGTCGGCATTGAAAGATACCATTAATATACCCGTACACCTGCATACGCACGATACTTCTTCGCTACAGCCGGCCACCTACCTGATGGCCATAGAGGCAGGTGTGGATGTGGTGGATTGTGCATTGGGTGCATTATCGGGCCTTACGTCGCAACCTAATTTTAATGCGGTAGTGGAGATGATGAAATTCCACGAAAGGGAAAACCCGTATGATATCAAGTCGCTGAACCAGTTTTCTACCTACTGGGAAACGGTACGGGAATATTATTATCCGTTCGAGTCGGGGTTAAAGGCAAGCGCTGCGGAAGTATTTCAGCACGAAATACCGGGCGGCCAGTACTCGAACCTGAAACCACAGGCCATAGCATTGGGATTGGGCGATAAGTTTGAAGATATCAAAGAAATGTACGCCACGGTAAACGATATGTTTGGCGATATAGTGAAGGTGACGCCAAGCTCAAAGGTAGTGGGCGATATGGCGCAATTCATGGTGGCCAATAACCTGACCCGCGAGGATGTACTTACGAAAGGAGAAAATATATCCTTCCCCGAATCGGTACAGCAATTCTTTATGGGAGAGATAGGGCAACCGGAAGGCGGTTTCCCTGCTGAGCTGCAAAAAATTGTGCTGAAAGATAAAAAGCCGTTCACCGAAAGGGCCAACCTGCACATGCCGCCGGTAGATTTTGATAAGGATTTTGCCGCCTTTAAAGAGAAGTATGGTGATGACCTGAACCTATGCGATTTCCTGTCGTATAAGTTTTACCCGAAAGTGTTTGAAGATGCGCTGAAATTCTGGAGGGAGTACGGCGATGTATCGGTAGTACCTACATTGCTGTTCCTCTATGGCATGAAGCAGGGACAGGATACGACCATAGAAATAGCCAAAGGAAAGACACTGCTGATACGCCTGCTGAGCATCGGTCCTGTGAATGATAAAGGCAAGCGTACCGTATTCTTTAAGCTGAACGGGCAGACACGCAATGTAGAGATACAGGACAAATCGGTTAAAGTAGAACGGAAAGAAAACCGCAAGGCAGACAAAACAAACGAAAGGCAGATCGCTGCACCTTTGCAGGGAATGCTCTCGAAGCTGATGGTGAAGAAAGACCAGCCGGTGAAAAAGAACCAGCCCCTGTTTGTGATAGAAGCTATGAAGATGGAAACCGTTATTGCAGCACCGTTTGATGGAGTAGCTGCCCACCTGGAACTGAATGAAGGCACGCTTGTGAACACGGGTGACCTTGTAATACAACTGAATTAAGCACTATGGATATAAGAAGAAAGGCAGCCTTTGAGGCTGCCTTTCTTTATTCAGGTACGGTTGTCCATTCGTCAATGACTTGCTCCAGTTCTTTCTCGTTCCCCGTAAGAAGGGCGAGCCGCTCTATCACCCTTTCCACCAATGCATCGGGGCAGGAAGCGCCGGAGGTAATCATTACGCGCAGCGGTTCTTTCCCCGGCAGGTAATGCTCCGTTTCCACTTCACGGTGCGTATGCAGGTCAAAATGTTTGATGAGGCTGCCCGATACCAGGCAGTGTTCATCTTTAATAAAATAAGAAGGCAGTTTTTCTTCGCACAATTCTACCAGGTGCGATGTATTGGAGCTGTTGTAGCCGCCTATTATCAGTGCAAGGTCGGCCTCAGTGGCCAATAGCCCCTGTACGGCGCTTTGGTTATCGTTGGTGGCATAACATAGTGTGTCGCGCGTGTCGGCGAAGCGCTCTGCTATTTTATCGGCAGGTAAGTTGTAATGGTTTATCATTACCTCTTTCAGGTAGTCTGCAATGCCTTGTGTTTCACTGGCCAGCATCGTGGTCTGGTTTACTACGCCAATACGTTGGAAATCTTTTTCTATGTCGAAACCTTCAGAATACTGCCCTGCAAAATCTATATAGAACTGTGCGGCGGGCAGTTCGCCGGTTATATAGCGGGCCAACAATTCTGCCTGGGCCATGTCTTTCACTACTACGGTAGGTGTATTGGCTTTGCTGTGCGAGAAGGTGGCCCTTGTTTCTTCATGTTTCGGTTTTCCGTGTACCACAATGGTATAGCCGTCTTTCCCTATTTTCTCGGCGCGGTTCCATACTTTCTCCACAAAGGGGCAGGTGGTTTCATATTTTGATGGCTCAATGCCTTTGCTCCGCAGTTTTTCTTCCAGTTCCAGCGTAGTGCCGAATGCGGGAATGATAACAATATCATCGGCAGTAAGTTCATCCCAATCCATAAGCATGTGGCCACCGGTATCCATAATGAACTGTACACCCAGCGCCTGCAGGTCGGCATTTACACCGGGGTTATGTATCATCTCGCTCAGCAGGAAAACGCGTTTGCCCGGGTTTTCGGCTACTGCACGAAAGGCAATCTCAATAGCATTTTCCACCCCGTAGCAGAAGCCGAAATGGCGTGCCAGTATCACCTGCAAAGAACCTATCTCCAGTATGGTTGGGGCGAAGTCTTTTTTCATTTTATCGGCAGCCTTGCGTTGCTGCTTGATGGCCGTAACGAGTGTGCTGCGGTAATGAACGGGAACGTTAAAAGATTTCATGAATATTTTCTGAAATGCAAAGGTACTTAAACTATAATAGCTGTACTGTAAACGGAATGTTGTAATTATTCTTCATCCTCGCCAAAGGCAGTTTCCACAATGCCGGATTTAAGGCCCATATCTTCTTTTATATAGCGCGAAAGGGCGGCGCTGAAACCATGCGTCACATACACGCATTCTGCACCTGTGGCGGTTATGGCCTGCAGTAGCCCCGGCCAGTCTGCATGGTCGCTCAGGGCAAAACCTGCATCGGCATTGCGGCGGCGTTGTGCGCCCCGTACCTGCATCCAGCCGCTGCATATACCAAAGGCATAGGGCTGCCAGCGTTTCAGCCAGGGGTTGTTCGTATCAGACGAGGGGACGATGATAATACCTTTCTTCACATCTTCTTTCGGGGTGTCCTGTTGCAGGTAAGTTACTTCGGGGAAAGGCATGGTGGCCTGCACCGCCTGCTGCATATTATATACCGCCCCATGTACGAAGAAACGGTAGCCGTAAGCGGAGAGCGCTTTAATGAGCCTTTGCGATTTGCCCAGGCTATAGGCCGAAAGGACGCTATACCGTCCCAGAGACTGGTTGTGCTGCACCCAATTATGAATATCCTGTATGATTTGAGGTTGCGGCTTCCATTGGTAAAGCGGCAGGCCAAAAGTGCTTTCCGTAATGAAGGTGTTGCATTTTACAGGCTCAAAAGGGACTGTAATACCATCATCCTCTATCTTATAATCGCCCGATACTACCCATGTATCCCCTTTATACTCTAGCCGTACTTGTGCAGAACCAATGATATGGCCGGCAGGATGAAAGCTGATTTTTACCCCGTTTATACCGAGTGTTTGGTTGTAGCCTGCTGTTTGCAGGCGAATATCACTTCCCAGTCGTGCTTTCAGAAAATGATAACTATCGGTATGTGCCAGGTAAAGTTTGTTGCCCCAGCGGGCATGGTCTGAATGCGCATGTGTGATGACTGCACGTTTTACAGGTTGCCAGGGGTCGATGTAGAAATCGCCTGCTGCGCAATACAAACCCTTATCTGTAAACGTAATCAGCCCCACACCTTCTATCCTTTTATTTTTGTTATGGTAACCGGCATGCCCGGTTTGATTTGCATCAGCCCGGTAGTAACAACGGTATCGCCTTGTTTCAGCCCGTTTATTACTTCTACCTTATCGCTGGTACGTGTGCCGAGTTGTACTGCTACAAGCTCCGCTTTGCCGTTTCTCAGCAGCACTACTTTCTTGTCTCTTGTAGTAGGTATTACAGCCTGTGAAGGTATGAGAATGGAACTTTCTTTTTTCTCGAAAGGCACTAAAACGTGGGCAAACGAACCTGCAAGCAATTCCCCGTGCGGGTTGGGAACGATAGCCCTTACACGGATAGTGCGTGTGTTTTGGTCTGCGCCGGGGTCTGTGGCCGTTATTTTCCCTTTTAAAGTGTCTGTAGTACCTGCAACAGAGAAGTAAACTTCCTTACCGTCCTTAACGGCATCGCGGTAGTGGTCGGGCACGCTGAAGTCCATTTTAAGCGGATGTGTCTGTTGCAGGCTGGCAATAACGGTAGCAGGCGTTACTACTGCTCCTTCGCTGATGTTGCGAAGGCCAATCGTACCATCAAAAGGGGCCAGGATTACGGTACCGCGCAGCTGGGCTTCGGCATAGGCTATATCTGCGTTGATAGATGTTATACCGGTTTGTGTAGCTTCAAAGTCTTGCCGGCTGATGCCTCCGATGTCGAGCAGTTCCTTTTGCCGTTCCAGTGTTTTTTGCTGCAACTGCTTTTGCGCTTTCAGTTTTTGAATTTGCGATTGTACATCTGCACTGTAGAGCCGTACCAGTACCTGGCCTTTATGTACACGGGCCCCTTCTTTAAACAATATATCTGTTACCCGCCCCGATATTTCAGGGTGTATTTCAACCTCTTCATTGGGCAGCAGTGAACCACTTGCCGTAAAATTGTTACTGAAACTACCCTCGGTTACTACATACCCTTCGGCTTTTAAGTTCTGCGGACCCATTTTGCCTTTTGGTGCCTCTTTTTTGTTGCTACACGAAGTACTGAATATAAGAGACATGGTAAACAGGGCGGGAATGAAAATTTTATGAGTGTGGAAGTGCATTAATATCGGTTTAATAAATAACTTAGAATTTCGGTCAGCAAATATATCGATATCTGCCCTTAGGATAAGGTAATAAGGCCATTGTAAATGCTTCATGAGGTATAAAAAAAAGTTAATCATTTTGTTTATCCTTATCCTGGTGCTGACTGCCATCCAGGTTTTGCTGCCATACCACCCTGCATGGATAGCTATTTATGACGCGCAGGTTTTTAAACCATACCAATCATTCAGGGATATGGTTTTTGGGTTTATACCCATAAGTATAGGTGATTTGTTGTATGTTTTTCTCTTTTGCTGGCTGGCTATTACACTTGTAAAATGGGTTTACTTCTTAATAAGGCTGCGACAGCGAAAACATGAACTGGCCCATTCGGTACTACAGTCGGTCATAACCATAGGAACGATGTACCTCTTGTTCTTCATAGGCTGGGGCGGGAATTATTATAAACCCTCTTTACCATCTTACTGGCACCTCGATAACACAATAACGTCGGGCAGGGAGGCTTTGCTGGCTTATGATTCGTTCCTGGTAGATAAAATGAATGTGTATGCACCGCATTTCAGGGCAAAGCGGCTAAAACAAATAAGCAGGACGGCCAAAGACTACTATGGACGCTATACAAATGGCAAAACGAGGAGGTTCGGGTTAAAGGCAAAACCTTCCCTCTTCGGGTACTGGATGCAAAACTTAGGTATACAGGGTTACTATAACCCGTTTACCGGGGAAGCACAGGTAAATAAATACCTGCCACCGTTCATGCTGCCTTTTGTGGTAAGCCATGAAATGGCGCACCAGTCGGGCATAGCTGCCGAAGAAGATGCCAACCTGATGGCGTATGTTATGGGGGCGCAGGTACCGGATAGTTCATTCCGGTATTCTGCCTACTTTAATATATGGTTATATACCCATGCCCGGCTGTACCGGATAGATTCTACAGAGGCTAATGCCATAAAAGCGATGCTGAACCCTTTATCTGTTGCCCACCTCGATACGCTCCGTGCTATCAGGCAGCGGCATAGGAGCGATTTTGGTGAATACAGTGCAGACCTGTATGACGGTTACCTGAAACTGCATAACCAGAAACATGGTATCCACAGTTACAGCAGGGTAGCTTCCAGCGCCTGGGCATGGGAGCAGCAGGTCAATAAGGACTCGGTCATACACCTGCCTTAGCCCTTATACTCGCCCCATACATCACGTAGGGTATCTGCTATTTCACCCAGTGTACACAGGTTTTCCACTGCTTCTATTACGGCAGGCATAAGGTTTTCGGTAGTGGTTGCTTTACTTTTAATGGCTTCAAGACATGCCGTTGCTTTGGCATTGTCGCGTTTGGCACGCAATGCCTTTAGCTTTTCCGTTTGCAACTGCCTGATGCTGTCATCTATTTTAAATACAGGTGTATCGCTGGTTTCAGCGGCGGTGAACTTGTTGACGCCAACAATGATTTTTTCACCGTTTTCTATGTCCTGGTTGTAGATATATGCCGAGCGGGCTATCTCGTCTTGTATAAAGCCTTGTTCAATAGCCTTGACCGCACCGCCCATTATATCAATCTTTTCTATCAGTTTCCACGCGGCAGCTTCTATTTCATTGGTAAGGTTTTCTACAAAATAGGAGCCTGCAAGCGGGTCTACCGTCTGGGTCACGCCGCTTTCATAAGCAATTACCTGCTGTGTGCGCAGGGCTATGGTGGCGGCTTCTTCCGTAGGCAGCGAAAGCGCTTCATCGTACCCGTTGGTATGCAGCGATTGTGTACCGCCCAATACTGCACTCAGCGCCTGCAAGGTTACCCTTATGATGTTGTTTTTGGGCTGCTGCGCGGTAAGGGTGCTTCCTCCCGTTTGTGTATGGAAACGCAGCATTTGGGCTTTGGGTTCGGTTGCGCCCAGCGATTGGGTAATATTGGCCCACATGCGGCGGGCTGCCCTGAACTTGGCGGCTTCTTCAAATATATTATTATGTGCATTGAAGAAGAAAGACAACCTTTTGGCAAAGACATTAATATCCAGCCCCTTTTCTATGGCTGCCTTCAGGTAGGCTTTACCGTTGGCGAGGGTAAAGGCCAGTTCCTGCACGGCATTGGAGCCTGCTTCGCGTATATGGTAGCCCGATATGGAAATGGTATTCCATTTAGGTACTTCTTTACTGCAATACTCGAATATATCGGTAATGATACGCATGGAAGGCGCTGGCGGATATATGTAGGTGCCGCGTGCTGCGTATTCCTTCAATATATCGTTTTGTATGGTGCCGGATATCTTCCTGATATCAGCCCCTTGCTTTTTAGCCAGGGCTATATATAATGCCAGCAGTATAAAGCCTGTGGCATTGATGGTCATAGATGTGGAGATATCTTCCAGTTTAATGTCTTTAAACAGTATCTCCATATCCTCCAGCGAGTCGATAGCTACACCCACTTTCCCTACTTCGCCTTCGGCCATCGGGTGGTCAGAGTCATACCCGATTTGTGTTGGCAGGTCAAAAGCTACCGAAAGGCCCATTACCCCCTGGCTGAGCAGGTAATGATAACGTTTGTTTGATTCTTCAGCCGTACTGAAACCGGCATACTGGCGCATTGTCCAGAGCTTGTCGCGGTACATGGCTTCATGCACGCCACGGGTGAAAGGAAACTCCCCGGGAGTTTCATCCATTTGTACCGGGCCTTTATATAAAGGTTGTATAACAATGCCGGAATCTGTCGTAAATTTTTTATCGCTCACTGTAATAAATAAGTTGAAAATTTAGAAAAACTAAGAACCCCCGAATGCTGCAAAGGAAAGCAGGCGCTTGGCTTCTTCATTGATGATTTGCAATGCTACATCCGTAGGTGCTGCGGTATCGTCCGTCATTACAAAATCCACAATTCGTTTGTGCAGTTCTTTGGCCGGGGCTTCAGGGTCTAACTGCTGTGCAATCTGGTTAATCATGCCCATTTCCTGTTCCTGTACACCTCTTACGGTATCCCATACTTCTTTAGAAACATATATCTGCTGGGAGAGGTTGTGTTCAAATTCTGTTTTAATATTAAATATCAATGCTGCCCGCAGGTCGGTCACTGTCATCCCCGACTGGTAAGTACGTGGTACCAGGTTGCGGGGTTGTATGCGTTCTATAAAAAGAACAAGGCGCTCATAAGCCTGCAGCCTCAGTCTTGCGGTAATTTCCTGGGTTTCGTTAAACAGCGACAACTGTTTCCGTTTAATTTCCGAAACAAGGAACTTTTGTACAATCAGGTAACTGGCGATTAAAACGATAACAGCCGGCAGTGTATATTTTAATATTTCTAAAGTAGTATTCATAACGCACGTTGGTATTGTGGGGGCAAAATAAAAGTTTTTAGCTATAATAGTACAGGGGCTGCAAAAATAGCTATCTGCTGTAATTAAACCCGTTATCCGGGATGGCATAATTTTTTGATTCGTATTGCTGAACAAAAAATTTCCTTATGCAAGCCAATGAAAAAACAATAGAGACGCTCAACGACCTTATTAAGATTAATAACGACCGGATAGAAGGATACAGGCGGGCTGTAAACGAGACCAAAGACCTGGATATAGACCTGAAGGCAACATTTGAAAGGATGATAACAGAAAGCCAGCAATATAAACAAGAGCTGACAGCGCTTGCTGAGAAGAACGGGGGAGAAGTGGAGATAGACGATACTACCACATCGGGTAAGATTTACCGGGCGTGGATGGATGTAAAAGCAACATTCAGCGGCCATGACCGTAAAACGGTTCTTGAATCCTGCGAATTTGGCGAGGACGCCGCCCAACGGGCATACGAATCAGCAATGAACATCAGCGATGAACTGGATGCAGAAGCTAGCCAGTTAATAGCAGAGCAGCAAAAAGCATTAAAAAGTTCTCACGACCTGATAAAAAAATACAGGGATACTTATAAGTGATTTAAAAATGGGGGTTTGGTAAAATAAGCAATGGCCCGGGGATACTTCCGGGCTGTTTGCTTATTCCTGTGTAGCATTTTCTACAAACCACGGAAGTATAAAACAGAAAGCTCCTGTATAAGGAGCGAATGCCTTTGAAGACTAGCTTTTTACGGTTTTAACTATTTCTTTACATATAAAATACGCTGGTGGCAAAATATTTTCTTCTTACTAGGAAACAGATATTATGATGTCAATAGAATATAACCGGCCGGACGAAATGCCGGAAGAGAAACCGGGTGAAATGAAAACACTCGCTGATTGTTTGAACAAAGTGGTGCTACAGGGCTACACCGATAGCTTCAAAGTAATTAAACAAGGGCTTAGGTCAACGACAAATGAAAATGTATATCAGCCGGAAGATATAAGTATTAAAAACTTTTACCGGTTTGAAGGTGAGTCAGACCCTGCTGATAATTCCATACTGTATGTAATAGAAACTTCGGATGGAACAAAAGGTACGCTGGTAGATGCATACGGTGCTTATGCAGACGAACTGGTAAATAAGTTTATAAAGGAAGTAGAAGAGATCAACAAGAAAGTAGATAAAAAAGATGAAACGGGTACCTGATGCCCTTCACAATAAACGGATTACTGCGGCAAATCAATTGCCGCATTTTTTATGCATATTCTTATTCTTCTACAGGAAAAAACAATTTGAATGTGGCGCCTACTTCAGGGTGCCCGTGCGCAATAATATAGCCCTCATGGTTTACCATAATACGCTGGCATATAGCCAGGCCTATGCCTTTACCGTCGTAACCGGTATCTTCATTGTGCAGTCTTTGAAATATCTGGAACATTTTGCCAATGAACTTATTATCGAAACCGATTCCGTTATCTGAAATAGTGATTCTGTAAAAGTTTTTTCTTGCCAGTTCCGGGTCAATTTGTACCAGCTCTTCCCCCGAGGTTTTATCGGCCCTGATAGCTATTACCGGCTGTATGTCTTTTCTGCGGAATTTCAGGGCATTGTCCAGCATAGACTTGAACAGGATGTGAAACTGCCGGGGATAGCCGTTTATCTCAGGCAATACTTCACGATGGATTACAGCACCCGTTTCAGTGATGACATCCGAAAGCTCCTCCAGTACATTTTTCACTATATGGTTCAGGTCTACTGTTTCTTTTTCTGCATTTTCATTTATAAGGCTTGTCAGGTTTACCATATCGTCTATGAGCAACTGCATACGGCCTGCCGCAGCGTTTATGCGCGAGATGATTACTTTCTGCTCTTCCGGCGAAGTATCGTTTTTCAGGTTTTGCAGGCGGTCGCCGAAAATCTGTATTTTACGTAAAGGCTCCTGGAGGTCGTGCGATGCGGCGAAGGCAATTTGTTCCAGTTCGGAGTGGGAACGCTTTAAGTCTACGAGTTTTTTCTGCAGTTCATCCTGGTAAGCCATTCGTTTTTTCAGCTCCCGTATCATAAGTATAAACAGGATAATGGTACCGATGGCA
Source organism: uncultured Flavipsychrobacter sp. (assembly GCA_964621795.1). Lineage (GTDB taxonomy): Bacteria > Bacteroidota > Bacteroidia > Chitinophagales > Chitinophagaceae > Polluticoccus. The sequence goes on from CAZUMM010000019.1 coordinate 65,816, forward strand.
AAAATAGCGAGCAGGTAAATGATTGTGTTGGAAGTGCTTTGCTGGTAGTGCTTCTTGCTTTCGAAACGGCTATGGAGCAACGATTTTTCTTCACTGAGCATTTGCCACAGGTAGCCGAGACACTCATTTTTATAATGCCTGCCTTTTATATAGTAAGGAGAAACACCGGATGCAGATGTTGTATCCATATACCGGATATTATCCTTGATATAAGCGATACGCATGGTTAATGCACTGCGCAATAAGGTTAAATTCTGCAACTGGTGTGTATTCCCTTTCATCAGCCGGGTAAGTGCATGAATATCGCCGCCTACACTTTCTGTTATATCCCTGAACCTGTTGATGTAGGTACTGTTTTTTTGCAGCATGTAAGCGCGTTCCTGGATGTCGTATTCCTTTATGCCGCTTTCTATTTTGTAGAGCAGGGTTATTACCTTATTGGTATGGTCTACCTGGTCTGAATAACCTGTAAGGGTGCTAAACTGGTTTAATGAGTAAAGAGACAAACTTGCCATTACGGCAAATGAAACTGAAAATGCTATGATTATTAACCTGAACCTTTTCCTCATCTCTTTGCCGAATTTACTATTGTGTGGAAGTATTTCCTCACTCAAAAATCAGTTAATAAATTAATTATATAAAGATAAAATTATCCTTTGTTTTTATCTGGTTGATTGTCAATGTGTTTATCTCCTGTTGAAATAAAAATGTAAAAGCAAAAGAAATTTGGCTTACAGGTTGCCTTAATAATCATACACGTAAAGCCGATTCATATGATTTCTCAGCAACAGACACAGAAACAACAGCTTAAGATTTTACCGCAGCAGATTCAATTGTTAAACCTGTTTTTCCTGAACACTTTAGAGCTTGAACAGCGCATCAAGAATGAATTGGAAGAAAATCCTTTCCTTGAAAACACAATCGAAGAAACATCGTCAGAAGTTGACGGTAAAGGTGAGGTGCAAGATTTTCAGGATTGGGAAGAGTACGGGTATGACGATGTGCCGGATTATAAGCATGAATACCAGAATTACTTCAACTCGGAAGCAGTGCCCAATATGCCGATAGCCAACGTGGAGCACTTTAAAGATGTTGCCAAACAGCAGTTGAGGCTCCTGGATATTGATGAGAAGGACAGGGCGGTTGCAGAGTATATCATAGACGTTTTAAACAACAATGGCCTGATGGAGAAGCCGCTGGAAGAAGTGGCGGATGATTATTCTTTCTACAGCCAGGAACTGGTAGATGTTGAAGTGATTCAGAAAGGGCTGGACATTGTAAAAACACTGGAACCATTAGGTATAGGCGCGTGTAGCATACAGGAATGCCTGCTGATGCAGTTGCAGTCTATGAATGTAAAAAGGCCGGATGTAAAATGCGCACTGCAACTGGTGGGCAATCATTTTAACGATCTGATGCACCGCCAGTTTGAAAAGATTTACCATGTTTTAAATATAGATGATGAAGAATTGAGGGTAGTGCTGAACCTGGTTGGCACCCTGAAATTTTATCCTGTTTGCGAAACTTCTTCTTCCAGCGAGCCCAAGCAGACGATAATGCCCGATTTCTTTATTGCCCGGAATGGAGAGCATGTTACCGTTAGCCTGTACAGTTCAAAATCCAATTCTGTTTTTGTAAACAAAGCCTTATATGACCAATTATTGCAGCAATGCCACTCAGGCGACCGCTCGGCCAACCAGTATGTGAAAAACAAACTGCAATCGGCACAATGGTTTGTAAACGCAGTCAAGCAGAGAGAAGATACTATGCTGCGCATTATGCAGTGTATAGTAAACATACAGCAGGAATATTTTGAAGACGGCGATATCAGGCTGCTGAAACCTATGGTGCTGCGTAATGTAGCAGAAATGACAGGGATGGATATATCTACCGTTTCAAGGATCACCAGCAACAAATATGCAGAGACCCACTTTGGCCTCATTTATCTCAAAGACCTGTTTAGCGAAGGCATTGCCGATAAAAAGGGTGAGGTAATCAGCAACAAAGTGATACAGTCGGCAATAGAAGAAGCGGTACAGGCAGAGGATAAAAAACATCCGTATACCGACCAGCAACTGGTAAATATATTATCGGCCAAAGGCTACAACATAGCAAGGCGCACAGTAGCTAAATACCGTGAGCAGTTGCGTATTCCCATTGCCCAGATAAGGGCGGTATGGGCCTGACAACACTTATTAAATCTTATATTTGAACACACACACTTTTTAAATCTATGAGCAGAATACTGGTAATTGATGATGATAATGATATGTGCATGTTACTTAACCGTTTTCTTACAAGGAACGGCTATGATGTGACAGGTGTAAACAATGGTGCAGCATCCATCGAATGGATGAAGAAGAACAAACCCGACCTTGTTCTTTGCGATTTCAGGCTTGAAGACATGAACGGTGCGGAACTGCTGCGTAAGATAAAGGACATGCATCCTGCCGTACCTGTTATTATTATTACAGGGTACAGTGATGTAAAAGATGCCGTAGAAGTGATGAAACTGGGCGCATACGATTATGTAACAAAGCCGCTGTATCCGGATGAGATACTGATTACAATAAAGAATGCATTTTCTAATGAAAAAGAGAATGCTGTGGAAGAGGCGCATAAAGAGCCGGAAACCAGTAAGGCAGCTACGTCTAAAAGCAGCCCCAAAAACAAAACCGGGTTTGCCTCTGATAATTACATAATGGGCGACAGTCCTGAATTTGCACATATTATGAAGCAAATAGACCTTGTAGCCCCAACCAACTACAGTGTAATTATCTACGGTGAAAGCGGTAGCGGTAAGGAGGCCATAGCCCAGCAGATACATAAAAAAAGCAAGCGCGCTTCAAAGCCGTTTGTAGCTATTGACTGTGGCGCCCTTTCCAAAGAACTTGCAGGAAGCGAACTTTTCGGCCATGAAAAAGGTGCTTTTACCGGCGCGCTGAACCAAAAAACAGGTAGCCTGGAACTTGCGAATGAGGGGACAATCTTCCTGGATGAAATTGCAAACCTTTCGTATGATATACAGGTATCGCTGCTCCGGGTGGTGCAGGAGCGAAAAATCAGGAGAGTGGGGGGCAACAAGGATATAGAACTTGATGTACGGATAATTATTGCCAGTAATGAACGCTTGTGGGATGCTGCACGGAACGGCAAGTTTCGTGAAGACCTGTACCACAGGTTCAATGAGTTTAGTATAGAAGTGCCGCCATTAAGAGAGCGCAAAGGGGATATTATGTTGTTTGCACAACATTTCCTGAAACTTACAAATGCCGAGTTGGATAAAGATGTAAAAGGCTTCTCCAAAGATGTGGAAGACATATTTAACAGCTATGTATGGTATGGTAATCTCCGCGAGTTGAAAAATGTTGTGAAGAGGGCCACACTGCTTACAGATGGTGATTATGTAGAGGTAAAGTCGTTACCTTTCGAAATAAGTAATTTTCATAAGCTTCAGTTCGATTCATCGCCTGTATCGTCGGCTACGCAAAATGCCGGGGAAAAGAAACAACCGTCCGAGCTTTCAGACGTTTCTTATGAAAATAAACTGAAGACCGCGAACCTTGATGCAGAATATGATGTGATTTTACAGGCGCTTAAACAGGCCAATTTTAATAAGAGCAAAGCGGCAAGGCTTCTGAACATCGATCGTAAAACGTTGTATAATAAAATGAAGCAGTTTAAGGAATTTAATATGGATTGAGACACCCACAAACGTATCCCTATCGTTTATTTTACAATTCTTTACACATGTATGAAACCAAACCTTTGACGGCCTTTGCTGAGGACATTGATGGCGACAAATTTACCGGAACGTATAATATACAAATGCCGGGCGTGCCACTGCTTGTGAATTATGAAAGCAAAAGGATAATTCTTATAAACGAAAAGTTTACGGATACTTTCGGGTACTCTTATGCTGATGTAAATAAGCCCGGTTTTTCTTTAGGGTCTGTCATTGATGAAATACAACTGGAAAGACTTGATGTACAGGTAAGCGAAATGCGCGAGGGTAAAGCGGACAGGTTTATTGCCTATGAGGTAAAGAAAGCAAACGGGCAGTATGTCATCACGTACATATACGTTTACCCCTTTGAGAAAGACTACGGGGGGGATGTTGTGCAGCTATACTTGCTGCCTGAGTTTTCTATGCAGAAGACGCCCTACCTTTCATTCGATACAAGGGAACTTTTCCTGGAACAGCTAAGCAAATTTGATTTTGGAACATTTGAGTGGATCATTTCTTCCAATAAAGTATTCTGGTCTGAAGGAGTATACGAGATATATGAAGTAGACCGCGAGAAACAAAACCTGGATAGCTCTTTTGTGCTCATGTTTACCCATCCTGACGATAAAGAGCGCATTGCGGAAATAGTAAACAATGTACTGGAAAACCAAAGCCGGTTTGAAACGGAATTGCGGATTGTTACAGCGAAAGGCAGCCTGAAAACGGTGCAGGTGAGCGGTAAGGTAGTGCCTGATGCAATGGGTAACCCGCTTAAATTTATTGGAAGTGTAAGAGATATTACTGCTGAAAGGGCTATAGAAAGAAAGCTGGAAGGAAAGATTGCTGAATTGAATAAGTCTAATGCAGAATTGGAAGAGTTTGCTTATGTGGCCAGCCACGACCTGCAGGAACCTTTGCGCAAGATAACTACCTTTTGTAACCGGCTATCTGAAAAATATTTTGCTGATGCCGGGGGGGATGGCAAAATGTATATGGACCGTATTATTGCTTCGGCAGATAATATGAGGATGCTTATCCATAATTTATTAGAGTTTTCCAGGATTTCAAAAACGAATGAACCGTTTGTGCCTGTTAACCTGAATGTAGTACTGCGGGAAACGATTAATGATCTTGAATTGCTGATAGAAGAAACAGGTACACAGGTTGTGTCAGAACAGCTCCCTGATATTTCTTCTTCTTTTATGCTCGTAAAACAGCTATTCACAAACCTGGTCAATAATGCCATTAAATTCAGGAAAACAGGTGAGCCGGCGCAAATATCCGTTTCATCGGCAGTGCTGAGTACAGAACAAAAACAGAAGTTTTTATTAAAGCCGGAAACAAAGTATTTTGACATTGTTGTCCGGGATAACGGTATCGGGTTTGATAACGAATATGCCGGAAGGATTTTCCATATATTCCAGCGCTTACACGGCAAAGCTGATTACCCCGGGTCGGGTATAGGACTGGCTATTTGTAAAAAAATTGTGGAGAAACACAACGGTCTTATATATGCGGAGGGTGCCGAGGGTAGCGGGGCTGTATTTCATGTTATTTTACCTGAAGGGTAAAAAGCGATAAAAGATATTTTATGAGCCGACCGAGTAATACTGCTAATATTTTAATTGTAGATGATGACCAGGATGATTTTATTATTACGAGCGAATATGTAAGTCACATCCCCAATACCAATTATAAGACCGATTGGTGCCCCAGGTATGCAGATGCCCTGGAGCACATGATGGCACACCGGTACGACTTGTATTTTGTAGACTACCGGTTAGGAGCCAAGTCGGGAGTAGATTTGCTGAAGGCTGTAATAGACAAGGGGTTTGAAGATCCGGTTATACTTTTGACAGGGAAAGGGAACCAGGCGGTAGATATTGAAGCAATGCAGTTAGGGGCTGTCGATTACCTGGTTAAAACAGAGCTGGGAATAGAAAAACTGGAACGCAGCATACGCTATGCTTTGGACCGTGCCGCGACGCTTAAAGCCTTAAAATCGAACGAAAAGAAATACCGGGGCATCTTTGAGAAGTCGAAGGATATCATTTTCCTTGTAGACGAATCACTCAATTTTATGGATGTCAACAGCGCTGTTTTTCCATTCCTGGGTTTTGAGCGCGACGAAGTGCTGAAGATGAACCTGTGCGACCTGGTAGAGCAGGCGCAACATAAAAAATACCTTACCCAGACATTGCGGCAAAGAAAAGAGGTAGATGACTGGGAAGTATCTATGCTTACAAAAGAGGGTGAGCGCAAATATTGTACATTATCGGCGTCTTTTGAAGAAAACCATATAGGTGAGCTGTATATACAGGGAATTATACACGATATAACAAACCTTAAAAAGGTTGAAAAAACGACTTTACAGGCTGAAAAACTTGCAGCAGCCGGAAGGCTGGTAAGAACGCTTGCACATGAGGTAAGAAACCCTTTAAATAATATTACCTTGTCTGTAGAGCAGATGCAGCAGGATTTAAAAGACGATGGCGCATTGCTGTATCTCGATATTATTCACCGCAACAGCCGCCGCATCAGCGACCTCATCAGTGAATTGTTGAACACCTCTAAGCCAGGTGATGTTGTACTGCACGAACTAACGATACAGGCGGTTTTGGATGATGTAATAACGGCTTCGATTGACAGGCTGACACTTAAAAGAATTAAACTGCAGGTTAACTACCCGGAAAATGCATTAAAAATTGCCGGCGATAAAGAAAAGCTGAAGCTGGCACTGCTCAATATTGTAATGAATGCAATTGAAGCAATGGATGAGAATAGCGGCAGGTTAATCATTGCGCTGGAAGAAAACGAGGATAAAGCGATATTGACTATTGCTGATAATGGTTGCGGCATCAGCGAAGAGAACATCGGGAGGCTATTCGAACCCTATTTTACCCAAAAAAGGAATGGTATGGGCCTGGGGCTGGCATTCACCCTCAATATCCTGCAACTCCACAAAGCTACAATAGAAGTAAGTTCTGTACCTGGTGAGGGGAGTGTATTTACGGTTTCCATTCCGCTATCCGGCGAATAGGTAGCATTAAACTACATGCGCCAGCTGCTTATCCAGGTCTGCGAAACTGATGGGCTTCTCTATTATACTGTACCGTGCATTAGCTGGCATTTGTGGCGTAGCGGGGTGAAAAGCACTAATCATATTAATATGAATATCAGGATACTGTTGTGCTATATCGGGAGCAATATTCCACCCTACGCCGTCCGGCAGGTTATTATCCAGGAATAAGATGTTGGGGTGCAGGGTTTTTAAAAATGAGACGCCATCTTCAAGTGTATGTGAAAGATATACTTCATAGTTTTTCCTAATAAAGTAGCTTTTTAGCAACAAACATAAATCAATCTCATCGTCTATGATCAATACTTTTTTCCGGTTATCCATACTGAAAAAAAATTTGAGGTGTATAGGGCTTAGCAGATAATAAAGTAACGGCTGGCGCTATATAATTGTTGTCTCTTTTTTTATTTCTTTAGCAGGGTACTGCAAAAAAGATGCCGCCCCTGTAGTAATGCCTTAAACAGGAATACTGCTTGTTTGCATCCAATAGCTTCTTAAGGCGGCAACGGTTTTTAACAAGCTTTCAAAACTGTTGGGTTTTGTAATATAGGAGTTTGCCCCGAGTTCATAGCAGCGCTTCATTTCCTGTTCATTATTTGTGGTACTGAAAATTACAACGGGTATTTTCTTCAACTGCGGGTGTTGTTTTAGCTCTTTTAAAACCTCTCTGCCATCTTTTTTGGGCATGTTCAGGTCGAGCAGGATAAAACGGGGAAATGAATGGTTGCCTTCCGCATTTTGTTTATACAAATATTCCAAAGCTTCAACGCCATTTTCTACAAAACACAGTGTATCGTTAAAGCCGTTTTCTTCGAATGCAGTTTTCAGCAAAAACCGGTCATCTGCATCGTCTTCTGCAATCAGTATGAATATTTCCTCCATTAGTTTGTGCTTGCTGTACTACTTGTATTGTAAAAGTAGGCAAATAATCCCGTATAAACGGTGTGGTATATTGTGAAAGTTTAATCCCTGTGCTTAATTCCATGAGTTTATGGCCGCTACGTCATTTTTCCAGATGATAGGCATAGCCGGATATATAACTGGCTTAAACACAAAGATTTTTTTGGTTGCATTAATAAAAAGTATATTTTTATTGTATGGGTAAATATATCGATTAAGCAAACCATTGCATGGTCAGTTGCTGTCTATTTATATAGTGCCTTATAACATGTTTTTTATGCCAAAAGTATTTTTAAAAAAGAGTATTAAATTAAGGTATGTATTCGTTTCTATCTTATTTATACTTATCACCATCAATGGGAACGCGCAGCTATTAATCAGCCCCGGGCAAACAGCTACTCAGCTTGTGCAAAAATTAGTAGGTACAGGGGTTACGGTAATCAACCCGACACTGAGCTGTGCTACAATTGCCAATGGAACTTTTGTCGGGAGCAGTAACATCGGCATCGACAGCGGTATTGTTATGACATCCGGCCGTGCGGCTACTGTAACAAGCGGGGTAGGTGTAAATGGTGCTGCAAGCTTAGGGGCATCTATGGACAATAATCTACCCGGAGATGCCCAGCTTACTGCTATCAGTAATTCACCAACGTTTGATGCCTGCATCCTTGAATTTGACTTTTTGCCTCAGGGGGATACCATCAAATTTGACTATGTGTTTTCCTCAGAGGAATATTTCGGCTTCTCCTGTTCTCCGTTCAACGATGTTTTCGGTTTTTTTATTTCCGGACCCGGAATAACAGGAAGCAAAAATCTCGCTATTATCCCCAACACAACTATTCCTATTACAGTAAACAGCACTACCAACCCAACGGTAACAGGTGCCGGCAACACAGCTTTATGCAATTCGATGGGCCCCGGCTCACCGTTTTCTATTTATTTTATAAACAATTCTGCAGGTAGTACCGTTACGCATGGGGGCTTTACAACTATATTCCAGGCTATATCGCAAGTACAACCTTGCCAGCAATACCACCTGAAGCTGGCCATTGCTGACGGGCAGGACCATATCCTTGACTCGGGCGTGTGGCTCAAAGCGGGGAGCCTGACATCAAACAACATCAGTATTACCCCCTTTGGCGGCGGTGGACTTACTAACCCCGAGCCTTACTGTGTAAGGGGGTGTTTACCCGGCCATTTTACGTTTACCCGGCCGGTAGGGTTGCCTACACCACTTACAATTAAATACCAGATTGCAGGTACGGCCGTAAACGGTGTGGACTATACATTGATACCTGACAGTGTAGTAATACCTTCCGGACAAAAAACAATTACAAGAGTTATTAATGCAGTGCCGGTATTCCCCGCTGCAGGCCCTAAAAAAGTAAAACTGCGTGTTTATAACCCCTACTCCTGCTCAGCGCCTGTTGTAATAGATAGTGCTGAACTGACTATTTATGACTCTATTTATGTAAAAATGCTTACGCATGATACCTCGATATGTATAGGGGAAACAATTAACCTGGATGCAGAGGGTGATAACATGCTGACATTTAAATGGGGGCCGGCCAATGCCGGTATTGTCAACAGGGATGTATTACATACTACCGCCACGCCCGGCTCAACTGTGTTGTATGAAATTGAAGCTTCCCTGCCGGGTTCAGGTTGCCCACCGGCCCATGGTTATGCCAAAGTATTCGTAAGAACAGAACCGGAAGTGCATGCCGGGCCGGATACAACTACCTGCCTCGGTACACCATTCCCCTTTAATGTACAATGTATCCCCACCAATCAACCGTATACATATACATGGACACCTGCTACAGGACTTAGCAGTACAACCATTGCAAACCCTGCGGCAAACCCCGCTACCACTACTACTTATTATATAACGGTAAATCCCGGTGCAATAGGGTGTGATGGCCATGATACCGTTACTCTCCGGATTTTACCGGATGATTTCGATTTGTATAACGGTGATACAGCTATTTGTGATGGTGCCAGTATTTTTATCAAGGCAGCGGGTGATCCTAATTTCAAATATAACTGGACCCCTACTGCCGGAGTGAATAAGCCATTTACAATAGATCCTGTAATTACACCTGATACAAGCGCTGTATACACTGTGACTGCACGATTCCCCGGATGTCCTGATATGGTTCACAAAATAAATGTGGATGTACAGCCCATACCGGTAGTATCTGCCGGTATTGACCGGGCGTTGTGCCAGTGGGACACTGTGGTGCTGCATGGCAGTGTAACGCCGGAGTGGTATACTAAATATGATATTAAATGGTCTCCTTCGGTTGACCTGCGTACACCGGATAACAGGCCTGAGACAATATTTTACGGACTGACCAGTACCGAAATGGTTTTATCTGCGGAAACACCGGCAGGGTGCAAGGGTAGCGATACGGCTTATATGCTTGTGCACCCGGGCAATTTTGCAACATTGGTACCGGAGGGCGACCAGAGGCTGTGTCCCAATGATACACTGTTTTTGCAATCTACAGGAGGGGTAAGCTATAAATGGTCCCCTGACATGGATATCAGCAGTACAAGTGGTGCCAATGTGAAATTTTATCCGCAGTCAAATACAAGGCTTAAACTGCTGGTAACCGACCAGTATGGCTGTCATGACACATTTAATATGAAAGTCACTATAAATGCCGATGCGGTAATAGACCTGCCTGATGATGTAAAACTCCACCCCGGAGAGTCTGTACAAATGAATCCCGGAAGTAATTGTATATATTATGAGTGGTACCCACCCGTGGGCCTGAGCGATGCCGGTATATCAAACCCGGTAGCGAAACCTGAGGTGAATACGAGGTATATTGTTACTGCCAAAACAGAATTCGGGTGTACGATTATCGATTCGGTAAATGTGTGGATAGTGCCTACGGAACTTCATATGCCCAATGCATTTGCCCCCGGTAGCGGAAACAATAACAATTTAAAAATTATAAAAGAAGGCATTGCAACTTTGAAATATTTCCGTATTTTCAACCGTTGGGGAGTGAAGGTATTTGAAACTTCTGATATAAATCAGGGTTGGGACGGGACATATAATGGTGAGCCGCAGCCGCTTGGTGTCTATGTTTACAGCATTGAAGCCATTACAGATAACGGTACACCGTATGTAAAACAAGGTAACATAACTTTAATTAGATAACACCCTTAAGGATAGTATGATCATGATCAGGAAAAATACAATAGGCCGTGTAAGCCTGGCAGCTGCTTTAGCATTTACAATGCATACGGCAAATGCCCAAGATATTCACTTTACACAATTTACAGCCTCTCCGCTGATCGTCAATCCGGCGTTTACCGGTAACTTTAGCGGTCAATGGCGCGCCTCTGCAATATACAGGGACCAATGGCGCAGCGTAACAAGTCCTTTCCAGACGTATGCTGCTTCTTTTGATGCGCCTATTGTAAACGATTTATCCCATGACGATTATTTAGCTGCTGGTGTTCAGCTATATAACGACCGTGCAGGTGATGCAAATCTTTCCAACCTGTCGGCACTGGCGTCTGTAGCCTACCACAAATTTCTGGGTGCAAAGGTCGATAAAGTACTGTCCGTCGGTTTCCAGGGCGGGTATACGCAAAAGAGCCTTGACTTGAGTAAACTCTACTTCCAGGACAATTTCCAGGACGGGCAGTGGCAGCAGGGTACCGGCTCTGAACTGGCAGGCCTGAACAATAAAGTGAATTATTTTACTATTAATGCTGGTATCAGCTGGGCACACAGCATTAACGAAAATATCGGTTATGCGATAGGCCTGGGTGCAAATAACCTGAACCAGCCCCGCGAATCGTTCCGTAAAAAGGAAAACAGCGAAGTAGGGCTTGGTATGCGTTATACCGGGCAGATAGGCGCTATAGCTTATGTAAGCGAAAAGCTGAGCCTGCGCCCCGCAGTATTGTACCAGTCTCAGGCTACAGCTACTGAAATAGTTGCCGGAAACGAGTTCCACCTTATAGTAGGAAATCCTGAAATTCGCACATTTACCACAGCTGTATTTCTCGGTGGCTGGTACCGCTTTGATGACGCTGCTATGATAACTGCAGGACTTGAGTACAAAGGTTTACGCATTGGCCTGAGCTACGATTACAATACATCTTCGCTCAAAACAGCATCGAACAACAACGGAGGCTTTGAGATTTCACTCACGTATATTGCCCCCGATCCGTTAGATTTTGCACGTAAGCTGATCTATCCTTGTTCCCGCTTCTAGTGTTTTTTAAGAAATAAACAAGAAAGGGCAAAAAAAATTTTTTAAAGCCCTTTCTTTTTTTTAAACCAATTTATACTTTTATACCCATTAACAATGCTCACGCACATGAGAAAAAAATGGCTGCTCCTGATTTTAGCAACGGTTCTAGTTACTCTTCAATTTGACGTAAATGCTCAGCAGCAACGCAAAGAAAAGTATAGAAACAAGGCAAACGATCCTGTATCGAAACTACCATACTACAAGAAGCTGCGCTGGGCAGATAACCTCTTCCGCGAGGGTAGTTTTTTCAATGCGATAGAATACTATCAGCAGTTAAAACAGGAACAGGAACGTAATCCGTACCTGACATATCAACTGGCAGAATGCTACTGGATGACACGCGACTATGTGCCTGCCAGCCATTATTATGCCGAAGCTTATGCCCTGGCACCCAAGCTGTATCCCGAAGCGCAGTATAAGCGTGCCGTGATGCTGAAAATGCAGGGAGAGTACGAAGAGGCGATTAACCAGTTTAATGTCTTTATCGCAGATAACCCCAAAACCTTTAAGAAATTAAAGCTCAGGGCAAAGCGTGAGATTGAAGGCGCGCAGATGGCTATGAATTCTATAAAAGATCCGGTAGCTGTTACGGTTAAGAATGCGGGGCCGAATGTAAATAGTGCGTATACTGAATCTTCTCCTTACCCCCTGGGCGATACAGCGTTGTTATTCTCTACAATGAGCCAGAACAGCCCTGTAGAAGTTGATAAAACAAAAAGGGAAAGGTACATGTCGCGGTTCATGGTTTCTCATAAGCAGGAATATGTAGCTGAAGTGGATTCTTTCCAGTGGCCAATTAAATTCATGGATGGGAACGGAATGTTTACTTCACCCAAAGTACATGTCAGCAATGGTGCATATAACCCCGGCGGAGACAGGTTTTACTTTACTAAATGTACCGAGGAAGATTCAATGAAAGTGATTTGTAAAATTTACATGTCTAAATTTGAAAAATCCCATTGGACAGAACCTGAAGAACTGGGTAGCGGTATCAACGAATCAGGCTCCAATACACAGCCTTTCGTAGCTAAGGTTGGTAAAAAAGAAGTACTGTTTTTCTCTTCTAACCGTACGCTGCAAAGCCGTGGTGGTTTTGATATTTGGTATTCGGTTATCGACCCTCGTAACAATTCTTACCGTCGCCCTCAAAATGCCGGTAAACAAATCAATACAGAAAAAGATGAGGTAACACCATATTACGACAGCCGTGTTGGTAAATTGTATTTTTCTTCTAATGGCTGGGTGTCTATGGGCGGCTTTGATATCTATTCTGCAGATGGAGGCCCTTCGCGTTATACCAACCTGATCAACCTTGGTTATCCGATCAATACCTCAGCAGACGAGTTTTACTTCATCAAAGACCCTGCGGGTAAACCAGATGCTTACCTTGTATCTAACCGTATAGGTTCTATTGCGCTCAAAAACCCCACCTGTTGCGATGACATCTGGCGCATACAGTATGAACCCAAACTGGTTGTGCTGGGTAAAATAGTAGACAGGAAGAATAATGAGCTGATGACTGATGTTGTTGCTAAAATGGTTGACCAGGAAGGCGACATGAAAACGTTTAATTCTACAGACGGTAACTTTACGTTTAATATGAGCCGTGGTAAAGCGTATGTTGTAACCGGTGACAAGCAGGACTATGCTTCTACCCGTGCTACCATCAATACAATGGATGTAAAACGTACCGACCCGGATGATACTGTAATGGTTACCATCTATATGGACGAGATCACAAAAGAATACCGTTTCCGTGTAAGTAATGTTTACTACGATTACGACAAAGCTGAACTGCGTCCTGAGTCTGTAACATCTTTGGATTCACTGGTAAACTTCATGAAGGATAACCCATCTTTAAGCGTAGAAATATATTCTTTTGCCGATGCGAAGGGTACTGATAAATACAACAAAGACCTTTCAATGCGCCGTGCAGAAGCTGTAATGGCATACCTGGAGCAAGCCGGTATAGAAAGGAGCAGGATGATCACTAAAGGTTTCGGCGAGTCTATGCCTGCAGCGCCCAACCAGGTGAACGGAAAAGACAACCCGGTTGGCCGTCAGCTTAACCGCCGTACAGAATTCCGTATCGTTACTGATGTGCCTACACGCCGCGTTCTGTTTAATAGCGCCAAACCCGGTTCTATGGACGAACAGCAGAAAAACCTCCAGATGGGTGAAGAGATGAATGATGACAATGGTGAACCGGATTCAGAATCTGAAATGGGGAATCCCGGAAGTCGCGTAAACAAGCAATAAGTAAATAACAGTTTTCATAGGTCAGGGATTGTGTCACACAATCCCTGATTTTTTTTGCCTTTGTACTGCATTCTCCATTTATCTTCGCAGGTTATGAATTATATAAAATACAGTATTGAAGTTGCAGCAGAGGGGATAGCAGAACTATTGATAGCAGAATTGTCCATGTTGGATATAACCGGTTTTGAAGAACTGGGAAACGTAGTATTGGTATATGCTGAGGAAGGATTTGGACAGGAAGAAGACCTGAAAAGCATAATAGATAAATATAACCTGGTATGCAGGAAAGACATTGAAGAAGAGAAGAACTGGAACGAAGAGTGGGAAAAAGATTTCAAGCCTGTAATAGTGGATGGTTTTTGTACCATCAGGGCCCATTTTCATAATACACCTGTGGCAACAGCTTATGATATCGTTATTACCCCTAAAATGTCATTCGGCACAGGGCATCATGCCACTACCCAGTTAATGATCAGGCAAATGAAGACGATAAACTTCAGCGGTACAGGTGTGTTAGATTTTGGTACAGGCACCGGCGTCCTTGCTATTTTGGCCGAAAAGCTTGGGGCAAAAGATATAATGGCCATAGATATTGATGAGTGGTCTGTAGAGAATACTAAGGAAAACACAGAACGTAACAACTGTACCCACATTAAGACGACAACAGGCTCGCTGGAAATAGTTGGTACAACTTTGTATGATGTCATACTGGCCAATATCAACCGTAATATTTTGTTGGAGTATATGTCTTCTATAGCTGGTTTGCTGCGTAATAAAGGAGTGGTTTTGATGAGCGGCATATTGCATGACGATAAGGAGGTAATCTTAAAGGCCGCTTCCGTGGCAGGATTATCTTTGCAAAGTGAAGACGAGCTGAATAAGTGGATTGTATTGAAATTTAAAAAAGTATAAATAATACTGATAAGTTTTATGTATTTCTTCCACTGTTAAAATATTAGTAAACAAGGCAATAGAATTTATTGGTGTATTAGGATTTCCCGAGTCTAACGTTTAAATTTGTCAACCTTACAAATCTGAAATTAAAGAATGGGTATAGCAATTCTTATTGTTTTAGCCTACTTAATAGGTTCTATTCCGACAGCGGTCTGGGTGAGCAAGAGAATATACGGGATTGATATAAGAGACCATGGCAGCGGGAATGCAGGAGCAACGAATACATTCAGGATATTAGGCTCAAAAGCCGGTTCAATGGTGATGCTGATCGATATGCTGAAAGGGTTTGTTGCCGTAAAATTATCCATATTATCTGCTTACACATGGACCAGCGAACCTTTTGTTAACCTGCAAATAGGCCTCGGGCTTGCAGCAGTGGTGGGGCACATATTCCCCATCTGGGCCGACTTCAGAGGCGGAAAAGGTATAGCTACTTTATTTGGAATGATACTGGCCATACAACCCCTGGTAGCGGTAAGCCTGGTAGGTGTATTCATGCTTATGTTGTACCTGACACGGTATGTATCGCTCAGTTCCATATCGGCAAGTGTAGCGTTCCCCTTATTGATACTGTTCATTTTTAGAGAGCCGGAGTTAAGCTATCGTGTATTTGCCATTGCTACTGCCTGTCTTGTTATTTTGACCCATTACAAGAATATAAACCGGTTGATTAACGGGAATGAAAGTAAAGTTCCCATGTTTCGTAAGCGTCGTTTCAGAAGGCGTAACGATTAAATCCTGGTCATGTGAGACCTCTGGTATAAATCTTGTTTTGCAACTATATAAACTAGTACATGAAAAAGGTTTTTGTTGCAATACTGTCTCTAGGCCTGCTTTGTGCATTGGATTCCTGCTTTAAGAATCCGGTAACCGGCCGTACTTCTCTCAATCTTGTTGATGAAAGCACCATGCGCCAGATGGCTACGCAGGAATATGCCTCTTTTTTAAGTACCAACACACCCGTCAAGGGCACCCGGGACGCGGAAATGGTGTCAAGGGTGGGAAACAGGTTAGCCGCTGCGGTACAGCAGTACCTCGTCAGTAAAGGGCAGCAGGAGCTGATAGCCGGGTACCAATGGGAATTCAACCTTGTAAACAATAACCAGGCGAATGCATGGTGTATGCCCGGCGGTAAAGTGGTAGTGTACAGCGGTATTATGCCTGTTGTGCAAAATGAGGTTGGCCTTTCAGTGGTAATGGGGCACGAGATAGCCCACGCAATAGCCCGGCATGGTAACGAACGTGCCAGTCAGCAGTTGGTGGCGCAGGGTGGGCAAACGCTGGCAGGCTTAGTGAGCAATGACCCTACTGTAGCTTCACGCATTTTTAATACAGCCGTAGGTGTAGGCGGCCAGCTTGCATTGTTAAAATTTTCAAGAGACCAGGAGAGCGAAGCCGATGAAATGGGCCTCATATTTATGGCATTGGCAGGGTATAACCCTAACGAAGCAGTCAGCTTCTGGCAGAGAATGGCTGCAAAAGGAGGCTCGAATATGCCAGAGTTTTTAAGCACACACCCAAGCGATGCCCGCAGGGTTGCCGATATTAAGTCGTTTGTTCCCGAAGCCATGAAATATTACAAACCTCAATAGCCATGCGCATACCTAAATACAAGCATATATTAAGTTATTTGTACCCGGTACTGATCCGGCGGAAAAGCTCCGGCAAACATAATAGTTTGCTGGAGCTTTTTTTATATCGCGGACAATTCCAGCTGGGTACAGCCGATGCATTATATTCTGACGGGCGAAGGTACAGGCCCGCAATCCTTACCGTAAGAAAGCTGCGTAAAGATTTTTCGCGTATCAAATCGGTACTGGCACTGGGAGCGGGCATTGGCAGTATCGTATGGACTTTATCGTACCACAGGTTTCACCCGCGTTATACACTGGTAGATATTGACGAGAATATATTAAGCTGGACAGAAGAACTGTGGGATGGAAATACGGAAAATATCCGCACTATTTGTGCAGATGCGGAATTGTTTATGGATAGCAATACCGAAAAGCACGACCTTTTGTTTGCCGATGTATTCATCGGGCGGTATGTGCCTTCTTTTGTTATGTCTGAAACCTTTTTACAAAAATGCCGCCTGAATATAAATACAGGCGGCTATTTTGTAATGAACTATATCATCAACGACCCAGCTGAATGGGAAAAAGCCCAACAGGTATTAGAAGTCGTATTTCCTGGTTGCGAGGTACATCAACTGGATGTAAACCGCATTATTATTGCATCAGTTTAGCTGACTGGATGCGCAATACTTTCCGGTTCTTCTTCTGTACCCTCATTTTTTCCGGTACCATCTTCAATATTTCCTCCATCAGGCTTTCCAGCAATGTAAGCCTTACAAAATGGTCGTTTGTTACGAGGCTTATTTCGCGAACCGGTTCGGGGTCTTCGAAGTAACGGAGCCTGTCCTGCTGGTCTTCTGTAAACTCGAAAGTTGCCAGTTCGGGTAGTACGGTAAGACCTTTATTCTTATCTACCATCTTGCGCAATGTTTCCACATTGCTCGATTCGTAACGGTAGGGCCTTGCAGCCTGCAGCTTTTCTATATGGTCGCTGCACAGGTCAAGCACCTGGTTGCGCATACAGTGGCCTTCATTCAGCAGCCATATCCTGTCCAGCGAAACATCATCGGCTGAAATAAGGCGTTTTTTCAGAGCCTTTTCGTCCTTGGAGAAATAAGCAACAAATGGCTCATAGAACAAAGGGTATTCTTTTATCCCGTTCTCATTCATAGGGGTGCTTACCAGTGCGGCATCCAGTTCATTATTGCGCAGGGCGGTAACTATTTGCTGGGTTTCCAGTTCCTTTACCTCCAGTTTTACTTCCGGGAAATTGGCGCTGTAATGTTCCAGCAGGCCGGGTAATATATAAGGTGCTATAGTGGGAATAACGGCAAACTTGAATTTTCCTGCCAGGTTATTTTGCTGGCTTTGTATCAGCTCGTGTATTTTCTCACATTCAGCCAGGGCTATTCTTGCCTGTTCTACTATAGCTTCGCCCATAGCTGTAATGGCAATGGGGTGTTTGTTGCGGTCAAATAATTTAACGCCCAATTCTTCTTCCAGCTTTTGTATTTGCATACTTAAAGTGGGCTGTGTCACAAAACATTTTTCAGCGGCAGCCACAAAACTTTTATAGGTTGCCACAGCTACTACATATTCTAGTTGCGTAATGGTCATGTTATAAGATTAATTTATTAGCAAACCTACATTTAAGTTTTAATATAGACAAAATTTATAACTTAAATTAATAAAAAATTTCATTTGTGTTAACATAACCTGTAAAAGTTAAACATACCAGAATGAAATAGTATGCTTTACCTTTGCTGCCTGTTATTATTGGTATGAGCATTTTATCTAAACTGCGGATAGAAACAGGCAAACCTCTCTGGCTTATTTCATGCCCGGAGGATTGTGAAAGCCTGTTTAGCGGCCCGGAAATAAAAAAAGGGGCAGCAGGGAAGCAAGCTATATCGCAGGTGGTGTTTTTTGCATTGAACAAAAAAGAACTGGATAGCATATTTCCCAAACTTGCAGACAGGCTGGAAGAAAACGCAGTATGCTGGATAGCCTACCCTAAAAAAAGCAGCGGGATAACTTCTGATTTGGTACGCGATGAAGGTTGGGGTATTGTAGAAGAGTGCGGGTACCAGTTTGTCAGTTCGGTATCTATTGATAGTAACTGGACAGGCATGCGGCTGAGAAAACCTGCCCCCAATGCAGCATACAAACGCAATGTGCCTATGGAGGAGCGAAAAATGGAAGGTATAGACTACGTGAACCGCGAGGTGACTTTACCGGGCGATGCGGTAGAAGCCATGAAACCACATAAAGGGTTAACCGATTTTTTTTATACCCTGTCTTTTTCGCATAAACGGGAATATGTAGAAGCTATAGCTGAGGCGAAGAAAGAGGAAACCCGCAAGCGCCGTATCGATAAAATGATTGAGATGCTCCTTAAAGTGAAAGAGGAGAAAGAAAATAAAAAGAAGAAATAACATGTCGTACAGAGATATTCCGGCAGGCGCCATACTGCAATACCTGAAAGAACATTTTGAAGGAAAACTGGTGGCAGATTCACGCTCTCCCGCAGGTAACTGGATGGGGTTTACTTTGGAACATATAGAAAAAGGAAAGGCAACTATTAGTATGCAGGTGCGCCGGGAAATGACCAACCCCTATGGCAATATACACGGCGGCATGATGTCGCTGGTAATAGATGAAACAATAGGATGGGCGGTGGTAAGCCTTGATACGGATAACTACTATACCTCGCTGAACCTGAATGTAGATTTCCTGTATGCAATAAAAGAAGGGGAGCGTTTAAAAGCTACATCTGAAGTAATACGTGCAGGTAAAAAAATAATACATGTGGAATGTAAGGTGTATGATATGCAGGAACGGATACTGGCAAAAGCGACCAGTAACCTTATCGTTACGGGAATGCGGCCCAAAGAAGGAGCGGATAAAGTGGCTTATTAGTTGATTGGTTGACTTGTTGATTGGAACTTGTAATTAGGAATTGGGAATTGAGAATTGGGTATCTTGTAATTAGGGATTTGGAATTAGGAATTAGAGGTTCTGTAAAACAGCTGTCTACTTTATACTAATGACTTTCTACGGTTAACTTTTTACTTTTGATTTTTGAAATTAGAACATGCTGAATGGTAAAAAAATAGTTGTAGTGCTTCCGGCCTACAGGGCTGCCCTGACGCTGGAACGTACCTACAACGAAATACCTTTTGATATTGTAGACGATGTTGTGCTGGTAGACGACCACAGCCCCGATGATACAGTGGAGGTGGGCAGGCAGCTAGGTATAAAACACATCGTGCGTCATGAGACGAACAAAGGTTATGGCGGTAACCAGAAGAGTTGTTATAAAAAGGCACTGGAAATAGGGGCGGACATTGTAATAATGGTACATCCCGATTACCAGTACACACCTAAGCTGGTGCACGCTATGGCATCCATAATCGCTTATGATGTGTACCCTGTATCTTTCGGCTCCCGTATATTAGGAAAAGGGGCATTGAAGGGCGGGATGCCCATGTACAAATACATAGCAAACAGGCTGCTTACCTTATTTGAGAATATCATGCTGGGGCAAAAACTTAGCGAATACCATACAGGCTACCGTGCTTTTTCCGCCGATGTTATCCGTTCTATAGATTTTACGTACAACAGTGATGATTTTGTGTTCGATAACGAGATGATATCCCAGATTTTCATGAATGGGTTTGAGATTGCAGAGGTAACCTGTCCTACCAAATATTTTGAGGAAGCATCCAGCATCAACTTCAGCCGCAGTATGAAGTATGGCAGGGGAGTGCTGAGGGTGTCGCTGATACATTTCCTGCATAAGAAGGGTATTATAAAAAGTAAACTATACCGTAAGCCGGAATAGTAATACAGGATATGAAATGAAAAAGTCCCGCTGCATGAGCGGGACTTTTCAGTATAAGTATGTGTGAAATTATTTCATAGATACTGTGGTTACAGCAGCTTCTGTTTTTACAGGTGTTTTTGCTGTAGCGGCTTTTTTGCTGTGTATGCCGGCAATAGTAGGCGCTATAACCAGTGCTACGATGGACATCAGTTTGATAAGGATATTCATAGACGGGCCCGATGTATCTTTAAACGGATCACCTACCGTATCGCCCGTTACAGATGCTTTATGCGGCTCTGATTTTTTGTAGTATATCTCGCCGTTTATTTCTACCCCTTTTTCAAATGATTTTTTAGCATTATCCCATGCGCCGCCTGCGTTGTTCTGGAACATACCCATCAGCACGCCGCTAACGGTAGCGCCGGCAAGGAAACCACCCAGTACTTCAGGGCCGAATACGAAACCGATAATTAACGGGGAGACGATAGCGATAGCGCCCGGCAGCATCATTTTACGTATAGAAGCATTGGTAGAGATGGCTACACACTTATCATATTCAGGTTTGCTGGTGCCTTCCATAATGCCGGGAATCGTACGAAACTGGCGGCGAACTTCTTCCACCATAGCCATAGCAGCCTCACCTACCGCACGAATGGCAAGCGATGAAAAGATAAACGGAATCATAGCGCCTACGAAGAGGCCGGCCAGTACATCCGCTTTATAAATGTTGATAGCATCGTTCAGGTCATATCCATTGCTCTTTACTACACCTACATAGGCGGCAAACAGTGCCAGCGCAGTAAGGGCGGCAGAGGCAATGGCAAAGCCTTTACCCGTAGCCGCAGTAGTATTGCCCACAGCATCCAGTACGTCTGTTTTTTCGCGTACCTCTTTAGGCAGTTCGCTCATTTCAGCTATACCACCCGCATTATCAGCTATAGGGCCGAATGCGTCGATGGCCAGTTGCATAGCCGTAGTAGCCATCATACCTGCAGCGGCTATGGCCACACCATAAAGGCCGGCACATGCGTAGGAACCGTAAATACCCGCAGCCAGTACCATAATAGGCAGGAACGTGCTTTCCATACCGATGGCAAGGCCGCCGATGATGTTGGTAGCATGTCCTGTAGATGACTGGCGAACGATGCTCAGTACCGGGCGTTTGCCCATAGCGGTGTAGAACTCGGTAATGATGCTCATTAATGTACCCACTACAAGGCCTACTATAATGGCGCCAAAAATGCCCATTTTAGTAAATGCATATCCGCGCAGCTCCAGGTTTTCAGGCATCAGGTAGTTTACCAGGAAATAAGAAGCTATCGCCGTAAGAACGATAGAACCCCAGTTGCCCATATTCAATGCTTTTTGTACGGCAGATACGCTTACGCCTACGGCATCAGATATACGAACGAAGAAAGTACCTATAATAGAGAAAATAATACCCATACCTGCTATCAGCATAGGAAGCAGGATAGGGGACATGCCCCCGAAGTTATCGGCAGCAACCGTTTCGCGGCCCAGTACCATGGTAGCCAGTACGGTAGCCACATAAGAGCCAAACAGGTCGGCACCCATACCGGCAACGTCACCTACGTTATCACCCACGTTGTCGGCAATTGTTGCAGGGTTGCGGGGGTCATCTTCCGGAATGCCTGCTTCTACCTTACCAACCAGGTCGGCGCCCACATCGGCAGCCTTTGTATAAATACCACCACCTACACGGGCAAATAAGGCAATACTTTCGGCACCCAGTGAAAAGCCGGTCAGCACCTCTATCGCACGTTCCATTTCTTCACTGTTCACAGGGGCATTGGGTGCAAATACCATTTTAAAAATAATAAACAGGCTGCCCAGGCCCAGCACCGCAAGGCCGGCAACGCCAAGGCCCATTACAGAACCACCTGTAAAAGATACTTTCAAAGCCTTGGATAAGCTGGTACGGGCGGCTTCGGCAGTGCGCACATTCGATTTGGTAGCGATGCGCATACCTATAAAACCAGCCAGCGCACTGAATACTGCACCTATTACAAACGCAATGGCGATAACACTGCTCGATTTAGGATTGCTGTATCCCATAAAGGCCAGCAGCAAACCGGCTATGATAACAAAATATGTAAGGATTTTGTATTCTGCTTTCAGGAAAGCCATTGCCCCTTCGGCAATGTATTTGGCTATCTCTTTCATGCGGTCATTACCCGCATCCTGTTTGCTCACCCACGAGCTTTGGATAAAGGTGAATAATAAGGCCAGTATACCAAAGGCCGGAACTAAATACAGTATGTTCATAATAAGTACAATATATTATAAGTGGGGGCAAATATAGCAGATAAAAGATGAAAAACATAAGTGTTTTGAACATTCATCATGGAACGGTTTTTGAACATAATTAATCGAAAGATTTTATTAATGTTTTTTCAGTTATTTTTATCATAAACAAATGAAAACCAGGTTTAAAAGTGATTTCAGGCGATTATAGGAAGTTGGCAGACGAGGAATTGATACACCGCTATGTACACCGGGAGGAGGATATAGCGGTCAATATACTTTTTGAGCGTTATGGTCACCTTGTTTTCGGCGTATGCCTCAAATACCTGAAAGAAAAAGAAGCTGCAAAGGATGCAATGCAGCAGATATTTATAAAATTATTAGATGACCTGAAACGGTTTGATATACAGCAGTTCAAGCCGTGGCTATACCAGGTAAGCAAAAATTATTGCTATATGCAGTTGCGCCGTACAGTGCCGGTAGTAAATAACGAATTTGTTACCAATGCGTATGCGGATATGGAATTTGAAGACGGATGGCATCATAAAATAGAATTGGAACAACTGCTGGATAAACTGGAAGCTGCAATCGACCAGCTAAACGGGGAACAGAAAAAATGCATTGAACTTTTTTATCTTGGCAAGCTGACGTATGCTGAAATTGCTGCTAAAACCGGCTACACGGTAATGCAGGTGAAAAGTGCGATACAAAATGGCAAACGGAATTTAAAAATAAAACTGGAGGCGTCGCGGAACGTGCAAATATGAGTAAAGACCAACTCTTACATATTTTTGATGAGAGTGCCTGCCTGACCCGCAGGCAAATGAAGGATTATGTGAACGGCAGTATGACCAATGAAGAGAGCCATGCCGTAGAAGTGCACCTGAACGCCTGCCCGTTTTGCAATGATGCCATTGAAGCGCTGTTTGAAAGCAGGGAAGGGGATACAGCAGATATGGTGATGAACCTTAACAATGATTTTTTGCAGGACCACCTGGGCATGCACAACCCCAGGGTACACCTCAACTCTGTAGCTGCCGCACATACCGGCCACTTACATGGCCATACTTCCCGGCATAAAAGAAAAAGTAACGTCACCGCTTTCTGGCGCAACACATCTATTGCCGCTATATTGCTGCTGGCCATAGGCTTGCTTTGGTTTTTAAAATTCGGCAATACAAGCAACCCGAACAGGCAGGTAGCACAACAAACCGCAACGCCGCCGGAACAGGTGCCCCATACTACAACAGGTCCTGCAACATCTGCGGCACCCACAATCAGCAGTTCAGCACAGGAAGGTACGATTGCGAGCAGCAGTACACCCGCTATAAAAGCAACCGCCCCAATAGGCATTACTGCCACCCAACCGGAAGAGACGGATAAAACAGGTAAAGGCGGGAAAGCGGAGACAGGTACTTTGCAAGTGCAGGAAAAACCGACAGCCGATAAAACAGCGGATGTAGCCTTCAGCCAGCCTGTTGCAGCGCCTGCCGGTAAAAATGAAGCCCCCCCAAAAAAAGTTGCTGTTGTTGAGAAAATGCCTGCCCGCAAAACGAGTGATATTGCTTCAACCGCCCCGGCTGTATATTCCGGCAACAGTAAAGCCGGAATTTCGGGTGCGCGGGATGAAGC
>CAZUMM010000020.1:0-25804 GCA_964621795.1 uncultured Flavipsychrobacter sp.
ACCTCTTCCGCGGCCTTCAACCGCTGCATCTTTTTTGTTACCTTTTTAAGAACTTCCCGTTACCGTTTCGTTATCTCTTAACCGCTTCGGGAGCGCAAAGGTAAAGAACCTTTTTTATTTTCCAAATTATTGTTGAAATATTTTCAAACAACATTTGTTTCGCTTGCCACACTATCTTAAAAACCTTTTAAAGAACTTACCCTTTTTCTGTAAGGGGCTGCAAAGATACGCATCATTTGCAAACCACCAAATCGTTTCTGAATATTTTTATTCTTTATTCATCTGCCGCACAATCACTTAAAGAGCTTTCCGCCGAAACGGACGGCAAAGATAAAACGGGTATTTCGTTCTGCAAAGAATTTTTGAAAACAATTGTTACCAAACTTATCCACATGGGTACATATTGATGCACAATCGGTTGTTTCAGCTACGCACAGGTAATGCACAATTGTGCATTGCTAATTCCTGTTAAGCTGCGCCTGCATTCGCTTTACACGGTCTTCCAGGCGCTCGCTGGTCAGCTCTTCACGCAGGCTGTCTACTTTGATAGGAAAACAAAACGGGGTCAAATCTGCCGGTCTTGCAATGATAATGTCACTATTATATATACGCTGCAAGGAATGGTAAAGCCTTTCTGCTTCCACTTCATAAGCCAGTACCTCGTTGTATGCCTGCTGCAATAATAAATGCCTCGGCTCATGCTCCGTCAGTACTTCATATATCAGCGATACGGAGTTTTGCAGGTGCCGCTGTTTCTTTTGTGCGCCGGGATACCCCTGGAATATCAGCCCTGCTATAACGGCAATATCGCGAAACTTACGTTTACCCAACTCTGCTGCATTGATACTCCGTTGCATATCGGCATACCAGCCATCAGGATTGAAGAGTTGTTTTACATTTTCTTCATGAAGCGGTATAGGCTGGTCGCTCAGCAGTTCAAAGCCATAATCATTCATGGCTATGGAAAAGGTAATCGGCAAAATCTTTGACAGGCGGTAGGCCAGCAACGAGGCCATAGCCTGGTGTACCAGCCTCCCCTCAAAAGGATAGACAAACAGGTGGTAACCATCTTTAGTATCTATTAATTCAATCAGAAATTCATGCTCACGCGGAATAACAGATACTTCCTGCTGTTTATCGAATAAGGGTTTTAAGAAAGCCAGCAACGGGTGTGTATCCGGTGCAATGGCCGCCTGCTGAAAGGTGCTTCTCAATACCTCGCCCAGGTTGGCCGAAAGAGGAAGCCGTCCTCCCATCCATGCGGGAACAATGGCTTTGCGGGCATTCGATTTCCTGACTATGGCCGCCATGTCTTTTATCATGACCAGTTCCAGTTTGCGCCCCGCAAGCACAAACACATCTCCGGGTTGCAGCCGCGAAATGAAGTACTCTTCAATAGTACCGACAAATCCTCCCCCAAGAAATTTCACGCGCATCAACGCATCGCCTACTATGGTACCTATGTGCATACGGTGACGCATGGCCACACGCCTGCTGGTAACACGGTATACCCCGTCTACGTTCACTACTTTATGATACTCATCGTAGCCCTGCAAAGTGCTGCCACCTGTTGTGATGAATGCCAGCATCCAGTCCCATTCATCGCGGTGCAGGTCTGTAAAGCAATAGGCCGTTTTCACTTCATTATATAGCTCTTCACTGTCGAAACCCTCGCCTACCGCCCTTGTCACCATATACTGTACCAATGTATCAAAAGCCATCATTACCGGCATACGGCTTTCAATGAGTTCTTCTTCATAGGCTTTTTGCAATGCGGCAGCTTCTACTATCTCCAGCGAATGGGTAGGCACAAAGTATACATTGCTGACAGCGCCGGGCTCATGGCCGCTGCGCCCGGCACGCTGCATAAAACGGGCAATACCTTTGGGACTGCCCACCTGTATTACCGTATCTACAGGGCGGAAGTCCACGCCCAAATCAAGACTGGCTGTGCATACCACCACCTTCAATGTACCTGCATGTAATTGCTCTTCCACCCATGCCCGCAGTTCGCCCTCGATGGCGCTGTGGTGCAGCGCCATCACCCCTGCCAGTTCAGGTGCTGCATCCAGCAAGGCCTGGTACCATATTTCTGCCTGTGAACGCACATTAGTGAACAACAGGGTTGAATTACTCTGCATGATAACAGGGATAACATGCTGTATCATCTTTAAACCCAAATGCCCTGCCCATGGAAAACGCTCTACTGTTTCGGGCAACAGGGTATGAAATGCTATCTCTTTCCTCAGGTGTGCTTTTACAATCACCCCATTATCATCCTCGTTGCCTAAAAGTATAGCAAGGGCCTGCTCCAGGTTGCCTATGGTTGCCGATATACCCCATACCCGCAACCAGTTGGCAGTTGCAGTGTTCAGCCCATTTTCCTGCTTTTGACTTTTGACTTTTGACTTCAACGCCCTAATGTGGGATAATGCCAGCTCTACCTGTACCCCTCTTTTACTGCCCAGCAGTTCATGCCATTCATCCACCGCTATGCATTGCAGCGTTTCAAGAAGCTGCTTATACCCTTTCGATGCCAGGAGCAGGTGCAGGCTTTCCGGAGTGATGATGAGTATTTCCGGCATACTGGTTTTCTGCTTCTGTCGCTCACTTACAGGTGTATCACCGTTGCGCACACCTACTTTCCAGGGAATATCCAGTTCAGCCAGTGCCTCCGTCATGGCGCGGCCAATGTCTTTTGCCAATGCCCGCAGGGGTGTTATCCACAGCAGTTGCAGGCCGTTCTTTTGTTTCGTTCTATAGTCAGGGGTACGGTTTATCCAGTCGATAAGCACACCGAGAAATACGGAAAAAGTTTTACCGAAACCCGTAGGTGCATTCACAATGCCGCTCAGCCCTTCCACATACATCTGCCATGTTTCTTCCTGGAAAGGAAATGGCTGCAAACCTTTACCTCCCAGCCATTGACGTATCACCTCAAAGCCGGGAGCCCCTCCCGGCCTTTCCCAGGGGGAGGTGACTGTATTCGTGTTTTTCTTTTTCGCCATGACTGCACTCTAATATGATACAAGTACCTTTATTTTTTTGCTATTCCTCCACGAAGAGTGATTGTATTATTGAATACAATTACTTTTCGCTCCTCCCCCTGAGGGGGTGACTATATTTGTGTTTTTCTTTTCGCCCTGACTGCACTCTATATTATGCGAGTACTTTTATTTTTTACTACTCTTCGCTCCTCCCCCTGGGGGAGGCCGGGAGGGGCTTACATCTTCCCGTATTGCACCAATAATTGTTTCAATTCTTCGAGGGTATTTGCTTCCTCTGCACGTTTATCGGTACGCCAGCGCGCTATGCGGGGAAAGCGTACTGCCACCCCCGATTTATGCCTGTTCGATGCAGCTATACCTTCAAAAGCTATTTCAAACACCAACTCAGGCTTCACGGTGCGCACGGGGCCGAATTGTTCTATACTATTCTGCCGTACAAATTTATCTACCTCCGCAATCTCTTTATCTGTAAGGCCTGAGTATGCTTTGGCAAAAGGAACCAGTTCGCTGTCATTGCGCACGGCGAACGTATAATCGGTATAGAGATTGCCGCGCTTGCCATGTCCTTTTTGTGCATACACCATTACGGCATCTACCGTCAGCGGCTCTACTTTCCACTTCCACCAGTCGCCACGGCGGCGGCCTGCCTGGTAAACAGACGATTTACGTTTCAGCATAAACCCTTCGCAGCCACGCTCCCGTGCGGTATTCAGCAACTGCGACAATTCTTCCCATGTATCAAAGCTCACTAATGGAGACAGTACCAGGTGGGGGTTGTTGATTCCTTTTACTACCTCTTCCAGCAGTGCCCGCCGCTCTGTCATAGACCTGTCTCTTATATCTTCTCCCTTGTACTCCAGCAGGTCGTACACCATAAACACTACCGGGGCTTCTTCCAGTTGTTTACGGCTTACTTTTTTACGTGTTATCCTCGTTTGCAGGTACTGGAAAGCAATCGGCTTATCATCGCGGTACGAAAGCACCTCCCCGTCCATCACAATACCATCGGGCAAAAGCGGGAGCAGGCTTGCTATTTCGGGAAATTTATCGGTTATCAACTCTTCCCCGCGCGACCACAGGTACAACGCACCACCGCGGCGTATCAGTTGCCCCCGTATGCCGTCCCACTTCCACTCTACCTGCCATTCCGCAGGTTCGCCGAGGTTTTCCACCGTCCCTTCCAGTGCATACGCAAGGTAGAACGGGTATAACCGGGAATCATCTACCGCAACCAGGCTTTCATGCAGCAAATCGTCAAAAGTGGTTGTATAAGGCTCCCAGCTACCACTTAATAAATGGGCTACCTCCTGTATATCCTTTCCCAGATACGCAGCCACTGCCTGTATCAACAGGTTTTGGGATACACCGATGCGAAAACCGCCCGTAAGCAGTTTATTGAATACCAGGCAGGTATTGCGGGGCAACTGTTTCCACCAACCGGTTACAAACTCTTTTTTGGCAGCCTCATCAGCCGTTTGCAACTTCCTGAAACGCTGCATCATCTCATCCAGGGAAATTTGTTCTGCTGCCTGTGCAGCAGGGGGCAATACCAGCGATATAGCTTCTGCCAGGTCGCCTGTAACATGATAGCTCTCTCCAAACAACCATGATTTTATACCCGCCATCTCCATACACCATTCGCCCAGCAGTGCCGTGCTGACAACGCGCCTCGGCCTGCGCCCTGTAAACAGAGCTACCAGCCAGATGCGGTCGGCAGGAGGGGCTTCGTGCAGGTACTGCACCAAAGCATTCCGTTTATCATTGGTTTTGGTGGTATTGCCCAGTTGCTCTACCAGTTGCGCAAAGCGCTGCATATTCTTTTACAAATCTTTATACCAAAATGTTGCCAGCTTCACCCTTACTTCTTTACAGCCCTTAATGCATATACAAGCGGCAGTTTCCCTTCCATACCAGCTATCATATATTTACCACTGGCTACCGCTACGGTTTTATTAAAACAGCTGTAGGGCGAATAATCGTATTCCCTGAACACATCCACCTGTAAGCCCTCATCCAGCAAGGCTTGCATCACTTCTGCAAGCCCGTGGTTCCAACCTACAGACTTTAGATTAATGTCGGCAGAACGGTCGGCATAGGTACCCGCTTCCGTTTCTACTATCGCTTCTTTATTAAAATAGGAATACTGTATATGGGTAAAGTCGTTGTCAAACATCCATACAACCGGGTGAAACTCGGCAAACACAAATATTCCGCCGGGTTTCAGGAAACGACTTACCACTTTCGCCCAGCGTTTTATATCGGGCAGCCACCCTATAGTACCATAAGAAGTAAAAACGATATCGTATAGCTCATGGTGCATATCGGGCAACGTGTACACATCGGCGCAAATAAATGCCGCATCCAGGTGCAGACCGGTGGCAAGTTCCTGCGCCTGTGCTATAGCCTTGTCCGAAAAATCGACACCTGTAACCCGCGCACCCATTCTCGCCAGCGAAAGCGAATCCTGCCCGAAGTGGCATTGCAGGTGCAAAACGGTTTTACCTTTTATGTCTCCCAATAAATCCAGTTCGATTTCATTCAATGAAGACTTTCCTTGTTGAAAATCTTCCATATTGTAAAAACCAGATTTAAGGTGGTGCTCTGTGCGCTCGTTCCACAAGGCCTTATTAATACTGATGTAATTGTCTTCCATATCAATTTATTGACCTGATGAAGTTACTGTTATTACCATATAATATAAAAAGGCCGGAGAATTTCCATGCTTGTTGTGGTTTCCGGCATAATACTCCATTTACACCCAGTTATTATTAAATCATTTTATATCTTCCGCGTACTGAAAAAGTAGTATAACCTCAACGGCTGAAATTGTACCTTTGAGCCTCGCATGCCGGATATGGCCAAAACAAAGAAAAACACAAAAAAAACAGCTCCTCCACCACCGGTGGAGCAGAGAGAGCCGGGAAATATCAGCAGGAACCGCCAGGTAAGATTAGGGTTTGGCATATTCTTCCTGCTGGCAGGTATTTATATATGCCTGTCCATCATCAGCTATTTTTTTACCTGGAAAGAAGACCAGAGCCAGCTACTCTCGGCAGGAAGAACGTATCATTTCCTGTTTAATGATGATTCGCCCATCAAAAACACCGGCGGCAGGCTTGGCGCTGTTATTTCGCACGCACTGGTGTACCAGGGTGCAGGTATCGCCTCTCTTGCCGTAGCTATATGGGTATCGCTCATAGGCATACAACTGATATATGGGAAGCGCATGAAAGTACTGGCGCGCTACCTGCGCTGGACGTCCATTATATTATTGGTGCTGGCTCCCGTACTGGCTTTTGTAATGCCCGGCTCTGATTTCCCCTACGGCGGGGCCTGGGGCAACGAGGCGGTAGCCTATATGAATGGTTTCCTGGGTACCGCGGGCACAGGACTGGTATTGTTCGCTATAGCCTGTTTCTTCATTTTTGTTGTTTTTGCACTGGATATACGCCCGCTGTTGCGCCGCGCCAGGCATACTGCACAAACAGTAGCTTCAGCTATTAAACCTGTACCCGTCCAGGGCACGGAAGAAGAGCAGGACAGCGAAGAAGAGGAAACAGCACCCTTTGGCACGGAACCCGCTTTCGCTATAGATGAAGAAACCGGTGAGCTACAGGAATGGGGAACAATGACACTTGCCGAGAAAGAAGCGGCACAAACAAAGACCATTAACGATATCTATGCCAACCAGTACCAGCCCGGCAGCGTTGGCAACCAGCTGACAGAAACAGAAGAAGACGACGAAGAGCCATTAACCGAAGAGGAAGAAACCTCTATGCAGGAGATGGAACTGACTATACCTGAGGCAGACAAACAAGAAAAGAAACCGGAAGAAGATACAGAGCTTTCTTTTGAAGTAATCACAAAACAGGAAGAGGAAGCCCCGGTAAGACATGGTGCGCACATCAGCATAGAAGACCATGAGCCGTATGCACCGGAACTGGACCTGCCCAGCTATAAGTTCCCAACACTCGACCTGCTGGAAGACCGTTCGCAGGAGGCTATAACACTGGATAAAGAAGAACTGGAGAAGAATAAAAACCAGATTATCCAGACATTGCGCAGCTTCAGCATAGAGATACAGCGCATCAGCGCAACCGTAGGGCCTACAGTTACTTTATATGAAATAGTACCTGCTGAAGGGGTGCGCATATCCAAAATACGCAACCTGGAAGACGATATAGCCCTGAACCTGGCAGCCCTCGGCATACGCATTATCGCCCCTATCCCGGGGCGCGGCACTATCGGTATAGAGGTACCGAATGCCAACAAGCAAATCGTATCGATGCGGGCACTGCTGGCCAGCGATAAGTTTGCCCATTCTAAAATGAGCCTGCCTATTGCGCTTGGTAAAAAGATTGACAATGAAAATTACATTGTTGACCTTGCCACCATGCCCCACCTGTTGATGGCGGGTGCTACCGGGCAGGGCAAATCAGTAGGTATCAATGCTATACTGGTTTCTCTGCTATATAAAAAGCACCCGTCACAACTGAAGTTTGTGATGATAGACCCCAAGAAGGTAGAGCTTTCCATATACCGTACTATCGAGAAACACTTCCTTGCCAAACTGCCCAACGAAGAAGAGGCCATTATTACCGATACAAAGAAGGTTATCTATACCCTCAATGCACTGTGCATTGAGATGGATAACCGCTACGAACTGCTGAAAGAGGCTGGGGCGCGTAACATAAAAGAATACAATGAGAAATTCATCAACCGCCGACTGAACCCTGAACGCGGGCATAAATACCTGCCGTTCATCGTGCTGGTGATAGATGAGTTCGCCGACCTGATCATGACCGCCGGCAAAGAGGTGGAAATGCCTATTGCCCGCCTGGCACAACTGGCGCGAGCCATTGGCATACACCTCATTATTGCCACACAACGCCCTTCGGTAAATGTCATTACGGGTACCATCAAAGCCAACTTCCCGGGCCGTATTGCCTTTAAAGTATCAGCCAAAGTCGATTCGCGCACCATACTGGATGCGGGCGGTGCCGAGCAACTGATAGGCCGCGGCGATATGCTGGTATCGCACGGCAGCGAACTGCTGCGCCTGCAATGTGCTTTTGTAGATACGCCCGAGGTAGAAAATGTGGTAGAGTTTATCGGTAAACAGCGCGGCTACCCTTCTGCCTTCGAACTGCCTGAATATGAAGGGGAAGAAGGCGAAAACGATAAGATAGTAGACCTTACTAATCGCGATAAACTATTTGAAGATTGCGCCAAAACCGTGGTTTCCACACAATCGGGCTCTACCTCTATGCTGCAGCGCAGGTACAACCTCGGCTATAACCGTGCAGGCCGCATTATGGACCAGCTTGAAGCTGCAGGCATTGTAGGCCCTGCTATGGGCAGCAAACCCCGCGATGTGCTATTTAAAACGGAAGCCGAGCTGGAACAGTTTTTAAGTACACTTGGTTAAACCTTTACCCGAAAACACAGTCTAAGCATATAACATTCATTACAGTCTAAGCATATAACATTCATTATTAAACAGATATAATTAACAACAGAAGAATGAAGAAACTACTGGGAATAGCAACACTGGCATTGTGCATAATGATTCAACCCGTAATGGCGCAGACAGACAGCAAAGCAAAAGCCATACTCGATGCAGCCACTAAAAAGGTCAACAACCTGAAGTCTGTAAAAGCTAATTTTTCTTTGAGCCTTGCAGGTGGCAACGGTAAAGTAAATGACACTAAAAAAGGCACCTTCTATATGAAAGGGCCGAAATACCATGTTACACTGGGCCAGCAGGAAATTATCTGTGATAACAAGACCGTATGGACTTATAATAAAGAAGTAAACGAGGTACAGGTAAGCAACTACAACCCTAACGAGCAAACCATATCCCCCTCCAAGCTCTTTACCAACTTCTACGATAAAGAATATAAATACAAATATGCCGGCACCCGTAAAGTAAATGGCAAGACCTGCGATGTGGTAGAACTGATACCTGCCGGCAGCGGAAAGCAGTTCAGCAGGATAGAACTGGCTGTTGATAAGAGCAATACCATTGTAGGCGGCAACATCTGGGAAAAGAACGGCAACCAGTACAAATACGAAATCAGCAATTTCACGCCTAACCCGCCGGTATCGGATGCGATGTTTACATTCAACAAAAGTGAACACCCGGGTGTAGAAGTGGTAGACCTGCGATAATAGCTCTTAAATACCCGTAAAAAATTGAAAGCTGTTTGGGCATCCCCGAACAGCTTTCCTCTTATTAGTGATGTATATTTTGATTCGTAGCGCCTTTATCCGGAGCCGGGGCTTCTATTTCCCTGCCCCTTGCATTCAGTATCGTATCTCCGCCAATGGTATTTTCAGGGTTACCACGTGTACCAGCCATAGGGGCCATGCTGCTATCCAGGTCCCCGGCCTCTTCGTTCAGTCCCGTACGGTCGGCGGGATAGCCCTCTCCCGTGTCCCCGCTGCCACAGGCGGCACACAGGCATATACTTAATACGGTTATTGCTATACCTATTTTTTTCATGCTACTGATAATTTAGTCTGTACTACTGTTACAGTTATCGTGCCATTACACCCCTTTGTGAACAAGTTATACGCAGCATAAAACACCATTATGTATTCAGCTCATTTACCGGCTTTCGCGAGCCTTCGTACAATTCATACTCCAGCAGGCGGCAATCGATGGTACTGGTATAGAATTCTATACGCCGTTTAGCTTTCAGCCCTATCTTCTTAGCCAGCTCCAGGTTACCGGTGAATACATAGCCATAGTACCCTTTGCACTGCTGTTTCATAAAATCGCCGATATGCGCATAAGTCTCTTCCAGTTCCTGCACATCACCGAGGCGCTCGCCATATTCCGGGTTGACGAACATCACGCCTGCCCCGCCCTCCGGCACAGGTGTTTTGGCAAAATCGCACACTTTGAACTCTATCATTTTAGCCACCCCTGCGGCTACTGCATTCTTTCTTGCATTCTCTACAGCTTTGTCGCTGAAGTCGGTAGCAATGATGCGCAGGCCGGGCACTTCCGTTATCTGTTCATCCAGCCTTTCCATCTCCCGCAGGTACACTTCATCATCATAACCTTTCAGGTGCATAAAGGCATAGTTCATACGAAACAGGCCGGGAGCTGTATTGGTAGCTATCAGTGCCACTTCTATAGCCACCGTGCCCGAACCGCACATAGGGTTGATAAACGGCGACTTCCTGTCCCACTGCGTAGCCAATATGGTAGCCGAAGCCAAAGCTTCGAGCATAGGCGCACGTCCCGGTATCTTGCGGTAGCCATGCCTTGCCAGTGAATCTCCTGATGTATCTATAAATACCTCGGCATCTTCATTTTTCCAAAACAGGTGTATCACTGCACCTTTCAGCTCCGCCCCCGTTTCAGGGCGTTTGCCTGTTTTATCGCGCAGGCGGTCAACTATGGCATCCTTCACGCGCAGGTTGGCATACATGCTGTTGTTAATGGTATCGTTTATCACATTGCTGGTGATGGAGAAATACCCCTCTTCATCCAGCAGGCTTTCCCATGCATAGTGTTTCAGGTTGGTATATATATCATCCGGGTTATCGGCCCTGAAGCCTTTCAGGCTATACAGCACCTGGCTGGCACAGCGCAGGTTCAGGTTCAGGCGGATGCATTCATTAATGCTGGCATTCACCCTCACCCCGGTGATGAATGTCTCTTCCACATCAAAACCAAGGGCCTTTACTTCCTGCTCCAGGTAAGGGGCAAGGCGTTTGTGACAAGTAATAACTACGTTTCCTTTTTCGGTATAAACTGACATATGAGCAGCAAAGGTAGTTTGTAAGCCGGGATAAATACCACAAGCATAAAACATACTTTTTAATCCTGGATAACAGCAACATATGTTAACTTCGTGATTTATATATTTTTCATGAAATCATATCTTTCTACCCTGGCTATGTATTGCCTGCCGGCGATTATTTTTCTTTTTGCAGGCTATCAAACCCAGGCCCAGACCATACCTGCATACCGAACTACGGACTGGACAAAGGCAGGGTTGCAGGATTCTGTACCCTCTTATAACACCGTTGTAGATGTAATGAACTTCGGAGCGGATAACACAGGTGCAACGCCCAGCGATGCCGCACTTCAAACTGCTATTGCTTCGCTAAACGGTACACCGGGTGTGATTTACTTTCCTACAGGGACATACCAGTTCAACCAAACTGTAGATATGCGCGATAGCCTGGTATTGACAGGCAACGGAAAAGACAAGAGCCGCCTTATCTTCAACCTCGGGCATGGCTTTTCCAATATGTTCGATTTTCACGGCACTATCGGCAGCACCGTATGGGATGTTGCCCAGCCTATAGAAAAAGACAGTAATAAAATAGAGCTGAACAATACCACGGGTATCAACACAGGCGACTGGCTGCAACTGTATGGGAATGATGTGGCGCTCACCACTTCGGCATGGGCGGCAGGAACCGTAGGACAAATTGTGCAGGTAGCCGCCATCAAGAATAATACCATAACTACCGTACAAAAGATACGCCGCAGCTACGATATGGGTTATGCAGGGAAGCTGAAAAAGATAACACCCATTAGGGGTGCTGGGCTGGAGTGCATGTATATACAACGGTTCGACAGCACCATCCAGCAGACCAATAATATAGATTTTGATAAGGCGGTAAACTGCTGGGTAATAGGTGTGGAAAGCGACAGCACGAATTTTTGCCACATAGCCATGAGCAACTCGGCACACCTGCTGGCAAGAGGCAATTATTTCCATCATGCTCATGCTTATGGTGGTGGCGGACAAGGCTATGGTGTGAACATACAATATACCAGCGGCGACTGCGTGGTAGAAAACAACATCTTTGAACACCTGCGCCATGCTATGCTGGTACAGGCAGGCGCCAACGGCAATGTGTTTGCCTACAACTATTCTACAGACCCCTATTGGGACGAGCCCCCATTCCCTACCAACAGTGCAGGCGATATTGTATGCCATGGTAACTACGCTTTCCTGAACCTGTTTGAAGGGAATATTGTGCAGAATATTGTGATTGATGATTCTCATGGTATCAACGGGCCTTTCAATACACTGTTCCGCAACAGGGCGCAGGGCTATGGCATATTTATGAATAACACTTATGTCACCGATAGCATGAACATAGTGGGCAACGAGGTAACGAACAACTCAGGCTTTTATACGTTGCAGGGCGCAGGACATTTTGAATACGGCAATAATATAAAAGGCACCATTACGCCACCCGGCGCTATTACATTGCCTGAAAACTACCTGCATTATACAAATACCCCGGGTTACTGGCACCTGACAACAGGTTTCTCAACAATAGGCCTGCCATATCCTTATAATAAGAGCAATATTCCGGCAGTAGCATACTATCAGCAGCGGACCGATTGCAGGAGAAACCCGGTACTGGCAGGTGATTATGTTCCCACTATTCATAATGCTTCCGGCTTTTTATCGGCCTATCCTAACCCCGGGAATGGCATCATTACTTTCAGGTACAAAACACAAGAAAGTAGCGGCCTCAGTATTACTGTTTATGATATGACCGGCAGGCTTATTACTCAAATACCCCTGGCTACAGCAAGCGGCATTGCCCACTGGGATAGCCGTAATGCACCCGCAGGCATATACCTGTACCAGTTGCGCAGCAATGAGGGCATTTTGCAGACCGGGAAACTGGTGGTAGCCCAATAGATATAAAAGCTTCTCGATAAAAAATACCTGCAGCCTATGCGGGTATTTTTTTATTGCACGTTTGAATACTATAATAGTGGGCGACATTCCCTGGGTGTTTTCACGGTTGATTTACTTTTTTCAACTATTTATCTTGTGAAAAAATCTTCCTATGGACTTACGTGATCACATCAAACAACTTGGTGAAAGAGTAAACAAAACCAAAAACATGGTAAATACAGAAGAAGCAACAAAGCATTCTTTCGTAATGCCATTCATTCAACT
The DNA here is from genome assembly GCA_964621795.1 of uncultured Flavipsychrobacter sp. Classification (GTDB taxonomy): domain Bacteria; phylum Bacteroidota; class Bacteroidia; order Chitinophagales; family Chitinophagaceae; genus Polluticoccus. The sequence continues at coordinate 12,962 of CAZUMM010000020.1, forward strand.
ATTAGGGTATGATATATTCAACCCCTTAGAAGTAGTTCCGGAATATGTCGCAGATCTTGGAATAAAACAAGGAGAAAAGGTCGACTATGCCATTTTCAAAGACAACGACCCAATTATACTTGTTGAATGTAAATGGCATGGAGCAAATCTTGATGTACATAACTCTCAGTTATTTCGATATTTCCATGTATCTAAAGCAAAATTCGGTTTATTAACAAATGGAATAGAATACAGGTTTTATACAGATTTGGAGGCCCCTAATAAAATGGACGAAAAGCCTTTTTTTGTGTTTAATATTACAGACATAAGAGATGCTCAAATTGAAGAAATAAAAAAATTCCATAAAAGCTATTATGACCATACAACGATAATCAATACAGCTAGTGAACTCAAGTACACAAATGAACTAAAAGCATTATTAAACAAGTTAGTTAATGAGCCTTCACCTGAATTTGTAAGATTTTTGGCAAGAGACATTTACAGTGGGGTTGTAACACAAAAAGTTCTTGACTTATTCACACATCTTACAAAAAAATCGTTTCAGCAATATCTAAACGATTTAATAAATGAGCGATTAAAATCAGCCCTTCAAAAAGAAGAAGAGGAACAAATTGTAGAAGAAACTATCCTCAAGCCTTCTGTTTCAGGCATTGTAATAGAAACAACCAAAGATGAATATGAAGCCTACCATATTGTAAAATCAATTGTCAGGTCAGTAGTGGAATGGAAAAGGGTATATATGCGCGATGCACAAAGTTATTGCGCAATTATTTTAGATGATAACAATAGGAAGCCAATATGCAGATTTTATTTTACTGCAACCAAAAAAGCTATATCAATAATAGATGCTAACAGGAAAGAAATCAAACATGAACTGAGCAGCATAGAAGATATATACAACTATTCAGATGAATTAGTCAATGCAGTTAAAACATACATATCTTCTGCCGTGCAGAGCTGATACTTTAATCATGTAGTTGTCCCTTTTGGTCGGTGACAACACCGACCAAAAGGGACAACAGCGTTTCTGCGTTAAGAAACATCACTGTGTTTTCTTCAAATAATGCGTAGTTAAAGTACGCGCCCAGTAGCGGGGCACATTATATTCCTGTTGCAGGTGGGCTACTACTTCGTTCGATTTCTTTCCGGCAGCATTGAACTTATCGAGAATGGCTATCCATTCCGATATCTTTTTGCCGGTCTTTTCCATTACCTGCTCATCTGTTACATCCCAATATTCTTTTTTCATGCTGTTAATATTCTGTACAGCAAGATAATGGATAAGCTATAAAGAGAAATATATTGCGGTAGTGAATATGATTTATTTTTACAGGATGAAAACATATAGGCTTACTGCAATGATTGCCCTTTTATCGCTTTGCTCGTTTGCACTGGCTATCAGCAATTGGCAGGTACAGGACAATGACTACACCATCAAATTTTCATCGCCCAGCGCTACAGGCACGATTAAGGGGTTGAAAGGAACTATAATGTTTGATACTGCCGACCTGGTGCATTCCCGCTTTGATGTAACGGTAGATGTACACACCCTGAACACGGGCAATAAACTGAAAAACAAACATGCACTCGGCAAGGGCTTCTTCGATGTGGCGCACTACCCTACCATTGGATTTACTTCCGACAGTATCAGCCGTAAAGCACCCTATATCAACCTCCATCCATGTATGCCATTCAACGATTACTATGTATATGGCAGGCTCAGGATAAAAGATGTGACGAAACCCATCGTTATCCCGTTTTCCTTTGCACAAAAAGATAATAAAGGTGTATTCCGCGGCAGTTTCACTATAGACCGTAAAGATTACCACCTGCGCCGCTTCCTGGTGAGCAGAATGGTAGATATAGAACTGGATATACCTGTATACAGATAATGAGGGGGGGCAAAAGCCTCCCCTTATCTTTCTACCTGTTAATGGCTACCGTACTGCTTTCCGCATTGGCAAGGTACATCTGTAGCTGTGTTATATTGTTCAGCACAAAGAAATTGGAATAACTGCGCAACTCCTCCGGCCCTATATTAAGTAAAATATGGTCGGCAGGCAATTTCACGCCATTAGCTTCGTTGCTGTTGTATGCTTCCATATCGGCTTTCAGTTTGGCCAACATAGAGGGAATGACCCTTATGGAAGGATAGCGCCACATTGCCTCTTCCTGCACATATATGCCTTTAGCATCGACAGGCAATTCAGCCGTGCCGATATCCTGCTGCAATATCATGGCTTTAATATTCTTGCAGATGGTGTTCATATCGTTCACCAGGGCATTATCGGTACGCAATGCACGGCTTTGCATTTGCCTGAGCAGTTGCTCATTTTTCGCATAGGCGTCCATCAGTTGCAGGCGGGGCTGCCTGAGGTTGAACAGCATAAACGAAAGGGCTGTAATACCTACCAGCAATACAGTGGTAACAATGGTATTTACTTTTGTTTCGGGCTTACGGATGCCTGTGAAGAAATATACAGGTACCAACACAAACATAGACAGGCCCATTGTAGATATCAGCATGACATTAGCACCCGGCCAGTGCATTATTTTGAACAGGGTGGCTATAAAAAACAGGATGCCTATTACCGCACCTAATACGAGCACAATTTTATCGCGTGTAGTGCCGCCCTCCCGTGTTTTGAGCAGGGTAAGCAGGGGAAGGAAAACAAGCCCCAATATCAGGATAGCCAGTGTTAACAAAACCGCGGCACCCGGCCAGTGCATCACCTTGAATACCGAGCCGAATATAAATGCCACTGCAGAAGCGGCACCGGATACGATCATTACTTTTTTCATACCATAGTAATTTTTGAATGTTAGTAATCGGATAGTTTCCACTTCTATCTCGCGCAACTCGTGCTTGTAAAACTGTTTTACGGTTTCGCGGTAGAAGCCCTCGAAGTCTCCGTCCTCTTCAAGGTTTTGCTCCACTATACAGCAGATGTGATCCAGGAGGTTTAACTGCAGATCCTCCATTTCAACGCCATTACGTCTAATGTCGCTGAGGATATATTCTACCTGCTCATCGCTGAGACAATACATTTAAGCCAGTTTGGGTTTGATATCCAGTAAAAAGCGCATGGTTTCCATAAAATCGGCCAGCTCGCTTACTTTTTCCTTCATCGTGCTTTTGCCTTTCGGGCTCAGGCTGTAATACTTGCGCACACGCTTACCGATGTATTCTGTTTCGGTCACTACCAGCCCTGCTTCTTCCAGGGCATGAAGGGTTGGGTACAACGCCCCTTCGGTAAGTTGTATCTTATCCAGCGTCAATTCCTTTACCCGCTGCGTCATTTCATAGCCATACATTTTTTTATTGTCGGCTAGCAGCTTTAGTATAATGGTCTTGAGCGTTCCTTTTATCAATTCTGATGAGAATATCATACACGTTTCCTATTTACCTAAGGCAAAGATACATAAGAAACCAATGCATTGCACATGTAAGCGAAAAATTATTTTCTGCGCCTGTTACGAATTATATCTTCTTCGTTCCGGTCTTCATACCCCGGAGCATCGCGCGGGTCGTTATATCTTTTGAGGTATAGGGTAACTTCTTTTTGCAGGAAGGGATAATATAACGTAGTAGTGGTAAAGGTCACCTTTTCAAAATGGCGCGTGCGGGGCACTATCCACTCCATGCCCTGCATAATCCCTTCACTGCTGGCAATGGTAACAAACGAAGTATCGAGCGGGTATATTTTCCCGTTGCTGAAAACACCCTCCACGTTCACATAATAGTTGAGTACAGGCTTTATGCTATCGGTAAACAGGTTGTAACGGATATCAGTAAGCACGGGCAGGTGCAGTATGAGCGGTATGGACTTACCGTCTTTCAGCAGGTCAACATGCAGGTCACCATTCTGCCTGTAAAGCGTTCCCCTGTCATATTGTAATGTACTACCAGTCAGTTGTGCTTCTTTGCAGGAGAGTTTATACGTGCGTTCGGGAAGCCTTTTATAATGGCCGCCCTGCAGTTCTTCTGCATACACTTTTATACGCGTGTACAGTTCAGGCAATGAGCTTTCGTCATACACCAGCCTGTATTGCTGCGCCTGTACAGGGGCAGCCAGCAAAACCAGTATGATACATATCCATCCCCTCATCACCCTTCATTTTATTTCAGGTCATCAATTTACCCTCGTAATCTTCAGCATATTGGTAGGCAGGTGTTCTTTCACCGGGGTACTGCCGGTGTTCACAACAATATTCCCTGTTTCCAGCAGGCCCTTGTCTTTCAATACACTTATTTGGTCGGCTATAATTTCGTCCATGCTCTCCTCCTTATCGTAATAAAAAGCCTGTACTCCCCAGCTCAGACTAAGTTGGTTGACGAGTGTATGTGTTTTGGTAAACACATACAGCGGTGAACGCGGACGGTAACTGGAAAGCATAAAGCCCGTGTAGCCCGATTGCGTCATCCCTATCAGGGCATTAGCTTTAATGTCTTTCGATATCTCGCAGGCATTGTAGCAAAGTGCATCACTTAGGAAGGAGGGAGAATGCGGCTGCGGCACCAGGTTGCGGTTGTATACTATTTCTTCTTTTTCTACTTCCCTGATGATGCTGACCATGGTACTGATGACCAGTGAAGGGTATTGCCCCATAGCCGTTTCGCCGCTCAGCATCACGGCATCGGCACCTTCCAGTACAGCATTGGCCACATCGGTAATCTCGCTGCGGTTGGGGCGGGTGCGGTCTATCATGCTCTCCATCATCTGCGTAGCTATGATAACCGGCTTGGCGCGGTGTATGCATTTGCGTATGATGTTTTTCTGTATCATCGGTATCTGCTCCAGCGGCAGTTCCACACCCAAGTCGCCACGGGCTACCATTACCGCATCCGATGCCAGTATAATTTCGCGCAGGTGCGTCAGGGCTTCCGGCTTTTCTATTTTGGCTATTATTTTGGCACAGCTTTCTTTTTGCTCTATCAGTTTGCGCAGGGCATGCACATCATCGGGCTTACGCACGAAAGACAGCGCCACCCAGTCAATATCCTGCTCTATAATAAAATCAAGGTCGTTCAGGTCTTTTTCTGAAAGCGAAGGCAGCGATATTTGCGTATCGGGCAGGTTCACCCCTTTTCTAGGCAGCAGCACACCGGGAGCAACCACAGTCACCTTTACCGTATTATCTGCTTCTATTTCGGTAACCAGCACCTCAATTTTACCATCGTCCAGCAATATCTTTTCACCAATACGTACATCTTTATAAAAGTTAGGATAAGAAATGTACACCCCGTCTTTATCACCTTCCCTTTTTTCATTGGTAAAGCGGAAGGTATCTCCTTTATGCAATACCATAGAACCGCCTGCTATATCCCCCACCCTGAGCTTCGGCCCCTGCAAGTCGGCCAGTACCGCAATATTGAACGGAAAATCCGCATTGATGCGGCGGATGTGTTCTATCACCTCCTTATGCTGTTCATGCGTTCCGTGCGAAAAATTGAGCCGGAATACGTTTACCCCTTCCTGTACCAGTTCCAGCAGTTTTTCGTACGTATTGCATGCAGGGCCTACAGTGGCTATTATCTTGGTCTTATGTAACATAATCGGTTCTGTTTCTTTATCCCGTGTAAAGTTCCTTAGTTTTTCGCAATATACCTTGTCCTCCCGTCTTAATTGAATGTTATTAAGAAATATAAAAAAATGCCGGCAGGTTGCCGGCATTTTTGTGTGCAACGGGTTACCAAACCCTCATCTCAAAATCTCAAAATGTTTATTAACCATTCTGCCACTATCATTTAGCCTCAATATATAACTTCCTGCGGGCAGGCTACTGATATCGATATTGTATGTGCCCTGCCCTTGTAATGTTTCTTCCTGCGTCAATTGGCCCAGGTGGTTAAGGATATAAACGGTTACTGCCTGCGACCGCGTCGCCATATCCAGGTGAAGTATATTTTGCGCCGGGTTGGGATACACAATAACACTGTTTTCTGCGAAAGCAGTTGTGGATATGCCCTCGGGTATCAGTTGCACATAGGCAGTATCGGTGCCGCAGGCGTTGAATACAACAAACATTACTTCGCGTGCTTTTTCGGCATAATATGTATGTACCGGCGATTTGTCGGTAGAAACAGCACCATCGCCAAAAACCCAGAAATAGCTGACATCATGTTGCAGCCCGCCTGCCGAAAATTGATAGGTATTGCCCTGTTGCAGGTACGATATGCCCGATACTTTAGGAAGCGGGTCAAAGGTGAGGGTAATAGTATCTGAGGTTACGCAGCCAGGTGTTTTTGTCACTTCCACCCAATAAGTACCGCTTTGATACACATCAAGCTGGGGCGTAACCGCACCGGTGCTCCAGTGATAACCTGTGGCATTGGGCAGTTCTGCATCCAGCAGGAAAGGATGTCCCTGCTCACAGAGATGAGAATCAATACCCAGGTCAATGACCGGCGGCCCGACAATTACCTCTTTAATATTAGATGTGGCACTACAGGCCCCGTTGTTCAGCGATACGCTATAATAGCCCGGCACTTTTGCATAAATATTGTTTTGCGTAGCCCCTGGTATATCGTTGGCGTTCAGTTGCCATTGATACGTAATATTTCCCAGCCCGTTCAACATGTGCAGCAATACACTGTCTCCGGGGCATATATTAGTGCTGCCAGTCGCTAAAATGAAGCCTGTAGGCTTGTCGAGTGCAGTTCTGTCTATAACAAGCGTGTCATCGCTGTTTTCCGGGTCAGGGTTCCCGTTGGGGTCAGAAGTCCATACTACAATATCCTGCTTTTTCGATACCGGGAAGTTAAAGTTGCCCAGCGACACAATTGCCGTTTGTGCCATAGCTAATGGTGTATTGTACACCACCGGCTGTTGCAGCGCCCCGTTTACTTTCCAGTTTATAGTTAATGAATTAATCACATTGCTGCCCGTGTTTTTCACAGTCACCTTCACCTCTTTGCTGCCAAAGCAAAACACAGGCGCTGGCGTTACCAAACCCGCCACACCCGCGTTGTCCTGGTAGGCCAGTATATCAAACCCGAAGTTTACCAGCCCGCTGCCTGCTGTGCCGGTAGGGGATGTCACATTGCCCCATATCCGTTTATTACCGTTGGCCGAATTCTGGATAACAGAAAAACCGGGCGAGGTGTACCCTGTAGTAGAGGCCTCAACCAGCAAGTTCTGCGTATTATCGTAATAAAACGGCGTTTGCAAGGTAAAGCTTACCCAACTGCCATTGGTAGTAGAGGCAATGGTAAGCGAGGGTTCATAATATACGGTGGTCAGGCCGGTGGCAAAGGGGCCCGTTACCGTATTGCTGGCCGTAGTATACCCCAGTTTTATAGTGAGGTCGGTAAAATGTTTGTTGGTGCCAGTGGTGGAGGTTTTGAAATACACCTTCGTTATCATCCCCGGCGTGGCACCCGGAAATTCGGCAGGGATGAAAATCCATTGCACCTTGTTACTGCTCGAGGTGTTGAACGGAAACGAATTATTGGAACCAGTGCCGCTGGAGTAGTATTGCGGCGTCTGGCCAATAGCAGGAAAAGAAAGAACGGTAAAAAACAAAGCATAGGTAAATAAACTGTACAGGCGGTGAAGATTGTGTTTCATAAAACGTAGTTTGAGGGTTGTACAATATATTTCTCACATAAAGCTACCGATTAAAATAAATAAATATTAAAAATATTTCATATAGATATATTCCCTGCTCATAGATAATTGACCAAATGTGGTAATAATACTTTTGCTTTTTGAAAGGGGAATCCGTACTTTTGCGCCCGATTTAATAATATATCCAACCGATATGTCAGGACAGCTCAAAGAAGTTCGCAACCGTATCAAATCTGTAACATCTACACAGCAGATAACCAAAGCCATGAAAATGGTGAGTGCTGCAAAATTGCGCCGTGCACAGGATTCTATACTGCAAATGCGGCCTTATGCACAAAAACTGCAGGAGATGCTGAGCAATATCGTCAGCAGCGCAGCCTCTGATATGGAAATGCCGCTGGCCGAGCAGCGCACTACAGAGCGCATCCTGTTTATCGTTATTACCAGCGACCGCGGGCTTTGCGGCGCTTATAATGCCAATGTTATTAAAACTGCCCGCAACATTATTGCACAGAAATATGCTGCACAGCAGGCAAACGGGAATGTATCTATCCTGCCTATAGGTAAAAAGGGATATGAGTATTTCCTGCGTCACGGTTATAAAGTAATTGACAAATACTGGGACCTGTTTACAGACCTGAGCTTCGACAATGTGCGCGCTGCTGCCGTTTATGCACAGGAAGCTTTCCTGGATAAAGAATTTGACCGCGTGGAACTGGTATACAGCCAGTTTAAGAATGCCGCCACACAGGCTTTCGTAAGCGAGCAATACCTGCCTATACCTAAAGTGGAGAAAACAGAAGGCAATACCAAAGAAACGGATTTCATTTACGAGCCTTCAAAAGAAACGCTGGTACTGGAGCTGATGCCTAAAATACTGAATACGCAGGTATACAAAGCAGTACTGGACGCCAACGCCTCCGAGCACGGCGCACGTATGACGGCTATGGATAAAGCCAGCGAAAATGCCAACGAACTGCTGCGCTCGCTGAAAATCAGCTACAACCGTGCCCGCCAGGCCGCCATTACAACAGAGCTTACAGAAATCGTAAGCGGTGCCGCTGCCTTACAAGGGTAATTCATTTAAAATATCAAATATTTAAAACCGCTGTATCTGCAGCGGTTTTTTTATTTTTATGCAAACTACCTGTATGAAAAAAATACTGTTCGCCTCTGGCATTATATTATTGGCAGCTACGGCGCAGGCGCAGCAGGCGCATGTTACCCGTTTTACCGCACCTTTTGCCGGCAGCGTGGTGCTGAAGGATGTAGATGATAAATATAATGCGCAGGTATACAGCCTTGAGGCCGGCGAACCTGACGGGGAGGCAGAACAGGCAAGGCTGGAGGAGGTAAAAGAACAGATAGCCGGTATATACCCGCACAAACACACCGGGGCGCAATATAAAACTACAGCCATAGCCGGGCCTATTATCGCCAAAAGCTTCCTGGCAGATTCTTTCCCCGGCATACCGCCCGATAACTATATGGCTATATCTAAAACAGACAAGGCCGTATCTGTAATGAACAGCAGTATAGCTGTGCTGGACGGCCAAACCGGGCAGATGAGCTACCGTAAAAACTTCAGCCTCTTTACAGCAGTACTCAAACTCGGCGGTTTAAACAATAGTAAATATGACCCGAAAATCATTTACGATCCCGGTGCCGATAAATATATATTTGTAACACTGAACGGCAGGGACGAATACAGTAAAATAATTGTAGGCTTTTCAAAAACAAACGACCCTTCCGGTGCATGGAATTTTTATACGCTCAACGGCAATTACAAAAACGATACTACCTGGTTTGATTACCCGGCCATTGCATTAACTAAAGATGAATTTTTTCTGACGGGCAATAAGATAAAGTTTTCCGCAAGCTGGCAAACCGGCTTTACCGAAAGCGTGATATACCAGATAAATAAACAGGATGGGTATGATAGTGCCGCTAATCTTAACTACCAGGTATGGGACAATATTACTTATAACGGCAAGGCAATAAGAAACCTGTTTCCCGTAAAAGGCGGCCCCGAAATATACGGACCTGACCAGTACTTCCTTTCCAACAGGAACTTTGATACCCAGAATGATACGATTTTCCTTATCAAAGTTCCGGACAATATTGCCAGTAATAATAAAAACCTGACCGTAACAGCACTGAAGGCCCCGCTATCTTACGGCGTACCGCCTGATGGCCGCCAGCCTGATACATCCGTTACACTGGCAACCAACGACGGAAGGATACTGGGTGCCTATTCCGCCTACAGTGACGAAATACAATTTGTAAGCACTACGGTTGAAACCAACTCAGGGGCTGCCGCAATATATCACGGTAAAATATCCAATTATAAAACAAACCCCGCTGTAAGCCATGCCGAAATAATAGGCGTGGATACGCTTGATTTCGGATACCCGAACATTACATTTGCCGGCAACCCCTGGGGGCTGAACCAGTCACTCATATCCTTCAACTATACCGGCCCCGGCACTTATCCCGGCTTGGGCGCCATACTATACGATGGTAAAGAATATTCGCCGCTGGTAAAAGTAAAAGAAGGCGCGGGCAGTATAAAGCTGTTGCAGGGCAAACAACAACGCTGGGGCGACTATACAGGTGCACAGGTTGACTGGAATAATACCGGCAGTGTATGGATAGAGGGCATTTACGGCCGGGCCGATAACCAGTATGGCAACTGGATGGCAAAACTCACTTCGCCGCTGCTGGCTATAAAAGAAAGCGGCGTTTCCGGCAATACGGCAGCAACAATATTCCCCAACCCTGCCATGCAGATGGTTCAGCTGGAATTTGAAATGCCGGAAGAAGATATGGCGTCCTTTTCCATATACGATATGCAGGGAAGGCCGGTCGACCGCCTGCTCAATACCCATTGCAGCGAAGGCAGGAACCTTTTACGGTTCAACATAGCCTCCCTGCCCGCCGGCAGCTACATCGTGAAGGGCCTTAGCCTGCATACAAAATATATAATTACACGCAGCTTCATTAAACAATAAAGTAACTTTGGGCCTGACATGACGCGAATATTATTCAACCTTGGGCAGGCATTCCGTGCTGTGCGGAACAACAGGCTGCGGTCGTCGCTTACCATTACCATTATAGGGCTGGGCATTACCGCCCTGGTAGGCATACTTACCGCTATCGAGGTAATGAAGGCCAGCGTGTACTCTAATTTCAGCAGCATGGGCGCCAATACCTTCCAGGTAACCAACGAGGTCATCAAAAAGAAGACCGGGAGGCATGGTATGCATATCAGCGTCACAGAAGTAAAAGACATCACCTACGATGAGGCCGAAGCCTTCAAACAACAGTTTCAGGTACCCTCGGTAGTGGGCGTGTCCGTAACCGGCACAGCTATGGCCACCGTTCAGTATGGTGCAGAAAAGACCAACCCCAATATAGCTGTAATGGGAATAGACGAGAACTATCTCACAATATCTGATACCAAACTGGATGCCGGCAGGGATTTTTCACCTTACGAGCAACAGTTTGGCAGCTATATATGCATACTGGGCAGCGGCATAGCAGAAAAACTTTTTAAATCAGGTGCCGAAGCAGTTGGAAAAACAGTTTCCATCGGGGGGTATAAATATCGTGTGGCGGGCATATCGGCCAGCAAGGGCGGCAGTATGATCATGAATGCAGACAACCTTGTACTGGTGCCCCTGCTCAATGCACGCGCAGTGTACGGCGGCGGGCATTCGTATGTGCTGAACGTTATGGTGAAGGATATAGGCATGAAAGATGTAGCGATGAGCGAAGCGGAAGGCTTATTTCGCGTTATCAGGAAAATACCGGTGGGCAAGGAGAATGACTTCGCCATTAACTCGAACGACAGCCTTGCAGAAATGCTGATGGAAAGCATCAGTTTCATAGCCATTGCCGCTATGGTAATTAGCATTATTACTTTACTGGGCTCGGTAGTAGGACTGATGAACATCATGCTGGTATCAGTAGCAGAGCGCACACGTGAAATAGGTGTCAGCAAAGCACTGGGCGCCAAGTCTTCAGTCATCAAACAGCAGTTCCTTACAGAGTCTGTGCTCATCAGCCTGATGGGCGGGTTGATTGGTGTGATATTGGGCATACTGGTAGGTAACATTTTCGGTTTGGTCTTCAACACCGGCTTTGTAGTGCCCTGGCTGTGGATGGCAACAGGCATAGCCCTTTGCGCCCTGGTCGGTATTATATCCGGCATCTATCCTGCCGTAAAAGCCTCAAAGCTGGACCCCATTGTAGCCCTGCGGTATGAATAAACGAACAAATGAGCTTGAAAGGAACCGTATATAAATCGACAGGCAGCTGGTATCTTGTAAAAGACGAAGCCGGGAAACTCTGGAATGCCCGGGTAAAAGGGAAGCTGAAAATAGATGAAGAAATATCTTCTACCAACCCTATAGCTGTAGGCGATAAAGTAATCTTTGATGCGGAAAACGAAGATACCGGTATTATTAAAGATATTGAACAACGCCACAATTACATTGTGCGCGTATCGCCCCACAACAGGCACCAGAAGCATATCGTTGCTTCCAACCTCGACATAGCGCTGGTTATGGCCACCATTGCCGAACCAAGGACTTCTATGGGGTTTGTAGACCGTTTCCTGATAACAGCGGAAGCTTACCATATACCTGCCGTTATCGTTATCAATAAGGTCGATTTACTGAAAGAAAAACATAAAGCGCAACTGGAGCAGTGGACAGATATATACACCCAGGCAGGCTACGAAGTATTTCCCGTCATTGCGCTGCAACCTGAAACCACATCAGCACTGCAGGAAAAGCTCCGCGATAAAACAACCCTGTTCAGCGGGCACTCAGGTGTAGGTAAAAGTACACTCATCAACCGGCTGATACCGGGAAAGGAACTCCGCACGCAGGAAGTATCGGGTTGGAGCGGGAAAGGCCAGCACACTACTACCTTTGCAGAAATGTTTGACCTGCCGGAAGGGGGTGCTATCATAGATACGCCGGGAGTAAAAGAATTCGGCCTTATTGATTTTGAAAAAGAAGAACTGGCACAGTATTTCCCGGAAATGCGCAGGGTAATGCAGCACTGCCGTTTTAACAACTGCCTGCATATAAACGAGCCCGGATGTGCCGTAAAGAAGGCATTGGAAGAAGGCACCATATCCATAGACCGTTATGCCAGCTATATGACCATTATGGATACTATTGAGAAAAAATGGTGAGTGGCGATAGCCGCTGACTAGCTGGTTTATCCACTGATTAGTAACTTGCAAAGTACACTTCCAATC
>CAZUMM010000020.1:25904-86627 GCA_964621795.1 uncultured Flavipsychrobacter sp.
AACCAATCAACCAATCAACCAATCAACCAATCAACCAATCAACCAATCAACCAATCAACCAATTAACCAATTAATCAACCAACATGATTATATACAACGTTACCGTAAAAGTAGACAACGATATTGCACACGAATGGGTAAAATGGATGAAGCAGGAGCATATACCAGAGCTCATGCAAACCGGCCTTTTCGTTGATTACCGCCTGTGCCGTTTGCTGGAGCAGGATGAAACAGAGGGAAAAACCTATACGGCCCAATACTTTTGCGACAGTATGGAGCACTACAATACCTATATTTCAGAACATGCAGCCAAAATGCGGGAAAAAGGATTTGCACGCTTCGGGAATAAATTTGCCGCTTTCAGAACGGTGATGAAAGTAGAATCGTAAACAGCAGATAAAAACCGCTGAATCTCACTGCCCTGCTGCATTTGCTCATAGCAAATTTCCTGCCAATATGTTCAAACCTTTGCCAACAAAGGCTTTCAGGGCACACATGCGCTACCATACTATTTCAGACAGGCATACCTTCGCAGCAAACTCGCTTCAGGCAAGGGTTTTAACAGATAAAAATTTTTTTAAGATTATTTGCAAGTGTATTAAACCTAAGTATATTTGTCTATCCTCTTAAAATTTTTTTACTTAAAAAACACAACAGAACTATGAACAAAGCTGAACTGATTGACAAACTTGCAAAAGATGCAGGCATCTCCAAAACACAGGCAAACGATGCACTGGATTCTTTCACCAACACTGTGGTTTCCTCTTTGAAAAAAGGCGACCGTGTTACACTGGTTGGTTTTGGTACTTTCTCTGTTTCCGAGCGTTCGGCACGCAATGGCCGCAACCCGCAAACCGGTGAAACCATTAAAATCAAAGCACGTAAGGTTCCGAAATTCAAAGCAGGCAAAGAATTCTCTACAAAAATCAGCAGCGGTAAAAAATAGTATCGCTTAAAAAAAGAGAGTTGAAAAGCAGGGGCGCATGTTTCCTGCTTTTTTTTTATGTTTGCATGCTAAAAATCAATTTTATGGGCAGAGGTGATAAACGTACAAAACGCGGAAAAATAGCAAATGGTAGTTTCGGAAAACTGCGTATAGCACGCCGCACTAAGAAAGCCGCAAATGTGAAAAACAACAAAGCAAATGCTGAAAAGCAAGCATAACCTGGCTTAAACTTTTTGAATGGCCACTCAACCATGAGTGGTCATTTTATTATCGTTACCAAACTGGTTCTATGACTGTGTTTCATACAAAAGACATATCGGGCAGCAGCTTTCTCGTTACGGGCGGTGCAGGCTTTATTGGCTCGCACATTGCCGAATACCTGCTGCAGAACGGTGCAGGAAAAGTGCGTGTGCTCGACAACCTGTCTACAGGCTTTATGAAAAACATCGACCTGCTGCGCACCTATTCTGCCTTCGAATTCATAGAAGGAGACATCAGGGATGTGGCTACCTGTATGAAAGCATGCGAAGCGGTAAACTATATATCGCACCAGGCAGCACTGGGTTCCGTGCCCCGCTCCATCAAAGACCCGGTTACCAGCAACGATGTAAATGTGAGTGGATTTGTAAACATGATTACCGCCGCGAAAGATAGCGGCGTGAAAACATTTGTTTACGCTTCTTCCTCTTCGGTTTACGGCGATGAACCCAACCTGCCCAAGCGCGAAGACCGTGTAGGCAACCTGCTTTCGCCTTATGCCATCACTAAAAAAACAAATGAGCTGTATGCCGAAGTGTTTGCCAAACTATTTGGCATGCAAGTCATCGGCCTCCGCTACTTCAATGTATTTGGCCCACGGCAGGACCCGCATGGCCCTTACGCTGCGGTAATACCCTTGTTTGTGGACGGTATACTGAACAACAAACCGGTGTACATCAACGGCGATGGCGAACAAACGCGCGACTTTACCTATATAGACAATGCCGTGCAGGCCAACATCCGCGGTATGCTTTGCGAAAATGAAGCTGCATTCGGGGAAGCATATAATATAGCTGTAGGTGAAAACTTTACGGTCAACTTCCTGTATAACAGCATACGCGATATGCTGGGCGTACCGCATGAAGCTACCTACCGCGAACCACGCCCCGGTGATATACGCGACTCGCTGGCCGATATTTCCAAAGCACGCAACCTGGTAGGCTATAATCCTACACAACGCTTTACAGACGGGTTGAGGAAAACAGTGGAGTACTTCAGGGATATGCACATACCTGCTTAAAGCCCTTTTACTTCTTCGTAGGAATAAATGTTGCCGATATGGCCGTTTTTTATTTCCAGTATACGGTCGCAGTACTTTAATGAGCTGTAACGGTGCGCAATCACAATTACAGTAACCTGTTCAGTTGCAAGCGAATGAATAGATTCATTTATCTCTTCTTCCGTTTTATTATCGAGGGCCGATGTAGCCTCATCAAATATCAGTACCTGCGCGCCCTTATAAATAGCCCGCGCTATAGCTACGCGTTGCTTTTGTCCGCCCGAAAGCATGTTGCCGCCTTCACCTAAAACAGCATGAATGCCCTCCGGCTTTTTATCCACCAGTTCCTGCAGGCACGATACCTGTATGGCATGTTGCAGCCGTGTCATGTCAATTTCAGCAGCAGAAATACCCAGGGCAATGTTCTCCGCAAGGCTGGCATTCAGTATGTACACATCCTGCCGCACATAGCCCAGCAGGTGCCACCACGCCCGCATAGCAGCAGGTGATAAAGCAATGTCATCAACCAACAACTGCCCTGCAGTGGGTTGCAGGTAACCCAATAATATTTTTACAAGCGTAGACTTGCCCGCTCCTGAACTGCCGATGATGCCGATGCGTTCCCCTTTTTTTATAATAACATTACAGTTGTTGAGCACATTTGTGGTTTCGGCAGGGTAATGGAAAGACACATTATTAAAAACAATCTCGCGAGTGAAATGAACAGGCAAAGCAGCAGTTGTATTATAAGGTTTTAAGTCTTGCAGGAACTGTTCATTACGGAAAATAAATTCAGCGGTATTGATATGATGTAAGGCATTGGCAATCCGGTTGACGGAAGGTGTGATGCGATAGGCCACTACAGAAAACAGGCTGATGGTTGTAATGATACGGCCTGCATCCTTCAAAACAAATACGCCATACAACAATATGGCAACCGCACAAATAAATACGCACAGTTCTATAATGCGCGATGGTACAAACACGAGGAAGTCGGCTTTGCGCTGGTAATTGCTGAACCGCTCTACCTGTCTGTTGAACTCCTCTTTGAAATTTTCCTCCGTGCCTGCAACCTTAATGTCGGTATACCCAAATATCATTTGCTGCACATGCGCATTCAGCTTTACCATACCTATATTCTTCTCCTGCCCTGCTTCTTTTATCGTCTGCTTCACCTTTTTATAAAACAGTCCGAATACGGGTACCAGTACTATCGTCAGCAATATAAGCAACTGCCAGTTCCAGGCAGCTATGAGGACTACGGTCAGAGTCAGTATGACCAGCTCATTCAGTATAATAAGCATGGGCAAGGCGGCAGTAGTGCACAGTGCCGATGGCAGGTAAGATATGGTATTGATAATATCCTGCGTGGTTTGCTGCTGCAATTGCACGAAAGGACGGCTATATACATTTTGAATAAGATTGCGTGAAGTGGCAATGAATACATCGCGTACAAAATTCACCTGCACACGGTTCACATACAGGCTGAACAGGTTTTTAATAATAATAACAAGGAAAAACAGGGCAATAGCGTACAGCATCAGTTCATTCCTGCTATAGCCCGACAAAGATGGCAGATAACTTATCAATTTACGATAGGCTGTATCTGAAAAAACAAGCCCCATTACCGGCACCAGCAGACCCAACCCCGCAAGGTCAGTAACGGAGCCAATAAAGGTGAGCACTACCAGCCTGTTAAAAGCTTTCTTCTGCTCCCGGCTGAATACGCCGTAAAGCTTGCGGAAAGTGGTTAATATGCCGTGTTCCTTTTTCAAATGAAAAATGTAAAAGGTAAAATGTAAAAGTTAAAATGTAAAAATCAGTTGCTTATATCTTACAATTAGCTTGTAAAATACAATTTCCTGAAATGCAATAAAACCGGGATATGACTAAACGGGATTTCTGTCGTGTTATACACACTTATGCAACTGCTACGGGGCTAACCTGCACTTGTTCCAGTTGCCATCTTCTTGCTTTGTGAACAGGATACGGTCGTGCATACGGCTGGCACGGCCCTGCCAGAACTCTATTTTTGTGGGAATGATGCGATAGCCGCCCCAGTGTGGCGGGCGGGGAATTTCAGTGGCGAACTCGCGGGCGTATTTTGCGTAGTTTTCATCCAGCACATCGCGCGTAAGTATTACGGAACTTTGCGGTGAAGACCATGCCCCCAGCCTGCTGCCTTCGGGGCGCGACCGGAAGTATATATCGCTTTCCTCCCCACTAACTTTTTCTACCCTGCCTTCTATACGCACCTGCCTTTCCAGTTCCATCCAGAAGAATACAGCGGCAGCATGGGGATTGGCTGCTATATCATGGCCTTTGGCACTGTTGTAGTTGGTAAAAAAGGTAAAGCCTTTTTCATCCAGCGCTTTTAGCAGCACCACGCGGGCATGGGGTTTATTGCCTGCATCAACGGTAGCCAGGGTAAAGGCGTTTACTTCGCCCACCTCGGCAACCTGTGCCTCTGTAAACCATTTGGAGAAAAAAACCAAAGGATCATCACCTGTAGCCTCTTCATTGAGCGCTGCCAGTTGATAATCCTTTCGTATATCTGCAATATTTCCGTGACGGGAAGACAAGCAGGATTATTTTTTAGGGCCGAGGTATTTTGCCATTACGTAAACCACCTCGATAAACATTAGCAGAACGAATACCCATACCAATATCGGACCGATAACATTACCTGCTTCAAAAAACGCATTCAGCAATAAATAATTCATGACCTTTTCAGAATTTGTGCGCAAGATACAAAAGATGCTCTTTATATACCAGCTTTTATGTAATTCCCTTTTTTGTCTTATTTTTCGCCTCCAAGTAAAGCATCTTTACCTATGTTTTTACGGCATATACCTTTCCTGAAAGCCGTATTGGTTTACGCCTTCACCGCATTTGGCGGCCCACAGGGCCACATAGGTATGATGGTGCGCAATTTTGCCAACAAAAGGCATGATGTGACCGAGGAAGAGATACTGGAGTACAACGCCTTTTGCCAGATGCTGCCGGGGCCATCCTCCACCCAAACGGTAATGCTGATAGCTTTTAAACGCGGGGGCATTCCTTTGGCACTATTCACCCTGCTGCTGTGGGTTTTGCCTGCGGCCCTTATTATGGGCGCATTCTCTTTCCTGATATATTATTTCAATGTAAAGGAGATACAGACCAATATATTTTCCTATATACAGCCCATGTCGGTAGGCTTCATTGCCTATGCTGCTGTACGTATGATGAAGACCAGCGTGCGCCATGTGGCCACATGGGGCATTATGATAGGCAGCATCATTGCCACCGTATTGATACGAACGCCATGGATATTCCCGCTACTGCTGGTAATTGCCGGTACCATCAGCAATTTCAGTAATAAACGCATCCCTGATAAAACGGAAAATCCCAAACCTGTGCGCTGGGCCAGCCTCTGGATATTCGTAGCCCTGTTCCTTGCCGCAGGTGCCGTCAGCGAGATAGCCCGTGTGAATGAATGGCAGCACCGGCGCATCTTCAACCTGTTCGAAAACTTTTACCGTTTCGGCAGCATCGTATTCGGCGGCGGGCAGGCGTTGCTGCCTATGATGTTGTTCCAGTTTGTGAACCGGCCCATGTACCTGCACCAGCCGCCGCTACTAACGGGTGAGCAATTGCTGACTGGCTATGGTATGGTACAGGCCGTGCCCGGCCCGGTATTTTCCATCTGCTCATTTGTGGGCGGCATGGTAATGAGCGGAAACGGCCCCATGTGGCAGGCTATAGGATGCATTACGGCCACAATAGCTGTTTTCCTGCCCAGTACTTTGCTACTGTTTTTCCTGTTTCCCTTGTACCAGAACCTGAAACAATACGCGGTAATATATCGGGCACTGGAGGGCTTTAATGCTGCCATCGTCGGTATTATCTGGGCATCCGGCTTTGTACTGTTCCAGGCCATGCCTTTCGAATACACCAATATTGTAGTAGTAGCCATTACCTTCAGCCTGCTTTACTTCACCAAAATACCCTCCCCCCTTATTGTTCTGGCCTGGCTGCTGCTTGGCTGGACGATGAGCATGTAGCTTAATTCAAAATGTAAAATTCAAAATGTAAAATTCAAAAAATATAAAAGGTAAAATGCTTGCGCATTTTACCTTTTGTTTTTATGATAACACTTATTTTAACTTTTACATTTTGAATTTTACATTTTACATTAATCAATCTTCTTTCAGCAGTTCTTTTATGTCTGTTATCAGTTGGTTTACCGTAGCACTCTGTGTGCCTTCATACTGTCCGCGGATGCGACCATCACGGTCTACCAGCACAAAACGGTCGGTGTGGATGAAATCGCTGGCAATGTCGCCTGTGCCTGTATCGTCTACAGCAGTCACCAGGTAGCTATAGCGCGCCATATCGTACAGCTCTTTTTTATCGCCGGTCAGGAAGTGCCATTGGTTCGGGTCGGCATCGAAGCGCAGGCTGTATTCTTTCATCGCCGCTACCGTATCCCTCTTCGGGTCTACCGTATGCGAGAGTATCTTCACATCATTATTTCCCCGAAACGCTTCGTACACCTTATCCATGTTCTCATTCATACGCGGGCAAATGCCTTTGCAGGTGGTAAAGAAATACTCCACTACATAGATTTTCCCCTTCATGGAGTCTTTTGTAATGGTATGTCCCTCCTGGTCTACAAAAGCGAAATCGCGGATTTGATGCCCCTGCTCACCTATTACCGGCAGCTTTTTGGGGTCTACTCTGGTTTCCTTGTAAAAGTAGGTCATGAAAACAGCGGCGAGGAGTATGAAAAAGGAGATGAGAAAAATGGTTACTTTTTTGCCTTTCATATCACATAAGATTGCGCCGCAAAGGTACGGATAGCAGGCGAAAGTCGTAAGTAAAAAGTCGTTAGTCAAAATGTTATATATAAACAACATTTCAACTAACGGCTACAAGCTTCAGACTAACAACTAAACCACTATGTTAATCATCTTACCTTTTACATATATAAACTTCTTCGGTGTTTTGCCATCGAGCCATTTCTGTATGGTAGCATCTGCCAGCACCTCTTTTTCTATCTCTGCCTGCTCCATATCGAGCGGGAATTCCATTTCCACCCTTGTTTTACCATTCACGGCTACCGGGTATTTTTTAGCGTTCTCCGCTATATACTTTTCCTCGTGTTGCGGGAAGGGGGCATCCAGCACCGTTCTTTCGTACCCGAAACGGTGCCACAACTCTTCTGCAAGGTGTGGTGCAAAGGCCGCAATAGTAATCGCCAATGGCTCCAGTATAGCACGCTTGTGACAGTTGAGCTGTGACAACTCATTCACGCATATCATAAACTGGCTTACCGAGGTATTGAACGAGAAGCGCTCAATATCTTCACCTACCTTCTTAATGGTCTTGTGCAATGCGCGCAGTTCTGCTTCCGTCGGTTGTTCATCGGTCACTATCCACCCCTTCTGCTCATCGGCATACAAGCGCCACAGCTTTTTCAGGAAGCGGTGAACACCCTCGATGCCTTTAGTATCCCATGGTTTGCTCACATCTATCGGCCCGAGGAACATCTCGTACATGCGGAAAGTATCGGCCCCGTATTGCGCTACTATGTCATCGGGATTAATAACATTCCTTTTCGATTTCGACATTTTCTCTACTGCCGATGTCAATTCTATTTCTCCTGCATCATTCTTTATGAACTCATAACCATTCATATCAAATTCCTGCAAAAACGCATCTGTTTTGCTTACGTCAAATTTGCCGTTCAGCAGGTATTCAACCGGCACACGTTTTTCAAGATAATCATTTTTATTACCTTCTTTGGTTACTATATCGTACGATACCAGTTTCTTATTCTTTTCATCCCATGCAATGAAGTAGCTCACCCCCTGTATCATCCCCTGGTTCACCAGCTTCTTAAAAGGTTCTTCAAAGCTGATATGGCCAAGGTCAAACAGCACCTTTGTCCACAAGCGGCTGTACAATAAATGCCCCACGGCATGTTCCGTACCGCCTACGTATACATCCACCTCGCGCCAGTAATCGGTCACCTTTTTATCGGCAAAGGTTGCATCATTGTGCGGGTCCATATAGCGGAGGAAATACCAGCTACTGCCTGCATAGCCCGGCATCGTGTTGGTTTCACGTGTGCCTGCGGGCGTGTTCACCCATTCGGTCACATTGGCCAGCGGCCCCTGTCCTTCGGGCCCGGGCTTGTAATGCTCCACCATCGGCAGCTCTACAGGCAGGCTTTCATTCAGGCCCTGCGCTTTCACTTCCTGCTCATCTATGGCATACGGCACATCACCAATGTACACAATGGGGAAAGGCTCGCCCCAGTAGCGTTGGCGGCTAAAGCCCGCATCACGCATTTTGTAGTTGATACGCGCTTTGCCTATCCCCTTTTCTTCAAGGGCTTTTATAGCAGCAGGCAACGCCTGTGCTACATCCATACCGTTCAGGAAATCACTGTTATCCAGCTTACCGCTTTTATCGGTATAAGCAGTTTCGCCATTATACTTCTCGCCAAATATATTGGTAATGGGTATGTTGAAGTGTTTTGCAAAATTGTGGTCGCGGTCATCGCCCGCAGGTACGGCCATAATAGCCCCCGTGCCATAACCCGCCAATACATATTCCGAAATCCAGACGGGTATATTACGGCCTGTGAACGGATGCACAGCATAAGTCCCCGTAAAGCAACCCGTCACCTGTTTCACCTCGGCCATACGCTCGCGCTCCGAACGACTCTGTACATACTGCTTATACTCCTCGATGGCCTGCTTCTGTTCAGCCGTAGTTATCTCCTCTACCAGCTCATGCTCCGGTGCCAGCACCATAAAGTCGACACCGAAAATTGTATCCGGTCGGGTGGTAAATACATCGATATGCTGATTGTTGCCTGCTATATCAAAACGCACTTCTGCGCCATTGCTCTTGCCTATCCAGTTGCGCTGCATTTCTTTCATGGCCTCTGTCCATTCCAGTTTATCCAGGCTGCCTTGCAGGCGTTCTGCATACTCGGTAATGCGCAGGAACCACTGGCGCATCTGCTTACGCACCACGGGGTGCCCGCCGCGTTCCGATACGCCGTTTACTACCTCATCGTTAGCCAGTACCGTACCCAGCACTTCGCACCACCACACCTCTGCATAGCTGAGGTAGGCCAGGCGGTAGTTCATCAGCACATTGCGTTTTTGCGTTTCGCTCATGCTGCCCCAAGCAGCCGCATCAAAACTCAATTGTTCATCACCGGGGCATGGATTATGGATATTTCCTTCTTTTTCAAAAACGCTTATCAACTCTGCTATCGGCTTTGCCTTCTGCTCCTTGCGGTCGTACCAGCTATGAAACAGTTGCAGGAATATCCACTGTGTCCATTTGTAATACTTAGGGTCGCTGGTGCGTACCTCGCGCTCCCAGTCATAGCAAAAACCGATATTATCCAGTTGCTCGCGGTAGCGGGCAATGTTCTTTTCGGTAGTTACTGCCGGGTGCTGGCCGGTTTCCAGTGCATACTGCTCGGCAGGCAGGCCAAAGGCATCGTAGCCCATCGGGTGCAGTACATTAAAGCCTTTCAGCCTTTTATAGCGTGCATATATATCTGATGCGATGTAGCCCAACGGGTGACCTACATGCAGCCCTGCACCGCTGGGATAAGGGAACATATCCAGCACATAGCACTTGGGCTTGTCGCTGTTGTTACTGACCCTGTAAACATGGTTGTCGTTCCAGTATTTCTTCCATTGCTGCTCTATAGCCCGGAAATCGTATTCCATAAATAATCTATATCTGTGTAAAAACGGAGGCCAAAAATACAAAATGGGATGCCAATAGCAGCATCCCATTCCGTTTGTGTGTAAATATTATCAGAAACAAGCCGTCCGGTCATAACCAAAGCGCGACTTGCTGTAATCCATGTAAAAAGTGCATTTACAGCCATTACCTGCATACGCGGTACGGTAGTGCCAGCCTTTTTTCTCTATATACATCGGCATGACGTATATATGGTAGTAGGCGTATTTGGCCTGCGGCTCGCTCATATAAAAGAAGCTGGCCGTACTGTCTTTAAGTTCTTTATAGGCCGCTTTCAGTTCTTTCTTCGATTCAATATCGAGCAGTTCGATGCGGTATTTCCCTACGCTATCGCCCAGCTTTTCGGTTGTGGGAGTTCTTTGCATGATGAGCGTGGTGACACCGGGGCGCAGCAATTCAGCCGCCAGGTTGCCGACAATGGTATCGCGGGCCAGCAGGTGGTCGAGTACAAACTTATTACAGTCAATTTCGAAAACACCCTGCCATGCACCCGGCTGGGCCTTTACCAATACAGGAAACAAGAATAAAAACAGTAAGAACCGGCTTTTCATACAGCTAATATACGTTTGTTGGTTGATTTGTTGGCTGGTTGGAATTTGTTATTGGGAATTAGGAATTGGGCGGGTTATGACTGAATGAACCTGATTAACTAAATTAACCCAATCAACCGGAAAGGATTAGGAATTTGTAATTTGGCAGGTATACAACTGAATTAACCCAATTAACTTAATCAACTAATCAACAAATGCTCAGTTACTGGGAACAACAAAGTTTTATATCATATACGCATATTATCATCGGCTCAGGCATAGTAGGGCTTAGCACGGCTATTGAGTTGAAGGAGCGTTTCCCTTCGGCATCGGTACTGGTGCTGGAACGCGGACTGTTGCCCACCGGAGCCAGCAGCCGCAATGCGGGTTTTGCCTGCATGGGCAGCCTTACCGAACTGCTGGACGAACAACAATACCACAACGAAACGGAGATTCTTACGTTATTCGAGCAACGCAAACGCGGGCTGGAACGCCTGCGTGCCCGCCTGGGCGACCATAAAATCGGCTACGAAGCCAACGGCAGCTATGAGCTCATCAGCGATGCGGAACTGCCCGCACTGGAGCGCATGGCATACCTGAATGAATTATTAATGCCTATTACCACGCAGCCTGCCTACAGGCTGGTCAATGATAAAATACAGGCATTTGGCTTCTCCCCTGCTTTTACAAAGGCGCTGGTTGAAAACACCTGCGAGGGCGGGCTGCATACGGGCAAGATGCTGCGTGCGCTTTTGGACATGGCCCTGCAAAAAGGCGTAGAGGTAAAAACAGGTGCGGAGGTGATACGGTTTGAAGAGGATGAAAAACGGGTGACGGTACATATAGCCGACCCGCTGCGCAAAGAGCCTTTGATATTGCAGGGCCAAACGCTTTGCATCTGCACCAATGCGTTTACCAAACAGCTATTGCCCGGTGCTGATGTGACACCGGGGCGCGGACAAGTGCTGATAACAGACCCTATACCGGGATTGAAGTTTAAAGGCGTATTCCATTTTGATGCGGGGTACTATTACTTCCGCGAGATAGACGGACGGGTATTGCTGGGCGGTGGCCGTAACCTTGACTTTGCAGGCGAAACCAGTACAGAGCTAACCGTAACGGAACAAATACAAAACACACTGGAAGAAAAGCTGCGCGAAGTGATACTACCGGGCACACCCTATACCATAGCCCAGCGCTGGGCAGGCATCATGGCATTCGGCAAAACCAAAGAGCCCATAGTACAGGCATTTGGCAAACGCATATTCGGCGGCTTCCGTATGGGCGGCATGGGTGTGGCACTGGGCAGTGAAACGGGGATGAAGGTGGCGGAGATGGTGGGGAAATAAATTATACACTACGTTGCAGTTCAATTTCTGGCATTTCCTCATAAGTCCTGCCATTTAGAAGCCTTCCTGCAGCTTTTTTATTTTTTCCACCCCATTGTTTAAAAAAGAAAGCAGTTTCAGCAATTTGACATTGTTGCTGAATATCAAGTACCCAATCTGGATTCATGGGTCTTGGTCTATGACCACTTTCACCTCCAACAATCACCCAATCGATATTTGTTAAATTCAAATTAGGGAGAGGTCCGATTAAAGGTTCTAAGGAGAGAAATTTGACCCTTGCGCCTGTCTGTCTTAAATAGTCTATTCTCTTTTTTACTTTTTCATTCTCAACAGAAACTCCCATCCAAATATTATGAGTCCATTTAAGTTCCTGATGAAGTTCTAAAAGTCTTTCTGCTCTTTTCGTCAATATCTGAAAAACATGCTGAGGGTTATCATTCATTACTTTAAATACCTTCTGAATAAATCCCAATGGTATTTCCTTATGAAAAAGATCACTCATTGAATTTACAAATACAACTTTAGAGTTTTTCCAACTATATGGAATACTTAACGCTTCTTCATGCATTCTTACTTCAAATTCGTCCTTATATTTATCTACTCCCATAGATTTAAGTCTTTTAGACATAATTTCTGCATAACAGAACTTACAGCCTGCTGATATTTTGTCACATCCTGTTGTAGGATTCCAAGTCATTTCTGTCCATTCTATTGAGGATTGCGCCATGCTATTTGTTATATTTATTAACTATATAATTGCCGACCTTTACAGCTGTTTTATTGTTCGAAGTTAAGAACAAATGATACATTACTGATTTGCTTGAATTTCTTAGTTCATAAGGCTTCGAAACATATTCAAAAACTTGTTTGAGCCTCGATTCATAAAGTTTAGCGGAATTATCTATCGCATTTTTCTCTTTTTCTACTAGTTCAATATCTTCAAATAATGTGGCCTTTTTTTTATAAAACTTCTTCTCAATTTCTTCTCTCGTAAGCCCCAGAAAAATTTCGAGTTTTTCTAACCATGCTTCTGAAATATCTCCATTCCTCTTTAAGAGTCTATTTACTCCAAGCCCAGTTGGTACAAGAATCCACATGTCGATGGGTAGGCCCCGTAAACATTCTAAAGAACGCCATTCAACTTGCATACCACATGGATCAATATATGCAAGTGTTCTGATATCACTGTTTTGGGGGTCTCTGAGATAATTTCCTAAATCAATAATTTTCTTATTACAATCTTCACAAATTGTATGAATTATTTTTTCTGGAAAGGCCTTTTTGGTATTTTCTTCTAATTCGGCGAAATTTTTAGGGTCCTTTTCTACGAAATAGTATACATCAAATGGTCTCGGTTCTGTGATTTCAATAATTCGCTTTGCAGCACCGACTGTAATGTCAACTTTCACCTTTTTATCTTTAACAATAAATCCGCTACCAGCAAAGCCATCAAAATACATTAATCGAAAAAACTTGCGATCATTCATGATAGTTAAATATGCTTTTGCGTATTCAACTAATATTTCAATTTTTATTTTAGTCCAATCGCCTCCAAAGATATTCATGGTAAAATGATTTTATTATCATGCATTAAGATATAAAATTATTATATCATACACAATATCAAATGACATAACTCTGCTATGTTTAATTCTTTACCATAACTCACAAAGTCATTTTCTTTAAATTGCCCATCACATACTTTTCGAACTACAAACAAAATTTCATGGCAAGAAACATTTCAACCATACATATAAATGCCCCCGTACAAAAAGTATGGGATACGATTACACAACCGGAAAAGGTAAAGCTTTGGCAGTTTGGCAGCGATTTGATTACGACATGGGAAGTTGGAACGGGTATCGAATTTGTGACCGAATGGGAAGGGACGGTTTTCAAACAATGGGGCAAGGTGATAGAAGTCAGGCCGAATGAACTGGTACAATACAGCCTGTTTGCACCACGGCCGGGACTGGAAGACAAACCCGAAAACTATTTTATCATGCAGTACATACTGACACCGGAAAACGGGGGCACCAAACTGGAAATTGTACAGGAAGACAACCGCCCCAATGCTGTCCAGGAAGCACCACAGGGGGAAGAAAACCCGGTACTGAAATCATTAAAGGAAATAGCTGAGGCGGAATAAGCACATACATTGCCTTGGATAATACCTGCTATACTATTCAATTTTTTTACCTGAGTACTGTTCAATAGCATTAAGAAGGTCATTTAAACTACATTTTAATGCATTGCAATTAATAGAAACGGGTGTCCCATAGAATTTATTATTCATTCTCATTCCGAAACGGCTAAAAGCACCTACCTGCCTATATATCTCATCTGCATTATTTATAAATACGAGTAATATTGTGGCACTTTTGATTCTTTTTATTTTCAGGGAAGTTATAATATCCCACTTTATAAAATGCCGTTTAATTACAAGCGTATTATTCTCAATCCCTTCTTCACTTAACAATATACCCGGTTTACCCCATAACAATTTTTGTATTACAGCAACAGACATAAGCCCAAAGAGAACTATTCCTATTAATCCGATCACTTTCGTTACAACAGGATTGTATCGCGGCAAATGGTTAGCATTCGTATACAGAAAAAGTGAGGCTATGACTAAAAGCAATCCAGCGCAAACTTGCATTAGTGTTTTTAACCGACTTAATTTTATTTCCATTGTTAATCTTCTATTCTCTTAGAATACTATAATACCATCGCACCTGCAGCATAGCAAAACGATGGTTATGGGTTTTGTGCATAGTCCTGCAGTTTCCGCTACATAAGTATCTACTATATGCTGATGTATAAATGCCCCCTCAGCGAAAGAGTGTAATAAGACATTTCATTATAAGCATCCTGTACGGTCATGGCTCAAAAATAACAAAATGCCAAGTAACACCGGCCAAAGGGGGATGTCCCTTTATCGTTTTGAATATTGACCGGATATTTACAGCAACCGATATTTTCTTAATTTTAGCACAGCATGAAGTATGTTCTTACAACCCTTATTACCCTCTTGCTTTGCGGCACGACTTACTCCTGTACTGCCGGATGGAGGTATGGCGTGGAAGCCGAAACTGGCTACCTGTTTTATAACTATCGACTGGTAACAGTCGACCCTGGCCCGAACTGGAAAGGCTATAACCTTAACCGGGAACAAAATGCCATCAGCATTAATATTGTAAATGGTCTCAGGTTTTCAGACAGGACCTTTGCCGGCATAGGCACGGGCTATGTCAATTTTGAAGGGGTAAGCGGTTGGTCGTTGTATGCGCATACCGAGTATGTTTTATTTGAAAAGAAAATAAGCCCTGTCTTCTGTTTCAACCTGGGTTACAACCAGATTTACAACCAGTACGAAAACGGTACCGGTACGGTACTGGCCGAACCGGGTGTAGGCATCCGCTACAAGGTCAACAATAAAACAAGTATATATCTGCGTACCGGCTTGTTGTTGATGCAGCAAAGCCTGCTGGTACCAGTATATGCCGGCATTAGTATTTAAACAAGCATAATTGATGAAAGAACATACCACCAATTATTACAATGGCTTTATAGAAGTAGCGGAAGACTGCCCGGCAACAACTGGTGAAATGCCGCCGGTAAAGGGCGACAAAAAAACAGTAGCCAACCTGCAATTCGATATGCTGTACGACCATCCTTATGAATATACGTCCGACGACGTGCTCTTTGTCGTGTACGCGCAGCGCAACAACATACCTAAAAGCCAATGGAAAGAAGCCCGTACAGCATTCTTCTCTAAAGGGCAACCTTGCTTTCGCGCCTCGCCACTTACCAAACGTTATGGCTGGGGTGTACACAGCGATGCAGGAGGAAGAATAGCCCTGTATGGCCGTGAAACAGATGAGTATAAACGGCTATCGGGAGACAAGGACCTGCAAGTAGTAAAAGCGATGAGAACCAGCAGGTAATTTTTTTGACGCTTATATTATAATAATACAAGCAAAAACAGCCAATTTTATAGTAAACTCCACACCTATGCTCCGCACCCTTATTTCATTCTTATTATGCATACTATTGACCACACCGGCGATTGCCCAAGGCCCCGACTGGGCATGGATTAAAAACATTGGCGACAAAACGACCCGTCCCCTTGATATCACAACCGATGACGATGGAAATGTTTATATTATTGATGGCGATACAGATACACATATCTTCAAGTATTCTCCACAGGGAGACCTGCTCTGGTCGAAAAACAGTGGTTACCCGTATGATGATTATGGCACAGGCATAACAGCCGACGCTTCCGGGAACATATACATCTGCGGCGCATACCGTGGATTTTATGCCGCTAACTTCTTTGGCTATAATATGCCTGTTAGTCATGTCGATGATATTTATGTTGCCCACCTCGATAAGCAGGGCAATGCAATATGGGTGCAGACAGGAGGCAGTCAATGGGATGATTTTTTCAGGTTTGGGGGTATTACTACCGACAATGCAGGCAATGTGTTATTAAACGGGAATATTGAAGACACCGCCACATTTGGCAATATAACGGTACCTACGCAAGCAACCGACCCGTTTACCGCTAAGTATGACAGCAATGGCAACCTGCTCTGGATAAAAACTTTCGGCAGCAAAAAAGAAGACGGGGGTTTCAACATTGCCGCAGATGCCTCTGGCAATATATACAGTACCGGCTTTTTTAAAGACACGGCGCACTTTGGTAACTATACATTTGTTTGCCCATCCACTGCCTACTCGGCCATGTACCTGCTCAAACAAAACAGCAACGGGGATGTAGTGTGGGCAAAAAATTTCGATAGCGCCGACAACCCTAACGCAGGTTTCAATCTTGCTGTCACACCTGCAGGTGAAATATATCTTACAGGAGATTTTTGGGGATATATCCGTTCTGGGCAATTCAGCTTTAACAACTTATCAAATCAAAGCCATGCTTTTATAGTAAAATATGCACCCGACGGCACGGCACTCTGGGCAGACACTATTAACCAGCCCAGCATCTACCAGACAGATGTGACCCTGGGCTTTAACGGTGATGTATATGTTTCCTGCGACGGTGTAATAGCCACTAAATATAACAGCAACGGACAAAGACAATGGCAGCCCGGTATACGGGCAGAGGGGCCAAGCCTTACTACGGATAAGTTTGGAAATATATACGCAACAGGAGCCTGCTTCAAAACAACATTTAATGGCACCGCACTACTTGAAGGTGCATATCTGGCAAAGCTCAGGCCGTTTCCGCTATCAGTAAACACTACAGAAAAAGAAAACACCCTTACCATTTATCCTAATCCTGCACAAGATATTATCCATGTATTTTCACCTGTTGCAGATGCGTATACCATTACGGGCATTAACGGGATAAGTGTATTGTCGGGCCGGTTGAAAAAAGGGGACAACTCCATTTCTGTAGACAATATTCCGGGCGGCACTTATATCATCTATACCGGGAATGGATATAACACTACCCTGGTAAAACTCGCAAAGTAACACAAGCCGGGAAATAACAAAACGGTATTTTTACCATTGCAAAAACAGCCATATATGCTCCCTCCTCCCCGTTTCGAAACTATAAAAGAAAAAAAACTATTAGGTATGCGCAGGGCCATGAGCTTTGCCGATAATACAACCTTTGAGCTGTGGAGTAGCTTTATGCCCCGCCGCCACGAAATAACCAACGCCATCGGCACAGAACTGGTTTCCATGCAGGTATACCCACCGGGGTTCTGGCGCAATGTGGATATACATGCACCATTTGATAAATGGGCGGCATGTGAAGTAAGCGCTTCGGATACAGTGCCCGCAGGCATGGAAGCGTACACTATCCCCAAAGGGCTGTATGCAGTATTCTTTTACAAAGGGCACCCCGCTAATGCACGGGAGGTTTTCACCTATATACTGGGGCAGTGGTTACCATCATCAGGTTATATCCTTGACGAACGCCCGCACTTCGAGATACTGGGCGAAAAGTATAACCATAACAGCCCCGACTCGGAGGAGGAAATATGGATACCTGTAAAATCCGTATAATATGACAGTTTTATTGCTAATGTAATGCTACTATTTTACAACTTTACATTAAAACAATACGCTATGAAACGTTTCCTTTACTCCCTCGCTTGCCTGTTGATATACTCCGGCCTGTGCTTTGCACAAAAGAAAGATGTGCTGTGGGTGAAAAAACTACCGTATACTACAGTGCCTATACAAATGGCGCACGATGCTGCCGGTAACATATACATTGCCGGCACAATGTGGCAGACTTGTACATTTGACAAGACCACTATTACCAGTGTTGGTGACGAGGATGTTTTTTTGGTCAAATACGACCGGGATGGCAATCAGCTATGGGTAAAGCACTCGGCTGGTATCAATCGTGAAGAATCGGGAGGTGTGGCTGTTGATCATTCGGGCAATGTATATATATGCGGTTATTTCCGGGCATATTATGATACCAGCAACATATTTGGCAGGAAGGCAATTTCAAAGGGGGAAGAAGACCTATTTGTAGCCAAACTGGACGCTAATGGCAATGTAGTATGGTTAAAAACAGCAGGCGGTAAATCTGAGGATAAGTTTTTCACTGGAAGTATGGCCGCCGATGCCAACGACAACATCTACATAACCGGGCGTATAGTAGATACTGCATACTTTGGAAATATTACAGTAGCAAGTCCACATCGCGGATTAGATGCATTTGTAGCTGCTTACGATAAACATGGCAACGAACTTTGGGGGCAGGCATTAGGAGGCTCTTTCAACTATCCCTTCGGAAGGGCAGTTACCATTGACAAGAGCGGGAATATTTATGCAACAGGGGTAGTAGGAGATTATGAGGCATTGTACATCGTAAAATACAATGTGCAGGGCACCATGTTATGGGCTAAAAAATTTGATGGCCCTAATAGCTATTTACAAGGTTATGATATAACCACCGCCCCAAACGGCAATCTATACATAGCAGGCGGCCTTGACGGCACGGTTACATTCGGAAACAAAAACTTAGCTAATAATATACATGGATTCCAGTCTTTTATATTGGCATGCGATACCGCTGGTAACGTATTGTGGGCTGATACTGTTGGCGTGTACTCTGAATACCCGACACATGTAGCTGCCGATGCCTATAATAATGCCTATATAGGCAGTGAGCCTGCCATATACACCCGTTACGATAAAGACGGCAACCGCATCTGGCAGGAGCAGGAAATGGTCAGGAATGCCTCATATACTTTCGACGATGAAGGATATATGTACATTACCGGCAAGAAAGATATAACCTACGGCCAATCCTACCTACCTGATACTTCTGTTTTTCTTGTAAAGTTCGCACAGTTTCCTACTAACGTAGCATCAGCAGAGGCAGCAATACAGGCATCTGCATACCCCAACCCGGCAACCAATACACTAACCATAAGTGTGCCGGGCAATGGAGTTTACCAGGTAATAGCTTTGAACGGCACTACCTACCTTTCGGGCAACATTAGTAAAGAAAAACATGTTGACATAAGTACGTTGCCCTCCGGCATATATGTATTACAATACGAAGCAGGTAAAGAAACGGCATATACAGTGTTTGAAAAGCGATAAGGTTTAATCAGCCAGGCGCACCATACATTGCACATCGGTCATGTTGGGATATAGCTCTACGCAATAGCCCTCCGGGTCTATACGCGGTTGCTGCAATAGTTCTGTAAAAGCTTTACCAATGGCAGGTATGTCTTTACGAAAATCCGGTATCATCATGCTGATATACCTTCCCTTTTTCAGCACCAGGGTATCAAGCCCTATGGCCTTGGCCTCACCTTCACGCAATTCTTCAGCAGCGGCTTTATAAGAAATCCTGCCATTCCCGCCTTCAGGCCGCGAAAGGCCGAAAAACCGCCTTTTCCCATCAAAAGAAAACAATGCGTGCAACGCCTGGTGGGCTTGCAGCACCCCGTCGGGGAAGGATGTCGCCTGCACATAACATACTGTAATGTCTTTGTTTATGGTTATGGTTTCCATTATTGAAGTTTATGTACCGCAAGATTAACCATAAGATGGCCAATGCCTGCGGCAGGTTTGCGACAATTTACAGGCGTGTTTGCGACAGCTTAAAATTCCTGTATCAATATGTCCATAATCATGTCCCCCATTTGTTATGAAGTATAATCAGTATTTTCATTAACCATTAAAAACGAAACAAGATGGATGAATTCATGTTAATCTTCAGGCACCAGGATGGTAAAAAAGTAGCCTCGCCAGAGCAGATTGAAATCTGGATGAAACAAACTATGGACTGGATTGGTGGCATTGCTGCACAAAACAAATTTGTAGAAGGTAACGGCCTGCCCTTTGATGACAGCCGGGTAGTGTGGCATAATAATGTAGTGACCAACGGCCCTTTTGGAGACATTAAAGAAACCATAGGGGGTTATATTGTAGTGAAAGCTGATTCGGTAGAGGAAGCCGTAGAATTTGCCAAAGGCAGCCCTGTATTGCAGGGAGAAGGCAACAGTGTAGAGGTGCGAAGGATTGCCAAAAACGACGGTACACACTAAAAAATAGCAGCAGCCCCTGTTACCGGGAGCTGCTGTCCTCCATTATGGACGAAGAACAATTGATACCGCACCTGTTCCGTACAGAATTCCGTAAAATAACGGCAGTGCTGTGCAGGCATTTCGGTATGCAGCATATAGAGCTTGCCGAAGATGTAGCTGCGGAAACTTTTGTGGCCGCACTGGAAACATGGCCATACAAAGGCATCCCGGCTAACCCCGTGGCGTGGCTCTATACCGTTGCCAAAAATAAAGCAAGAAACCTGGCCATGCGGCACCATATATTTTCAGAAAAAGTAGCACCTGCGTATGCAAAAACATTAAGCAGTAATGACACTACCGAAATCGACCTGTCTGAACCCAATATAACAGACAGCCAATTGCAGATGCTGTTTGCCATTTGCCACCCTGCCATATCGGCCGAAGCACAAATTGGGTTGGCACTGCGCATTCTTTGTGGTTTTGGCATTGATGAAATAGCCAACGCATTTCTTACCAACCGGGAAACCATACAAAAACGGTTATACAGGGCAAAACAAAAGCTTAAAGACACACACCTATCTATCACCTTCCCTGCCGAAACCGAATTGCCTGAACGGCTAAGAAATGTACTAACAACACTGTACCTGTTATTCAGTGAAGGTTATTATTCCGAGAGCAATAACAATATTTTACGGGAAGACCTTTGTCTTGAAGCCATGCGTTTGACGCAATTGCTAACTGAATATACGCCAACTAATCAACCACCCGTTAAGGCGTTGTTGGCGCTGATGTGTTTTCATGCATCAAGATTTGCAGCGAGAAAAAACGAAAGGGGCGACATCATACTCTATCATGAGCAGGATGAAACCCTGTGGAATACAGAACTGATAGCTAAAGGAGCCACCCTGTTACACGAAGCATCGTATGGCAAAGCATTGTCTGTCTACCACCTTGAAGCTAACATAGCGTACTGGCATACCCGGAAAGACGACACCCCGGAAAAATGGGCGTATATACTACAACTATACAACCACCTGCTCCGGCTGCAATACTCCCCTGTGGCAGCGCTCAACCGCACCTATGCTTACGCTAAAGTACATGGCGCGCAAAAGGCCATAGCGGAAGCCGGCAAACTGCAACTGGAACATAACCAATATTACCATACATTATTGGGAGAGCTATATAGGGAAACCGATAAGGCCAAAGCTGCCACACATTTTCAGGCAGCTTTGCTATTGGCTAAAACGGCGCATGACCGGAATATCATTCAGAAGAAGCTGGACAGCCTCAGATGACCCAGATCATAGTTCAGCCTGAGAAGCATCAGCATATAGTTTCGTGTATCGGTATACTTTCGTCAAAACATACGCTCATGAAAAAGATACTCATACCTTTTGATGGCCAGCATTTTTCTAAAGGGGCCTTTGATTATGCCTGTCAGATAAATGAAACACAACCCATTCTGCTGACCGGGGTATTTCTCCCGTCAGTCGACTATACCGATGTGATGATTTACTACCTGGGGGGAAACGCGGGGCCTTTATACCTGCCTTCCGTGGATACCGACGCCGAGTCTATAGAACAGAATATCGAGCAGTTTAAAGAGCTGTGCATAAAAAACAATATTGAATTCCGGGTACATACTACTATCAGCGGTTCTGTTTCTGAAGGCATCAAAAAAGAGACACGGTATGCCGATATCATGATACTGAGCAGCGAATCTTTTTACAGCAATCTCGGCAAGGCCACACAGGCAGATTACCTTACGGATACCATGCATAAAGCGGAATGCCCGATTATTGTAGTACCGGAAGAATATACCAGGCCGCAAAGCATTATCCTGGCATACGATGGCAGCAAGTCTTCTGTGTTTGCCATTAAGCAGTTTGCCTATCTGTTCCCCGAGCTGGCCGATACAAATACACTGGTAGTATATGCATCAGAAAAAGAAGGTAAATTTCCGGATCTGTCTTATATAGAAGAACTGGCGGCACGTCATTTCCGCGATCTTACTTTCTTTAAACTGGAGGCAGACCCTAAAAAATATTTCAACACCTGGATAACGGATAAAGGTGCGGCACTGCTTGTAACCGGCGCTTTTGACCGTAACAGCGTATCAGAGTTCTTCAAAAGACCGTTTGCGCACGAAATTATTAACGAGCACAAACTACCTGTGTTTATTGCACACCCGTAACGACAAGGAGCAGGGCAAAGAATGAACATTCCCAATAGAATACTTCTGTTTTGCATGGCCTTACTGCTATATATACCATGTATGGCACAGGCAGACGTAGTTAACCTCCGGTACAACGGGCTACAATACAGTTGTGACGACGTACCCGACACCGGGGCGCTAATCGCGGATAATAAAAACGGCTATGCTGCTTTAAAAGTGCAGCTCGATTTGTTTCGGGACATGATAACAAAAGATGGGTTTCATGATATTGTTGTCACTTCAAAAGAAGCAGATACGGGCAACCACCCACTCATCGCAAGGTTGCAGCAACTGAAAATCATGCCATTCGGCGCTACCTGTACCAAAACTACGCTGGTACAATATATAAAGCTGGGGCAACAGCTTTTTGACCTGGAAGTGGACGGCATACCGGGCAAAGCAACTCTTTCTGCTTTTAATACCCCTCTTGCTACACGCGTAAAAGAACTGGAAAATGCCGTAAAGGCGCTGGAGTGGTTAAGCTGTAGTATGAAAGCAGGGAGTGTGGTAGTCGTCAACTTGCCTTCTGCGAGCCTGAAATTGTTTGAAGACAGTAAAGTAAGCTTATACTCAAACATCATCTGCGGCAAACCTTCTTCTCCTACATCAACGCTGTGCGCCAAAATATCAGAAGTTATACTTTATCCTTACTGGAATGTTCCCAACAGGATAGCTACCCGCGAACTTTTGCCCAAAATAAAAAGGAGCCGCAGCTATCTTGACCAGAACAACCTGCAGGTAGTAAGTAAATCGGGCAAAATAATTGACCCGCACCATATTAACTGGCAGGCACTAAGCGCAGGAAATTTCCCCTACCAGCTAAGGCAAAGCACCGGGTGCGATAACTCGCTGGGTATTGTAAAACTCAACTTTTACAACCCATTTACCATCTATATGCATGATACCCCTGCCAAAAGCCTGTTTGGCAGGAGAAAACGTTTTTTCAGCCATGGATGTATGCGGGTAGAGCAGGCTGTAGAACTGGCCCGGCACATGCTCACCGACCCTCAACCGCTGGATGAAATGGTTGAAAAAGGATGTGTTGACTATCAGTCGCCAGTAACAATTTCCGTGCAAAAGAACGCTTCCGTATTTGTGATATATAGTACTGCGTGGACAGATGCCGCGGGAAATGTTCATTTTTACGGAGACGTCTACAACAGGCTGCCGGAGGTGCCTTAGTACAACATCTCTTTGAAGAGCAAAGCCCGCCCTCTTGCTTTATAAATTAGCTTGCAATATATTAGCAAAAAGTCCAAACCATGACAAATATCCCCATTCTCGACCTGGTAATCGGAATGATATTCATTTATTTCCTGTTCAGCATTATCAGTAGCTCGGCAGTAGAAATGATTATCAGCGGTATGCAGATACGCTCTAAAGTACTGAGCCAGTGGTTGCTGAATATTTTTAATAAACCTGTAAAACAACCGGATGGCAATACGGTACCGCTGGGGCAAGCTATTATGGATCACTGTGCTATCACGGCCTTATCCAAATCGGGCAAAGCTCCTTCTTATATTGGCGCCAAAAACTTTACTTCCGCCCTGCTGGAAAAAGTAACTTATGCTGCCGACCCGAACAATGTAGCCTCCACCATCGATGAGCTTTCAGCAGCTATACAACAATCATCTGCCCTGCCAACCGACCTGCAGCGGCTTTTGCTTACCTATGCCAATGAAGCCAAACGCACCTATGCTTCTGTGGCTGAAAAAACAATGAGCGATATTGATATATTCAAATCGAAAATCGAGCATTGGTATGATACGAATATGGACCGCATCACCGGCACACTGAAACAACAATATGCACGGCCCTTTACCATAGGTATAGCCGTTGTCACTACCCTGCTGCTGAATGCAGACAGTGTTTCGATTGCCAAATTCCTGTATGGCAACCCGCAAATATCAAAAGAGCTGGCAGCAAAGGCTATTACTACCGCAACCGACAGCAATACCATAAAAATGGTGGATGCGTTGAGGCTGCCCGCCAATGATACAGCACAAAAGACACAGGAACAGCTCATTAATACCATTAAAGAAGATGTGAGCCAAATCAAATCGACCAGGGCGGCACTGACTACCTATATACCGCTTGGCTGGAATAAGGAGGATTTTAAAGGAGATGTATGTATGAAGATGCTGGCGCATGTGCCCGGCTGGGCCATGACGGTACTTGCCATCATTATGGGCGCACCTTTCTGGTTCGACCTGCTGAATAAAATTGCCAACCTACGCGGGTCGGGCGCAAAGCCGTCTCCCGGTAATGGCGCAAGTACCACTACAACCCAGGGTAAAGGAAGCTAAAACATTTGTAAGGCTTTCACCACGTCACCTATAGGCAGGCCCATTACATTGTAGTAATCGCCGTTAATTTTTTCTATGCCTACCATGCCTATCCATTCCTGTATGGCATAGGCCCCGGCCTTATCATAAGGTTTGTAATGGATGACATAGTGTTTTATCTGCTCCTGTGTAAGCGGGCGGAAATAAACTTCGGTAGTTACGGAAAAGCTATGTTGCTGTGTACCTTTCTGCATGCAAACACCCGTTACTACCTGGTGCATACGCCCCTGCAGGCGGCTGAGCGTACGGATAGCATCTGCTTCGTCTTTGGGTTTACCCAGTATCTCATCATTAAGTAACACCACAGTATCGGCTGCTATGATAACCGCATCATGCACCCTTTGTTCTATCGCTGCCGCTTTTTGCTTTGCCAGATGCTCCGGCACCAGGTGCCCGGGCATGCCGGGCGGGTTTGTTTCGTCTATGTCTGCTATAATAATATCAAAATCCAGTTCTGCCAGTTCCATCAGTTGCTTGCGCCTGGGCGACTGGGAAGCAAGTACTATTTTATGCATGCGCCTCAAAATAATAAATAACCAAAGATAAAATGCCCATTACCATTATGCCTTTCAGCCAGCGGCTCTGGCGGTTGTAATGAACTTGCGTTGCCGGCCCTGTATATAATGTTACCAGCCAGAACAGGAGTGGTAAAACCAGTGCAGCCAGCGTGTAAACACCAAATATATGCCAGCCTGTCTGCCACAGTTTTATGCCTGCTTTCAGCAAGGGTGCTACGGCAAGCACGCCCAATGCCAGTGTAAACCATTCAGACTTTTGCAACCCCCATTTTATAGGCATGGTCACACAGCCCTGCTCAGCATCACCTTTAAAGTCTTCCATATCCTTCACTATTTCGCGCATCCAGGTAAGCATAAAGGCAAAATAGGTATAGAAACCCAGTACATACACCGGGTTAGGCAAAATGCCTTTTGGGGTATCAATAAAAGGTGCCCGTACCAGATAAGGGTGCAGCGCAGGCTCATACATAATGAGCACTACTATAGTGAATGCAGTCAGCAGTGCAACAATGATATTACCTGTCATAAACTGCCGTTTAAAATGCGTGGAATAAAACCAGAGCATAACGGTACAGGCTACCTGTACTGCTATATAGCTGATATGCCCCGCCTGCCGCGCCACAACCAATGCAAGCGTAAGGCCTGCCGCATTCATGAGGCTGTGCATGATAATAGCCTGCTTAAGGGGTATGCGCCTTTCCAGTACCACTTTATCGGGACGGTTAATAATGTCTATTTTGATATCAAAATAATCGTTGATAATATAACCTGCACCGGCTATACATACGGTAGAAAGCGCCAGCAGCAGAAAGTTAGGCAATACCAGGGTAAAGGGAACTGGTACAAACTCCTGCATGGGCTGTATTATAAACAGCCATGCCAACAGCTGTGTCAGGAAAACAATCAGCAGGTTTTGCCATCTTAACAGTCGCAGCCAGTGCATTGTTGGTTTGTTGAAAGCTGGTTGATTAAGTTAATTAGGTTGAATGAGTTAATTGAGTTGATTGAGTTAATACAGGCATACACCTCTAATTCCAGGTTCCTTAAGGGTTGATGGGGTTAAAGGTTAATTAAGTTGATTCGGTTAATTGAGTTAATACCTGCATATCCCCCCAAATCCCCAATTCCCAATTACAACAAATCAACCAGTCAACAAATCAACAAATCAACAAAAAAGACTATTTATTCCATTCACCGGGGTCAAGGCGCCATTGTTCCAAAGTAGCCTTTTCCTCGTGAGCTATTAATTTTTGTTCTTCAGCCACTTCCATCAGTGCATTATAGTTACTGATAGTATAGAGCGGCACACCGGCTTTTTCAAAAGCTTCTGCCGCTACAGGGAATCCGTAGGTAAACAGGCCGCACATACCCACTACTTCAGCACCGTTTTCACGCAGTGCATCTACTACCTGCAGGCTACTTTTACCTGTCGAAATAAGGTCTTCCACCACCACTACTTTTTTGCCGGGCTCCATATAGCCTTCTATCTGGTTGCCCATGCCATGCTCTTTGGGCTTGCTGCGCACGTAAATGAATGGCAGCTTCAGCAGGTCGGCAGCCATTACACCGTGTGCTATCCCGGCTGTAGCTACACCGGCAATCACTTCCGCATCAGGGAAATGTTCCAGCACCATATTGGCCAGCTCACTTTTTACAAAATCACGTATATAAGGGTAGGATAATACTTTACGGTTGTCGCAATACACGGGTGAGTTCCAGCCCGATGCCCATACATAAGGCTTTTGCAGGTTGACCTGCAATGCCTTAATTTGCAGAAGTTTCTCGGCGAAATGTTTTTCTGTGCTCATAACGGCTCAAACCTACGCCAATAAAACAAGTTTGCAAAAGACTGAACATGCACTTCGTACAAAAAATATATTACAATAATAAACCACTTATACTTACCAATGACGGTAAGGAATACATCAGGCAACATGCTATAGCACAAGGGTACCAATATTATATCGGTGCCTTCCCCCGCCACTTCAGGCTGGCTATACAACACCTGGATAAGCCCGGCAGCCTGGGCGCAATTATAGAAGACATATCGCCCCAATCTTTACAAAAAGAGATATATGCCCTATATGAGCCTATAGATGCAGGTGGCGGTGTAGTACAAAACGAGCATGGCGATGTACTGATGATATACCGCCGCGGTAAATGGGACCTTCCCAAAGGCAAACGCGACGATGGGGAGAGTATAGATGCGTGCGCCCTGCGCGAGGTAAGCGAAGAAACAGGCTTGCAAAAACTGAAGCTCGGTGAAAAAATCTGTGACACCTACCATATCTACTGCCAGCAAAACCAAAGCCTGCTGAAACATACGGCATGGTACCGGATGAATGGTAAATCATCAGAACCTTTGACACCGCAAAAAGAGGAAAATATACTGGAGGCACGCTGGATACCTGAGCGCAACCTTGACCACGTTATTTATAAATCTTACGAAGCCATCCGCGAAGTATTGAAAGAAAGCGGGCTGAAATGGTAAAACGACATACTGCATAGTATAAAGGGTTAGCCTAAT
The DNA here is from genome assembly GCA_964621795.1 of uncultured Flavipsychrobacter sp. Classification (GTDB taxonomy): domain Bacteria; phylum Bacteroidota; class Bacteroidia; order Chitinophagales; family Chitinophagaceae; genus Polluticoccus. The sequence goes on from CAZUMM010000020.1 coordinate 53,906, forward strand.
CGCTAACCCTTTATTTTTCACTATCAGTGTATTACCTGAAGTTTCCGGGTTTGAAGCGGCACGCCGTTTTTGCTGATGCGGGTTACATATATACCCGAAGGGATATTGGTTATAGATATATTGCCGCTTTTATCAAGTTCTGTAGCGGTAACTATTTTGCCTGTCATATCGTATATTTCGAACACAAGCCCCCTGTTGCTCCCCTGCTCTATATGCAATACATCATTGGCAGGATTGGGGTATATACGGACTCCTTCACCATCATTAGTTGCATCGGTTACTCCGGCAGGTGGCATTTGCAGGATAAGCTGGTGCAGGGGTACTACTATTTTATTGAACAGGAAATTATTGTCGAGGCTGTCCTGGTTAGATAGTACAGTGATACATACCCCCGATGCGGAATCAACCATATTTTCATTCAGATAACCGAAGCAGGTACCTCCGTGACTGAATACCACACGTCCATTTACAGGTGTAAGCCTGAACAGGCCCAAGCCATAGCCATTATGTGCATCTATGTATAGAAAGTCTTTCATCTGTGCCAGTGAGTTACTGCTGATGATACCACCGCTCATCAAGTTATGCCAGAACATCACATTATCTTCTGCGGTCGACATAATTGCACCGGCAGCATTGGCCATGCTGAGGAAAGCAGTATTGCTCCATCCATATGTAACCTGCATATCTTCAAGGTGGGCACCTAGTGAGGCTGTCCAGCCGTGGGGCACAATACCATTAGGTTGCTCCTGTGGAAAAAACGCCATACGTGCAAATTGCTGCGGGTCGAAAATCATGTCCCTGTATGCTTTATGTAAAGGTTGTCCCGTTACTTGCCTGATGATGAGGCCAAGCAACAGGTAATTAGTATTGCAGTAATCCCAGTTGCCTCCGGGAGCAGCAGTAGGCGCATCTACAAACTGGAGCATGTCTTCCGGTTGCCAAACCTTATTAAAATCACTATTCATCGTGGAAAAGAAATTGGGGTGTTGTGTATAATCGAACAGCCCGCTGGTATGGTTCAGCAGTTGTTTGATGGTTATCTGCCCGCTGATATTGGGCTGACCCTGTATCCATGTACCTATAGTATCATTGATGCTCAGCTTACCTTGCTCCTGTAGTTTCAGTATGATGGATGAAGTAAAGGTTTTGGTGTTGCTGCCAATGGGCAGGTACATATCGGTAGTCAACGGAACACCAGCTTCCGATTCGCCATATACCCCTTTCCAAAGTCCATCGCCGGGTATGTATATAGCCGCCGAAATACCTTTGATTTTGTATTTCTGGCAAAGACTATCAAGCAGGTGCTGCATTTTATAAGTATACACCGGGGAAATATCGGCCTTACTATGAAAAGCAATCAAAAGACAGGCAACAGATAAGAAGAATAGTTTTTTCATAACGTATCGATTTGAATTAATAATCCAAAGCAACAAAGAATGAAAAGTGACACATATTTAATTAGACTAATGAGTGATTTTTTTCGACGAACAAGGCAGGCATATAGAAGATATGAAAACGACGCCCACCGTATTTAAAATGTTCAAAGGCTGGACAGCAGCATTATTCACGCCTGCATATCATTCATACAATGATTCAGGTTTTACCTTTTGTGTTGACAAACTGAAGCATTCACTTAACGCAACTAGCACTTCAGCCCTTAACCCTGGCACCCAGTCTGGTATAAATATCACAAACTCGTTTATGCCCAACTGGTCCTGCAAAACTAAAATTTGCTCCTTCACCTCAGCATCATTGCCAATTACTAGGTTAGTACCGAACGGTCCATTTTCAATTTGCTTCTGTTTTTTCCGCAATATTTCACGGTCATTGTTACAGAAAACATTTATAGCTGTCGCAATCTCGTTAGAACGGTTCTCTGATTGCAGAAAATCTTTGAAAACAGCAATTGCTTCCCGGCATTTTACCTTTTCAGAAGATTGATGAATTAACGAAAGGCATAAATTGGATTTGTATTTTTGGGCAAACTCCACCCCCTGCCCCAGAGAAGAGCACAATTGCCAGATATCAGGCATTTCTGTCGAATCGGGAGGTAGTGCAAGATTTTGATATCGATTTCCGGGTGTATCCGCCCGGACCAACATATCATATAACTGCCCCATCTGTTCTGCTGCATACAAGTTGTCCGTTACATTATCCACCCTTAATGCCTTTTGAACTTCCGGAGGCACCCCTCCCCTTGCTATTCCAAGGTCGATACGCTGAGGATACAGGTAGGATAATAGTTTGAAATTGCTGGCAACCTGGTAAGGAATGTGATAGTTCAATAGTACTCCTGCCAACCCTATTTTTATCCGGGAAGTCATACCGGCCATCAATGGCAAAAGCATTTCAGGAAAAGCCCATGCACAGTCTTTTGTAAAATGCTCAGCCAGCCAATATCTTTTATAGCCCAATGCTTCTGCCTTTATCAGCAGGTCCAGCATATCAGGCAGCGCATCTTTCGAAGTGTAAAAAGGCGGGGCAACCATACCGAAGTCCAGCACACTTAAATGTACCATAGAATTTATTTTATGTCAGCAAACGACAAATTCTTTTCTGAATTTAAATTCAATTGACTAGCCATTAATGCGTGATATTTTCCTTTCTGTGCTATCAGTTCGTAATGATTACCGGTTTCTATAACCTTACCTTCATCCAATACAATTATTTTATCGGCATTTCTAATAGTACTATATCTGTGAGCTATGATAATCTTTGTTTTATAGGGAAAATTGCGCCGTATGTTCTCTGTTATTATTTCTTCGTTTTCAGCATCAAGCGCACTTGTAGCTTCATCAAATATCAATATCTCCGGGTCTTTGTAAATAGCACGTGCTATTAATATTCTTTGTTTCTGTCCTCCGCTAAGCCCAAGTCCTTTTGCGCCAATTTGGGTTAACCATTTATCCGGTAAAGAATGAATAAACTCCAAAATATTTGCCATTCGCGCAGCAAATTCTAACCTATCGCAATCGGGGTTGGTATCATTCATTGCAATATTCTCAGCAATGCTATCTGAAAAAACATATCCATCCTGCATAATTACACCGCATATACTTCTCCACCATTCAGAAAGCACATCGTTAAAGTTCGTTATGCTATTCAGGTATATGGTTCCCGTAGTAGGCTTATAAAATTTCTGCAACAGTTTTAGCAGCGTTGTCTTGCCACTGCCACTGTTGCCTACAATCGCAACGGTATCACCCCGTTCTATAGTAACATTAATATTTTTTAGCGCAAAAGATGTACTTCCGGGATATTGATAGGATATATTTTCCAATACTATACTTTTGAACTCTTTCACTGTCTTTGCAGATTTACTGCTGTTTAACTGTGCATCTTCGTCTTCTATTTTATGGATATCCATTAACCTGCCTGTACTGATAGATGCATCCTGATAAGAACGTATCATGAACAGAAAATTATTAATAGTTCCTTTGATTTGCCCCACTATCAGCCCAATACTCATCATCATTCCTAATGACATGCGGCCATGTATCACATCATAGGCTGCAATAAAAGATATAGTTAGATTTTCAATCTGGCTTAGCAACGAGGAGCCAAGATTTTGCTTTTGGTCTACTTTTAATGTTTTACGCTGAAGCCCGGCCAGACTATATTGAACTTCATGCCACTTATCTATTTTCTTTTCCGATGCATTATTCAGTTTTAGTTCCTGCATCCCATTAATAAGTTCATAGACATTGTCCTGATTGGCACCCTGGCTACGAAACTTAGCATGGTCCAGTTCTTTTCTTTGTCGTTGAAAATAGAATATCCAGACTAAGTTTAAAATACTAAACACTAATAGCAATAGCAGGATACGTGAATTGAAGTAAGTGAGCGATGCAACAAAGCCAAAAAATGTAACAATAGACACCATGAAACTCATGGATTGCGTTGTAAGAAAATACTGTATCCGGGAATGGTCGTTTATTCTCTGCTGCAGGTCCCCGGTGCTCTTTTTATCAAAAAAACAAATAGGCAGGTTACTAAGCTTGGTAAGGAAATCTTTTAGAATAGAAATGCTGAACCTGTTATTCAGCTTTAACATCAGATGCGCCCTGATTACGTCGGCAATATTATTTCCGATAAAAAGAGATAGCTGTACCAGTAGCATATAAACTACTACCTGCATATCCTTTTGCTGTACACCTTTATCAATAATGTTGGTATTAATAATAGGCGAGAAGAACGCTATTATACCAGCAAAAGTTGAAAAGAATAATACAAGGAAAAATGTTCCTTTATGCAGATAAGGAGCGAAGTAGCTTAATAGTGTATGGCGTTTTTTGAATATACTCATTTTGTCAGAAAAATTAACGCGTAACCCTTACCATCTTTATTATTCCCAATCCATTTACTTTCAAAATCCTTAAAAGACATAACAGAAATTTTCTGTTTGGCGGGGTCGTGTATCCTGATGCGGCCATCTTTATCGTGCTGCGGAAAAATGGTTACATAATGTTGCTTATTTACCAGCACAATGCAAGGCAGCTCTATTTTTTGGAACAGTTCTGCCAGCGTCAGCTTTGTAGACACACAGTCTATTCCTATTCGTTTACACGCCTTTTCAAGATTATAGAGACTGGTGCCGGCAGCAGTAACACCGCATAGCAAACGTATCTTGTCAATCGACTGGTCATTATTAAAATATTCAGCAACCATTTTTATACACGCCGGACCGCAATCCATACTTTGCTTTTGATTATGTAACGCAATTCTCACAATATTCTTTATACCATTTTTAAACTTGCCATCGACTTATAAGACATGGATAGAAAATCATAGATTACCAATTCCTGCTGCCTTGATTTTGCAATAAATATCCTGTTAAGAGACATATGGATATAACTAACCAACTGCTCAATCAGTACTTTTCTGCCATATCTGTCAGCTAACTCATCGAATATTGATTTGATTGCAATATGCCTTTCCTGAAAAAATGGATTAACTAACATGTGAAATTCATTAGGCATGGCTTTATCAAAAAGAGGAATAGCCGTTTCTATCATTTTTTTGCACTTACGATATCCGGCGCTCAACTGCTTTTTTAGTACTGCCCCTCCTCCAAATTCATTAAAAAATCCCTCTCTCAGCACTCGTGACATTTCCAGTTTTTCTTTATCATTTAATCCTGCCGCGTTTAATATCCAGTCAACGTCAGCTAATGCAAACATCCACCTGAATGTTTCCGTATCCCTTATTTCATACAGCATTTTAAGAATAGATGAAACACATTTTGAATCGTGCCAGAAAAAAGCTTCGGCATAGTGTACTAAATGGCCGCCATACCGTTCCAGTTCCCTGTTGAATACATTGAATGATACATCATGAAATATTTTCGCTCTTATTAGCGGGTCTATAATAGACCATAGCTGCTGTAATACAGCCCCATAATCTTCAACATCATTCAGGAACAGCCGGATCCTCAGGTGGTACTTAGGGTCAGAAAACTTTATAAAATGCCATTTTGATATAACATCCTGTTCTGAGAGGCATTCTATAAATGGAAATATTTTAGCCAGGAATATTTTCTCCAAAGTTTTATTGCCTCCATAAACCTTAAAATAAACCACTTCACTTCCCGGTACGAAATGCCGTTTGGGGCCATTATTATCATTTGTTATGACCGGGGGGTGTTTTAATACTGTTGGCTTGTGATTATAAAAAGGCACCTGTATTTCATGCACATGTTTTGATATGCCATTTTCAGGCAATTGGGCCTGGAGAAATTCGTTAATACTGAATTTACTTTTGTTTTTCACCTCATCTAAAAAAGTGAGCAGGCTTAATTTATTTTTCAGGTTTACATATAATTCCTGGTCTCCGTTTGTCAATACAAATCTGTCCGGGATATTCATTTTGGCTTGCCATGTATACACTTTATCAACCAGGGAATCATCACTGTTATTAAAAGCCGTTATAGCATCACCAATATCCTCTTGGGTAATTCTCCATGTAGCGGGTTGAAGGATAATATCCTTAAAAGTAATTCTCGGTAAAAAATTAGACAATAGCTCCCCGGCACCCCATGTTATATCGGCATTACGCAATTTTGCATGATATTGAAGCGAACACAGGAATTTATATATCGCAAGGGTTGATTGCCCGTTGAAAGCGTGCGCGTTTGACAATCGCGGTATTATGTATTTATTCAGCCTTTTCGACTTTAATAATATCCTGTCATTATATACGCTGACCATAAGGTCATCAATGGTAATGACCTTATCTGAATCACATATAGTGTTGCCAAGAAAAGCAATCTGATACGGATAAATCTCAGGTCGTGATACCACATTGCCAGCGCGGTCTTCGGGCAGGTGAATAATGTCTGCATAGATTACGTCCGTATTAAGATTTACCTCTTGCGATGCTATGTCCGTAAGCATCTTGTGAATTGCTTCATCTAAATGCCCAAACCGGGCAAGAATACTAATGATATTTGTGCCACCGCTATATTTAACAATTATATGCTCTTTCCCATCTACGATAGCTGTAGAAAAAACAACAAGCCAGCAGCTATTATCATTGAATGTTTCTTCAGCAGGTGCTTCATCTGACAAATAAGGGTCGATATCTACACTTTTTTTATTGGCATTCGCATATAATAATTTCAGCTTGAATGTATCCGTTGGTGTAATCGTTAATGAACGCTCTTTTTCAGATATAGTTATACCATCTGTAAGGGGCGTTTCAATATTAGCTTCATTGGTATTATTGAAAGGAAGGCCAAGGTCACAATCAAGTATAGCAGACAAAGGGGCTTCCTGGCGTTCATATAATTCATTAAACATTGATTTAAACTTTTCAACACCGGGAGGACTGGACATGCTGTATAACGGGGCCAGTTGTTGTATTGCTTCTGTAATGCGGTCTATATGACTTTGTGAAATACAAAAATGTTCCGGCAAATATCTATACATATCTACCTGGAATAACCTGGAACGCTTAAAGTCGATTTGCAGTTTAGCAATTTCTTCTATTATATGCTCATATGCTGAAACATCATTTATTTTGTTTTGGTCCAGCCTTTTTAAATCTTCTGCGATGCTCTTTAAAATATATGTATATCCCGGAATTTTTATTTCTTCCAGCGCATCAATCAGCCACACCAGTAAATCTGTACTGGCAAGCGGTGGTTGCAGGTTCGAAACCAGCACCTGGTTATCTATGAGTTCATGTATAAAATCAACGGCTTCTTCCGTTTCAATATCAAGCCTCGTAAATAGGGATACAAGGTCCGTAAACGAGGAAAATCTATTTTTAGAATAATCAATTAGCTGTTCCAGGTAATCCGTGTGCGGTATGGATGATAACAAATACTTTTTTTCTTTGTTATCATAATAGTATTCATAAAAACGGTAACTATCATTTACACGATACAGGCTTGTATTAAGCTGATACTTCAGCCGCTCTCTTATTATCCTGTCAGATTCAATAGAATGTATCAGGCTACACATGAATTCCATGTCTAACCGTGTCACTCTTTTAAAGAGAATATTATCAGCTGGTGATTCTGTTATATTTTCATTCAGCACGGTTGACACAGGGGCAATGCTGATACCCGCAAACAAGCCGAATGGAATGGTACGGGTACACAACCTCATATAATACCTGGAAAGTGAATACAAAACACTGTTTCGTTTTTTACCAGTCAACTCACCTCTTTTCCATTTTTGCGCTTCGTAATACAACTCTGGTGACGCCAACCATATAGCTTCACAAAACAATTTATCATCTAACAGGCCGAGTAGATGCTTTTCACTCAATTCATCTGCTTTTGCAAATGGAAATGATGATAGACGCACTACAACGCTGTCGAAAGGTTTTAAAGAATTCAGCATAAAAAATCAGCTCATAAATAAACATTCATCCCAATCGGGTTCCTTTTGCAACCGGTACGACGATAATACCAGGCCAACACCTGCCACGCCCTCCAGCAATGAAGTATCTGCCTCCCAGTCGTCCCTCATTACCTTGTAACCTGCTATACCATCTTTATGGGTATCCATATTCAAAAGCACGGATAACCAGTATTCAGCCGTATGTTTGAATTGTTCAATGCCAGTATTAAAGTACATCCGGTGAAACAAGTGCATTACGCCTGCAGCGCCGTGGCATAACGATGAATCTCTTACACAGAGTTTTGGTTCGTTTGTAAACGTTGCATAATACCGGAATATCTCGATAGCTTCCCGGATAAGGGTGTCATCATTCAAATTTTTTCCAATGGTATAGTATGCTACCCCAATACCAAGATCACCATAACACCATGCGAGCCGTGCCGTATATTTATTTGGCGTACCATCTATAACAAATATGGGGTAAATAGAGAAGTCGTTTGGGGTAATTTTCGGATTGCGCTGCCGTGCTATGAAGTTGTAACAATCGGCTATTGCTGCCTTGCATTGTTCCGGCAGAATATTCGCAGCATACAATTTACTTAGTAAAACCATAACTGACGGTATACCATGTGCAAGCCCCATATTTATTGTTAGCCCTGTGCGTAAATGCCTGGGAGATTCAAACTCCCACACCTTGTATCCGTTATATTCGATACGTATATCGAGCAAGGCCCGGGTCAGTTGCTCTAATGCTTTGCAGTTTTCTTCAGGGCGTTTCAGTAGTGTAAACATGATACCTGCGGCACCATGTAAAAAATCATACTTTTTATGAATAAGATTGTTGTAGGCTTCCTGCGCTAATATTTCATCTATTTCTCCAAAAAAACCGTTTTCCAGTTCTATGTACCCCTTTATATGGAGATACTGGAACAACCAGCAATTTCCACTCATGCCATTCGCCAGTGAATATGGGTTTATATTTAAATTAGGGCTGTTTTGAGAAAGCTTATAAAGCAGGGCTTCTATAACCTCACTTTCTGTAATATCTTTTTCCAGCCCATACACATAGCGAAACAGAATGTGTCCTGCCAATCCTTCTAGCAGGTTTAATTCGTCCGTTCCGGCATCAATGTTCAATGAATGAAATATTTCATCAGCCTTCAGCATCGCAAATTTTAATTAAAATGGTAAACGGCAGACATTTCGGCCTGCCATTTACCGGGGTTAAGATTAACACCAGATGTCAGTTCCGCATTTGTAGTACTCATCCCATGCGCAGGTTTTTTCCAACATGCTTTGGCAATAGGATGTCATAGGATTGGCCCAGTCTGGGTCGTTAGCTACTGCTATACATTCCCCGCTCCGTGTTCTGCAGCCGGGCCCCTGGGTTAATATTCCTGTTACATAAATACCTCCATGAACATTTTGTGCTTCATCTTTTCTCAATTTTGCAACGATTTCTTTGTTTAATTGCAATTTGCGTTGTTTCATAATATATATGATTTTGTTGGTGAATATCAAAAATACGCTATGTGCCTCCCGCCGCGCCCCGTTATAACGCGGGGGATTTCCCCGTTATATAACGGGGCTACGCATTGCGAATTTTATGTACTTTTCAAAAAAGGAGCAGGTATGTATCAGCTAATAAAAAAAATCGTTTTACTCTTCTTGCTACTACCGGTACAACTCTTTGCCCAAACACCGGTTATGACCTGGAACAAAAGCTATGGAGGGACAGCATTGGATGATGCTTCAGGAATAGTTAAAACATCATCAGGCGGATTTGCCATTTGCGGGAAAGGGAGTTCAAATGACGGAGATATAACCGGCTACCATGGCAGTGGTGATTTCTGGATAGTTAATTGTGACCCTGCGGGAAATATAATCTGGCAGCACACCTATGGGGGAACTTCCTGGGAATATGCCCGGTGCATTGCTTCTGCACCAGACAATGGCTTCTTTGTGGGGGGTACATCCTATTCATCGGATGGTGATGTAACATACAATCATGGAGATATGGATGGCTGGGTAATCAAAACAGATATGTCAGGTAACCTGGAATGGCAAATATCGCTTGGGGGCCCCGGGTTAGAACAGTTCTATGCCATATCAGCTACAGTTGACGGTGGCTGTATTGTGGTTGGGTTTACCGATTCAATAGGTGGAGATGTTAGCCATTTTTATGGAAGCAGTGATATATGGGTAGTTAAATTGGACCTGAGCGGACATATCCAATGGGAAAAAGCATATGGTGGCTCAGCCGGAGAGATTGGTTCAGCTATTTTGCAGACAAATGATAACGGCTATATGATAGGCGGGTTTTCTATATCAACAGACGGTGACCTTACATCTGTACACGGCGGTACAGATGTGTGGATAATAAAAACAGATAGTGGCGGTAATATCATATGGCAAAAAACCTATGGGGGCACTGGCTTTGAAGGTGCGGAAGATATATTACCAACAAAAGACGGCGGCTTTGTCGTTGTCGGACAATCCAATTCTGTCAATGGTGATTTAACTGCTAATTACGGAGGCTATTTCGGAGATTGCTGGCTATTTAAAATTGATGCGGCCGGTCAGTTACAATGGCAAAAAAACTATGGCGGTAGTGGTAATGACATAGGCCGGTCTGTTTCTACTTCGTTACATAGAGGCTATATCATATCCGGGTCAACAGAATCGAATGACGGACAGGTAGATGGCAATCATGGCCTTAAAGATTATTGGGTAATTGAAACAGATGACACCGGCAATTTACTATGGCAAAAAACATTAGGCGGTTCAGCCAATGATGAGAGCTACGGCGTTATCGCAATGGCCGACAGCAGTTATATTGTTGCCGGTTTTACGGGTTCATCAGACGGTGATATAACTTCCAATCATGGCTTTGACGACTATTGGGTAGTAAATCTAAAGGCTCCGTCTTTAAACATTATAGATGAAAAAGCCCATAATAACATAAGTATATACCCGAATGTGACAAATGGCTTAATACATATAAACTTGCCAGGTGATAACAAAACGTTCAATATAGAGCTATATGACATTGTGGGACGTTTATTGAATAAAAATTCTGTGAACGGCACACATACTACATACAGGCTGAATGGGCAGCTTATACCCGGCCCCTATTATCTCAGGTTATACAACGAAACAGATAGCAAGAGTTTTAAAATATTTCTTCAATGATATTAACGAAAGGCCGGAATAAATTCCGGCCTTTCGTTAATATCAGGTTACAATGAACACTGTATGTAGTAAATCAGAGGTCATGCACAGACACCAAACCTATTCTGATAGCATATAGTGTCAGGCCAATCCTTGTATTTAAATCAAGCTTGGCAAATAAAGAATCCCGGTAATAATCAATAGTTCGAATGCCAACACCCATTTTTACGGATATTTCACTATAGGTAAGATCTTTTGTACACCATTCCAGGAACTCTTTTTCCCTCCTGGTCAATACAGTGTAATTTCCATGTCGATTTTTGTTTTCTGTTAATAGGTTATTCATTTCATGGTTTTTTAGGTTAAGTAAAACATCGAGTTTCATTAAACTAAAATTACATAATTTTTTCTTTACTCAACAGAATATAAACATTTATGTAAATCATTATTTTACGCGTGAGCGTTAGTACCTCATGCTTTAGCACCTCTTTAGCAATACCGTTTTTACATTGTTCAATTTACATGTTAATCTTACGTGTGCTATCGTAACACATTTGTTCACCTCCACCTATAGACAACTCCTGCAGTTTTGTCTAAAATTTCACGATGTTGGTCTATAATGTTTATTTTCAGCAGGAATTACCCCTTTATTTGCAGGTAGATGAGTAATATAAAAAAATGGAAGCATATACTGGGCGGGCGCGTAGCCCGCAACCTGTATATATGGCTGTTAAATATACTCATCACTTTATACCTGAACAGCAATAACAGCACAGCTTTCGGGTACGATTTCAATAGCCCCTGGTACTGGCGGGTGCAGGCGGCAATTATTGTGCTACTAGTTACGCTTACGTATTTTAACAACCTGGTACTGATACCCCGCCTGTTGATGAAGCAAAAAAGAAACAGGTATTTTCTCATCATATCGCTTGCTATATTTTCCACAGCATTCCTGCAGGTGTTGGTACTAAAAGCAGGGAAACAGCATTTCGATGTAAATGACATGCAGCAGGTAGGCATTATGTCTACTATTGTTTCGGATTCCTATACGGTGCCTGCTATCCTAAACGATATGCTGCCTTACATAGTAGGCCATAGTATATGGATACTATTATTTACCGCTGCATGGTATATGAACGATTACAGCCGCCAACAGCATATAGCGGAGGCAGCACAAAAGAAGCAGGTAGAAATGGAACTGCACTTCCTGAAAAACCAGATAAACCCGCACTTCCTGTTTAATACGCTCAACAACCTGTATGGCCTTGCCCTGAAAAAAACAGATAATGCCCCGGATGCCATTCTTAAACTATCATCCATCCTGCGTTACCTGCTGTACGAGTCGAACAGCGCATTGATATCTTTTGAAAAAGAAAAAGAAATCATGCAAGCTTACATTGAATTGGAATTGCTCCGCATTACAGATACACAAGGGCTGCATTTTTCCGTTTCTGCCGACAAGGATTATTCCATACCGCCGCTTTTATGGCTTCCTTTACTGGAAAACCTGTTTAAACATGGTACAAAAATAATAGAGGACCATTATTCGGCAGATTTCAAATTCAATATTAAAGATAACATGGTATACATTGATGCCACGAATAAATATAAAGGTGTATTACAGATAAATGGTAATGGCAAAGCAGGGGGCATTGGCCTGGACAATCTGCAAAAACGCCTGAACCTGCTATACCCCGGCAAACATAACATAGTGCAACAAAAAGCTGAAGACACCTACACCATACACGTACAAATAGCATTAACATGAATATACCTGCCATAAAAGTGTTGATAATAGACGATGAACCTATAGCACGGGATATAATGGAAACCTATGTACAAAAATTGCCGGAACTGGAGTTGGCCGGTAAGTGTAAAAATGCACTCGAAGCCTTCCGCTTTATCAGTCAGCAGCATGTTGATTTATTGCTGCTCGACATCAATATGCCCGAAATAAACGGCATGGATTTTCTTAAAACATTGAAGAATCCGCCGCTTGTAATATTTACCACCGCTTATGCAGAATATGCTATCGAAAGCTATGAACTAAATGCCGTTGACTATTTATTGAAGCCGGTTTCATTTGAACGGTTTATGAAAGGTGCGATGAAAGCCATTGATATATCCCGTTCTGATACCCGGGTTGTGGCTGTACAGTCTGCCCCGTCACAAATAGATAACCTGATGTTTGTAAAAGCAGAAGGGAAGCTGGTGCGCATTGACCTGTCAGAACTATGGCTGGCCGAGGGACTGAAAGACTATGTGCGTCTGTGGACAGAAAAAGGGAAAATTATTGTGCATAGTACCATGAAGAATTTTGAAGAACAGCTTTCTGCCTATCCCAATTTTTTACGCATCCATAAATCATACATCGTAAACGTGAAATACATCTCTGAGGTAGACGGGAACAGCATACGTATCAAAGACCAGCTTGTGACGATAGGCAGTACTTACCGTGATGAAACATTCACAATGCTCAACACATATAAGCTGCTATAAAGCAAATATTATCAATTATTGATATTATAATTATGACATTGACCATATCCTTAGTAGCTTTGCACTCAATCTCACCATTGCTATGGCATAATAATGGACCATTATCAGCGCAATGTCGGTAAACTGCTGGTGCGTATCGACAGGCTCAGATCAAAATATATCAGGCACCGCAACTTTCTTATTGTTATCAGTTTTATTGTAGGCGCTATTTCTGCCCTTTCAGCTGTGGCGCTTAAAGTTTCCGTGCAGTTTGTAGAGCAGCGCGTAGTACAGCTCAATACATGGATGGGCAGTAACTGGCTTTCTGCTATCTTTCCACTCATAGGTGTGGGCATATCACTGATACTGCTGAAAAGGATATTCAGGGGCCGTCTTACAAGAGGCGTGGGTTTTATTATAGAAACCATTTTTGTAAAAAGGAGCCGTATACCGCCGCAGCATACCTTCGGCCACCTGATTACCAGTGCCGTGACGGTAGCGCTTGGCGGTTCAGTAGGATTGGAAGCACCTATTGTGGCAACAGGTGCAGCTATTGGTTCCGTAGCAGGTACCGATTTTCGTTTATCTTACCGCGATACTACCCTGCTGCTAGCCTGTGGCGCTGCCAGTGGTATCGCCGCTATCTTTAATACGCCCATTGCAGGTATCATCTTTGCCCTGGAAGTACTGATGGTGGATTTCAATATCCCATTCTTTATTCCCCTGCTCATATCTACCGCCACTGCTACGGTTCTTTCGCAGGTTTTATACCCTGATAAATTTGTTTTTCTTGCCATATATGGATGGGAGCTGAAAGCCATACCTTTTTATATTCTTTTAGGTAGTGCCTGTGGTTTTGTTTCGGTGTATACTAGCGAAGTAGTAGAGCGTGTCGAAACTTATTTCTATAAACGCAAACTCAATTCCAAAACATGGCTGTTAGGAGGTATCCCCTTGTGTATCCTGATATTTCTTGTGCCGGGGCTGTACGGTGAAGGTTACATTATGGTCACACAGTTGCTGCATGGCAACTTTTCTGTAGTAGCCAATCACAGTTTTCTGAATAGCCTTGCAGATAACCCGTATGTCATTATCCTTTTCTCCATTTTACTGATTGGTTTTAAACCTTTAAGCGCAGCACTCACTACAGGTGCGGGGGGAAACGGTGGTATTTTTGCCCCCTCGCTGGTGATTGGGGGCATTGTTGGTTTCCTGTTTGCCTATGTCCTTAACCTGACAGGCTGGGTAGAATTAAGAACAGCTAATTTTATTGTTGCGGCAATGGCCGGGGTGCTGGCCGGAGTAATGCACGCCCCGCTTACAGGTATATTCCTGCTGGCCGAAATAACGGGGGGCTACGCCCTCTTCATCCCCCTGATGATTGTAACCGCCATTTCATACTTCATCACTAGGAAATATGTAAGGCATTCCATATATCACAAATCGCTGGTAGAAAAGAAAATCATCGAAGACACCTATGACGACCACGACCACTTTTAACAGAGCTTATACAGATATATGAGGTACATTAGCAGTCAGAAATGATACAAAATACCGCAATACGTAAAGTATTATTTATTATCGCTGTGGCACTTTGTGCTACCCCTTTGGTGACACCTCCCGTAGCATTATTTGCAGGTTTGCTTTTTGCCCAGTTCATAGGCCACCCTTATATTCAGCACAATAAAAAATTAACAACCCTGCTGCTACAGGTTTCTGTAGTAGGCTTGGGCTTCGGCATGAACCTGCACAGTGCGTTAAAAGCCGGTAAACAAGGTATTGTATTTACCATAGCCTCTATTGCAGGTACACTGGCATTAGGTCTGCTATTAGGTAAATTGTTCAAAACAGACAAGAAGACTTCGTACCTGGTAGCTGCGGGAACAGCTATATGCGGCGGTAGCGCCATTGCAGCCGTATCGCCTGTAATACAGGCTGAAGAAAACCAGATATCTGTTGCATTGGGCATTGTATTTATTCTTAATGCGATTGCACTTTTCATTTTTCCGCCCATTGGCCACATGCTGGGCCTTACGCAGACACAGTTCGGCATGTGGAGCGCTATTGCCATACACGATACCAGCTCGGTTGTAGGGGCAGCGAGCAGGTACGGCGCCAAAGCCCTGGAAGTAGCCACCACGGTAAAACTTACCCGTGCACTGTGGATTATACCCGTTGCCCTTGGTACATCACTCTTTTATAAAAACACAGGGCAGAAAAAAATAAAGATACCCTACTTCATCGGCGCTTTCATACTGGCCATGGTAGCGAATACATATATACCCGCCATTCGCCCAACCACACCATACATAGTATCTGTTGCTAAGGCTGGCTTAACCGTCACCCTTTTTCTTATTGGTGCCGGCCTGTCGGGCAAAGTATTACGGTCGGTAGGTTTCAGGCCGCTGATCCAGGGTGTCATTCTCTGGATGTTCATATCCGTTACAGCACTGTGGGCGGTATTTTCGCTGGTAGCATAAAGGCGTTCTGTCATGCAAATGTAATAAGCTGTACCGCAATGGGTTATTTTTCCAATTCGTGAAATCATAGCACTATACTCGCCTGTATCTTTGTTTCGTAATATAAATACAGGTATGAAAAAAATTATACTCGCTCTTTGTACTTTTTTTGCTATCAACCATTTTGCCGCTGCCCAGCAGGTAAGCGATGTTGTGAGCATAGGTACCAACTATCCTAACCAGACATGGTACAGCCTTGAATATGATGAACAAGGCTCTATGGCCATTGCCGATTGGGACATTGCATTTAACCTCCGTGATGTAGAATCTTCCATCCGCATTAACTCTGCCAACGAAGTAAAGCTGTGGGGCTATCCCAAATCTGATAAGAACGGCTGGAGCGCTGTAGATACTACCGGCCTCTACACCTGGCCCGAGCGCTACAACTCAGATTCTACCTGGTCTTTCGGTGCTATGGGTAATTATATTGACCCCAATAACCCGTGGGACATTGACTGGGGTATTTATGACCTGAACACACACGAAATTTACGGCGACTCGCTTTATATTATTAAACTAAACAATGGTGCTTACAAGAAATTATTTATCGTATCGCTGATAAAAGGAACATTCACCTTCAAATATGCCAACCTGGATGGCAGTAATGAACAGACAATTATCATTAAGAAGACTGATTATGCCAATAAAAACTTCGCTTACTACTCTATTGAACACGGTACAGCGCTGAACCCGGAACCTGCCAACGATACTTGGGAACTGCTGTTCACCCGCTACCTTACATTTTTCCCTGACCTGAACAATTTCCCTTACGTAGTAACGGGCGTACTGAGCAATGTAGGTGTAACAGTAGCAGAATGCAGGCAAATACCTGACCCGAACACATATAACAACTGGCAGGCACACGGCTTTGAAACGCCGCGCAATGAAATTGGCTACGACTGGAAAGTGTTCGACATGCAAGGAAACAGCTATGTAGTAGAAGATTCACTGCTGTACTTTGTAAAAACGATTGATGAAGCGGTATGGAAAGTAATCTTTACCGATTTTGTGCCCACAGGCGGTGAGTTCCATTTTACAAAAGAAAAACTGGCAGCAGCGCACATTAATGATGCTAGCGGCAACAATATGGCGACAATTGCACTTTCGCCCAACCCCGCAACAGGCGGCAATGTACACCTGGTGTACAACTTCAACAACACACAGAAAAAAGCTTCTGTAAGTATTTATGACATGGCGGGAAGAATCATCCGCAGTGAAGCCCTCAATACGCAGGCAGGCATGCACCAGTACATTATTTCTACCGGCACTATGGCCGCAGGCACCTACATGGTAAGTGTAGATGCTGATAACGGACGTGCCATACAAAAACTTATAGTCAGGTAGTTTTATTCATATAGTGGTAGATTTTAGCCCTCCTGCAGTATTGCAAGGGGGCTTTTTTATGAGGTTTTAACACACAATAGCCCAGCCTTAACAAAGCTGCAACAAAGACGGGTGTAATTTTGCAGAAAAGGGAGAGTGCATGATGGCAAAATTTACAACTGTGCGGCAAACGAAAAATGTGAAACATGCCTGGGGGCTTTTCCAAAACCGGAAAACACTGGTGCAGATGATACGGGAGGCATGGAGCGGGCGTTATAAAATGTCGTTCCTGACAAATGCTATTTTAATAGCGGGAATTTTCTACGTTATTTTTCCGTTTGATTTGATTACTGATTTAATACCGTTCTTCGGATGGCTGGATGATGGCTTTGTCATATTCCTGGTCATAAAACGGCTGCATGTGGAAACACAGCGGTATATCCGCTTTAAAGTAATGGAGCGGAGGGGATATTAAAACTTCACCTCATCAGGCACAAACATCTTTGCATTGCCATGGTTACGTATCACATCGCGTACAAGGGTAGATGATATGGTGGAATATTCGGGTGAGCAGGTGAGAAATATCGTTTCTATTTCGGGGGCCAGCATACGGTTCATATCTGCGATGGCTTTTTCATACTCAAAATCGGCTATATAACGTATGCCCCGCATAATGAAATGAGCACCTATTTCCTTGCAGTAGTCAATGGTCAATCCCGTGTAGCTGGCCACTTCTATCCTTGGTTCATCTTTAAAAATATCGCTTATCCAGCCGCAACGTTGCTCAGCAGTAAACATGGGCGCTTTGGCAGAATTGATACCTACGCCTATCACCAGCTTGTCGAAAAGGGAAACAGAGCGCCTGATAACGTCTACATGCCCTTTGGTAATAGGGTCGAAAGTGCCGGGAAATAAGCAGATACGTTGCATAATTTATTCGCCTGGTTGAGTAAAAAAACTAAATATGGTAGTACCGTAGTTTTTCATTCTTAAAAAATGCGGGTGGCCCTGGTAGTCGTTCCTTGGTGTATGTTCCAGTACAAATATACCACCGGGTGCCAGCATATTCTTTTCAAACACCAGCATGGGTATATCATCTATATTCACCAAGGCATAAGGTGGACCGGCAAAAATAAAGTTATACTGCTCCGTATTCTGCTTCATGAATTTGAATACATCCCCTTTTATGATATGCAGCCTGTCAGCTATACCTAATTCCTTTGCCGTTTTTTTGATGAAGTTGATATTGCCCATATCACGCTCTATCAGTACCAGTTCCCCTGCCCCGCGCGATGCCAGTTCATAACTAATGCTGCCCGTGCCGCCAAACAGGTCGCAGGTTTTACTGTCTTCAATATCCATCAGGTTTTGCAGCGTGTTGAACAAACCCTCTTTGGCCACATCGGTAGTAGGCCTTGCCGGCGTGCTGGTAGGCGGGCTGAACCTGCGCCCGCTGAATGTGCCTCCTATAATGCGCATAGGTACAACTGTTGAGCAAGGTTAACAGTAGGCTTCCAGTTCTCTTCATGCGTTTCCCTGCCAATTTGTATATTAGGAAAATAGGTGTGTAGCACCTCCAAAACAGGCATGAGCATAGCACTGTCTGCCGCACATTTCAGGCTCACCTCATCTATACCGCTATCGGTACAGGCAGTCTTCAGCTGGTAAGCAATATCTTCCCCATTTGTATAGCGGAATACCTGGTGCCATTGCAGGTTTTTAGCTTTATATAAGGTAGCGAATGCCAGCCCCGGTGTAACGGTGCAATGCATTACATGGCCCGATTTGTAATTTTTATTAAACTGGTGGGCGGCAAACGGCAATATCTTAGCTTTGGGAAAAGACCTTGCAGCAAGGTCTTTTAGCTCGGCAGGTATGGCAAACAGGTAAATAGCCTTATCGTCATCTAAAGCATGTGCCGATACAGTTTCTTCTTTTTCTACAAAATAGGTGCTTCTGAACCATTCTTCGGCTGCCTCTTCTTTATACAGCGCTTTGGGCACCAGCATACCTTTTTCGGTAGCCAGGAAAACAGCGGTTACCTTACCGGCATCGTTAAGCAGGCGCTCATTAATGATTTGCTGTTCAAAATAATCGCCCGGCCACTCGCCTTGCAGGGGCGTAGTAGTGTACCCCGCCGCGGTAAGAAAATCTTTATTATCGCCGAAAGCAGATACCAGCATACTGCCCGGCGCCATCGATACGATAACTTTATATATTTTGCCCAACAGGTTATGCCCCTCGTAAGCGGTGTACAGTTCCCTGTTTATCTCGGTATTGATAATATCTGGCATAGAACACGCAATTATAGAATAAATTTGCGACACTTCCGTAATCCGTGGCTTGTGGCATCCAGATTTGAAGCGGTTTCCGGGAAGAAAAAGTTCAGTTTACAGATTAAGCATTTTGTGAAAGTTTCTATTTCCAATAAAGATATACTCAGGCTGGCGGCGCCCATATCATTATCGATACTGATACCGCAAATCAGCTTTCTGACCAATACTGCCTTTTTAGGCAGGCTGGGCGAAATAGAACTGGGCGTAACCGGTATTACGGGCATTTTTTACCTGACACTCTCTATGATTGGCTACGGGCTGAGCAGCGGCATACAAGTACAGATGGCAAGGCGCGCCGGCGAGGACGACCATCCGCGCCTTGCCCGGACATTTGCCAATGGCATTATGCTTTCGCTGCTGGTATCGCTGGGGCTCATTTTGCTTTCACTATGGCTCGCGCCGGTCATCTTCGGTATGAACCTGCACCACAACAGGACAATCTTTCTTAGTGTAGATTTTCTTTATATACGGGTATGGGGACTTCCCTTCCTGATGCTTACCCAGCTTGCCAATTCTTTTTACATATCGATAGGAAAATCGCGTTACCTGATATATGGCTCGCTGGCAGGCACGCTTACCAATATTCTTTTTGATTACCTGCTCATCTTCGGGCATTGGGGGTTCCCGGAACTCGGCCTGCGGGGTGCAGCCATTGCTTCTATTATTTCCGAATTGATTTATTGCTTTTGGATGTACGGCATCTATTATGTACATAAACTACATATACGATACCCCTTATTCAGCAATCTGCGTTTCGATATCGGCTTATCTAAAAAGTCCCTTTCAGTAGCGGCACCGCTCATTGTGCAATTCCTGTTTAGTATAGGAGGATGGCAGATATTTTTCATTTTTATAGAACACCTGGGCACTCCTGAGCTGGCGGCATCCCAGATACTGCGTAGCGTATTCGGCATGGTAAGCATTGGCACCTGGGCGCTGGCTTCTACCTGTAATGTAATGGTGAGCAATGTAATAGGCCAGGGCAAACAACGCATGGTTTTACCGGTTATCGGCAAAATTGCACGTCTCAGCCTCTTATACGTGACCATACTGGCTATTATCCTGTTTACTTTTTCCGGTACTTTTTTGTCACTGTACAGGAATGACGCATCACTTATAGCCCTGGCAACCCCCAGCCTGCGGGTTATTTTAACAGCTACTTTCCTAATGGCTTTATCCACCGTTATGTTCAATGGCGTAGTGGGTACAGGTAATACCCTGGTGAACCTTGCTATCGAGGTGACATGTGTACTCAGCTATCTTACATACTGCTATATTGTAATAGAACGGATGCGGATGCCGCTGCACTGGGCGTGGGGCTCTGAATTTGTGTACTGGGGCAGTTTGTTTACCATCAGTTTTCTCTACCTTAAATCAGGCCGCTGGAAAGGTAAAAAAATCTAATCCTTTACAATATGCACATCTGTATGAATGCGCCTGCCTGTTTTCTGCGAAAGCGTGTCGGGTAGTTTGGGGGTATTAACTTCTATAGTCACCTTACCTTTCAGAAAGTCGTGGCAGGGCAGGATATTCTGGCAGCTATTTTTTAACACCACCTGGTTATCATCGGTCTTAAAATAAGTGACATCGATATTGTACCCACAATTGCACAGGCTACGGAACTGCTGGTAGTGAGATGTTTTGCCCGATTTCACCCCTTCAAAATAATGTGATTCGCCTCTGCTGTTCTCTACCGTTACACCGCTGATGTTGTCCGGTCCCAGGTTTTTGATACGTACCTCAACGCAGGTATCGCAGCCGGTGATGACATTGGAAGGGTCGGTATTCTTTAAAGATTTAATGCCGGAAGTAGTGGCACACGACGCTGCAAATAATATGGGGAGTAAGTACAAAAACCTTTTCATGAACGCAAAAGTAAAGGAGATTTCCGAACGAGGTTAAGCAACTTTTGATTGTTCTACTATTTCGAACATATCAATACCATTGTGGCTTTCTTCATACACACACTCACCGTTCTTTATCAGCAACACCTGCGGCGATTCATGCGCGACATGAAACACTTCAGCAATCTTGTTGGAAATATCGCGGTGACGAATCAGGTCGAGATAATAGAACTTCAATGTATTGGTAACATCATAGCTGCGCTCCAGCCTGTTTTTCGCCATAGCACTGATGGAACAACGAATACTGTGTTTGAAAACAACCACAGCTTCCGACATGCTTTCTTCCTTTATTTTATCCAGTTGGCCTATATCTGTCAATTCAATCCAGTTCATACCTGCAAAATTACCACAGCTTATGCTAATACATTGTCAAAACTGTTTATACTGTCATAAGTTTGTGCATTGGGATATTTGGCTTTATTTTCGCCCCAAAACAGACAGACACATGAAGAATGCATATATATTTCCGGGACAAGGGTCACAGTTTCCCGGTATGGGCAAAAACCTGTACGAGGAAAATGCTGCGGCCAAAGTCCTTTTCGATAAAGCCAACGAAATATTAGGCTTTAGCATTACAGACATTATGTTTAATGGCACTGCCGAAGACCTGAAGCAGACCCGTGTAACACAACCGGCTATATTCCTGCATTCGGTTATCCTATTTGAAACGACACTGGGGCTGCAACCCGATATGGTAGCAGGTCACTCACTGGGCGAGTTTTCGGCACTGGTAGCCAACCGCGTACTAACGTTTGAAGACGGCCTTAGACTGGTAGCCAAACGCGCAGAAGCCATGCAGCGTGCCTGTGAAATCAACCCTTCGACTATGGCCGCAGTGTTGGGACTGGATGATGCTAAAGTAGAAGAGATATGCGCGCAGTTTACAGACGAGGTGGTAGTGCCTGCCAATTATAACTGCCCCGGCCAGTTGGTTATCAGCGGCAGCATCAATGGCATTAACGAAGCCTGTGAAAGGATGAAAGCAGCGGGTGCCAAGCGAGCATTGGTGTTGCCTGTAGGCGGTGCTTTCCACTCACCGCTGATGGAACCTGCCAAAGAAGAGCTGCAGGAAGCCATTGCGCAAACTACATTCAGCAACCCTACCTGCCCGGTGTACCAGAATGTAGATGCACACCCATACATAGACCCGCATATGATAAAGCAAAACCTCATCAACCAATTGACTGCCCCCGTACGCTGGACGCAAACAGTGCAGAAGATGGTAGAAAACGGTGCGGGACAGTTTACCGAAGTAGGCCCCGGAAAAGTATTGCAGGGTTTGGTGAATAAAATAAACAAAGAGGTGACTACTTCAGGAATCAGCTAATTGATATAAAGAACTTTATGTTGAGAGCCTCCGCATTGTATTGTGTAGGCTTTTTTTATGCTCTTCTAATAAAGGGGGCCATTCGCCGGTTACAGTTCAATCTGGAACAATTCATTCCCGGAAATTACATGGTAGAGCTCCTGTTTAATGAAGAACATTATATTGAGAAACTCGTCAAACTGTAGTATGGATTGTGGTTTAAGTAAAAAGCGGGCAAAATGCCCGTTTTTTACTTAATATTAGTTCAGAAGCAGGTTATCTATCAATCTTATTTTCCCGGTTTTTGCGGCAATCAGTGCTACCATCGGGCGTGTATTATCGTATTCATCTAGCAAAGTAAGGTCGCGTGCGTCAGCCAATGCAATATAGTCGGCTTGAAAACCTTTGTCACCTAACAACTCTTTGCATTCCTTCTGCACTATTGCAAAAGATGTTGTTTCCTTTTTTGCCTGTATGGATACGAGGCACTGGTACAAAATACCGGCTATAGCGCGTTGCGGTTCGGTAAGCCTGCGGTTTCGGGAACTCATGGCCAGTCCGTCAGCTTCACGGGTAGTTGAGCATATTACAAGCTCTATGCTGTTGCTTTTAAGAAGGAGATGCAATAGCTTTTCTATTACCTTGCATTGCTGATAGTCCTTTTGCCCCATATACAGTTTTTGAGGCTGCACAATATCCAGCAGGCGGGCCACTACCTGCCCTACCCCCTTGAAGTGGCCGGGTCGGCTCTCACCTTCCAGTATAGTATCGAGGTAGCCGAAATCATACACAGGCATTATTTCTTCACCCCCCGGGTATACTTCCTGCACTGAGGGAAGAAATAATATATCGCAACCGGCATCAATTAATAATTCTATATCCGCTTCTACTGATACAGGATATTTTTCAAGGTCTTCCTTATCGTTAAACTGTGTAGGATTAACGAATATACTGGTCACAACCAGCGTCCCATCAGCTTTGGCGCGCTTTACAAGCGAAGTATGCCCTTCGTGAAGAGCCCCCATGGTAGGCACAAAACCAATATGTTTACCCGCAGCAGTAAGGTATTCCTGCAGGTCTTTAACTGTCTTAAAAATGATCATAAAAACGTTTGCAAGCGGTGCAGCCTGCAAAGTAAAAGTTTGCTATTTAATATTTTCGTAATTTTGCAGACAATTTTCAATAAGTTCTCATTTTTCTGTCTAAACATAATACAAAAGCATGTCTGCAGACAAAAAACGTGTTTTAATCGTAGCTAACGAGCTTTCGCCTTATATTGAGTTTACTGATTTCGCACAGATACTGAACAAACTGGCCGTCAAGACCTTCGATTCGGGTATGGAAGTACGTGTGATCATGCCCCGCTTCGGCAACATTAATGAACGCCGCCACCGCCTGCACGAGGTGGTGCGCCTGTCGGGTATTAACGTTATTATCGATAAAGATGACTATCCGTTGATTATCAAGGTAGCATCATTACCCAATGCGCGTCTGCAGGTATACTTCATGGATAATGACGATTATTTCAAAAGAAAATCTGTTTTTCGCGACGAACAGGATAAATTTTTCGAAGACAACCCCGAGCGCATGATCTTTTTCTGTAAAAGCGCCCTTGAGACCGTTAAGAAATTCGGATGGCCGCCCCATGTGATACATTGCCACGGCTGGATGACCTCGCTGATACCTATGTACCTGAAAACAGCTTACAAAAAAGAGCCTGTTTTCAATTATTCAAAAGTTATATATACGGCACAGAATCCGCAGTTTGATGAAAAACTGAACCCTTCTTTTATCAAAAAAGCCCTTGTGAGCAACGAGATAAAGGAAAAGGACATGGATATCTTTAAGGACGGTACGAACACGTCCCTGATATTGGGTGGCTGTAAATATGCCGATGTAGTTGTTCAGGGTACAGACGACCTCGAGAAGGAAATAACAGATGAAGTAAAGCCCAGCCGCTACAAGAAAGTGGTAAAATATGACGAAAGCTGGAAAGAAGATGTTACACCTCTGCTTGACCTGTATAAAAGCTTAACAGAGTCTTAGAATTTATTTTATCACATTCGCTGAAAATAAAAACATTTGAAACATCCTTTTCGCAAACTGGCAGCAGTCACACTGATCGCGGCTACCGGGTTCATTACAGGCTGTAAGGAGAACACCATTATCAAAGCCGACGTAACACCGTCTGTTGACAGTTTATATACCAATACTTTCGAAGATAGTATTACCATACTGGCAAAAACTTATTTCGACGATTCGATAATAACCAGCCTAACGTCTACCACAGCACCTTATGTAATACATGGGCTGGGTAGTGTAAACGACCCTTTTTTCGGCCGTACCAACGCCAGTATTTACTTCCAGGTGCTGCCGGAAAAGGCAAATTTTACCTTTTCTGCCAATAATCCTACCATCGACTCTGCTTTTATCATTCTGCCATACACTTATTTTCGCTGGGGCGATACCAGCGAAAGCTCTACACAAACCATAGTGGCATACCGCGTAACGGAAGATATGAGCAAAAGCGATGTGTATTATAGCAAGACAGAAAAGGCAGTAGATTATAGCAGCCCGGTAAGCGACCCGTTGACTGTAAACGTAGGTAAACTCGACGATTCGGTGACCGTACTGGGGCAAAACAAGGCACCTCACCTGCGTATCAAACTGAAAGATTACTTTGTACAGATATTAAAGGAAATAGCAGCGAACAGCGGCGATAATGCAGCCTTCATTAACGCTATGAAGGGCATTTGTGTAGCCCCTGCCGATACGACTACGGCAACCGGAAAAGCGTTGATGTACTTTGTGCTGAATAACCCGCAGGACTACAGGAGGGCCGCCGTACAGTTCTTCTATCACGAAGGTGCTGATATTGATTCTGTCAAAACTGCTTTCTTTAATTTTTCATCAAGCGATTGCGCCCATTACAACCGCATTACCCGTAATTACAATGGATACCCGGCAGCTGCTTACTTCAACAGCACTTTGCCGAGCGATTCCGTGGTACTGCTGCAAAACGAGCCCGGTGCCGCCATCGACTTAAAATTCCCTTACCTGAAAAACCTGCCACCGGTGGTTGTGAACAGGGCGCAGCTGACGATAACACGTATAGAACTCGCCAGCGACCCGGCAGCAGACATATTCTTTGAACCAAGCCGTATTTTCCCGATAGGCATCGACCCGAATGGGACATTGTACACCCTGCTTGACCTTGAACCGGGCTCCAACGGGGTTATCCCATACGATTTTGTAGATGGTACCATCCGTTCTTTTACAACAGGGGGCATTACCGTATCGACATATAATATAAATATACCCCGGGAGGTACAAAGGGCTATTACAAACAAAACAGAACAATTACATTTGCGTATAAATGGTACACAAACATACCCCGCAGCTTACAGACTGATAGCCGGTGGCGGTAGTGGTATGCAGAAAATATCATTACACATCACATACTCGAAACTCTAAAACATAGCTTTATGTGTGGCATTGTTGGCTATATAGGCTCTCAAGAGGCATTTCCTATATTATTGAAAGGACTTAAACGACTGGAATACCGCGGCTACGACAGCGCCGGCATTGCATTACTGAACGGAGAAATGACCGTTTACAAAAAAGCGGGCAAAGTAAACGAACTGGAAAAAATTACGAACGGCCAAAAGCTCTCCGCCAATATAGGCATAGGGCATACCCGCTGGGCCACACATGGTGAACCGAATGATGAAAATGCCCACCCTCACCTTTCCCAGTCAAAAAACCTGGCCATTATCCATAACGGCATTATAGAAAATTATGCTTCTATAAAGAAAGAGTTGAAAAAGCGCGGATACGTTTTCCATTCTGACACCGATACGGAAGTGCTGGTAAACCTTATTGAAGAAGTACAGAAACAGGAACAATCTACCCTGGAAGATGCAGTGCGTATAGCCCTGAACGAAGTGGTAGGCGCTTATGCCATCGTAGTGATGGAAAAGAACAACCCCGACCACCTGGTAGCGGCCCGCAAAGGCAGCCCCCTGGTATTGGGCATAGGCGAGGGCGAATTTTACATTGCATCTGACGCATCTCCTATAATAGAATACACCAAAAACGTTGTTTATCTCGACGACCAGGAATATGCCTGTGTAAACCGCGACGGCAGCTTTGTTATCAAAACACTTGGAAACGTAGAAAAATCGCCTGCTATACAAAAGCTGGAAATGAGCCTTGAAGCCATTGAAAAAGGCGGCTTCGAGCATTTCATGCT
The DNA here is from genome assembly GCA_964621795.1 of uncultured Flavipsychrobacter sp. Taxonomy (GTDB): domain Bacteria; phylum Bacteroidota; class Bacteroidia; order Chitinophagales; family Chitinophagaceae; genus Polluticoccus. Next base: position 81,042 of record CAZUMM010000020.1, read on the forward strand.
GAAAGAGATATACGAGCAGCCCAAAGTATTGGCAGATGCAATGCGCGGACGCATGAGCGCTTCGCAGGGCTGGATAAAACTGGGCGGCCTCAGTGAATATAAAACGCGTATCGATAATGCCGAGCGCTTTATCATATCGGCATGCGGCACTTCATGGCACTCGGGCCTTATAGGTGAATACCTGATAGAAGACCTTGCGCGCGTTCCTGTTGAGGTGGAATATGCTTCGGAATTCCGTTACCGTAACCCCATCATCCGCGAATCGGATGTAGTTATTGCCATTTCCCAGTCAGGAGAAACCGCCGATACACTGGCATCGCTGGAACTGGCCAAAGAACGCCAGGCACTGATATATGGTATATGCAATGTGATAGGCTCCTCTATAGCCCGCATTTCACATGCCGGTTCTTATACCCATGCAGGGCCTGAAATAGGTGTGGCTTCCACAAAGGCTTTTTCTACCCAAATAACCATTCTAACCCTGATAGCCTTACAGATTGCACAGTCGAAAGGTACCATCTCCGAATCAAAACTGCGCCAGATACTGGTAGAGATGGAAAACATACCCAACAAAATAAAACAGGCGCTGGAACTGGATGAACAGGTAAAAGCCATAGCTGCCGAGTACAAAGATGCCAGCAACTTCCTGTACCTGGGCCGCGGCTACAATTTCCCTGTAGCACTGGAGGGCGCATTGAAACTAAAAGAAATTTCTTACATACATGCAGAAGGCTATCCCGCTGCTGAAATGAAGCACGGGCCTATTGCACTAATAGATGAGAACATGCCGGTGGTATTCCTGGCCACCAACCAGAGCGCATACGAAAAAATCGTATCGAACGTACAGGAAGTAAAAGCCCGGAAAGGAAAAATAATAGCTGTGGTAAACAAGGGCGATACCCATATACGCAGCCTTGCCGACCATGTAATAGAGGTACCCGAAACCGAAGAAGTATTGTCGCCGCTGGTTACAATCATACCGCTGCAGTTACTGGCCTATCATATTGCTATTATGCGCGGCTGTAACGTAGACCAGCCCCGCAACCTGGCGAAATCTGTTACGGTAGAATAACTTTTTTAATTATATTCGCAACCATTCAATCAAAACGCAACGAAGAATACATCATGCCTTATTTATTTACTTCTGAGTCCGTTTCAGAAGGACACCCCGATAAAGTAGCCGATCAAATATCTGACGCTTTAGTTGATAACTTTCTTGCATGGGACCCCAATGCTAAAATTGCCTGCGAAACACTGGTTACCACCGGGCAGGTGGTGTTGGCAGGTGAAGTAAAATGCAACACATACATCGATGTACAGACAATTGCCCGTGAGGTAATAACCAAAATAGGTTATACCAAAAGCGAGTATATGTTTGAGGCTAACTCGTGCGGTGTATTATCTGCCATCCACGAGCAGTCTCCGGATATTAACCAGGGCGTTGATAAGAAAAAGAAGGAAGAACAAGGTGCTGGCGACCAGGGTATGATGTTTGGCTATGCCACCAACGAAACAGCCAATTACATGCCGCTGGCACTGGATATGGCACACTTGCTGCTCCGCGAACTTTCATCTATACGCCGCGAAGGTAAGCAGATGAAATACCTGCGCCCTGATGCCAAAAGCCAGGTAACGCTGGAATATAACGACGATAACAAACCTGTACGTATCGATACCATTGTTATTTCAACACAACACGATGACTTTGATACTGAGAAAAAAATGCAGGAGCGTATCGCAAAAGACGTACAGACCATCCTGATACCACGTGTTATCAAAGTATATCCCCAATACAAGCACCTGTTCAACAAAAAAATCAATTACCATATCAACCCTACCGGTAAGTTCGTTATCGGAGGGCCGCATGGCGATACCGGTCTCACAGGCCGTAAAATCATTGTAGACACCTATGGTGGCAAAGGGGCACACGGCGGCGGTGCATTCTCAGGCAAAGACCCCAGCAAGGTTGACCGTTCGGCAGCTTATGCAACACGCCATATTGCTAAAAACCTGGTAGCCGCAGGCGTTTGCGAAGAGGCACTGGTACAGGTTTCCTACGCTATTGGCGTAGCCAAACCAATGGGCATATATGTAAATACTTACGGCACGGCTAAAGTAAATATGACCGATGGCGAAATTGCCAAAATTGTAGAGCAGGTATTTGATATGCGCCCCTACTTTATAGAGCAGCGCCTGAAACTGCGCCAGCCTATGTATAGCGAATGTGCCGCCTACGGGCACATGGGCCGCGAGCCGCAAATGGTTACCAAATCATTCAAATCGGCTGATGGCAAAACGAAAAACGTGAAAGTAGAACTGTTTACATGGGAAAAGCTTGATTATGTAAGCAAAGTGAAGAAAGCTTTCGGTATTAAATAACTAAAAATGCTTTTTATAAAAAAACAGGCCTGCCGGTTGGCAGGCCTGTTTTTTTATGTTGCAGCACGATTATATTATTGCTTGCTTATTTTCACTATGTTTTTATGCGTATCATCCGTATACCTAACCAGGTATAGCCCTGCCGGCATATAGCTCATATCTACCTCTAAGGTAGCACTGTTTACCACCTTCCTGAAAACTTCCCTGCCCAGCACATCAGTAATACTAATGCCTGCATTGGATGCCCTTGCGCCCGATACGCGCAACAAAAGTGTACTGGTTACAGGATTGGGGTGCGCATACAGCTCAAAGCCATCGCCCGATATATCTTCCACACCAAGGCCGGCCATAGTATGGAAAGGATATACCCCCCACTCTGACAAAGGTGTCGGGTTACACTTTGCACGTAAGAAAAAATACAGGGGACTGGCGGGCATAAGGCCCAGCAGTTTCACATTCGTATAGGTAGTGTTTGTACCATGCGTAGGCGGGTTTGGCGTTGTGCCTACAGAGTATTCATATTCATAGGCTCCCGGCACAGCGTCCCATCTTGCCACGGCAGTTGTGCTTTTCACATCCTCAATCTTTGCTATCGGCACCTCGCACTCAGGTATGGTACAGAAAGAATCCGTTACCCAGTCTGAATAAATATCGGGCATCTGGCATACTGCACGCAGGTGAAAATAATAGCACCCGCCTTTAATCAGGTTATGAAACGACACGGATGGTGTAGTTGTATAGTTATACCCTACCGACGGAGGATTGGCAACGGTCTGGTCCAGCACATACTCATAAGCTATAGCTGCAGCAGTCGGGTCCCAGCTTATATCCGCATCTGTCTTTGTCAGGTTAGACACGGTAAGGTTTGCAGGCTTTTCATCGCAGGTGGGTGGCGGCGGTGTACCCAGTTGGTATACCACTTTACCATTGAACATACGCGGGCTATATGTAGGTGTAGGCGATGGCCCGCCATAACCTACATTACCATTCCCTGTATTGATATACAGGTTTGCATTCCCCCATATATATTGCGCAGGCGCTACATAGTTGGTATAGTAGATACAGGCGGCATTGGGCAGGTTGGTAGCTTCTATATAAAAACCGAATACATCGCCCGGCACCATGGGTATATTAAATGCATAAGGTATTTGCTGGATGATACCATACCCCCCACCTGTTACTGTAATAGGCACGTTGTTGCACAACTGTACCCAGCCATTGGCCGTGTTGATGGTAGGTGCACCGTTTATAGAATCCGTATTATACCATACGCTTACCGTATAAGAGCCGGTAAGAAATGATGTCCATATTTCCGTTATGTTCAGGTTAGCCGTTGCCCCTACATTAAAGGTAATGCCCGACTGGTTGTTGGTACCTGCGAGGGGCGGCACAGTAGTAACAAACTGCGCACGGGTTAAGACAGGGCTGATAAGCAGCAGAAAAATAAAGCCGAGCGCTTTAAAACAGGAGGTAATTCTATTTTCCATAGTTATTCGTTTTAAAAAATATGGAGCACGACAAAACACGGTAAAGAACAGGAACGGGGGTTATACCTAATAAGACATATAAAACGATGCAATTAGTTTGCCCTCTTTATAAAGTTATACAAAAAAACTGCCATAAATGGCAGTTTTTAAATATGAATCAAAATTTTATTGTTTATTAATCTTTATAACCTGTTTAAATACATCATCTGCATATTCCAGGTAATACAGGCCGGGGCTCAATCCACTTATGTCAAGCCTATTTTTAAAACTTGCTGCCGGTTGCCGGGCTATTTCCCTGCCGGTAACATCTGTAAGCCTCAGTACAGGATTTTTACCCAAAGTGCCTTTTATTTCTACGGTAAGCCAGTCTTTCACGGGGTTAGGGTAAGCGTATATCGATACGGGGGCAAGGTTCACATTATCTACAGATGTACCCGCCATCGTATGAAAGGGCGTAATGCCCCACGGCGACTGGGGTGTGGGGGTACATTTCGCTTTCAGGTAAAAGTATAAGGGCTTATTCGGTGTCAGGCCCAATAGCTTTACGCTTGTATAGCTGGTATTTACGCCTTTGGTTGGCGTATCGGGTGTGGTGCCTACCGAATATTCATAGCTAAGCACGCCCGGTACGGCATTCCAGCTGGCAACGGCAGTGGTTGAGGTTACATTATCTATAGTTACATCCGGTGTCTTACAATCTGCTATGGTACAGAAAGAATCTAGCGACCAACTGGAGGTAAGTCCCGGCCCGCAATTGGTGCGGATATGTACGTAATAACAGGTACCGTCTGGTAAATTAGCCAGGCTTAATGACGGGCTGGTTACAGTAGCATAGCCTGTAGAAGGTGGGTTAGCCTTAATTTGATCTACAACATATTCATAGGCAGTGGCCCCGGGACGCGGGTCCCAGCTAATATCTACACTATGACGGGTGAGATTATTATGTTGAAAGTTTATTACGCTGTCGCAAGAGGTAAGGATATCAAATCCAATATCTCCCATAGTCATATCTGCAAAAATCCCCGTGGAAGAACCATAAGTACCATATATACGCCTGTTGTTGCTGGGTTGAGTACAGTTTACGGCTACTACACCCGTCAATGAATTCTGTTGAATTTCCAAAATCAGATTTTGACCGGTATAGGCAAATGGGGTTTGCAAGGTGAAACTAAACCAAGTAAACGGCCCTGTAGTAGGTACAACGACCGGATTGCCACTGAAAACTACAGTTGTTGGGGTAATGAATGTTGTATTACTAAAGGAAGTCAATGTAGTATTAGTCATACTAATAGAAAAATTGCCATAGGTTGCAGAATAAGTAGAGGCTCCATTCCACGTCTTAAAATATATTTTAGTAATAGTGCCTGCTGGCGGTGCTACAACAAAATCAGAAGGGGCATAAAGCCATTGGACCTTATTGTATGTATTTGAACCAAACGGGTAAATATTATTTGTAGTGCCTTGCGGCATATAATATTGCTGCGCATCTAATTGCGAAACAGATAGCCATAACATAGCAAATAATAAAAATCTTTTCATGCAGATAATTTTAAAATATCATCAATTCAGAAATCAAATAAATATATGAAATATCTATCAATAAGTCAATCAAATAAAAAAAGAAGGGATGCAAAAAACTTGCATCCCTTCTTAATATTTTCTAAGTGCCTCGTCCTAAAAAAGGTTGACACAAAAACAGTGTAACCGTTATGAATAAAGG
>CAZUMM010000021.1:0-84515 GCA_964621795.1 uncultured Flavipsychrobacter sp.
CATTTTTATATTGAAAGCACGTATAGGATGGGATAAATATATGGGGCTATTGTTAGGCATCAGCGGGGCTGCATTGCTGATGAGCGCAGGAAAAGAGATGACCATAACCGGCAACTCGGCTATGGGCGATTTTTTAGTATTTCTTAATGCTGCATCTTACGCCATTTACCTCGTCATCATCAAGCCTTTAATGCAGCGGTACCGTCCTATAATTGTAATACGGTGGGTATTCTTTTTCGGTTTCCTGTTCGTACTGCCTTTCGGCTGGCAACAGTTTACGGTTATAGACTGGTCATTATTCACCCCCAACGATTACCTGGCCGTGGCTTTTGTAGTAGTGTGTTGCACATTCCTCACCTATCTGTGGAATGTATATGCCCTCAGGCATTTACCGCCTTCAACCGCCGGCGCTTATATATACCTGCAACCCATCTTCGCTGCCATTATCTCTATTATCGTTATGGGAGAGGAGCTTACGATAGTGAAAATCATATCTACTGTGCTCGTTTTTGCAGGCGTGTATCTCGTCAATTTCGGCATCAGCAGGCCGAAGCAGGCGGTAATTAAATAATTACCTTATCAAAACGTTCAAAACAGGCTTTCGACAGCGCCTCCCTATGGTCGGGGTGGGCAATGCTGATGAGTAGTTTCGCCCTTTGCTCCATGTTTTTACCGTACAGGTTTACCCAGCCGTATTCAGTTACCACATAGTGTACATGCCCGCGGGTAGTCACTACGCCTGCGCCCTGTTTCAGAAAAGGCACAATCCGGGAAACACCCTTGTTGGTTACCGAAGGAAGGGCTATAATGGGTTTACCGCCTTCTGATAAGGATGCGCCGCGCATGAAATCCATTTGCCCGCCAATACCGGAATACTGGTAAGGCCCTATGGAATCGGCACATACCTGCCCGGTCACATCTATTTCCAGTGCGCTGTTAATGGCAATTACTTTCGGGTTTTGCCTGATGACTGAAGTATCGTTTACATAAGCCACATCCATAAATGAGATATTGGCATTATCATCAATAAAATCGTAAAGTTTACGTGTGCCGGCAGCAAAAGAGGTGACCACCTTGCCACACCTTACTTTTTTATGTTCATTCGTGATGATGCCCCTTTCTATCAGGGGTATAATACCGTCTGAAAACATTTCTGTGTGTACGCCTAACCCTTTGTGGTTGGCTAACGATTGTAAAACGGCATCGGGTATAGCGCCTATGCCCATTTGCAAGGTGGAGCCGTCTTCTATCAGTTCGGCAATATATGCGCCTATTCTTTTAGTAGATTCTGTTGCTTTGGCAGCATAATCTACTTCAGGCAAATCTGCGTCTTCCCATATCATCGCGTCCAGTGCAGACACATGCAGTTGCCCGTCGCCATGTGTTCGGGGCATCCTCGGGTTGACCTGTGCTATTACTTTTTTGGCATGGCGCACTGCGCTTAATGCAGCATCTACCGAAGTGCCCAGGGTACAATACCCGTGTTTATCGGGTGGCGATACCTGTACCATGGCCACATCCAGTGGCAATATGCCATCACTGAACATCCGGGGTATTTCGCTGAGAAATACAGGTATGTACTCACCGTACGGACTGTTTACCCATCCCCTTACATTGGCAGAGACGAATAATGAATTCAGGTAAAACGATTTTTTTATTTCAGGATGGTCCCAGTCTATATCGCCAAACGTGCTGATAGCCACCAGCTCAACGTTATCTATTTCCCCGGCCCGTTCCAGTAGGGCATTTACAAGCCTGAGCGGAGTTGCTGCGCTGCCATGTATAAAAACCCTTTTGTTGCTTTCTACCAGTTTTACGGCTTCTTCAGCCGGTATATACCCGTTTTTCATTGCCTGCAAAGGTAAGGTTGTTGCAGCCGTCATTAAATGACATGCATCATACGAAATAATACAACAACGTTGCCGGCAACATTTTTATGCCGAACTTTGTAAAACATTAACATACCTGCAAAACCGTACCGCATGCCCTTTCGTTTATAAGCTTACCATAAATTGTAACTTGTATGCGTTTATTAAATTTCATATTCCTGGCAACAGCATTGGTCCTGTTTGCACAATGCACCAATGCGCAAAAACATAATGCGATGAACGAAGAACATAAGAATAACCCGTATTATTCGCGCACAGATACTACCCACCTGAACGTGAGTAATGCCGAATGGAAGAAGATATTGCCCAAAGAAGTATATGGCATTGCCCGCGAACAGGAAACGGAATGGGCATTTACAGGGAAATACTGGAATACGGATGCCAAAGGCACTTATTATTGCGCTGTATGCGGTAACCCGTTGTTCCGTTCCGATGCCAAGTTTGCCAGCACCTGCGGCTGGCCCAGCTTTTACGAAACCATCAGGCCGGGTAGTGTGAAGTACCTGGAAGATAACTCGCATGGCATGCACAGGGTAGAAGTAGTTTGTGGCCGGTGCGATTCACACCTCGGGCATATTTTTGACGATGGCCCTCCCCCAACTCATAAGCGATTTTGCATGAACTCGGCCGTGCTGGAGTTTGAGCCGGAGACTTCGAAATAAGAACAATAAATTTTACCCGTTATTTGCATTAAATAACGGGTTTTTCTTTATGACTAAAAAAGAGCGTTACAACTATGTTATTTCCTGGTTTAAGGAACATATGCCAGTTGCGGAAACAGAGCTGAACTATGAGAACCCTTACCAGCTTTTAGTGGCTGTCATCTTATCGGCACAGTGTACCGATAAGCGGGTCAATATAGTTACCCCAGCAGTTTTTGAAAAGTTTCCGGGGCCGGAAAGCCTAGCCAAAGCAGCATTTGAAGATGTGGAACCGTTGGTGCGCAGCGTAAGTTTTGCCAACAATAAAACCCGCCACCTCATAGGCATGGCTAAAATGCTGATGGAAAAATATAATGGTGAAGTGCCTTCTGAAGTAAACGAATTGATTGAACTGCCGGGGGTAGGCCGCAAGACGGCAAACGTGATTACTTCCGTTATTTTTAATCAACCTAATATGGCGGTTGATACGCATGTATTCCGCGTATCGGCAAGAATAGGGCTTACTACCAATGCAAAAACACCTCTGCAAACCGAACAGCAACTAATAGCCAACATACCGAAAGAACTGATACATAAAGCGCACCACTGGCTTATCCTGCATGGAAGGTATATATGCGTAGCTCGCAGGCCTAAGTGTGAAGTGTGTGGCTTACGCCCGGCCTGCAAATACTACAAAACAGATATGAAACACATTGTGAAGGAAGAGCTGGACCCTGTTATCCCCGGGCCTGTTCCCAGGAAGGCTTGAAATCTTTGCTGAAATCGTCCCAGCTTTGCTTTTTATTGTTTTCGTTGATGAATTTTAGCACCCTTTCTATAGTAGGCACATCAAGATAGCCCGGCACGACCTGCGGGTTTTGAAAGTTTTCTTCCAGTATCACCGAGGTAGGATAGTTCATCTGCCCGTGCAGCAGCTCTACCGCCAGCGTATGGGCTTTATAATCGGGCACAAAACCATACATTTTCCCAAGGAAGCGGATACTGTCTTTTGTTTCGGCATTAAACTTTACAGCGTAAAAGTTCTTGTTCATGTAATCGATTACATGAGGGTCGGTAAAGGTTTTTTTATCCATCACTTTACACCAGCCACACCAGCCCGTATATACATCCATGAACACTTTTTTAGGTTGCTTCTTCATGGCTACCTGTACATCATCTATACTCATCCAGTGAATTTCATTCGCTTCGGCCTTTGCAGTTTTCTTCTTTTTATCCTGTGCCATCATAGCCGGACTTAAAGAGAAAACAGCCAGTAATATCATCAATACACGTTTCATCAAGCGTAGTTTAGGGTAACGAATTTACGATTATTTCCATGTAGCTTTGTTAATATCTTGCAATAATTATTATAAGTTTAGTATATGAAAATAGCGGTTGCCATAACAGGTGCCAGCGGCTCTATATATGCCAAAGTACTGTTGGACAAACTTAAAGAATCGGGCGACCAGGTTAAAGAAGTAGGGCTTGTCTGGAGCGATAATGCCTATACCGTTTGGGAGCATGAGTTGGGTAATAAGGATTTTGGTCAATATCCTTTCAATGTGTGGGAGAAAAATAATTTTATGGCTCCCTTTGCTTCCGGCAGTTCTTCTTACGAAGCGCTGATTATTTGCCCATGCAGCATGGGCACTGTGGGCCGCATAGCATCAGGCATCAGCAATGACCTGGTGACACGTGCGGCAGACGTAATGCTGAAAGAACGCCGCAAACTTATTTGTGTAGTAAGGGAAACGCCTTACAGCCTGGTACACCTGCGCAATATGACTGCCGTTACCGAAGCTGGCGGTATTATCTGCCCTGCCTCACCATCTTTTTACAGCAACCCCCAAACGCAGGAAGACATTGCCTATACTGTGGTGCAAAGAGTGTTGCACCTGTGCGGCATACGTGCAGATGGCTATAAATGGCAGGAGATTTAGTTAATTGAATAAATTACTTAGATGCAGTATTCAAAATCAATAGAAAGGCTTAGAACAATAATGGATGAACTGAGGGAGCGTTGCCCCTGGGATAAAAAGCAAACGATACAATCGCTGAGGCCGCAGACAATGGAGGAAATTTATGAATTGTCAGATTCTATTGTAAACGAAGAATGGCAAAACATAAAAGAAGAGCTGGGGGACCTTTTACTACATATTGTTTTCTACAGTAAAATAGGCGCTGAGAAAAACGAGTTTACATTTGATGACGTTATAGAAACCGTTTGTAACAAGCTTATATCCCGCCACCCGCATATTTACAGCAGTACAATAGTGAACAGCGAGGAAGACGTAAAACAAAACTGGGAAAAAATAAAACTGAAGGAGGGTAAGAAATCCATTCTGAGCGGAGTACCCCCGTCTATGCCGGCTGTTATTAAAGCGCTGAGGCTACAGGAAAAAACAAAACAGGTAGGTTTCGAATGGGACCATATAGACCAGGTAAAAGATAAAGTTAATGAAGAAATAGCCGAATTGTACGAAGCAATAGAAAGCAGGCAGCAGGATAAAATAGAGGAAGAGTTTGGCGATGTCATGTTTGCCCTCGTTAATTATGCCCGCTTTGCAAAAGTTGACCCGGAACTGGCGCTGGAAAAAACCAATCAGAAATTTATTCGTCGTTTTCAGCATATGGAGCAGATGGCCGCTGAAAAAGGGACATTATTGCATGATATGACGTTGGGGGAAATGGATGCCTTGTGGAATAAAGCAAAAGAAATGGAGCGCTAAATGTTTAGAAGGTATCCATATATTGGCTGGCTGTTACTCAGCATATTATTATGGGGTATAGTAGGGTTTCGCTACATGAAAAAAACCCATGAAATGGAACCCGCCCAAATGGCTCAAACAGTTACTGCCGGGTTACAGCAAAAAGAAAAAAATTTTGAAAGCCTTCTCAAGAATAAACCGCTCATCACAAAAATTTTTTCGGAAGACCTTACAGAAAGTGATGTAAAATTCCTGACTTCCCTGCCGTATTACCTATATGCTTACGATTCCGGCGCCATCGTTTTTTGGAATACCAATGAGATGCTGGTCGATTGCAATTACCCTAAAGCGAAAAGCGACCTGGGCCTTCTGAACAATGACAGGGGCAGTTTTATAAAAAAGTGTGTAAATGTGCCTTATCTAAAAGGCCGGAAAAGATTAACGGTTATTTTTCCTATCGTCATAGAATACCCTTTTGAGAATAGTTATATAAAATCCCACTTTGAAAACGCCTCTTATATACCTGTAAGCAGCGAATTGACCACCTGGCCGCAGAAAGGCAGTTTTGCTATTAAAAGTATTACAGGAAAAATACTTTGTTATATCACCTTTTCTATAAATGATATACCGGTTTGGGTGCCGGGGCATACATTGTTATGGCTATTGGGGGCAGCGCTGTTGGTGACTATGGTCTGGCTGCAGTTGGTTACGGTTTACTTCACCCGCAAGCGTTCTTCCCTGGCAGGTTTACTGGTCACGGTTGTAATAATAGCCGGCGCCAGGGCATTGACGTATATTTTCGGTTTGCCGTTCAACCTGGGGGCCCTGCCCGTTTTTTCTCCGCAGCTATATGCATCCAGTTCATTCCTCCCTTCGCTGGGCGATTTGTTATTAAATGCTTTGTGTTTTCTGTGGATTGTTGTTTTTGTTGTACGCCATGTACCATATAACGTCTTTAAAGACCGGATACCCGGCAATGTGAGCCGATGGATAATTGCAGCAGTATGTTCTGTCATCCTTGTTTTTTACTGTTTCGGGTTTATCAATATCATCAGTACGCTTGTACTGGATTCCCGCATATCGTTTGATGTAACGCATTTTTATTCCATCACCTCGTTTACACTGCTTGGCTTATTTACCATTGGTATCATAACAGGGGCATCCTGCCTTGTCATTTACCTGCTGAATGTGCAACTGGCCACACTGGTAGCGAATAAATGGCTGAAATATTTATTGGTAGCTGCTATAGGGACCATCATCGTATTCATCACCCGCAAAGGGAATGCACAATATCTTTATTTTCTTTTTCTGGGCTGGGTTGTCCTGTTTATATTCCTGCTCGATATAAAGAAGCTTACCTATATTGCTGACGTATTCTCGCCGCAAACCATTTTCTGGGCCTTTTTTGTTTGTGCTTTTTGTACCGCCACACTACAGTACTTTAACTATGTAAAGGAACGCGAGACCAGGAAACGGTTTGCAGAACAAATTATTAAGCAGCGCGATTATGTTACGGAATACGCTTTTAAAAACATTTCGCAGAATATACAGCGTGACCCGGTGCTGAAAAATTTTCTTGTACACCCCACGCAGGACCAGAGAAGATTGATAAATGAACGGTTCGATGCGCTATACCTGGGAGGCCAGCTCAATAAATACATGTCGAAAGTATTTCTGTTCGACTCTCTTCACCATGGGTTGTATAACAATGATACTGCTAACTTCCAGACACTTGAAAAACGCCTGTCTGAATCTGACTTTACTATGGACCCCACGCTTTATTATAAGGAAGATGCATTGGACGGCAGGTACTACATGGCCTCAATACCGATATATTCCACCGATTCAACCAACAAGCAATTGGGGCAGGTATTTATTGATTTTGCCATAAAAGAATCTTTTGGCGAAAGCGTTTATCCTGAATTGCTACAGCCTGGAAATGTAAAAAGTGACCAGAACGAAACAGGCTACTCTTATGGGGTGTATGTCAATAATAAACTCATTACACAAGCAAGCGAATACGGGTTCCCTCCATTCTGGAATACAGACTCACTCGTAAGGCAACATACGTTTTTCAACTGGGAGAGTTCTTCAGAACTTATATATAAGGCGGGAAAATCTAAAGCAGTTATTGTAATCAGGTATTATAAACTCTGGCTGGAGAGCATTACGTTATTTTCTTACCTGTTCGGTATACAAATGCTGATTGTTGTTTTGATAGTGGTTTACCGACTGGGGCTAACGTACTTTACCAAATACAAAAATGCCGGTAAACTTATCAATTTTACACTTAGAAACCGGATACACTTTTCCATGTTGGGAGTAGTGCTTATCTCGTTCTTCCTGCTGGGGCTTGTAACTATTGCGTTCTTTATTTTACAGTATAAGCAATCGAACACCAAAAAACTTCAACTGGCTATGCAGGGGGTTGAGCGCCTGGTGGTTCAATACCTGAAGCAGCAAACCCCTGACCTGGATAAAGAGACGTTTAATGAACAGGCAAACACGACAAGGTTCAAATATTTTATTTCAAACCTTGCCAATAACCAAAAGGTAGATATCAACATCTACAACGGCAGCGGAATTCTTGCGGTTACCTCGCAGGAAAACATTTACGACAAATTTTTGCTGGCCAGGATAATCCGCCCTGATGCATATTATAAACTGATGCACAGAGAAAATGCTTTGATTATACAGGATGAACGTATTGGCCGCTTATCTTATCTCTCCTGTTACTTTCCTTTAAGAACAGACGACGGCCAAACTATCGGCTATATAAACGTGCCGTTTTTCTCATCGGAAAAAGAATTGAATTACCAGATATCCAATATCCTTGTTGCCCTGATTAACCTATACGCTTTTATATTCCTTATTTCAGGTGTCCTTACCGTGTTTATCACACGCTGGATAACCAAAACACTGAGCGTGGTCATCAACCGCTTTGAGCGCCTGAGCCTTACGAAGAACGAACTTATAGACTGGCCTTACGATGATGAAATAGGCCTGCTGGTAAAAGAGTATAATAAAATGGTGCGGAAGGTAGAAGAAAACGCTGTGTTGCTGGCGCAGAACGAACGCGAGAGCGCGTGGCGGGAGATGGCGCGGCAGGTAGCGCACGAAATAAAAAATCCACTTACCCCCATGAAGCTGAATATCCAATACCTGCAACAAGCCCTGAAAACGGGTTATGCAAATATTGGAGAGCTGACCGCTAAAGTAACAGAATCTCTTATTGAGCAGATTGATAACCTTTCTTATATAGCTTCCGAATTTTCCAACTTCGCAAAAATGCCGGAGGCACGCCCTGAAGAAGTAGACCTGAATGAGCTGATCGCCCGGATTGGCGAACTGTACCTGAATGAAAACATCAAGGTACAAATCGACTATCCCCAAGAGCCTTTACTGGTATTTGCCGACAGGAGCCAGTTGCTACGCATGTTTACCAACATCATGGAAAATGCTGTACAGTCTATACCCGACGAGCGGAGCGGGAAAATAACCATTACCCTTAAGCAGGAGAATGATGCAGCAGTGGTATCGTTTAAAGATAACGGCAGGGGTATCCCTCCTGATGTAGTTGAGAAGATATTCCAGCCGTATTTCACTACAAAATCTTCCGGTACCGGTCTCGGCCTGGCCATGACGAAAAAGATAATTGAATTCTGGAAAGGTGCTATCTGGTTTGAAACGGAAGAAGGTAAGGGTACTACATTCTTTATAAGGATACCACTGCTAAAAAAGCAGGGTTAGTCTGCTACCATGTTTGTACTTCCTGCTCCAGCTCTATGCCGAACTTAACAGCTATATCGTTTACTATTTCATCGGCAAGGGCCTTGATATCTGCTCCCTTTGCTGTGCCATAGTTTACCAGTACCAACGCTTGTTTGGCATGTACGCCATAGCTGTCTTTTTTGAACCCTTTCCAGCCCGCTTTTTCTATCAGCCAACCTGCGGGAACTTTTACAGCGTGTTCATTTACAGGGTACGAAGGCATATCGTTGTAGGTTGATTTAAGTTGCCCGTACTGCTCAACCGGTATAGTAGGGTTTTTAAAAAAGCTGCCGGCGTTGCCAGTCACTTTCGGGTCGGGGAGCTTACTGCTTCTTATGGCTATTACCGCTTCTGCTACAGCCCTGACCGATAATTCCTGAACGCCTGCTTCTTTTAATTGTTGCTCTATGGCGCCGTAGCTGATGTTGAATACAGGTGTTTTACTAAACCTGTAGGTAACGGAAGTAATGAATATCTTATCCTTTAGTTTTTGCTTAAAAATGCTATCCCTGTATCCAAATCCGCATTCGCTGTTGGTATAGGTTACAAAGCATTTTTCGGCCCAGTGCCATGCAGTTACCGATTCTATGGTATCCTTTACTTCTACTCCATATGCACCTATGTTCTGCATTGGCGAAGCCCCCACTGTGCCCGGTATCAGCGCCAGGTTTTCTATGCCTGCCCACCCGTTATCAATAGCCTGCATTACCAGTCCATGCCAGTTTTCGCCGGAGCTTACCTTTACCCATACATGGGTATCATCTTCTCTTTCAACCGATATACCTTTCAACTGGTTATGTACCACCAGCTCGATCACCGGCTTTGTCAGCAAAACATTGCTGCCCTCGCCCAATACCTTCCTGGTGTGGGGTAAGCTGCTTAATTCCTCCAGTTCATCTTCCGCCTGCACTTCGGTAAAAAATGCAGCAGTTTCATCTATGCCGAAAGTATTGTATGATTTGAGTGATATATTTTCCCTGATTGTCATTGCTGCAAAAATATTTTTTTAAGGGTTCTCCCTGGTGAATTTTTGCTGCATAAACCTTATCCCAAGGCCCGGCTGGCTGGTGATACTTATTTTGCCATCGTTGTACTGCAATCCTTCTGCAACGTCTTCCTTCAAAAGTAACGGCCCGTCGGCATCCACCTCATCCAGTACGGGCAATAAATGTGCAATAGCCGCGCTGCCTACGGTGCTCTCATTCATGGAGCCCATCATTATTTTCAATCCTGTCTTTTTAGCTTCGCCTATCATGCGTATGGCCGGGGTGATGCCCCCGCATTTTACCAGTTTTATATTGATGCCGTGAAACGATTCGATGCACCTGTTTACATCATCTTCCGTGCGGCAGCTTTCATCGGCAAACAGCGGTATGGGAGATAATTGCTTCAATTCTTTCATTGCATCCCACTCTTCTTTAGCCAAAGGTTGCTCCACCAGTGCCACGCCCAGTTTTTTATACTCAGGCAGCAGGCGTTTGGCGTCCTCAAAGCTCAAAGCCTCGTTGGCGTCTATCCTGAAAGGGGCTTCAGTTGCCTGCCGCAGCTTTTCGATGATGGCTATATCATCTGCATCTTTGATTTTTATCTTATAAACAGGCCACGGTTTCGCTTTTAGTTTTTCCACCATTTTGCCCGGTTCATCGTAGCCTATGGTGTAATCTGTAAGCGGGGTATGCTGCCAGTTTAGCCTCAACAATTTATAGAGGGGCATCCCCCGCATTTTTGCAAACAGGTCCCAGCCGGCAATATCCAGTGCGGCAGTCAGGAAATGCTCGCCCGGTACCAAGTGGTGAAGAAAATGCCAGAATCTTTGCGGGTCAGTAAGCGCATACCGCTCTATCATGGGTCTTTTCTCCTCCAGCAATGCGGTCATTCCGTCAACCGTCACATTATAATAATGTATAGCAGGCGCTTCCCCATAGCCTGTGAGGTTCCGGAGAGCTAATGATACGATAAGTGTAGGCTGGTGTGTTTTTGTTCCTTTCGAAATGGTGAACGGATATTCAAAGGCCAGTTCAAAAGGATAATAATTTAAATGCAGCATTCGATAAAATTGCAACTATTTTTGCTTACGGAAAATTCCTGCCATGCCAAAGATTCCATTCTGGATATTCATTTTTGTAGCACTCCTGCATCTTTCAGCTATCAGGGTAGATGTCATGGACATCGATGCCTCCCAGTATGCCGAAATCAGCAGGGAAATGATGCACAGCGATAATTACCTGCAAATATATGACAGGGGCAACGAGTATCTCGACAAACCTCCCTTCCTGTTTTGGGCCAGTGCGCTGGGCATGGGCATATTCGGGGTAGGTAACCTGGGGTATAAATTGCCTTCCATTCTTTTTGCGTTGTGGGCCATATACGCTACTTACCGGTTGGCGAAGCTCCTGTACGGCGAAGCTACCGGGCGGATGGCCGCCCTTATATTGGGTACCTGCCAGGGTATGTTCCTGATGACGAATGATATACGCACCGATACCATACTGATGAGCTGGGTGATTACGGCTATCTGGATGATAAAGGAGGCAGAAATAAAACGCACGTGGTACAATGTGTTGGGGGGCTGTGCGGCCATTGCATGTGGTATGATGACGAAAGGGCCTATTGCATTGATGGTTCCTATATTCTGTTTTGGCAGCGATTGGGTATTGAAGCGAAAATGGAAACAATTGTTTAGTCCCTATCATTTACTGGATGCTGTCATCATTGCTATTTTCCTCATACCTATGAGCATCGGCCTGTACCAGCAATTCGATATGCACCCGGAGAAAACGGTGAACGGCCTTACCCATGTATCCGGCCTGCGGTTCTTCTACTGGTCTCAGAGCTTTGGCCGCATAACAGGCGAAAGCCCCTGGAGCAATGGGGCCGGCTTCGATTTCCTGCTGGTAAACATGCTTTGGTCTTTTTTGCCGTGGATATTTTTATTCATACCTGCGCTTGTAATAAATATGATACAGCTGGTAAAGCAAAAATTCAGGTTGCAGGAAGGGCAGGAATGGATATCCACAGGCGGTTTTATCCTAGCCTATATTGCTTTAGGTTCCTCGCGCTATCAGTTGCCGCATTACATATTTGTTGTATTTCCGCTGGCCGCAATCATTACTGCGGCATTTATTAAGAAAATGGTGGAAGAGCAACAGTACCCTGCCCTGTTCAAAGTTTTCCGTCCGTTGCAGGTGGTTGTTTCCCTGCTGTTGTTGGTGGCTGTATTGCTGACGCTTACCGTTGTATTTCCCGCAGGTGCATTGAGTATTGTTTTATGGAGTATATGTGCCTTGGTATGGATATATATCGTTTTTATAAAAAAACACAGCAATGTATTTTTCTGGTCATCGGTGGCGGCTATTGTTATGGCTAATATTTTTCTTACCCATCACTTTTATTACAAGCTGCTCTCTTACCAGGTGGGTTCTGAAACAGGAAAGTATATAGCTGCACATAACATCCCAACGAAAGATATAATCAACTATGAAATAAACGACCCGCTGACAGCCCTCCATTTTTATAGTAAGGGTGTTATTTCAAACGATAGCAGCCGTATAGCAGCCGGTAAATATATATTGACCAGTGACCAGGGGCTGGAAAAACTGCGTAGCAAAGGCTATGCTGCAACTATATTAAAAGAAGGCCGTTATTTTAAAGTAAGCGAGTTAACGCCTGTTTTTTTAAACCACAATACCCGAAACGAAGCGACTACACCATATTATTTCATCAAACTGCAATAGCACATGGCGGCCAACCAACTAAACATAACCATTATACAACCTGATATAACCTGGGAAGATAAAGCTGCAAATATGCAGATGTATGAGCAGCTCATTGCAGATGCGCCCGGCAATAAACAGGTAGTAATATTGCCCGAAATGTTTACTACAGGCTTTAGCATGGCGCCTGAAAAACTGGCAGAGCCGATGAATGGCGCTACGGTAAAGTGGATGGAAGATATGGCCCGCAAATACAGGTGCATACTCACGGGCAGCCTGATAATTGAAGAGGAAGGAAGGTATTACAACCGTCTTATATGGATGCAACCCGATGGTAAATATGGCTGTTACGATAAACGTCATCTGTTTGGTTATGCCGATGAAGACCAACATTATAGTAGCGGGAATAAAAAACTGGTAGCACAGGTAAACGGTTTTCGTATTTGCCTGCTTGTTTGTTACGATTTACGGTTTCCTGTATGGACAAGGAATACAGGCGATGATTACGATGTACTGGTATATGTGGCCAACTGGCCCGAAAGGCGTAGCCTGGCATGGAAAACACTGTTACAGGCAAGGGCTATTGAAAACATGAGCTATGTTGTAGGTGTCAACAGGGTAGGTACGGATGGGAAAGGAATTACCTATAGCGGGGACAGTTCTGTTTTCGGGCCACTGGGCGAACAGTTGTGGCAACAGGCGCATGAGATAACTACGCATACAATAACTATTGATAAGGAAGCGGTTACAGGCGCACGTTCGCATTTTCCTTTTCTACGCGATGCCGACCGCTTTATACTAACGGGAGACGATTTGCAGCGCTCCCCCCAATAGGGTATATTTTCATACTTTTGCGCCCACATCTTTTATCATAATGTGGCATCGTATAGCGGGTTTTATTCTCAGGTTTCGCGTAGCGCTTCTCATATTGCTTTTGGCAGCTACCGCAGTAATGGGTTATTATGCAAGCAAAGTGGAGCTCAGTTACGAGTTTACCAGCGCTATTCCTACCGACAATCCCAAATACCGGGCGTACCAGGAGTTTCGTAAACAGTTTGGTGAAGACGGTAATATGATGGTTATCGGTGTGCAGACCGATAAATTCTTCACGCCTGAATTTTTCAGCAGCTATACTACACTGGTACACCAGCTTCAGAAAGTAAAATCCGTTGAAAACGTACTGAGCATCCCCGGGGCCATTAACCTGGTAAAAGATACTGCTACCGGCAGGCTGAAAACAACGCCGGTTGCCAGTAGTGTACCGGCAGGCGATGTGGCCTCGTTCAAACGTGTGTTTTACAACCTGCCCTTTTATAAAGGCTTCCTTTACAACCCCGCTAATGATGCATACCTCATAGCACTGCGCATCAATAAAGAAGTACTCAACTCAAAAAACAGGACAAAAGTTGTAGGCGATATAGTGGCACTGTGCGATGCATTCGGAAAGAAAGAAAATGTAGAGATGCATTATTCCGGCCTGCCACTTATACGCACGGTAATGGCCACACAGGTGCAGCAGGAAATGAAAATGTTCCTCGCCCTGTCCCTCCTGCTCACAGCCGTTATCCTCGCCCTGTTCTTCCGGTCTTTTGTAGCGGTGATTACCTCTATAGTGGTGGTAGCGGTAGGCGTTGTCTGGTCAGTGGGTACTATTACTTTGTTGGGGTATAAAATAACGCTGCTCACAGCCCTGATACCCCCGCTGATAGTGGTTATCGGTATACCCAACTGTGTTTACTTCCTGAATAAATACCACTCTGAATACAGCAAGCACCAGGATAAACGGAAATCCCTTCTCCAGATGGTGGACAGGATGGGTATCGTTACCCTGTTTACCAACCTGACCGCTGCCATCGGCTTCGGTGTGTTCTTTTTTACTAAAAGTGCCCTGCTGAAAGAATTCGGGCTGGTGGCCGGGCTCAATATCATGGCCATATTCGTTATATCCCTGATATTTCTGCCATCGCTGTTCAGCTTTCTGCCGCCACCCAAAACCAAGCACACCAGCTACCTGGAAAGCGGTTGGATGGACCGCCTGCTGACAACCCTCACCAACTGGGTATTCAGCCACCGCCCCTGGATTTACGGGGCCACTATACTGGCTTGTATTTTCTCGGTAGTGGGTATTCTGCGCCTCAATTCGGTAGGACATATTGTTGACGACTTGCCGAAAGATGATAAAGTGTACCTGGACCTGAAATTTTTTGAAAAGAACTTCAGGGGGGTAATGCCGCTGGAAATCATGATTGATACCAAAAGGAAGAACGGCGCTGTTTCTTTACCTGTTTTGCAAAAAATGGATGAGTTGACCGCATACCTGAAAAAATTTCCGGAGATAGGCCACACCTTATCTATAGTGGAAGGTATCAAATTTGCCCGCCAGGCCTATTATTTAGGTGATAGCACCAACTATGCCGTCCCCAATATGTTCGATGCCGCCTTTATACAACCCTACCTGCGCTCCAACGGCGATAAGAACAGCATGTTCAATAAGCTCATCAGCGCGTTTGTAGACAGTACGAGGCAGAAAACAAGGCTTAGCATCAATATGGCTGATGTGGGCTCCAAACGCCTGCCTGTGCTCCTCGACAGTATCCGTCCCAAAACCTACGAGATATTCGATTCTTCACGGTATCATGTCACCTTTACAGGTACCAGTATCGTTTTCCTGGAAGGGAGCAAATTCATCATTCACAGCCTGAGGGATAGTCTGATACTGGCCTTTATTATGATATTCGGCTGCATGATATTCCTGTTCCGTTCGTGGCGCATATTGCTGATTTCTATAGTAATAAACATAGTACCCCTGTTAATAACCGCAGGGCTGATGGGCTGGGCCAATATCCCCATTAAGCCGTCTACCGTTCTTGTATTCAGTGTTGCCCTGGGTATCACTATTGATGTGACCATTCGCTTCCTGGTAAACTTCAAGCAGGAACTTTCGCATCATAACGACGATATAGCTGTAACGGTGCGTAAAACTATACATGATACCGGCCTCAGCATCATTTATACCTCGCTGATACTGGTGGCGGGGTTCGGCGTATTTGCCCTGTCTGAATTTGATGGCACGAAATCTTTGGGCTATCTCACATCATTAACGCTGCTGCTGGCAATGGTCACCAATCTTACTTTACAGCCTTCTCTGTTATTGTGGATGGATAAGGTGTTAAGGAAAAGTAAAAATCCTGAATGGCTCATAGAGGAAGATGATAAAGGGTGATATTTACGTCAGCAACAATTTCATAATTTTGCTATAGTAATAAGTCACACATCATGGAATTCGACAAAATCAAGAATAAAGGCCAGGCCAGGCTATTCAGGAGCGACTACATGGAGATGATGACCAAAACACACCCGGTTGTCATTTATAGCATGTATTTTCCTGTTATCATTTTTATGCTGTATTACGGCAATTCCTACAAAGGCGTTGCTGTATTGAACGAAATCTTTTTATTTATTGGCGGCGCACTTTTCTGGAGCTTGTTCGAATACCTGATGCACCGTTACCTTTTTCACTTGATTGTAGAAAGCCCGCGTGCACAGCGTTTTGTGTATACCATGCACGGTGTGCACCACGAATATCCCCGCGACCGTGAAAGGCTGTTCATGCCGCCGGTGCCCAGCCTCATCATTGCATCACTTATATTTTTCACCATGTACCTGCTGATGGGCTGGTATGCTTTGTCCTTTTTCCCCGGCTTCCTGTTCGGTTACCTGATGTATGGTTCCATGCACTTTGCCATTCACGCTTTTGCCCCGCCAAAGTTTATGAAAGCACTGTGGCGCAACCACCACCTGCACCACTATAAATACCCTGAAAAGGGCTTTGGTGTCAGCTCTGTGCTGTGGGACGTTGTTTTCCGCACCGTTCCTAAAAAGGAAGAAGCGCAATAGCTATAAATACTTACCGTAACTTTGCAGCGCAAAAGGCAAACCTCTCTTTTTGTTTTGTCTTTTGCGCTTTGATATATTTTACCCACACCTGTGCATTACTTTTCCATGTGCATAATTCAAGGTGTGGTATTTTCGATGTGAACCTGATTAAAGAAGAATTGTATGGATATCGAACAATTAATGCCGCATGTGGAAGCCCTCATCTTCGCCAGTGAACGCCCCATTACACTGCCCGAGCTGGTAGAAATGCTGAGCGCCGCACTGGAAGAGAACATAGAGGAAGAACGCATCGCCACCTGCATTGAAGCTATCCGCGAAAAATACGATGCCGAATATTACCCCTTCCAGCTACGCGAAGCAGGGGGCGGCTACCAGTTCCTGACCAAAAAGGCGTATCATAAAACAGTACTGCAGCTCAACGGTGACAAGCACATCAAAAAACTGTCGGCTGCGGCTATGGAAACCCTGGCTATCATTGCCTACAAACAGCCCATTACCAAGTCTGAAATAGAATTTATCCGCGGTGTCAGCGCCGATTATTCTATCCAGAAGCTGCTGGAAAAAGATTTGATTGTAATAACCGGCCGCAATGAACACATGGTAGGCAAACCGCTCACCTATGGTACATCCAAAAACTTTATGGATTACCTGGGCATCAATGCCCCTGCCGAGCTACCGCAGTTAAAAGACATTATCAATACAGAAATCGTGATGCCCACAAACGGCTCCGATGCTTCGCCGGAAGCAGATACCAATATGATGGTTTCTGTAGATGGCACCATTCACCCGGCCGATTGATACCTTGACAGATAGAACAGTAACCCGTTATGTAATTGTCATAACGGGTTTTTTTATTGGTAGCGGAGGCTTTCAGCCGTAATTTTGCCGCACAAAGAAAATTTTTCCTGAAATGTATTCGATTAAACGTATCGTTACTTATGCCTCCCTTACCCTATTTATTGCACATAGTGCCACTGCCCAAAGCCGGGCCGACCGCAAAATCATCAAACAACTGAAAAAAGATATCGGCTACCTGGCATCTGATGCGCTGGAAGGCCGCCGCGTAGGCTCCGCAGGCGAGCAAAAAGCTGCGGATTACCTGGAGCAGTATTATAAAGAACTGGGCATACCCGGCTATGAAGGCAAGTACCGTTACCCGTTCCAGTACATCGAAGGCAAACAGATACTGCCGCTTACCCAGATAAGGATAGGCAACAGCATACTGCCCATAAAAGACGAGGCATTCCCGATGGCTTTCAGCGCCAATAAACGTGCTGTGGGCGAGGTACTGCCCAATGTGCTGGAGCAGGGCACTGTATGGCTGATGCCGGTATACACCAACGAAGAAGATGCAAAGAGCGCCCATTACGATTATGAAAAAGATATGTATGACCGTAGTGTGGAAGCCCAGAAACAAGGTGCCACAGGGGTTATATTTTACGATAATGTAGGTGCTAAATACCCGCCTGTATATAATGCCAAATCGGAATTTGAAACGCTGGATATACCTGTAGCCTATATCAGCAACAAAGCATTTAAGGCGAATGTGCCCGAACAACGTACCAATGTACCTGTGGAAGTGAATGTAACCCTGAAGCGTAAGGAGACTACAGGCCATAATGTTGCTGCCTATATTGATAACGGGGCAAAATACACCGTAGTGATAGGCGCCCACTACGACCACCTTGGTTACGGTGAAGACGGTAACAGCCGCGACGTAAAAAAAGACCATCAAATACATAATGGTGCCGATGACAATGCCAGCGGCACGGCAGCACTGATGCAGGTAGCAGGCTGGGTAAAAGACAAAAACCTGGACCACTACAATTATCTGTTCCTCCACTTCTCGGGCGAAGAAGAAGGGCTGATAGGCTCTAAAGCCTTTGTAAAAGAAATGAACCTTGACAGCAATAAGATAGCTTATATGCTGAATATGGATATGGTAGGCCGCCTCAACGACAGCACCCATGCACTCACCCTGGGTGGCATAGGCACATCGCCTGCATGGTGGTCATTGCCCAAAAACGGGAACTTCAAGATAAATGTAGATAGTGCCGGCGCCGGCCCGTCCGACCATACATCGTTCTACTACGCAGGCGTACCTGTATTATTTGTTTTCACCGGCCTGCATACCGATTACCACAAACCCAGCGACGATGCCGATAAGATAAATTATGCAGGCGAGGCTATGGTAATAGATTATGTAGACGATATACTGGCTTATATGGATAAACAACCGAAACCCACCTACCTTGTTACCAAACAACCGGACGTAGGTAAAGTGCGTTTCAAGGTTACCCTCGGCATCATGCCCGACTATTCTTTCCAGGAAGGTGGTGTTCGTGTTGACGGTGTGTCTGATAACAGGCCGGCCATGCGTGCAGGCTTAAAAGGCGGGGACATCATCATCCAGCTTGGCGAGCATAAAATACTCGGTATGCAAACCTATATGGAAGCGCTTTCCGACTTCAACGGGGGGGATACAACCACTGTTACCGTAAAACGCGGCGATAAAGAAATGACCTTCCCGCTGCAGTTTGATAAGTAATTCAAAAGGTAAAATGTAAAATGTAAAAGGTAAAAACCCTAGCCAATGTAAAAGTTAAAATGCAAAATTTAAAAACTGTGTATGTTGAAAATAAAGTAGTAAACAAGTAAAAGCAAAATGAAAAAAAATTATTAGTACATTCAGATAAGGTTTTTTTTCATTTTGACTTTTACATTTTAAATTTTACATTAATAATGGAGGATGAAAAACTAAGCTTGTTAGAAGAAAGTGAGAAAGCTTACAATATCCGGCACAGGTGTTTTCATTTTTCAAAAGAAGTAATCAGGTTTATTAAAGATACACGCTACGACAAGATATATTATTCCATATTTGACCAACTTTTACGTAGTGCTACATCTATAGGGGCGAATGTGGTAGAAGGTAGTGCAGGAAGCACGCGTAAGGATTTCACTAACTATTATGCAATAGCATTAAAATCGGCTAATGAAACTAAATACTGGCTTTGCCTGGTAAGAGACAGTCTTGAAATAAATTCTCCTGTTTTACAGATGCTATTAAAAGAAGCAGATGAATTGTCGAAGATTATAGCTTCTATAATTATTTCAGTAAAAAAAGGAAGCTGATAGTCACTTTCTTTTTACATTTTACATTTTGACTTTTACATTAACGACGTTTTTACCTTTTGAATTTTACATTTTAACTTTTGAATTAAACGTCGCTCTCCGTTTGGTGGCGGTACAAAGCTGCATATCTTCCGTTCAGCTCCATTAGTTCCTCATGTGTGCCCTGCTCCACAATGCCCCCGTCGTCCAGTACTACTATCTTGTCAAACGTCCAGCTTGTGAAAATGCGGTGTGTGATAACGATGGTCGTTTTATCGGCCAGGTAGTCGCGCAGGTTATGCAAAATGTTCTGCTCTGTTTGCGTATCTACAGCCGATAGCGATTCGTCCATCAGCAAAATCTTACTGTTCTTCAACAGTGCCCTTGCGAGCACCATGCGCTGCTTTTGCCCGCCCGAGAGCATTACGCCCCTTTCGCCAATCACCGTTTCAAATCCCTTTTCAAAACCCTCAATGTCCTTCAGCAAGTCGGCCATGCGGGCGGCATCCTTTACCTCCTGCTCCGTGGCCTTGTCATTGCCAAAACGTATGTTATTGAAAATAGTATCTGAAAACAGGAAAGCCTCCTGCGGTGCATAGGCAATCTGCCCGCGCAGCGACTGCAGGTTGAATTTTTTCACGTTCACACCGTCCAGCAGCACCTCGCCCGCCGTAGTATCATACATCCGCAGCAGCATGTGTGCCAGTGTCGATTTGCCCGAGCCTGTTTTACCGATGATGGCCACCTTTTGCCCCGGGGCTATATCCAGTGTAAAATCTTTCAGCGCCGTAATGCCCGTATGCGGGTAGGTAAACGTCACATCGTGCAGGCCGATGCCGCCCTGTATGACATAAGCCTTTGCACCGGGGTCGCTTACAATCTCTGGCCTTGTATGCAGGAACTCGTTGATGCGCTTTTGTGAAGCGCTTGCCCGCTGCACCATCGAAGCCACCCAGCCGATGCTCGATATAGGGAACATCAGCAGGTTGATGTAAATGACGAATTCCGCAATATTGCCCGCCGTTATTTCGCCCTGTATGGCATAATAGCCACCTATCAGCACCGTGCTCAGCAGGCTCAGCCCTATGAACAGGTTCATGGCGGGGAAGTAGATAGCCTCCGTCAGGGAAAGATTGATGGCGCTTTTCCGGTATTCTTCCGATGTGTTGGTAAAGAAGCCCAGCATATTGCGCTCCTGCACAAAACTCTTGATGACCCGTATGCCCGAGTAAGATTCCTGTGCCGTCGTAGTCAGTCCCGAAAGCTGTGCCTGTATCTTCTCGCTCTTGCGGAAGATGATACTGTTCACGAGGTAGATGGAAATAGCCAGTATGGGCAGCGGCGCTACTACATACAGCGTCAGCATAGGGTTTACCCGCAACATGCCCCAGATACACATGCCCGAAAGCACCAGCAGGTTGGTGCTGTACATCAGCGAAGGGCCGGTGTACATCCGTACCCGCGATACATCTTCCGACATACGGTTCATGAGGTCGCCCGTAAAATGCGTTTTATAAAACTGCGTATGCAGCTCCTGGTAATGTTTGAAAATCTCGTTCTTCTGGTCATACTCTATCAGCCGCGACATGACGATAATCGTTTGCCGCATAAAGAACATGAACACCCCGCGCGCCAGTGCCAGCCCTAGCAGCAGCAGCCCGTTCCACAGCACCAGCCGGAAGATATAGGACTGCATCACGCTTTGCTCAGCCGTGCCGCCCAGCATACGGTAATTGCCGATGTTTTGCTGCACCTGGTCGATGACATTGCGCACCACTACCGGGCTCACTACCGCGAAAATATTGGATACCGACACAAACACCAGCCCCAGCAACAGCCGCCACTTATACTTGATGAAATACTTATTAAGCGCACCCAGGTTTTTCATACGAGCCACAAAGGTCGGGGATTTTTAAATGTAAGTATTTATAACCCTATAAAACAATTGTGCACCCTCCTCCCACATGCACACGCACTTTCCCGTCTTTGCGAACGATAGTGAAGCAATCCCGCGATAACAGGAACTGAATTAACTGAAAGTGTAAAATTTCGCCAATCTGGAGATTGGCAGCCTTAGGGACGTAGAGAAACTCTACACCTACCCAAGGGAGTATTCCAGAAGAGTCAATACAGTTGGTCAATCTCAATGGGTTTCCCAGATTTTTGAATAGTTATTTTATCCCAAACATAGATGCGCCAAAGCAAAACCTCTTCTTGTGAGAGTTTATAAACATCAAAGTCATTTTCATTATCGTCAATAATCATATAAACCTTGGCTGTTTTTGTTTCTGCCGGATCAATTACAATTAAGGGAAGAGTATAAATTGGAGCCTCGTTGTGAAAAACAGCAATACATTGCTTACGTAGCGCTCGCAAAATCGATGTAGCGGTTTCGTGTATATCCTGATTATTTATTGGTATGCTTTTAAATAATCCTTGCATTTCAATGTCTACGTTGATTTTACTTTTTAACTTTTGTAGAAACTCTTCAATATTGGTAGCAGATTTTAAGTATTTAACAAAAAGTTTATTCACTCCTTTCCAAAAAAGGCTACCTGATGTGCTAGTTGGAAAATTAAACCTATATTCTTTAATTGGTTCAGTTGAATAGATAGAATCTAGAATATCCTGAAATACCAATCTTCTAAGTGAAAACTTTTCAGTGATATCAGCCTCAACTTCAAGAGGCTTAGCAGTGATAATTGAAATATACCTACTATTTCTGACATCATCCGTTAGTTGCTTAAGTATCTGTTCATTTTTTGTAGACGTAATCTTTTTCGCTCTAAGCTTATTAATAATATCATTAACAGCTGCTTGGGCATCTCCTTCGCTGTTCACACGACGAAGAATAACAGCAGTTAATACTCGTTTAAACTCTTCGGTTATTATTCTATTTACATTAGGAGATAGTAGTTGGGAGATATAGGCTTTAAGCCTATTTTGAATCCGACGGTACTGTTCAGGGTCTGCAGAGGTTGCGTAATAGTCGCTGCCAGGAACCTGCATTATTTGGTTTACAAGGTCTTGTTGATTCTTAAAGTGCCCACCGAAAATCAATTCAAAAGATGACATACCCTTATCCATTGTTAATGAGTAGTTAAATACGATAAATTTAATTAAATTTTTATTTTTTAATTTTTTTAATTCTTACTTTTGTTAAAAAATTATATAATGTATTGAAAGAATTTATTTAACAAAACTAATTTATAAGCTTCAATATACCGCCTATGTGACAATAATATAAAAAATAACCCCTAAGGGACTAGCTCAGGGGTATCAACGGAAATGTCGGCGTTCAGTATTACATACCTAGGTAGCCATCATTCTTTTTGGGTATAAATGTAGCTTATAAAGCAGATATGCCATATTACTTATGTAAAAAATTGCATGCACCTCTTAAATACAAACTGCTATATGTTTCCTCTAGTAATAGCGGCATTGCCACTTACTGCAATTGTCGGTGCAATTTGGTTAATTAATTATTTAACAAAAGAAGAAAAGCTAATGGCTAACTGTCATCAATTATTCAGAGACTTTAACGGTGTGATATCAATATCTACCAGTAAAAAAAATAGGCTTAAGGATTCAAAAAATAAACTACGTGAAAAGATCCGCAAGCATTTTAAGGAAAACCATCCGGAGTATGAACCTAAGTTTTATATACAGGGTTCTTATAAAATGAAAACAATAATTAGAACTAAAGATGACATCTGTGACTTAGATGATGGTGTTTATTTTTTTAGAACTCCGAATGTAACATCCACTACATTACAAGGGTGGGTATATGATGCAGTAAATGGACATACAAACACTGCACCCGAACATAGGAAAAAATGCATCAGGAATATCTTTGCGTCAGACTATGAAATTGACATGCCAGTATATTATAAAATTGATGGGCAACAGTATCAATTAGCTATTAAAAATGAAGGATGGCGCGACGATGATCCTAAAGCAATGGTAAATTGGTTTGAGGAAAGAAAAAATACCCAACTGGTTGACACGGTTAAATACTTAAAAGCTTGGTGTGATAACGTACGTGGATATATGCCTAGCGGACTTGCAATGATAATTCTTGCGACCAACGCTAAAGCTAACATTGTGATGGGTGAACGTGATGATATAAATCTGAAAGATATATTAAAGGAGATGAAAAAGTCACTGGACAGAGAATTTACATGTATTGTACCTGCAGATCCAGGTGATGATTTATTTCAGAACTACACAGAAGACCGTCAAGATAAATTTATGAAGGCGCTAGGCGACTTTATAACAGACGCCGAGGCAGCCCTAAGAGAAGAAAACCAGCTTGCTGCAAGCAAACTGTGGCGTAAGCACCTTGGCGATAGATTTCCATTGGGTGAGGATAAAAAGGAGGAAAACAAGCGTAATAACTCACTTATTGCTGGAATAGGCAACTCATCGCCTTATGGCACAAAATAAAAGGTTTATTTCAGAAGTCCCTGAGGCCCTTACTGAATTTCCGGGACTTCATTATAGAGCAGACGGGGATGACAGTTATCTTGAAGGTAGTATTGATATTCGAGACGAGGTCGGGAGTATTATTGATACCTATGAGATTCGTATCAAGGCTTCGCCAGCATATCCGTCCAGATACCCATTGGTATATGAAACAGGTGGAAGACTTCCTCACAATATTGATTGGCATATTTACGATGGCGGGCATTGGTGTATAGGAGCATATTTGGAAGAACGTATTGCTTGTACGAAAGGAATAACTCTTACTGCATTTATAAATAATCAGGTAAAGGGCTTTCTTTTCAGCCAAACATATCGGCGTGAAAATGGCTATTTCTATCAGGAAAGGTCACATGGAATCGATGGTATATTTGAATACTATTTCGAAGTTCTTGACCTGAGTACGCGTAGGCAGGTTTATGATGCCATGAAGATTATTGTTGATGGTAAAGAACCTCAATCCAATGATAAGTGCTTTTGCGGTAGCAATAGCAAATATCACAAATGTCATAGGCAAAAGGTTAGATATATATCAAAGTATGGCAAGATTGCCGTACAGGTAGACTTTAAAATGTTACAACTTAATACTTAACTCACAAAAGAACAAAATGAGATCTCAGATATTTATAGGCTCTTCAGCCGAAGGGTTAAAATACCTAACAAAGGTACAGGAGTATCTTTCTCCTGTCGGAGACTGTATCGCATGGCCACAGGCATTTACTTTTAATCGTAGTGCCTTGGATAGCCTAATAGTAAAAACCAAGATGTCAGATTTTGCGATTTTAATTGCGACCAACGATGATATTACAATAAAAGTAAAACGGAAAGAAGTAAAAAATACGGCGCGAGATAATATTATATTTGAGTTTGGTCTGTTTATGGGAGCAGGTGGAGTTGACAGGGCGTTTCTTATAGCGGAAGAAGGCATTGATTTGCCTACAGATCTGAATGGTATTACTGTAGCTATGTTCTCGCAAAAACCAGGTAAATATAATTCTTTAGACAAGGTATGTCACAATATTTCGCAACACATTCAAAAAGTAGAAAAAGTATCTACACTTGGCATGTTGCCCTCTACTGCCTTAGCATTGGGTTATTATAATTCTTTTATCAAACCGGTATGTCAGAGATTAAGTGAAAACCAGATTGTTGTTGCGGGAGAAAAGAGCTTAACAGTCAAGAAATATCAACTGCATGTAATTATCCCACAAATGATTGACGACAGCGGTGTAAATGATTTTATTGAAATTTACAATAAAAACAATAAACTTCTACCAGCCAGAACTTGTGAAATGCAGGAAACAAAACGGGGATACCCATTTCATTTCAAAATAGACCCTGCGGGTCAAGACGAAAAACAACCTGTGGAGTTAAAGATTTTTGATATACCGACAACATTAAATACCTTATTGGAATCAATAAAGTTGTTTTTACCACAACAGGCAATTGGTGAAGATGATAATACATTGATAATACATAAAAGGGAATTGCATAATTTTATACAAGTCCTGAAACATCTAATTAAAAAGAGTGTCCTTACCCAAAATAATGTTCATATTATTCATGATGTTGTTTTGTAAGGAAAGTTAAGCCATAGATGAAGCAAATAGTTTAACATATTGCCAGCTCCCAAATACTTTAAGAAATATTTACAACCCTCTTAACGCAACAGATAACATAGTAATGGTATTTTCGTTATATGAAAATCTCCATAGCTATCCTCCTGGTTACCACTGCCTGCTGTTTTGGTGCCTGCAAGGCATTCCACAATACGGTTGAGTATGCCGATGCAGGTTACAAGGTAACACCTGCACAATGCGAGGAACTGGATATGCAAACCTTTGTGCCCATGTGGCTGGAGAAACAGTACGCCCACAAATTAAGTGACGATAACCTGAAAGTAACCCAGGCCGATAGTACATACACTTATTTTGCCGCCTACAACAGCCGGGAGATAAAACCGTATAAAGCAAAGAATACGGACCTGCAAAAAGTGAACTACAAATCCCTCGACGGTGTGGCCATTAAAAACAACTTTTCTTACAACATCCTGCCCCGGGTTGAGAAAATGCCTAACATTCATATAGATGACTATGCTTTTACCTACAATGAAAGCAATAATACCATCCTTGTACGCTGCAACTATACCGTAAGGGTCCGTAAAGCAACCATGAAAAAAGACCACACCGCTGTGTACGATATAGGCACACTGCAATTCGTGCAATAAGTTTTTACAGAAAATATACGGCAACAAAAAAGCCGGTCAACACATGTCAACCGGCCTTATAACTAATCATAACCTATTATTTGTTGTCTGTATCAGCAGCCTTGCGGGGGTTGCGTTCCAGTACCTCGTCCACCATACCGTAATCTTTGGCTTCCTGTGCGGTCATCCAGTAGTCACGGTCGCTGTCTTTTTCCACCTTATTGAATTTTTGCCCGCTATGAGTAGCAATTATTTCATACAGCTCTTTCTTCAGCTTGCCAATCTCGCGCGCAGTGATTTCTATATCGCTGGCCTGGCCTTCTGCACCGCCCAGCGGCTGGTGTATCATGATGCGGCTGTGTTTCAGCGCCGTGCGCTTGCCTTTGGTTCCGGCGCACATCAACACGGCAGCCATCGAAGCGCCAATGCCCGTACAGATGGTCGAAACATCGGGGTTGATGATTTGCATGGTATCGTAGATACCAAGGCCGGCATATACGCTACCGCCCGGGCTGTTGATGTACATCTGCACATCGCGGTTGCGGTCGGTGCTTTCCAAAAACAGGAGCTGTGCCGTCACAATATTGGCTACATAGTCGTTAATAGCTTCACCGAGGAAGATGATGCGGTCCATCATCAGGCGCGAGAATACGTCCATCGAAGCAACGTTCAGCGGGCGCTCTTCAATGATATATGGCGTAAGCGCGGCAGGGGCCTTTACCAGCGAGGAAGTATAGTTATGCAAGGTCAGGCTGCTGATGCCATGATGCTTAACGGCATATTTCTGAAATTCATTTGGATTCATAAATCGTATTTTTGAGAACTTGTTTTCTGAAAGTAAGACAATTTTTAAACCATGTTAAATTTAGTGCCATAAAGACACATTACCTCATCAATCCTATCAATACTGCGATTAAAATCGTTCAAAACGTCATATTATTAGATTCTTTTTAAATAAAAGAACCGGAATTATTCATGCAGCTTCAACTCAATATAGACATACAGGCCTTGCAGCCACCCATCAGCTATCCCGATAAGATACTGCTGACAGGCTCCTGCTTTACAGAGAACATGTCGGAACGGCTGGCACAGCACAAGTTCCTACACCTTTCCAATCCTAACGGCATCCTGTTCAATCCCGTAAGCGTGGCCGATAGCCTGGAAGGATATATAGATGATAAACGGTATACGGAAGGTGACCTGTTTTACCTCAACGAACTGTGGAATAGCTGGGACCATCATACCCGCTTTTCTCATATCGATAAGCAGGCAGCGCTCGATGGCATCAACCGCGCGCAGGCAGTGGCATCCGCTTTCACCCGGCAGGCCAATTGGCTGGTCATCACACTCGGCTCTTCATTCCAGTACTACCTCTCCGACACAGGCAAACCCGTAGCCAATAATCACCGCGCCCCTTCGCAGTGGTTCGAAAAAAGGCTGCTGGACACCGATATTATCATTGGCCGCCTTTCCGGCACGCTCGATAAGCTATTCCATATAAACCCTGCCATACAGGTTTTGTTCACCATCAGCCCCGTGCGCCATATACGCGACGGGGTGATTGACAACAACCGGAGCAAGGCTAGGTTGATAGAGGCAGTGCATACACTTTGCCAACGCTATCAGCAGGCGCATTACTTCCCCGCTTACGAGCTGGTGATAGATATACTGCGCGATTACCGGTATTATGATATCGATTTCGTGCATCCCAATTACCTGGCTACTTCCTTCGTATGGGAACAATTTATAAACAGTTGTATAGAACCGCTCACCCGGCAGCAGATGAAGGAGGTGCAGGAAATAAGCATAGCCCGTGGCCACCGCCCCCGTTTTCCTGAAACGGAAGCACATAAAAAGTTTATGCAGGCCACAGGGGCAAAGGTGGAAAAACTGGCCAAAGAACACCCGTATCTCGATTTTAGCGGTGAACTGGCATACTTTAAATCATAATTTAATGACCTGTGAAGCCCTATATACCGACTGTTTCCTATATATAACCGATTTTCTCTTTGCCACACCTGCATTTTACCTACCTTTGCAATCTTATTTTTTCCG
Organism: uncultured Flavipsychrobacter sp.; assembly: GCA_964621795.1. GTDB lineage: Bacteria > Bacteroidota > Bacteroidia > Chitinophagales > Chitinophagaceae > Polluticoccus. The sequence continues at coordinate 28,474 of CAZUMM010000021.1, forward strand.
CTCATGGATCGTAATTCAGTCATTGGTTTTTCCCTGTTGGTAGTATTGCTGATAGGATATGTAGTATATAATCAGCAGTCGCAAACCAAATTCCTGGAGCAAAAAAAGGCAGACTCCATTGCGTATGCGAAAGCGCACCCGAAACCTGCTATCGACAGTTCCAAAATACTGGCACAGGCTGCGGCTACTGCTGCCGATACCGTTAATGATTCGGTACGCAACAGTATGCCTGCCGCTTACAGGGGCCAGTCAGAAATGGTGACGCTGGAAAATAAAGACATCGTGCTCCGGTTCGATACCAAAGGCGCGCACCCGGTATCTGCCAACCTGAAAGACTATGTTACTTACGGTAAGAAACCGTTACTGCTTTTTGATGGCAAGGCCAATGAAATGAGTGCGGTACTGCCCATTAATAACGGCTCAGTAGCTACGGGCGACCTTTTCTTCACGCCCACGGAAAGCACCGCACCAAACGGTGATAAGGTACTTGATTTTGTTGCAGACCTTGGAGAGGGCAAACAGGTACACATGAAGTACACGCTACCTGCCGAAGGCTATATGATGCAGTTTAACCTGGGGCTGACAGGTATGACTGCCAACAGCCTGCCGCTTACCTGGCAAACGCAGGCGCTACATACGGAGAAAGACGTGACCACCGAGCGCATGAACAGCCAGGTATATTACCACATGAAAGATGATGAGCACGACTACCATACCATTAATAACAAAGAGAAGTTTGAAGTGGATGGTTCGGCACACTGGCTGGGTTTACGTGTTCAATATTTTGCTACCGCACTTATCAACGATGACGGCTTTAATAAAATAAACGTAAGCAGTACTACCAAGGTAGACGATAAAAACGTTGTAGCGCTGAACACCAATACCATAGACCTGCCGCTGAAAGCCAACCAGGCCAGCCTGCGGTGGTACATAGGCCCCAACCACTATAAAACACTCCGCTCTTACAAAATAGGGCTGGATGAAATGGTGCCGCTGGGGTATGGTATCATGTCGTTTGTGAAGTACATCAACAAATGGCTCATCATACCTATATTCAATGTACTCAGCACATTCATCGGCAACTATGGTGTTATCATCATGCTGATGACCATTATCATACGCCTGTTCCTGTCGTTCTTTACGTATAAAAGTTACCTCTCGGCAGCAAAGATGAGGGTATTGAAACCTGAACTGGACGAACTGCGTGCCAAGTATGGCGACGACCAGCAGAAGTTTGGTATGGAGCAGATGAAACTATACCGCACGGCAGGGGTAAACCCGCTGGGGGGCTGTTTACCTACCCTGTTCCAGCTACCTATCCTGTTTGCGATGTATTACTTTTTCCCTACCTCTATTGAGCTGCGGCAGGAGCATTTCCTCTGGGCAAATGACCTGTCGACGTATGACAGCATTGCCAACCTGCCGTTCACTATACCGTTTTACGGCGACCACGTGAGCCTGTTTACCCTGTTGATGACCGCATCGAGCCTGTTCCTGGCACTGTACAACAAGAACATGACGGCGCAGGACCCCAACAACCCCATGATGAAGTGGATGCCGTATATTTTCCCTTTCCTGCTGATAGGGGTATTTAACAAGATGGCGGCAGCCCTTACATTCTACTACTTCTTCTCCAATACCATTAGTATAGCCCAGCAGTTTATTATACAGAAGTATATTATTAATGAGAAAGCCATTCATGCTAAAATCCAGGAAAATAGGAATAAGCCTGCAACGCCATCCAAATGGTCGCAGCGGCTGGAGCAAATGCAGAAAGCACAAATGGAGAAAATGAAACAACAACCCAGGAAGAATAGTTAATGAAGGGGGCCGGGTAACAGCCTGGCCTTTTTTACATCAAAAATTAACCCCCGGACTGGTTAAAACTTTGTACCTTGTAATATCGCAATAATTACACGTTGTTTTGAAAGAACCTGATGTCGCTGTAATCACCGGCATCTTTATAAGCTTTCGTTTCAATAGGGGTAAAAGTTAACTTGCTTTGCGCAGGATAACTGAAATGAAAAAAGCCTTACAATCATGTAAGGCTTTAATTATAATATAACACCCTATTGATCACTACCTAACGGAACGCCTAAAGACGTATTTTTACATGGGCAGGAGCTAGGGGCACACCCGGAAAAACAGGTAACCTGTACCCGGTATTATTTATAATATAATGATTATAGTATTTTTAGGCACTTTTCTTAGATAAAATGAGCATTCAAAACAACTATGTGGCCATTATGGCCGGGGGCATCGGAAGCCGTTTCTGGCCGGAAAGCCGCACCAAACATCCCAAACAGTTTTTAGACCTTTTAGGCACGGGCCGCTCATTGATACAGTGGACCTACAACCGCTTCAAGCATATATGCCCGAAGGAGAATATATACTTCATAACCAACCAGAGCTATATTGAAACCCTGAAGGAGCAAATACCCGAACTGGATAGTGCGAACATCATCAGTGAGCCCTCGCGGAAGAATACCGCTCCGTGCGCGGCTTATTTTGCCCATAAGATGATGGCGCTTAACCCGAATGCCAATATTATTATGTCGCCTGCCGACCACCTGATAATGGATGAGCGCGCTTTTGAGCGCACTACGTACGATGCGCTGGATTTTGTAGCGAAACACGATGCACTGCTCACGATGGGGGTCAAACCTACGCGCCCAGATACCGGCTACGGGTATATACAGTATGATGTGGAAGAAGAACTGGATAAGGTGTACCGTGTAAAAACATTTACCGAGAAGCCTTCGCTGGAGCTGGCGCGTACCTTCCTGAAGAGCGGCGATTTCCTGTGGAACTCAGGCATATTTATATGGAATGTCAAAACCATTATGAATGAGCTGGAGAAATATCTGCCGGAAATGCACGAAGTGTTTATGCAGGCAAAGGATGTATATAATACACCGCAGGAATTCGAGGTAATCAGTGAGCTGTACTCGCAATGCACCAATATATCTATTGATTACGGCATTATGGAAAAGGCCAAAAATGTGTTTGTAATACCATCCTACTTTGGCTGGTGCGACCTGGGCACATGGGAATCGGCTTATGAGAATTCGGAAAAAGATTACCTGGGCAATGCCGTGTATGGCGATAATGTGATGGTAATAGATGCCAGCGAGTGCATGATAAAAGTGAACAACGATAAGCTGCTGGTGGTACAGGGGCTGGAACAATTCATCGTTGTAGATACCCCCGATGTACTGCTGATATGTGAGCGGAACAGGGAACAGCAAATAAAAGAATATGTAGCCGAGGTAAAACGCAACAAGGGAGATAAATACTTATAACGAAATGCAAATAGCACCGAAACATACTGCAACAGGCACTACCATCTTTACCGTAATGTCGGCACTGGCACAACAGTACAATGCCATTAACCTGTCGCAGGGTTTCCCTGATTTTTCTATAGATGACAGGTTGGGTCCTTTGTTGCAGGAAGGAGTGGAAAGCGGGCTGAACCAATACGCCCCCATGTCAGGGTTGCCGCAGCTGCGCAATGCCATTGCTGCTGATTTTAAAGAGCGCTACGGCCTAGATATAGACCCGGAAACGGAAATTACAGTGACCCCCGGCGCTACCTATGCTATTTATACCGCCTTTACATCTATACTGCAACCGGGCGATGAAGTAATTGTACTGGAACCTGCTTACGACAGCTATATACCCAATATAGAAACGAACGGCGCCAAAGCGGTATTGGTCCCATTGTCTGCCCCATCGTTTACTGTAGACTGGAATAAAGTGAAAGCCGCTGTTACACCGCAAACAAAAGCCATTATCGTCAACACACCGCATAACCCCACAGGTGCGGTATGGGCTAAAGAAGACTGGGATAAACTGGCCGAAGTGGTAAGAGGCACGGGCATAATCGTTTTGTCGGATGAGGTATATGAGCAGCTTATTTACGACGGGCAACAGCATTATTCCGTATTACAACACCCGGAACTGAGGGAAAGGAGTTTTGCGCTGTACTCTTTCGGTAAGGTTTTTCATAACACCGGCTGGAAGATTGGTTATTGCATTGCCCCGCCTGCATTCACACAGGCATTCAGACGTATTCACCAGTTTTTGTGTTTTTCGGTAAACACGCCCGCACAATATGCCATAGCCCGGTACCTTTCGTTAAAACAGGAAACTCCTGTTCACAGCATGATGCAGCAAAAACGGGATTATTTTTTACAACTGCTGGCAGGAACGCCTTTTACGATATACCAGCCTGCTACAGGTAGCTACTTCCAAACGGTAAGTTATAGTGCCATATCAGATATGCCCGATATGGAGTTTGCCACATGGCTGGTAAAGGAGTATGGGGTAGCTACTATACCCGTCAGTGCATTTTATGCTTCCAAAAAAGATGATAAACTAATCCGTTTCTGCTTTGCCAAAAAAGAAGAAACCTTAAAAGCTGCCATCGAAAAGTTGGGCGCTATTACGTTAAGCAATGCCTGTTCGCAATAAGCTTGCATATTATCTCAAAATTGTAGCCGGCTTTTTTCTCCTGTTGCTGGCAGGCAGGTGGATGTGGATTGTGTTTACAAGAAATACACGGGAATATGTTGCCTATTTTCTGTACAGCAGCGGGCGCGACACACATTGGGCATACAAAGGGGAAACATATATAGTTATACTGTTTCTGCTGCTAAAAATATTTCTTTTTAGTGCAGGTGTTTTTTTATTGTACAGGCTGTATGTTGTGCTTAAGCATAATAAACCGCTCATTCATCAATCGGAAGATTATTTTTTTTATGGTGCGGCAGATAGCATACTGGCCAATACAGCATATATAAAACAGCAGCCCGCATGGGCAAAAGGGTTGCTGGCTTTAATCATCATCATACTGGTGCCGCTGCAGGTATACCTGCTTTTTTGTATGCCTTTTCATTACGATGAGGGGTTTAGCTATATGCATTTTTCAGGCCGGGGCCTTTTGGCCGATATCACGTTTTATCCCGTACCGAACAACCATATTTTTTACAATATTGTTTCCACTGTTTTCCTGTTTATTCCTGTCAACCCGGTTACAGCCATAAGGCTGCCCAATATATTAATAAGCGTTTTTTCGGTCTACTATTTTTATAAGCCGGCATCAGCCTTGTTAAGCCGGGCAGGGGCGTTAATTGCTACTACTATATTTACATTTTCTTTTCCCTTCATCATGTACAGCGTACAGGCAAGAGGCTATGCTTTTGTTATGTTTTTCTCAGTAGCCATTCTATATTGTTTTATCAAAATCGTTGAAAAGGAAAACGTAAAAAAGTACACGGGTATTTATATCCTGTGTGCGGTATTGGGCCTTTATACGATGCCTACTTTTGGCTATATACTTTTACCGGTCAGCCTGGTATTTTTTATGTACAGTCTTACTTCGGGCAGTACACTGAATCATTGGCTGAGCACCCATGTAAAAATCATCGTTTTCAGTTGCCTGTTATATGCATCCTTATTCATGGCAAACGGCATTGATGTTTTTCAAAAAGCAATAGCCGCCGGTGTTGAGCCGGTACAGGACAGTTTTACTTACCAGCACGTCATCAAACACCTGCAAGATACATGGGGGTATATAACGACCGGCATCCGGGTACCGGCTTATATGCTGTTGATTCCATTAAGTACGCTGGCATTCCTGGCCCTGAAACAACACAAAGGAAAAAGATACGTTATGGTCTTGCTCCTGTTGTTGTTACTATCTCCGCTTCCCCTGCTCCTGTTGCAGCGTTCTATTCCTTTTCCCCGTACATGGACCTACCTGATGATTCCCTTTTCTATAGGGATAGCTGCTGTACCGGATTTGATATTTAACGGTTTTAAGCGCACTGGTATACTTGTTTGGGGTATGGTCGCTTTGTTTATACTACTATATGCACCGCTACTGTCGCAAAAAGCATGGGGAATGTATAAATGGTTGTACAACGTAGACTATGTAGTAAAAACATATACCGGGTTGCTGAAGGGTAAACTCAGTAAAGTGAATACCATTCCGCATACCGGGGATTTTAGTTTTTATCTCGCGGAAGATTTGCAGTTTGTGGCCATGCAAAAAGGACATCTTATCAAAACACAGATAACAGACCGTACCGACTCACTGGCTATGGGGGATATCGTTGTTACTATTCCCGGAAAGGAAATACACCTGCCGGATAATTATACCCTGGTGCCGGTTGACAATTCCTATTTCAGGCTGTACATACGGAAAGATTTATAGGTAATCATAGCAAAGCTTCAGGACCAGGGCCAGCACTACTACAATGAAGAATATCCTGATGAATGCGCTGCCTTTTCTCAATGCTACATGGGTGCCTGTGTAGCTGCCTGCCATATTAGCAAGGCCTGCCGGTAATGCTATATGCCATAATATATGGCCCTGGCTGAAAAAGAAGATTAAAGCTGCAAAGTTGGTGACCCAGTTAATCACCTTTGAGCTGGCAGAGGCATGCAGGAAATCGTAGCCGTAAAATAGAATGAAGCTGAATACAAGAAAACTGCTGGTACCCGGTCCTATCAGGCCATCGTAAAAGCCGATGCACAGGCCTATAAGTATGCCGTATAGTACACCGGTATTTTTGGTTAACTGTTTCGCTTTGTGGTGCAGCCCCAGGTTCTTTTTCCAGAGCGTATATACCAGTACTATTACTAATGTGGTAGCAATGACCGGCATATATTGTTCTTTGTGTATGCGGCTCACCAGCAATGCCCCGGTAAAAGAAGCGATAAAGGCTGTGATAATGGCAGGAATGATATACTGCCAGCGTATGGTTACTTTCCGCACGTAGCGGAAAGCTGCTACAGAGGTGCCGAGGAAATTAGCCATTTTATTGGTGGCCAGTGTTTGCACAAGGGTCAGGTGAGGGAACAAGACAAACATGGCCGGAAGCTGTACCAGGCCGCCCCCGCCGGCAACGGCATCTATAAAACCTGCAAAAAACGCGAAACAGCAGAGCGCAGCTATCAGGAGCATGGATGAAAATAGCTTATTTCCGCTGGAAACAAAACAGCCGCTTCAAAAGCGGCTGTATATTAATAAGTAATTACCTGTTCTTCGATTTGCTCCGGCATCTTCCGGAATTCATACTGCTGGTTGCGTAGCTGCGGTTCGAAGCTGGCTTCGCGGATGGCATCTTGTATGCCCTGTGCTGTAAAACGGTGCGGGGCGCCTGCGGCGCTTACCACGTTTTCTTCTATCATAATGGAGCCGAAATCATTGGCACCGGCGTGCAGGCATATCTGTGCGGTTTGCTTACCTACTGTCAGCCACGATGCCTGTATATTCTTCACATTCGGCAGCATGATGCGGCTCATGGCTATCATACGGATGTATTCTTCTGCTGTTGTCAGGTTTTTAGTACCCCTTATACGTTTCAGCAGGGTGTCTACATCCTGGAATGTCCACGGGATGAATGCAATAAACCCTTTCGCACCTTCCGGTTTGCGTGCCTGCGTATCGCGTATTTTTACCAGGTGTTCAAAACGTTCGTAGATGGTTTCTACGTGGCCGAACATCATAGTAGCGGTAGTGGTCAGCCCTACTTTATGCGCTTCGTGCATAATGTCGAGCCACTCCTGCGCGCCGCATTTGCCTTTTGAAATCAGCCTGCGTACACGGTCGTTCAGTATTTCTGCGCCCGGCCCCGGCATACTGTCCATACCTGCTTCTTTCAAGGCCATCAGCGCCTCGCGATGTGATACGCCTGAAACTTTACAGATATGCGCTACCTCGGGCGGGCCGAGTGTATGTAGTTTAAGATTAGGAAACAGTTCTTTCAACTGGCGGAACAGGCCGGTATAATAGTCCAGCCCCAGCTCAGGGTGGTGGCCGCCCTGCAGCAGCAGTTGCTCACCGCCATAGCGGAAAGTCTCTTCTATTTTTACTTTATAAATCTCTATATCAGTAACATACGACTCAGGATGCCCCGGTATGCGGTAAAAATTGCAAAACTTGCAATTGGCCACACACACATTCGTCGTATTCATATTCCGGTCGATAATCCATGTAACCTTGCCGTGGGGTACCTGTACCTTGCGCAATTCGTTGGCTACATACATTAGTTCGGCGAGGGGGGCATTTTCAAAAAGAAAAACGCCTTCTTCTATACTCAAAAACTCAAACCTGAGGGCACGTTCATATAATTCTGATAATTGCATCTGATTCCTTCTTATAGAACAACAAAATTAGCGTAAAAAGCACGGAAGCACATAGTAATTACTGATAAAGGGATAAACACCGGGGGTAAATAAGTGTAATTATATATATGATTCGCCGACTTTTTAGCACAGTTTACCGATAAACTCAACCGTTTAACCGAATGGTGTTTTTGTCACGATATAGCCAGATATACATTTGCATCATCATTCAACTGACCACATAATCCGATACCTCAATTTATGAGACTATTATTTACAAAAACATTTAAACACGTCCTTTTGTTGCCCGTCCTCGGAATGCTTTCCTATACCGCGTTGGCACAGACGGCAATAAGCGGCCATGTGCTCGATGAGAAAGGGAAGCCGGTTAAAGGTGCGTCCGTTTACCTCGATAATACTATTGACGGTGCTACCAGCGACAGTGCAGGCGCATTTCATTTCACCACGGAAGAAAAAGGGCCGCAAACGCTTGTTGCTACAGAAGTAGCGCACCAGCCTGCCGGTATGCCGGTAGATATACAAGGGGATATAAACGGTGTGACACTGAAAATGAAAAGCCGTGCCAACGAGCTGGACCAACTGGTAGTAACCGCAGGTTCTTTCGAAGCTTCGGACAGGGACAAGACCGTGCTGAAACCATTGGATATAGTAACCACCGCAGGTGCGCAGGCCGATGTGATAAAAGCCATACAAACCCTGCCCGGCACCCAGCAGCAGGGCTCACAAACGGGCTTGTTTGTACGGGGGGGCGATGCCAGTGAGGCAGCAGTAATCATTGACGGGCTGGTAGCCCAAAATGCCTTCCTGAGCACAGCACCGGGTGTGGCTGCCCGCAGCCGTTTCAGCGCCTTCCAGTTTAAAGGGGTGGCTTTCAGCAGTGGCGGATACAGTGCCCGTTACGGACAGGCACTCTCGTCGGTACTGGAACTGAACAGTAATGACCTGCCCGATAAGAGTACGGTGAACCTGGGCGTGAATATGGCAGGCGTGTATGCCTCTGCATCAAAACTGTTTAAAACCACCAGTGTGGAAGGCTCGGCCTACTACAATAACCTTACACCCTTCTATGGCATAGCAAATACCAATATGGACTTTTATGACGTACCCAAAGGTGGTGGAGGTTCTGCCAAGTTTACGTGGAAACCTAATAAAGACGGCATACTGAAAGCATTGGTGAATTATTCGGGCTACCAGAGCGGTACCCGTGTGCCTGACCCTGATTCGATAGAAAATACCCTGGATTTCGGCCTGAAAAACCAGAATGTATACAGTACAGTGTCATACAGGCAAATGCTGAAAGACAAGTGGAACCTGTATATAGCAGGAGCGTATAGCTATAATGATGATGATATCAACTACAGCGGTATCCCTACTCCCGGCCATGATGACAGGGCACAGATGCGCGCCGAAGCCAAAAGATATGTAAATAGCCGCCTCAGCCTGCTGGCAGGCATAGAATTACAGCATTTCAACTACGATAAGACCTTTAAGACATACAATAATAACTTCACCGAGACACAGCTTGCAGGCTATGCCGAAGCGGAATGGTCGCCCATCAACTGGCTGGCATTCAAACCGGGTGTGCGGTATGAGCACAGCGAACTGTTAGGGAAAGATGCGGTTTCGCCACGCTTTGCAATGGCAGTGAAAGCCGGTATGCATGGCCAGTTTTCGATAGCCAGCGGCATTTTCTACCAAACGGTAGACCCGCAATACCTGATATATGGTTACCGTCCCGATTTTCAACGTTCTGTTCACTACATAGCCAACTACCAGTACCAGAAAAACGACCGTACACTGCGTATAGAAGGGTATTATAAAGATTATGACCAACTGATACGCGAACAAGCAAGCATTGGATATAACCCCAATATATACCGTCAACTTACGGGCACTGTAAATAATACCGGATTTGGATATGCAACAGGGGCCGAACTTTTCTGGCGTGATAAGAAAACCGTAAAGAATGCTGATTACTGGATATCGTATAGCTATATAGATACACGCAGGCTGTATAAAAATTTCCCGGTGGAAGCTACGCCCGACTTCATCTCAGACCACAACCTGAGTGTAGTAGCCAAATATTTTATCCCGAAATGGCAAACACAGGTGAATGCTACTTATAGCTTTGCTACCGGCAAACCGTACTATGACCCTAAACCGGAAGTAGGTTTTTTAACAGGTCGTACGCCTGCCTATCATAACCTGTCTATAGGTATCAATTACCTGACCTCTATCAAAAAATGGTTTACCGTGGTGTATGCCGGTGTAGATAATGTGACCAATAACAAAAATATATTCGGCTACCGCTATAGCCCGGCAGGGGCAAAGGTGGCAGTGCTGCCGGCTATTTACCGCTCCGTATTTGTGGGCGTCAACTTCTCACTGACAGCTTTTGATGTAGATGAACTTTAAAAAAATCAATTTCCACCAACAATAAAAACAACATAACCAATGACACGTTACATTCTACTTACTGCAATTGCAGCGCTCACTTACCTCAATTGCCATGCACAGGATTTTAAAGGGCCTTTGCAAAAAACGTTTACTGCTTTTGATACCACGCAGGATATGCAAACTAAAGTGGAGCAAAGCAATAAACTGAACATGATAGCCAAAAAATGGAATGATGAATGGACTACACACTATTACAATGCATACAGCAAGGCTTCCCTGTCTTATATGGAAAAAGATGAAGCCAAACGTGATGCTTATGTAGATGAAGCAGAGAAAGAACTGGATGAGGCCGTAGGCATTCTTGGTAAGGGGAATGATGAAACCTACGTGCTGGCGGCAATGATAGCCAATGCGCGCATGGCTGTAAACCCCCGTTCGCGCTGGCAGAAATATGGGAAGATATATGAAGAAAATATCGAAAAAGCGAAAGAAATAAATGCCGATAACCCACGTATATACTACTTGTTGGGAAGCAGGAAGTTTTTTACACCTAAAATGTTTGGGGGTGGTAAAAAAGCCGCATTACCTTATTTCGAAAAAGCACAGGGCCTGTATGCCAATGAAACCAGTGACGATATAACCAAACCTTACTGGGGCAAAAGGGCAAATGAATATTTCCTTGGCCAATGCCAGGGAGAGGATAAAGAATAGGTTTTAATAAATATAGACTAGGTTAACAGTTGTGAGCCCCGGCCTTGTGCCGGGGTTTTCTTTATTGAGTATTCAAGGGCTTTCCTATAATTTTATATTTTTCCTGAAATATACCCCGGTATGCAACGCTTTCTTAAAAAGCTCCCTTATATTATTTGTTACATCATTGCCTTCGTGTTCGGCATGAAGCATTTGCGGGAGCCGGATGTATGGTGGCAGTTACTCACCGGCAGGTGGATGCTGGAGCACGGGCAGATTACGCATACCGATGTATTCTCGTACACGATGGCGGGCCATAAATGGGTGAATGTAAAATGGCTGTACGAGATTATCATAGCACTGATGGAAAAGGGCTTCGGGCCGGAAGGGGTACTGTTGCTGCAATGCCTTGTGAATGTGGCTATCTTATGGGCGCTTTTCCAAACACTGAAATATATAAAGGAAAAATTGCAGGTAGAAACATCGGCATTTTTTACAGTCGTAGGGGCTATGCTGTTCTTTACTATGGTAGAATACCGCATGACGGGACGGCCTGAAATGGTCAGCCACCTGCTGTGCGCAATATATATATGGTACCTGTGGCGCAACCCCCAGTTAAAATGGAAACAACTGTCCGTACTGATTGCTTTGCAATGCCTGTGGGCCAATATGCACGAAGGTTATCCGGTAGGTATGGTGATACTGGGCACATATACTGCTGGTAGTTTTATAGCATATCTTATCAACAGGAATAAGGAATACCTGCAAACAACGGCACGTAGCGCAACATTGACAGCAGGTGCAGCCTTTGCCATCCTGCTCAACCCCAATGGCATACAACTCTGGAAACAACCTTTTGAAATATACAGGCAGGTATGGGCCAATAAATATACTACCGAGCTATATGCCTATACCGACCCGCAATACTGGACGCTGCAGGCTAAGGTGCATATTGCCATCATGGGTTTGGTTATCCTCTTCTGGATAGTAAGGTTGTGGCAGGCATACAGGCAGAAAGACCGCAAGTTTTACCAGCCCGTGATAATCAGTTACCTGCTGTGGATTCCCTTGTTCAGTTACCTCTCGCTTACCGCCAACCGGAATATACCTTTTGCTGAAATCATCTATTTTCCTACCATACCGTATATGATGTGGTGGCTGGGCGATTTGCTGAAACTGAAAGAGAAACAATGGTTTACAGGCATATCGAAGCGGGGCATGGCCATAGCCTCGGTTGCCGGGGTATTGCTGTATGTATCTGTGGTAAACAACAGCTATTACAAATTCACAGATTCGCCCAACAGGTATGGTATACACAGGAGTATGCTGCATAACCCGACAGGGGCGGTTGATTTCATCAGGCAAAACCATATAACCGGGCGTGCGTTTTCCGATTATTTTGTTTCTTCCTACCTGCTGTGGGCTTTATACCCCGATTTTAAATCGTTTATCGATTTGCGCGACCTGGATATTTTTCCTGAAAAGTTCTTCGACAAGTATTTCAGCATGTATGAAGACCCTAAGGTATTTCATGAACTGGACAAGAAATATAATTTCAATTATGTAGTTATCAGTACCTCCCAACTCAGCGCCTTGCAACATAATTTGTACTGGGGCGAAGGCTTTAACCAGGTGTACGTAGACCCCGTAACGGTCATTTACCTGAAAACCAATCAAGAGAATAGCCGGATAAATGACAACTGGGGCCTGCAAAAATTATTTACCTGGCCGCAGCAGGCCGAAGACCCCGGGTGGGCCTTTGCATTGAATAACATTTTTAATCCTGCGCATAGCTATGAGCGGGAAGATGAAATACATGCACCTGTTTATTCTGCCATGTACTATAATGAACTGGGCAACTATCCACTGGCTATTAAACAGCTATTGCCTGCCATGTATGATTTGGGTGATGACGCAGATGCAAATTTTACCCTGGGCAATGCCTACATGCAATATGCCCAGGTGGTGAACGAACCCGGGGAGCGCCGCCGCAAGCTGGATTCGGCCTACAATTATATAGAAAAGTCGAGGCAGCTCAATCCACGGAATGCCAAAGTATATTCAGGTCTTGCCAACCTGGCGCTCATGAGCGGCGATTACCCGCAGGCTATCTCGTATCTTGAAAAAAGCATTGCCATAAATGACGACGATGCGTATATACATTTCCTTGCCGGGCTGTGCTACCGCGTATTGTGGAAGAAAGGGGAAGCTAAATACCGCGATAAAACAGAAAAAGAGATGAACCGTTCACTAGAACTGAACCCTGAAAATACCCGTGCCTACCTTTACCTTGCAGAAATAGAATCGTCGAAAAACAAGATAAAACCTGCTAAAACATACCTGCAATCCTCACTGGAGGCAAGGGCAAGCTTTACAAGCGAAGAGGATACGCTGCTGCATGAATTGGAAGCAAAGCTCAATATAAAATAGAAGGGGGAACACCCCTTCTGTTTTTTAAAACTCCAGTATAAACCCGATGGTGGGAATGACAACCGGGTCGGACGTGTCCAGTATCAACGGCACTGCATTGCTGCCATCCGGTTTTACAGGCTGCCCGTCGGTGGTTTGAAAGGCTGTGTTATCAGCAGTACGTTCAAAAGTATATTTCGGGTATGCGGGTTGCGTACTCGCGTATACATTACTTACATCAATATACACATCCAGGCTCCATTTTTTAAAGTTCCATTTCTTGTCCAGCCTTATATCCATTGAGTTGAATGAAGCCAGCCTAAGGTTGTTGAATTGAGTATAATCATAAGTGCCTACGCCTGTTGACAAATAATTCAAACGCGAAGCATTCATATCGAAAGGCGTATACGGCGCACCACCCTGGTAGCGGAATTTTACACCCAGTTCGTAATTGCGTTTGAATTTGTACCCGCCAATAAACGACAGCAGATGACGGTTGTCCCAAGATGCAGGCTCATATATTCCATTTGCATTGGTAAACTCGCTGATGTAATAGGTATAGGAAACAATAGCGAAAAAGTTTTTGGTCAGCTTTTGCTGAAACTGGAACTCGGCACCATAGCTGCGCCCTTTACCTGTTGAGCTTACAGGCTCGTTGCCCAATACGCTGAAATCGCCGCCTTTATTGGCCAGTGAAATGCCATCGATGGCAGAAACGGGATAGTTACTATACTTCTTATAAAAACCTTCCAGTGTAAAACGCATACCCTCCAGCGGCAGGTATTCAAACCCGCCCACAAGGTGGTCGCTTTCAATATACTTACTCCCCCTGTTTACATACACACCTGCACTTTGGTACCCCAGCACCGTATAAGTGGGTACCTTATAATACCTGCCTGCCGATGCGTTGAATTTCAGTTTATCTACCAGCAGTACCGATGCGGCGATACGTGGCGAAAAGGTTTGGGCCAGGTTATTGCCATCATCTGTAAACGTGTTGCCATCCGTACGCAGGCCCAGCGAGAGGCTCAGCCTTTCGTCAAAGAAGCTGGATGCTACCTGTGCAAAAGCCCCGTACCTCCACAAGTCCAGCGCAGTGTTGGCATTGATGATGTAAGCAGGTTGTACGATGTTGTTATTGTTATCGCGCACCTCGGCCCTTACACGGCTGTATATATCGTTGCTAAACTTATCGTACTGTGCCATCACCCCCCAGCTATAGCTCCAGCGGGTATAGTATTTGTTCCATTCGAAACGCATCTTATTCTCTGCCTCCTGCGAGCGTATTTTCAATATACGCTGCGCCTCCACCGGGTTTTGGTTGTCCTCGTATTTATCCAGTGCGTTGTTCAGCATATTGCGGCTAAGGGTCAGGTTCCAGTACCCTTTCTTCATCAATCCCTTCAGACCGTAGCCGTTTGTGTAATTCCACTGGTTGATAAGCGGGTTGCTTTTCAGGATGTATATGTTTTCGGGAGAAAGCTCATCGGGTGTTAAAAAAGAAAAATTGTCTATAGCGCCGATGCCTATGGAATAGAGCGAAAGGTTCCTGTTGATTTTATAATCTACCTTATATTGAAAATCCCAGTAAGAGGGCTGTATGGGCACTTGCAGTGCTTTGAAGAGCAATTGCAGGTAAGACCTGCGCGCCGATGCCAGGAAGGATAATTTCTTATTGATGGGGCCGTCGGCCGTATATGCCAGTTCCGTAGCGCTCAGCCTCAGGTTGTGCTGTATTTTTTCAGGATTGGCTTTGCGTTCTTTCAGTTGCAGTACGCCCGATAGCGGGTTATCGTACTTAGCAGGAAAGGCGCTGGTGTACAGGTTGACATCTTCTATGAAAGAGATATTGATAATACCCGTAGGGCCACCTGCACTGCCTTGTGTGGCAAAGTGGTTGATAACAGGAACTTCTATACCATCGAGGTAATATACATTTTCGTTGGGCGCGCCACCACGTATGATAAGGTCGTTGCGGTAACCGCCCACCGAGCCTGAAGTGCCGCCCACACCGGGGAAAGCCTGTATTACCCGCGATATATCAAAGTTGCCGCCGGGGTTGCTTTTTATCTCTTGTGCTGACAAGGACTGAATAGACAGGGGCGTTTCCGCATTCTTCCTGAACGGGTTCACCCTCACTACCACCTCATCCAGTTGCAGGTTGTTTTCTTCCATTTCTATGGTCAGCACCTGCGCGTTGCCCGATGTGATAACGATATTGTATAATGTTTGCGGGTTATAACTTACCGCCTGTACTTTCACATTATAAGTTTTGGCAGGTATATCAGCCAGTCTGAAAGAGCCATCGGCATCGCTTGCCGTGCCCAAAGCAGTGCCTTCCAGCGCAATGGTGGCGCCCGGTATAGGTTCCTGCGTTTTTTTATTCTTTACAACGCCGGTTAGCAAGCCCGTAGATTGTGCCAGGGACGTTAGTGTAATAGGAAGCAACAGGAGAATAATTGTTAATATGCGCATATAAGTATATGTGTGAAAACTTAAACAAAATAGCTATAGAAAAGTTTAAGGATAAGGCATTTTTCTGCCTTACACGTCCTTATGCTATTCTTAGCAAAGTTTATTGCATTTTTACAGCATGAATTGGGCAGGTTTATATAGCGAGAAACGCACAGGCGACAAAGAAAATAAGGCATATCATTACGACCCCGTACGTAATGCATTCCTGCGCGATTATGACCGTATTATCTTTTCTTCTGCATTTCGCCGTTTGCAGAATAAAACGCAGGTATTTCCGCTGCCCGGGGCCGTATTTGTGCATAACAGGCTTACGCATAGCCTTGAAGTAGCTTCCGTAGGCCGTTCACTGGGCAAATCGGCAGGAGATAAAATTGCAGAAAAGCATAAGAACAGCGACCCGTTTTTTGCAGAGTTTTATAAATATGAGCTACCTTCTGTAATAGCTGCGGCCTGTTTGGCACATGACATTGGCAACCCCCCTTTTGGGCATTCGGGTGAAGATGCCATCAGGACCTATTTCAGAGAGGTGGAAGGAGATGTGAAAAAAGCCATTCACGATAACCTGAGCCCCAACCAGCTAAAAGACCTTGAATATTTTGAAGGTAACTCAAATGCATTCCGCACGCTTACCAATAATTTTAATGAGCAGGATGAAGGCGGCTACCGCCTTACCTACACCACGCTTGCTTCCATTATCAAATACCCCTGCACATCTTCTGAAGGATTTAAAGATACAGGGCTTATATCCACAAAAAAATCCGGGTTCTTTGACAGTGAAGCAGGTCTTTACGAAATGATGGCGGCAGAACTGGGTATACCTAAAAAAGAAGGGTATGAAAAGGTGTATGCCAGGCATCCTTTCGTTTACCTGACAGAAGCGGCAGACGATATTTGTTACCGCGTGATAGATTTGGAAGATGCCCACCGCTTGCATATAGTATCGCTACAAAAAATAAAAGACCTGTTCTATCCCTTCTTCGAACAGGAAGCAGATTATGATAGCCTTGAGTATGTAGAAAGCAAAGTAGATAAGCTCAATGACGATAACCAGAAGGTACAGTACATACGTGCCAAATGGATAGGATTGATGGTAAGAAAATTATCATCGGCATTTGAAAAACATGAGCAGGAGATATTGGAAGGGCGGCTTGAAAAAGACCTGATGAAATGCCTGAGCGAAAGAGAGCAGGAATTGATAGCTGCTATTAATAAGTTTTCGGTCGAGGTTATTTACAACTATAAATCGGTAGTAGAAATAGAGATAGCAGGCTATAATGTGATTGGCGGATTATTAAGAGAATTTATACCTGCTATTATTAATCCCGAAACCAGCAAATCAAAAAAAGTAATTAAACTCGTATCAGGCCAGTTCCCTATTAGCAAAGATGGTAAAAACCTGTATGGAGACATTCAGTCGGTTGTGGACTTCATATCAGGCATGACCGACCTGTACGCCATAGACCTGTACCGAAAAATGACGGGTATCAATATACCTGAAATACGCTAGTAAATGATGCATCCCTCAACATTAAGGATAGAAGATTATACATACGAGCTGCCGGACGAACGCATTGCGAAATACCCGTTGCAGCAGCGCGATGCCTCGAAGCTCCTGGTATGGAAGCACGGCATTGAAGCAGAGGATATTTACCGGAACATCAGTAATTATATACCCGAAGGCAGCCTGATGGTATTTAACCAGACAAGAGTGGTACACGCGCGCCTGCTGTTTACGAAAGATACGGGCGGGGTGATTGAAATATTTTGCCTGGAACCGCACAGCCAGTATGCCGATATACAAACGGCTATGCTGCAAAAAGAAAAGGTATGGTGGAAATGCCTGGTGGGCGGTGCCTCGAAGTGGAAGCACGGAATGGTGCTTGTTTTAAAAAATGATACACCTGCCTTTACACTGGAAGCCAAAATAGCGGAGCGGGATACCGGTTCGTTCACCATAGAGTTTGCGTGGGATGCAGATATGAGTTTTGCAGAGGTGCTGCAACACGCGGGCAAAGTACCGCTGCCGCCCTACCTGCACCGCGAGGCAGAGGAAAGCGATGAACAACGCTACCAGACTATATACGCACGCGATAAGGGCAGTGTGGCGGCACCAACCGCAGGACTGCATTTTACAGATGCGGTGATGCAATCGCTGAGGGATAAACAAATCGATACCGCTTTTGTAACCCTGCATGTAGGCGCGGGCACTTTCAAACCGGTGAAAAGCGAAACCATGCAGGAGCATGAGATGCATGCGGAATGGATAGATGTGGATATACCCGCGATACAAAATATCATTGCCCACACAGAAAAGGGCATTATAGCAGTAGGCACTACATCGATGCGCACACTGGAAAGCCTGTATTGGGTAGGCGCACAATTGCTGCAAGGCGTCACCCCACAGTTTGAAGGGATTGCCGTACACCAGTGGCTGCCCTATGAACTGGAAACGAATGCTACTGCGCAGGAAGCCTTACAGGCGATTATCAACTGGCTGGAACAGAATAAGCTGCAAAAACTGGTGACCCGTACGCAGGTGTTGATAGCGCCGGGATATACTTGTAAAGTAGTAAAGGGACTGGTAACCAATTTCCACCAGCCGCAATCTACCTTATTGCTGCTGGTGGCTGCCTTAATAGGTGAGGATTGGAAAAAGCTGTACAACCACGCATTGACAAACGATTACCGCTTCCTGAGTTATGGTGACGGGTGCCTGCTGCTGACCTGATAATAAGCTCCCCCGTTTACCTATGGGTTAAGAAATGGTTACATCTGTCGTTTCCGCTATGTATTTAGTAGATTTGCGACCACAAAACTTAACATTGACTACCAACGAGTTTATAGAAGCGGCGCTGAAAGAGGATATTGATGGTGGCGACCATTCCACACTGGCATCCATAGCGCCCGGTGCAGAGGGCAAAGCCGTATTGAAGGTAAAGGAGGCGGGTATCATTGCCGGTATAGACCTGGCAATGGACATTTTTCATTTCCTGGAGCCGGAAGCGGAGTTTGCATTATATAAGAAGGATGGTGATTGGGTAGAGCCGGGCGATATAGCCTTTGAGGTAACTGCCAAAGTACATACCATATTGCAGGCAGAGCGCCTTTCGCTCAACTGTATGCAGCGTATGAGTGGCATTGCTACGCTTACCCACCAATACGTTGAGAAGATAAAAGGCTATAAAACCAAGGTACTGGACACAAGGAAAACTACACCGCTGTTCCGCTATTTTGAAAAAGAGGCAGTACGCATAGGCGGCGGTTGCAACCACCGCATGGGCCTGTACGATATGGTAATGCTGAAAGACAACCATATAGATTTTTGTGGCGGTATCGAAAAAGCAATAGAACGTACCAATGACTACCTGAAGGCCAACAACCTGGACCTGCAGATAGAAGTGGAAACAAGGAGCCTGGATGATGTGAAGCGGGTATTGGCAACGGGGAATGTACACCGCATCATGCTGGACAACTATACGCCTGCCGAGCTGGAAGAAGCGGTAAAACTGATTGGCGGGCGTTATGAAACGGAAGCATCGGGCGGCATTGATTTGGATACGATTGAAGCATACGCAAAAACCGGCGTTGATTATATTTCGTGCGGCGCCATTATACACCACGCCGTAAGTATGGACTTAAGCCTGAAAGCACAATTGGTATGAGTAAAAAACACCTGGCCTTTATTATCAACCCCAAATCGGGCACAGACAGGCAAAAAGCCATACAGGAAGCCATCGATGCAAGACTCGACCAAAACCAGTTCTCATATGAGCTGATACATACCCAATATGCCAAACACGGCACGGAACTGGCACACGAGGCCGCTGAAAAAGGCGCTTATGCCGTAGTAGCGGTGGGTGGCGATGGCTCGGTAAACGATATAGTAGCGGGGCTAATCAATACAAAAACAGCGCTGGCCATTATACCCAAAGGCTCAGGCAATGGTATGGCGCGGTCTATGGAAGTGCCGTTGAAAACACACGAAGCTATTGACGTTATTAATCGCGGCAACAGCATTATGATGGATATCGGCTTTGCCAACGGCAAACCTTTTATCAGCAATGCAGGTGTGGCTTTCGATGCGCTGATTTCCAAAAAATTCGCACGCAGCACCCGCAGGGGTTTTGCCATGTATAGCTGGCTGGTGACCAAGCATATGTGGACGTATGACGAATGGGAGTGGGATATCAACATTGATGGCAAGGAGCTGAAAGAAAAAGCATTCATCATTAGTGTAGCCAACGGGAAACAGTTTGGCTATAACTTCCAGATAGCACCGGACGCGAGCTGGACCGATGGCCTGCTGGATATTATCATCATCAAAAAATTTCCGAAAATACTGGGCGGTACGCTGGTGCTTCGTGCTATGAACGGCAGCATCACGAAAAGCCCGTATGTAGACCATTACCGCGGCACGAATATCAAAATATCGCACCCGTCACTAAAACTCATGCAAACAGATGGGGATGCCCACCCTTGCGAAAACACGATACACTTTCACGTAGAGCCGGGATTGCAGAAAGTATTGGTGCCTTAGCGTATAAAATCTTCTTTACGATACTTCCATCTGCGGTGTGTCCATAGCCAGTTGGCAGGCTGCTCATGCAATTGTTTTTCCATAAAGGCTACATATTGCTGCATGATGCTGCCGCTTTCCGTTTGTGAGGCATCACTGATTATTTTTTCAAGCCGCACCTCATAGTAGCCTCTTTTCACTTTTTTAATACCTGCGAAAACAACAGCGGCTTTATCGCGACGGGCAAGTTGCTCCGGGCCTTTAAAGAACGGCGCCTCGCGGTGCATGAAGGGCAGCCATACCGCACTTTTCAGGTTAGAGGGGTTTTGGTCGGCTATCAATCCCATTATATACCTCCTGTCATGCAATTGCTGAAAGCCTGACTTTTTCGACATCATGGAGATGAGCAAGCCACCGCCGCGCAGGCGTAGCTTTTGCATCAGCCTGTCAAACGCGCGGTTCTTCACCGGCATATATATACCTGCAAATGTTTGAGGGGCATTGAACTGGCAGGCTACATTTGCCCATTCCCAATTGAACGTATGCCCCAGCAACGCATAAGTATTTTTTTCTTCTTTATCCAATTGCTCAAACACTTCCCAGTTGCCGCGCATCCTTTTGTTGAGTTGTGTGCGGGATATGGAAAGCAGTTTCAGGGTTTCCATCCACTGGTCGCAAAAATTGCGGTAAAAATTTTTTTGTATCTGCCGGAGTTCTGCCGCTGTTTTACCGGGGAAAGCATGTTGCAGGTTATCCCATACCACGCTCTTCCGGTAGCCTGCTATATGATATACAAATACATACAGTACATTCGAAAGCATATATAATACCCTGAGAGGTAACAGTGACAAAGGGTAAAATATTGCCAGCAACAAGTAATACATGCCCTGCTAAATTAAGGCTTATTCTTCCGGCAGTGCCCCGAGGTTATATATCTGCTGTATCTCTTTCAGTTTTTTCAGGAAGTCGATTTCCAGGTCTTTCAGCAGTCCCGTTTTCAAATCGAATACCCAGCCGTGCACAACAGGGTATTTATTATGTACATAAGAAGACTGTACAACTGCCGTTTTGATGATGTTGATGCATTGTTCCTGCACATTCAGCTCAACCAGCCTGTTATACCGTTCATGCTCATTCTCTATACTGTTCAACTCCTCCTGGTGCAGACGGTACACATCCCTGATGTTGCGCAGCCAGGGGTTCAGTATGCCCATGTCCTGCGGCATCATTGCCGCTTTTACCCCACCGCAGTTATAGTGTCCGCACACTACTATATGCTTCACATGCAAATACTTAACGGCATAGTTGATAACAGCCATTACATTCAGGTCTACATTGTTCACCAGGTTGGCCACATTCCTGTGTACGAAAACTTCTCCCGGTGCCAGTCCCATTATCTCGTTGGCGGGTACGCGGCTGTCGGAACAGCCTATGTACAGGTAATCGGGTTCCTGTTCAGACGATAGTTTTTTCAAAAAATCGACATCTTTTTCCACATTGTCGCTCACCCATTTCTTATTGTTCTCGAATATTTGCTCGTATGTTGCCATAGCTGCTGATTTGTTGCAAATATCAATAAACATTTCTTATCCCACCTAATAACGTTAATTTTACCCCCTCAAAAAACATAATAAAGATGAAACTGGTAACCTACTCAAAACAGGGAAAAGAACAACTTGCATTTTGTATCAACAACACGTTGTATGACACGAACGCGGCCAATCCTGCTTTGCCGGCTACCATGGCAGATATGCTGAACAACTGGGAAAAACTGGTAGAAATGGCACGTGCTACAGAGGCCGATATTAAAGCAGGAAAAAGTAATGCGGAGGGTATCCCCTATAGCGAAGCTACCATTATGGCGCCTGTACCGCATCCTACTTCCTGCCGCGACGGTTATGCATTCCGCCAGCACGTAGCTGCTGCACGCCGCAACCGTAAGGTGGAAATGATACCGGAATTTGATGAATACCCCATATTTTACTTTACCAATCATAACGCCATACAGGGCCCCGGCGAAATACGCTGCATGCCCGACCATTTCAATAAACTGGATTTTGAACTGGAGGCATCGGTAGTACTTTGTAAAAAAGCACGGAATATAAAAGCCGAAGAAGCTGATAGTTACATAGCAGGATACATGATAATGAATGACATGAGCGCACGTACACTGCAAATGGAAGAAATGAAGCTGAACCTTGGGCCGGCAAAAGGCAAAGACTTCAGCACCGTGATAGGACCAATGCTGGTAACGCCAGATGAGCTGGAGGCATATAAAGTACCCGCAAAGGAAGGCCACACCGGCAACAGCTATAACCTGACCATGATATGCCGTGTGAACGGTGTAGAAATAAGCCGTGGCAGCATGGGCGATATGGACTGGACTTTTGCCGAAATCATAGAGCGTTGCGCCTATGGTGCCGATATACTGCCGGGCGATGTGATAGGCAGCGGTACGGTGGGCACAGGCTGCTTCCTGGAGCTGAACGGTACCGGGCTGCTGAACGACCCCAATTATAAAGTACAATGGCTGCAGCCCGGCGATGTGGTGGAAATGGAAATTGAAGGACTGGGATTGCTGAGCAATACCATTGTAGCCGAAAAAACAGACTGGAGCATTTTGAACCTGAAGAAAAAATAATTGCAGTTTATAAATACGGTTTATGCGGTTTTCAAAAAATACGATTGTAGGGGTAGTAGGTGCAGGAGCAATGGGCTCGGGCATAGCGCAGGTAGCGGCAGTGGCCGGCCATAAAGTGATATTGTACGATACGAACAGTGCGGCGCTGGAAAAAGCAAAGGCCAACCATGTGGCTATTATTAAGAAGCTGGAAGAGAAGGGTAAAATTCAAAACGGGCAGGCCATTATCGACAATTTCACCTACGCCACAACGCTGGATGCATTCAGCGATTGCGGGCTGATAATGGAAGCCATTATAGAAGACCTTGACATAAAGAAAAAACTGTTTGGCGCAGTAGAGCAGATAGTTAAGCCGGAGTGTGTGCTGGCTACTAATACATCCTCATTATCTGTTACCTCTATAGCTGCCGCATGTCATAAGTCGGAAAGGGTGATTGGCCTCCACTTTTTCAACCCTGCGCCGTTGATGGCACTGGTAGAGGTAATACCTGCCGTGCAGACGGAAAACGCATTGGTGGAAGAAGCCAAACAACTGATGGGGCAATGGGGGAAAGTACCGGTAATAGCCAAAGATACCCCCGGCTTTATCGTCAACCGCGTAGCAAGGCCGTTTTACGGCGAAGCTATCCGCATATATGAAGAGGGTATTGCAGATATAGCTACTATAGACTGGGCGATGACGGAAATTGGCGGCTTCCGCATGGGGCCGTTTACCCTGACCGATTATATTGGGCATGATGTAAACTACATAGTAACGGAAACGGTATTCAAATCGTTTTTTTACGACCCGCGTTACAAACCCTCTTTCTCGCAGAAGCGCCTGCTGGAAGCAGGTTGGTATGGCCGTAAAACAGGACGCGGTTTTTACAATTATGCCGAAGGTGCAGAACAGCCGCAACCGGAGAAGGATATTGCGACCGGCACCAAAATAGTAGAGCGCATAGTGGCTATGCTGATAAACGAGGCGGTAGATGCGCTACACCTGAACATAGCTTCGGCAGCAGACCTTGACCTGGCAATGACCAAAGGGGTAAACTATCCCAAAGGGTTGCTGCAATGGTGCGGTGAGTGGGGCGCTGATAAGTGCCTCGCCATATTGGACGGGCTGTATAACGAATATCATGAAGACCGCTACAGGGCCAGTGTAAGGCTAAGGCACATGGCTAATAATGGTAATTGAGCATAGATAGCATATACAAGAACCTTGCTGATTATTTTATATCAGCCCCTCTCTCTGCACTCTTTACTTTATTGTTAGGAGTATCGATGTGCATTGTTTATGATGAAACAGGCAGGTACTTTTTCAAAAGAAACGAAGTATGGGTGCGTGCATTATACTTCTTCAGCGGTTTACTCATTACAAGCTGGCTTACCTGGTGCATTGCGCTTTTCAGCCTTGCCTTTCAGTATGTATTTGCCGCTATGGCCGGAATGTACTGCATTACTGCCGCATGGCTGGTTTTTGTAAAACGGCGTACGTCTTTTTTTGAACTGTTTCTTTTGCTGAGGGTTTCAAAAACAGATAAGCTGAAGTGGCTGCAATATTTATCGCTTACCGTATTAGTCCTGTTCTTTTTTATTTCTTTAGCCCCCCCTACAGATGCAGACTCGCTCGATTATCATTTAGGCATTCCCATAGCCATATTAAACAACCACAGCCTTTGGTTCGATAAGTATAGCCTTCACTTCAGGATGGTTGGTTTCGGTGAAATGCTCAATACACTTGGAGTTGCCAATGGTTGTATTTCGCTGGGGGCATTTGTGCAGATGCTTGCCTTTACCTGGTTACTGTTTGTACTGGTTGATATTGTACCTGCCGCTCTGAAGGTATACTTATACGGATTGTTTTTGGGGATACCCGTCCTTTTGTTTCTTATTCCCGGCCAAAAACACCAGCTTACCGGCATTGCCGCTACCAGTGTGTGTTTTTACGTTTTATCTTTTTACAGGCACAAATTGACAACAGGGCTGCTTTTTTTATGGATAGCAACGCTTTTGCTGGCTGCAGGTATCAAATATTCATTTTTGCTCAGTGCTTTCGCGCTTTTATTTTTCCTGTTGGCCGGTAGTAAAACGCCGCAGAAATCAACCATCTCCTTTATACTGTATGGCTGCATTTTTTTAGGGCCTTTACTATTATACAGATACCTCTACTTTACCGACCCTTTATCTCCACTCCTGGAGCGTTTTAAATCAACGCCGGATACTATGATAGTAATATTGGGTGATTTTTTACACGACTTCCGCGACATTGGGTATAGTTTCCCCTGGGGAATCTTTATCCCAGCCACTTTAGGAAGTATTTCAGCTACACTTGGCTGGTGTGCCGTGGTGCTGTTATCTGTATTTATTTTCTCCCGTAAATACCTGAATGAATGTATTGTTATTCTCTTCCTGATATTACTGACCGTCATGTTTGGACAAAAAACAGCCCGTTTTTTTTCAGAGCCCTATTTGTGGGCGATGCCAATTGTTTTATTGAATACTGCGAATAGTAAATGGGGAAAGTATATTTTAAAGCCTGCACTTTTGCAACTTTTCCTGTTGTGCCCGTTTATCGGTTACTCATTTTACCTGCTTGTACCTGGTATTATATCTAATCCAATGCGCGATAAAGTATTGTTACATACTTCATTTGGGTATGCCGAAAGCAGGTGGATAGATGCTACAGTACCTGAAGATGCACATATTGCAACTAAACTACGTTCGCGCGCATGGCTTCCCAGGCCGTACTTCCCGAGGGAATACCTGTACCTGGGAAAGAGCGAAAAAGCAGCGAAACATTTTGATAGTATGCTGCATGCATACCATATCAACTACCTTGTTATGAAAAACGATAATTTTTTTGAAAACTTAAAAAAGCGCTATCCGGGTACCATAATCGCCGGGCCAAAAACGTTTCCCGCTGTTACACGAAACCCATTTAATAATAGTGAGTATGAGCTGGTAATATACCGCCTTAAATAATAGCGCCTACTGTATGATAGATTTACATCCTTGTATATCCGGGTCAATGATTACGCTGTCGATGTGTTCCAGTGCATCTTTGTAATCGGGATATTTTTTCATGGTTTTTTCCAGCACGCAATCGCAATAGGTTTTTGCCTTTGTCTCTGAACCTGCCCAGCGGGTGGCTTCTTCCATGCAGCTTTGCTGGAACATATCTTTTGTTTCACTGTCCCATGTGTTTTTGCAGGCCGGTAAAGACAGGATGCAGACGGCAAATAAGATGTATCGTTTCATACAGTTTAGATTGACAGCGGTAATTATGCTAACTTACCACTAATTTGTAATGGGTCATATTAAAGATATTTAATCTTATGTATAAAATAACAATTCTTTACGGGGCAATCAGGGAGGGACGATTAAGTATCAGGGTTGCGAAAGCGGTAAAAAGGGCTTTAGAAGAATCGGGCAAGGCTGAAGTTACATTTATTGATATAAAAGACCACAACCTGCCGGTGATGGAATCGCGGCTGAAAGATATGGATAACCCGCCTGCTAACTTACTGGAAATCAGCAATGCGCTCTCGGGTGCAGATGGCATTGTATTCGTAACGCCGGAATACAATAACAGTTATAGCGGCGCTATGAAAAATGCTGTAGATTACTTTACGAAAGAATGGTCAAAAAAACCTATTGGTATATGCTGTAGCTCAGATGGCAGGCAGGGCGGGCTGAATGCGTCTAACCTGTTGCAATTGCTGGTATTGGCTATCGATGGCTTCCCCATGCCGTATAAACTATTGATACCCGAGTTGCCGAAAACGCTCGATGAAAACGGTTACCCGCTTAATGATATTGTTTCCAAAAATATTCAACGCTTTGTGAATGAATATTTTTGGTTTGTAGAGGCTATTGCAGACAGAAAAAAGAAAGCAGAATAATAAATCTACAACAGATTTAATATTTTTACGCCTATATGGATACCTATAATGATTATGTCATTGTAACACCCTGCTTCAATGAAGGTAGTACGCTTATTTCTTTTTTTAAAAAACTGGAAATAGTGCTTGCTGCCCTCAGGGAAAATTTTACCATAGTACTGGTAGATGATGCATCGCTCGACGATTCTGTGCAACTGGCAAAATCATTCAATTTTTCTGCTCCGAACATTCACCTGCATATTATACAACTGATATATAATTCGGGACACCAATCGGCTATATTCCAGGGGCTGCTGTATGCCAAAACAATAAACGCACAGCATGTTATCGTAATGGACTCGGACGGAGAAGATGCCCCCGAAGCTATTCCGCAACTGATAGCCCAGTCGGGATACGATATTGTGGTGGTAAACAGGGGAAAAAGAAAGGAAAGTTTCACTTTCCGTTTCAGCTATGCCATATATAAGATGCTGTTTAAGTTTATTACCGGCAAAAAAATGGACTATGGCAACTACAGCATGATTAGTAAGAAAATAGTGGAACGCATAGCCAATACCTCCTTTATCCATTACCCGGCGTACCTGCTCAAGCAGAAAGCGTTACGTACCAGTATAGTTTTCGACCGGGACAAACGGATAGACGGGAAATCGAAAATGGGCATAAAGGGCCTGCTGTTCCATGCCTTCCGTTCTTTTATTGAATTTGCAGAAGATTTGCTGATGCTGTTCCTCAGGATGTTTATGGTCATATCGGTAGTGATTGTCTTTCTTTTTATAAACGTTCTGTACCAAAAGCTGATTGCAAAAACAGCCATATTGGGTTGGTTTAGTACCCTTACTATCAGCCTGGTTATTCTTGCCACTATTTGCCTGGGATTTTTTGTAACGGGACTGCTGTTGCTCAACCTGATGCACCAGCAAAACAATAAAACCCAGTTAAACATATATAATATCGTTAAAGCATGATAAAAGTGCTGTTTCAAAAAGAAAAACGAACAACCCATATTATACTTATCATCATCATGATAATAGCGGCACTGCTGCGTTACAAGGGTTTGAAAGGACAGAGCCTGTGGCTGGATGAGCTGCATACCATGAATGAGGCAGACCCGCTATTGCCCTGGTCCAGCCTGTTTCATACACTCAAAACGTCTGACCAGCACCCGCCCTTGTTTTTTGTGCTGGAACGTTTTTGTTTTTCTATATTCGGATATACGGAAAGGGGTGCCCGTATACTGCCTGTTTTAGCAGGTATCTTGTCAGTATGGGGCGCTTACCTGCTGGGTAAGACCATTTTAAATGAACGTCTCGGCCTTATAGCTGCTGCCATTACCTGTGTCAACTACTACAGTATTTTTTATTCTCAGGAAGCACGCGATTATTCATTTCTCTGGCTTTTTACCACGCTTTCCTATGCTTACTTCCTCAGGCTCTATCAAAGCCTGAAAAGAAGTGATGCAATATGGTATATTGTTACTACCGTACTGTTACTATACAGCCACTATTTCAGCCTGATGGTACTTGGCTGCCAGTTTATATTATTCCTTGCCTTTTGGGCGTTAGAAAAAGAGAACAGAAAGCAATTTTTTCTTACATTTTTTATATCCGCAGTTATCATAGTGGTAGCATACCTGCCGTGGCTGCCTTTCCTGAAAGAAATGGGAAAGATAAAAAGCTTCTGGATTCAACTGGTTTGGGAAGATTTTTATTTCAATTACTTCAATGAATACTTTGGCAATGCACCGCTCCTGTATATATTCCTCTATATTTTCCTTATATCATATATCGTAAATGTAATCCTTACGTATTCGGAGGTACACTACATCAAAAAGAATCCTATCGTCCTCAGTTTCGTGTTCATCTTTATCTCTATTTTATTTTCGTACATGATACCGTACCTCAGGTCGTTCTTCGTGGTGCCGATGCTGATTGAGCGGTATACTATCATCGTTATACCTTCCCTCATTACCTGTATAGCATATGGAGTATACCTGATAAAGACCCCTGTGGTCAGGTACAGTTTACTGGCGACATTTATACTGCTCTCCCTGTTCGATATAATTTTTGTAAAAGAATTTTATATCAAACCACACAAAGAGCAATTCAGGGAAGTAACACAACTGCTTACTGAAAGGCCCGCGCACCCGGTCATTAATGAGTTAACAGGCTGGCATCAAAGCTATTATATCAAAACCATGAACTATAAAGGCGATATGCTGGAGGGAAATAAGAATGATATTGTAGATTCTATATTGGCTAAGTCTTCCCCCAGGTATGCTACAGATTCTTTCTGGCTGGTCAGCTTCCATGGAGATTCTGATTTTAATCCCCAGACACAGGCCAACCTGGACACTGCTTTTGTACTGGCTGCAAAATATGACTATATAGGCGGCTGGGCAAAGCTATACGGAAGAAAAAAATAACGCTGCTTAAAGGGCTATTATTACAGATACCCTTAACTTTGCACCCGCATGAATTTGCAGGTGTTGTTGGGTTTGTATCAGAGTGATATCCGCTTAAAACAAATAGCGGCCGCTATTTCATTGCCTGAACCTGCCGGGCGCATCTATCTCGATAATCTTCGCGGGTCATCCGTCAATATGGTGGCCACTGCCGTATGGCAACTGGCAGATGTAAACCATGTGTTCATACTGAATGATAAGGAAGAGGCGGCTTATTTCCATAACGATATGGAGCACTTGACGGGTGCGCTGGACATTTGTTTTTTCCCCGATTCTTTCAAACGGACAGGCAATTATAAAGAACTGAACAGCAGTCACGTAATGCTGCGCACGGAAGCCCTTACGAAGTTCAGCGGCAGGCAGACGCATAAAAAGGTACTCGTTACCTATCCTGAAGCATTATTTGAAAAAGTAGTGAACCCCGTTGCCCTTTCGGGTAATATGATTAGCATAAAGGTGAGCGAAAACCTGGATGTAGATAAGCTGTTGCAAAAGTTTGTAGAGCTCGGCTTCAAAAGGGAGGATTTTGTATACGAACCGGGACAGTTTGCCATGCGTGGCGGCATACTCGATATTTACTCCTTTGGCAACGAGCACCCCTACCGTATAGAACTTTTTGGCAACGAGGTGGACAGCATCCGCATATTCAATCCCGAAACACAGCTTTCGGAACGGAAGTTGTTGCAAGTCTCTATACTGCCTAATATCGAGACGAATTTCGAAACAGAGCAGAAAATATCCCTGCTCGACTACCTGTCGGAGAATACGGTCGTTTGGGCCAAAGACTTTGACTTTACCCTTGGGCGCATTGGGAAAATGGAGGCAGAGCTGCCGGAGCATTTAGAAAGAAGCAGTGTTTCTGTCGACCATGAAGAGGAAGTATTAAAGGAGCTGAGGCAGGAAGATTTTGAAACGGCGGAAGAATGGCAGCGGCAACTGCAAAAGCGCCATCTTATAGAATGGTACAACCACTCGCTGGAAAAGATAGCCGGTGGCGAGGCCGTTACATTGCAATTCGCAACGGAAGAACAGCCGGTGTTCAACCGCCAGTTCAACATGCTGATAGCCGACCTGCAAAAACGCAGCGAGCAGCAATATACGCCTTATATATTTGCCGAAAACCCCAAACAACTGGAACGTTTACGTAGCGTATTCGAAGACCTGAATGCCCAATTCAACTTCGTACCTATACCGACGGCTATCAGTAAAGGGTTTGTTGACCATGAGAAAAAAATACTTTGCTATACCGACCACCAGATATTCCAGCGCTACCACAAGTACAAGGTAAAGCAGGCTTATACCAAAGGTAAGGCACTCACCATGCGTGCCCTGCGCGAGTTGCAGCCGGGCGATTTCGTTACGCACATAGACCACGGAGTAGGTGTGTACAGCGGCCTGCAAAAGATAGAGGTGAACGGCAATATGCAGGAAGCCATCCGCATATTGTACCGCGATAACGATGTACTGTATGTCAACATCAATTCGCTGCACAAAATAAGCAAGTACACCGGCAAGGAGGGTACAAAGCCCAAGGTGAACAAGCTGGGCAGCGACGCATGGGAAAAACTCAAGAATAAGACCAAAAAACAGGTTAAGGATATAGCCACCGACCTGATAAAACTATATGCCAAGCGTAAAGCTTCGCAAGGGTTTGCCCACTCGCCCGACAGCTATTTGCAAACCGAATTGGAAGCATCCTTCTTTTACGAAGACACGCCCGACCAGAGCAAAGCTACTGCCGATGTGAAGCGCGATATGGAACTGCCATCGCCTATGGACAGGCTGGTGTGCGGCGATGTAGGGTTTGGCAAAACAGAAGTAGCTATACGTGCTGCGTTTAAATCGGTGGGCGACAGTAAGCAGGTGGCCGTACTAGTGCCGACAACCATACTTGCTTTCCAGCATTATCAAACCTTCAAAGAACGTTTAAGCGATTTCCCCTGCACAGTAGATTATGTAAACCGTTTTAAATCGGCCAAAGAGAAAAAGGAAACCCTGCAAAGACTGGAAGAAGGTAAAATCGATATTATCATCGGCACCCATGCCATACTGGGAAAAGGTGTAAAGTTCAAAGACCTTGGCCTTTTGATAATAGATGAAGAACAGAAGTTTGGTGTAGCCGCGAAAGAGAAACTGCGCGAACTGCGTGCCAATGTGGACACGCTTACATTAACAGCCACGCCTATACCGCGTACCCTGCAGTTCTCGCTCATGAATGCACGCGACCTGAGTATCATGAATACCCCGCCCCCCAACCGGCAGCCTGTACATACGGAGGTAATGGTGTTTGATGAGTATGCTATCCGCGATGCTATCTATTATGAAACGGAGCGTGGCGGACAGGTGTACTTTATACATAACCGGGTGCAAAGCCTGCCTGAAATGGTGACCCTGCTGCGCAACCTGTGCCCCGACCTGCACATAGGCATGGCACACGGGCAAATGGAGGGGCATAAACTGGAAGAAGCCCTGTTCAACTTTATAGAGCGGGAGTATGATGTGCTGTGCTGTACCAATATAGTAGAGAGCGGCGTAGACATACCCAATGCGAATACGATTATCATCAACAACGCGCACCAGTTTGGCCTTAGCGACCTGCACCAGTTGCGCGGGCGTGTAGGCCGCAGCAATAAAAAAGCCTTTTGCTACCTGCTGGCGCCGCCTATGGTTACGCTACCGAACGATAGCCGGAAACGCCTGCAAACGCTGGAACAGTTTAACGAATTGGGTAGCGGTTTCCAGATAGCGATGCGCGACCTGGATATACGCGGTGCGGGTAACCTGCTGGGTGGGGAACAAAGCGGCTTTATAGCCGAAATAGGTTTTGAAATGTACCAGAAGATACTGGATGAGGCTATACGTGAGCTGAAGACCACAGACTTTAAAGACGTATTCTCTGCCGAGCTGGACAGGAAAAAAGATTTCGTCAGCGATTGTACCATAGATACCGACCTGGAAATACTGATACCGGATACTTATGTAGAAAATATCACCGAGCGTTTATCACTATACACGCAACTGGATGATATTAATAATGACGAGGAACTGGAAATTTTTGCTGAAGACCTGCGCGACCGTTTCGGGCCCATCCCCCCGCAGGTAGAAGAACTGTTCACAACACTGCGCTGCCGCAGGATGGCCTGTGAGCTTGGTTTTGAAAAGCTTATCATGAAAAATGAGCAGGTGCGCCTGTATTTTATCAGCAACCCTGATTCGCCTTATTTCGAGTCGCCCACCTTCAATCATATCATGTCTTATATACAGCAGCGTGTCAATAATGCCCGTTTAAAACAGGTGGGCAAGAATTTCATGCTGATTGTGGACAAGATGAAGACCATGCAAAATGTGTATGCATTTCTTGAAGGCATCACACGCAGTTTGCCCGAAAACGGCGATTAATTTTCGATTATACCTTTTTTTTACTGTTTCCTGATATTGCGGCTAATTATACAGTGCCGGAATCAGTAACAAAATCTGCGGGTATATCCCTTACGCTCAACAGCAGTACAGTATCGGGTGCAGACCCGGTATATGTGTTGGTAGCAGCCGGCAACCAGAGCGTATTAAAGTCATTTTCTTCCGGGGCCTGAAATATAACTATATCGTCAGCCGACCTTCAATCGCTGCCTGCTACTACGGATAATACTGTAGTGCTTGAAGTATGCCCGTTCCGGTACACTACCATAACTAAGAATGGTAAAAACTATGTGGCCATCAAGGAACTTGCTAAAGTCCGTAACATCAATATCAACTAAAATCGTTTATACCCCCTTTTACAGAGTATTGATGCTGTATGGAAAGGAATACAGCAGGTGGATTGGAGCGGAACTTTCGCAGTTCCGCTTTCCTTTACATGAAAAATGCCGGGATAGTGTCCCGGCATTTTATAAATAAGTTTTGTTGTTACAGTTTAATCAGGTCGTCTGTTTTCAGGTCGTAAAAATGGTACTGTGTAATAGGGAAATTATTATCAGCTACCAGTTTCAGCTTCACTTTGTATTTACGTTTCCATTTAGATACAAGTGAGTTGAAGAATAACCCTTTCGAAAGATATGCGTGCATGATAGGATGCACGTGCAGCCCCAGCTCGCGGTGGCCCTGGTTGAGCAGGTATTGCAGGTCTTTCTCAATGTCATCGGCCAGCAGTATAGACGGGCCTATTTTGCCTGTTCCTTTGCAGGTGGGGCATACCTCAGCCGTAGAAATATTCAGCTCGGGGCGCAGGCGCTGGCGTGTTATCTGCATCAGCCCGAATTTTGAAATGGGCAATATGGTATGCCTTGCACGGTCGCCCGACATCAGTTGCTCCATAGTATCCAGTATCTGCTTTTTATTCTCCGGCAGCTTCATGTCTATGAAGTCGATGATGATGATACCGCCCAGGTCGCGCAGGCGCATCTGGCGTGCTATTTCCGAGGCAGCCTCCAGGTTGGTAGCCAGTGCATTTTGCTCCTGCCCTGAGTCTGCGCTGCGGGTACCGCTGTTCACATCTATCACGTGCAGGGCTTCCGTATGCTCTATTATAAGATAAGACCCGCTGGAAAGGTTCACTGTTTTGCCAAACGATGATTTCACCTGCTTTGTAACTCCATATTGGTCAAATACCGGTTGGCCGCCATTATGGTAGGTTACTATTTCTTCCTGCCCGGGGGCAATGCGGGAGATGTAATCCTTTGTTTCCGAAGCCAGCTTTTTATCGTTCACTACAATACGCTGGAAGCTGTCGCTGAGCAGGTCGCGCAGGATAGAGGTTGTCTTGTCCTGTTCGCTCATGATGATCTGGGGAGGTTTGGCGCCTTTCAGGTTGGCCTGTATGTTCTCCCACATCTGCACCAGTTCCAGTATATCGGTATGCAGTTCTGCTGTATTCTTCCCTTCGGCGGCAGTGCGCACAATGACGCCAAAGTTTTTAGGCTTGATAGCTTCCACAATACGCTGCAGGCGCTTACGCTCATCTGCAGAGTGTATCTTGCGCGATATAGCTACCACATCGTTGAACGGCGTTACCACCACAAACCTGCCCGGCAGCGATATTTCGCAGCTAAGCCTGGGCCCTTTGGCAGAAATAGGTTCTTTCAGTATCTGTACCAGTATTTCAGGACGCTGGGTCAGCACTTCGGTTATCTTACCAGTCTTCAGTATTTCAGCTTCGTTGGTAAACCTGCCGAAATCTTTTCCCCAGGGCGTATTGCCATCAACCGATTGTTTGGTGAATTTCAGCAGGGAACGGATGTAAGGACTGAGGTCGGTATAATGCAGGAAAGCATCTTTCTCATAGCCCACGTCTACAAACGCTGCATTCAGGCCGGGCATGAGCTTTTTTACACGGCCGAGGTAAAGGTCGCCAACGGCAAACGCATCCTGGCCGCGTTCATAATGCAGCTCTACCAGCTTTTTATCTTCGAGCAACGCTATTTCCACTCCATCGCCCGAAGTATTGATAATAAGTTCTTTGTTCATTCAACCGTCTTTAATCCAAAACCTTCCGGTGATTTGAAAGATAGAATGCAGTTGCCTGTGCAACGCACCCGGAAGATGTACGCTACGGCAATAAGTAAATCCCACACCTTTTGCCAGTAGTACATAACTCTGTTAGTGCAAAAGGTGAAGGATTACCTTGCCTCAATTATCGGGAAAAGATGAGAACGGGCGCAAGCGCCCGATTACTTATTTCTTCTTCTTATGACGGTTCTTTCTCAAACGCTTTTTACGTTTGTGCGTAGCTATTTTATGACGTTTCCTTTTCTTTCCACAAGGCATAACACAATGATTTTATTAGTTATTTAAATGAATTTATATACTCGTCAATATCCCTGCTGAATTCGGGCTTGTTTACAATCTTCTTGCACTTTTCCAGCAGTTCTATTGCTTTTTGCTTATTTCCTTTTCCTTTCCAGGCTTCGGCCAGGAAGTATAATGCCTCCGTATTTTCGGGTTCCTGCTTCAGCACCGTTTCATAGCGCTGTATAGCTTTATCGTATTGGCCCGACTGTATGGACATTCTTCCCAGCATCAGGTTGGCAGCTATATTACCCGGTTTTTCTCTTACGATGCCCAGCAGCAGCTGCACACCCTTCATCGTTTCCCCGGTTCCTTCAATATACCCGGCAGCCAGTGCCATTTTAGCAGTATCGTTATCAGGATTTATTTCCAGAGAACGTTGAAAACAGGCTACTGCTTCCGTTGCTTCCCACATCTGCATTTCAGCCGAACCGGCATCGTGCAGTATGTCTAAAAAGAATTGGCCTGCAAAATTGAGCTTTTTTTCCGAATTCTCCAACTTTGCTGCTTTTGCGTAATAATAAGCAGCTACAGGAAATTGTTTGTGCTGTTGCCAGGTTTTGGCAAGGGTAGTAAAAACCGGGGCCATTTGCGACGAATCGCTCATAGCTCCGGTTTGTTTTTCAATTTGTTGTATTTCTTCCTTCGCATGGGCGGGAAGCTGCCTGAATGAAGCGGCCAGCACCGAATCGAAAGATATGGGGCGAACTGCTGCCGCCGGGTTGCCGGGCATAGCCCCGCCGCCTCGTGCTGCGGGCATTCCGGTATTTTCTTTTGCCGGGGGTATGGTATTACCTCCCCAATATAACAGTGCTGTTAAACCTATGGCTCCGGCAATTGTAATGTAGTGTACCGCTCGCAAGAATTATAAAATTTCTGCGCAAAGGTAGCGAATAAGCATGTTAACTGTTCAGGGTAAATTAATCGTTTTCAACCAGGTCGCTTTCTTTATGCTCTACCAGTTCGTGTTTCGATTCTTTTACTGCCTGTACAAATTCTTTTGCAGGTTTAAACGCAGGAATGAAATGCTCCGGTATTTCAACGGCTACATTCTTTTTGATATTACGTCCTATTTTAGCTGCCCGCTTTTTAAGGATAAAGCTTCCGAAGCCACGTACATAAACAGGCTCACCCTCAACCAGTGAAGATTTTACCTCTTTAAAAAATGCTTCGAGGGCTACAAGTATGTCTACTTTGGGTATCCCTGTTTTCTCAGCAATGCTGCTTACAACATCGGCTTTTCTCATAATGGCGAATTTTTATATTTGAATAATCAGAAAAATTTTCATGACCAGGGTTATCGGTTTAGTATTGAATGTTTCAACTCATTCTTAAAAACTATACCTGAAGTTATATGTTGCGCAATAATCAGACCTTTTTGTACAAAACTACATTAAATACCTTTTAATGAATGGGCTAATAATCAATTCTTTAACATTAGTTTCGCAGAAAAGCGCGCAAATATTTATATAGCTGTTTTTTACAAATATATTATTTAGCTAATGAGAAAACAAAAAAAATTAATTGGTTGTATTGCTATTTAATAAGTATAACGATGCTTTATATATGTAATGGGAAAAAATTTTCACAGTTTATAGACAGGATGATACATAGTGGGGAAATATTAATTTATAAAAAACAGATTTTGTTGCATATTCCACAGCTGTTATTAAACATTAAGCTGCGTTTTATCTCCTAAATTTGCGCCGTAAAGCAGAAAATTTTGGAAGACCAGAAAAAAAGAAGGGCAGTAGCTGTGTGGCTGCTGACCGGGGTATTCATGATAATCATCCAGGTACTGCTGGGCGGCATTACAAGACTTACGGGCTCAGGCCTTTCTATTACAGAGTGGAAGCCTATAATGGGTGCGCTGCCGCCCATGAATGAGCAGGAATGGATGGCTGCTTTCGACAAATACAAACAGATAGCCCAATTCAAATACCTGAACAGCCATTTTGCACTGCAGGATTTTAAGTTTCTTTTCTTTTGGGAGTGGTTTCACCGCCTGTGGGCGCGTATGCTGGGTGTAGTATTCGCTGTAGGCTTTATTTATTTTCTTATACGGCGGTATTTCGATAAACAGATGGTGATACCCTTTGTCATCCTGTTTATACTGGGCGGCGTACAGGGCCTGGTAGGATGGATAATGGTAGCCAGTGGGCTGAATGATACCGACCTGTATGTAAACCACATCAAACTGGCCATACATTTTATCTCTGCGCTTGTATTGCTGTGCTATACGCTTTGGTTTGCCTTGCAGTTGTTGATACCGGCTGAAAAAAGGGCAAAACACGAGGGGCTGCATAACCTTACTATATTCGTTATAGCGCTGCTGGGCGTACAGTTAGTATACGGCGCATTTATGGCAGGGCTGAAAGCGGCTATGGCAGCAGCCACATGGCCCACCATCAACGGTATGTGGATACCGGGCCACATGATGTCGCAAAGCTTTGTGAGCAACCCCATCAATGTACATTTTGTACACCGTACACTGGCTTACCTGCTGTTTGCCGCCATTATATACTGGTTTGTAAAAGTGCGGAAAATAGCCAGAACGCAGCCACAAACCATGCTGGGCAAAGCCAGCTACTGGCCTGTTATACTGGTATCGCTGCAGGTGGTATTGGGTATAGTTACCGTGCTCAGCGCCCCCAAAATGGTTTTTGGAAAATTCGGCCAGTTCGAGATACTGGCGGAAATGCACCAGTTGATAGCTATGTTCCTCCTCGTGTCGCTGATGGTGAACCTGTATATAGTACCGCGGGCGAAACAATAATTTAATAATCAGGCGAAAAGAAGTGCTCTGTGCGAGGTAAAAAATTCGTACATTAAACTAATGATCCGCCTCGAAAGACTGGAGAAACCCATAAAGGGCATATACCGCTTTTTACCCGTACAGCTTTTGCTGCTGCATTTTCGTAAATACCAGTTGCTGCTGGTATTCTGGCTCATACTTGTACTGACGATTACCCAACGTTTTGCCGATGCTTTCGGCGCTTCTACGCTCTTTTTGAGCCCGGAATACCTCGGTGAAATCAATTTTTTCAGTATGATGCTGCTGGGCGGCGCTATGGCGGTGTTCATTATGGCCTGGCACATTACCACTTTTATCATACACAGCCACCGCGTGCCTTTTATGGGCGCTACACGCCATGCCTTTTTAAAATACTGTATCAATAACTCCATCCTGCCCCTGGCATTTCTCATATTTTATTCGGTGGTCAGCATACGCTTCCAGTTGCACGACGAGCATGCCGGTACGGGAGAGGTACTGCGCTACCAGGCAGGCTTTTACCTGGGGCTGGGTTTAATCATCGTTATTTCATTTGCTTATTTTTTTCGTGTCGACCGCGATTTGCTGAAAGTACTGCTGTCGCGCATTACCAACCCCGCGCGCATCCGGCAAATTATACCTTACGATAGTCTTGACTTTGAAATAGATATCATCCGTGCCGATACCTATTTATCGGGCAGGGGTATCAAAAAATGTTCTGAACTGGAGCCGTATAATCCCCGTTTCCTGCAAACGGTGTTGCGCAAACACCACCGCAATGCTATTACAGCTACCATTTTTGCCATACTGCTGTTATTGCTTTCGGGCATATTTATGGATGACCCCCGCCTGCGTATCCCTGCCGGTGCAGGGTTCCTCATTCTCTTTGCGCTGGTGATGGGCATGGTAGGCGGTATGAAGTATTTTCTGCGTAGCTGGGAAACAATCGGGTGGATATTGATTATACTGTTGCTGGGCTGGCTGGTAAAGAAGAAAGTCTTTGATTTCAGGGGCATTGCTTTTGGTATGGATTATAGTTCGCAGAATGCACCGCTGCCAAAATATGATTACAATACTCTAAAAAATACCTTCACACCGGCTGCGTACCTGCGCGATAAAAAGGCGGAAGAAAAACGGCTGGACAGGTGGAAGGAGAAATGCCTGGCCGGGGGACAGGCAAAACCGCCGCTGATTGTAGTGAGCGTGAGCGGTGGAGGCTTGCGGGCGGCATACTGGTCTTTTAACACTTTGCAATACATCGATAGTCTTACGCACGGGCGCTTGTTTTCCAACACGGTATTGATAACCGGCGCATCGGGCGGAATGATAGGCGCTGCCTACTGGCGCGAGCTGCACCACGCATGGCAGCAGAAAAAAATCGATAATCCCTACGCGCTACAATACAGGAAAAACATTGGCAAAGACCTGCTGAATGCTATCGTTTTTTCCTTTGCCAGTGTCGATATGATTTCCCCGTTCAATAAAATATCGCTGGCGGGATATTCCTACAGTAAAGACCGGGGCTATGCTATGGAGCAGGAGCTTATCAGCAATACGGAAGGGATGCTCGACCATAAAATAGGCGACTACCGCGAGGCGGAAAATAAGGCGGAGATACCTGCAATGATTATCAACAGCACCATTATTAACGATGGCCGCAGGCTGATGATAAGCCCGCTCCCCCTTGCCTACCTTACCCAGCCTGAATATGGTGCGGAAGATTCCTCCCTGCCGCCGATAGACGCGGTGGATTACGGGGCCTTCTTTAAAGACCAGAACCCCTATAACATGCGCATCACAACGGCCCTGCGCATCAATGCCACTTTCCCCTTTATACTGCCGGTAGTGCGTATGCCCAGCACGCCTGCCATGAACCTGATGGATGCCGGCCTGCGCGATAACTTTGGCATGGAAGTGGCCACACGCTATCTGTTTACCATGCGCGACTGGATTAATAAAAATACTTCGGGGGTGATACTGCTGGAGATTAGGGATACGCGCGAGTACGAGGTATTCCCTTCCACCGATGTGAACACGCTGGGCGAAATGGCTTTTACACCCCTGTTTGTGATACAGGATAAATGGGAGCCTTTCCAGTCGTATTACCACGGGTACCTGAAAGACTACCTGCCTTACTCCTTAAAGAACAATATGCGCATAGCCTCTATGCAGTATATACCGGAGGTGCGCGAAAAAGCCGCTGCGCTTAATTTTCACCTTACCAGCAAAGAAAAATCAGACATCTACAACTCTATACACAAACCGTTCAACGTGCGCGTGGCCGATACGCTGGCCCGCAGATTAAACGCCGCGCAATAAACCGCAATACCTATTTTTGCCCCTGTTTTATAATATTTATGAAGGTCACAGGTTTCAGTTTTATCCGCAATGCCATTAAGTACGACTACCCGGTAGTAGAATCGGTAAAATCCATCCTGCCGCTTTGCGACGAGTTTGTAATGGCTGTAGGCAATTCCGAAGACGGTACCGCTGACCTTATCCAAAGCATCGACCCGCAGAAAATACGCATCGTTAATACGGTATGGGATGATACCCTGCGCGAAGGAGGCCGTGTACTGGCAGAAGAGACCAACAAGGCCTTCCGTGCCATAAGCGATGATACCGACTGGTGTTTTTATATACAGGGCGATGAAGTGGTGCACGAAAAATATCATGATACCATTGCCGAGGGTATGCGCAAATGGAAAGACGATAAACGCGTAGACGGCCTGCTGTTCAAATACCTGCACTTTTACGGCTCGTACGATTATATCGGTACCTCTACCAAATGGTACCCGCATGAAATACGCATCATCCGCAACGATAAAAGCATTTATTCTTACCGCGATGCACAGGGCTTTCGCAAAGGCGATAATGAAAAGCTGCGCGTAAAACCGCTGGATGCATACATATACCATTACGGTTGGGTAAAAGACCCGCGCGCCATGCAGCAAAAACAAGAAATTTTTCACAAGCTATGGCACGATGACGAATGGGTGGAAAAGAATGTGGTAAAGGCCGCCGAGTTCGACTATGCGGCACATATAGATGCCCTCGAACGCTTCAAAGACACGCACCCTGCCGTTATGCAACAAAGGATACATCAAACCAACTGGAAATTTGATTATGATATATCCTTCAACAACCTCTCCCTAAAAGAGCGGTTCAAACTGTTTGCAGAAAAGCGGCTTGGATTGAACCTGAGCTATAAAAACTATAAGCTCGTTTAAAGCTTTTCGCCAATTATCTCTTCCGCATGACGCTGTAAAAACTGTTCGGCCTTCACTAGGTCGTCATGCAGTATGCGGTCTTTATCCATAAACGGTACTTCGCTGCGCAAAGCGCTCCATACTTTTTCAAGTGCGGGCGAAGTTTGTAATGGCCTGCGTATATCCATGGCCTGCGCTGCGGTCAGCAGTTCTACGGCCAGTACACGCTGCACATTCATAATGACGCGGCGCAGCTTGGTAGCTGCATTCGCGCCCATGCTTACATGGTCTTCCTGCCCGTTGCTGCTCACGATGCTATCTACCGAAGCAGGCGAGCAAAGCTGTTTATTCTGGCTCACGATGGCCGCAGCCGTGTACTGGGCAATCATGAACCCGCTGTTCAGTCCCGCGTCAGGCGCAAGGAATGGCGGCAGGTCGCGCTGCCCGCTGATGAGCAGGTAGGTGCGGCGCTCCGATATATTGGCCAGTTCTGCCATGGCAATCGCCAGGAAATCTAGGTGCAAGGCCAGCGGCTGCCCGTGAAAGTTGCCCCCGCTCATGATAGCATCCTCATCGTGAAAAACGATGGGGTTATCCGTTACCGAATTGATTTCCGTTTCTACCACGCGTGTCACCGTGTCTACTACATCCTTTGTAGCGCCGTGTACCTGCGGCATACAGCGGAACGAATAAGGGTCCTGCACCTGTTCCTTCTCCTGCTGCTGTATAGCACTGCCTTGCAGCAGTTGTAATATACGCGCAGCAGTATCTATCTGCCCCTTGTGCGGGCGTACCCTGTGTATCGGGTGCCTGAAAGGTTCGTTTTTAGCCATAAATGCATCGGCCGATAATGCGCCAATCACATCGGCCCATATCAGCAGGCGTTTGGCAGCTACGAGGCTCCATGTGCCATAGCTGCTCATAAACTGCGTACCGTTCAGCAGGGCCAGCCCTTCTTTGGCAGATAGCGGCAGCGGCTCCAGCCCGGCATCTTTCAGCGCATCGGCAGCGTCCATTATCTGCCCCTTATACCGCACCTTACCTTTGCCAAACAACGGCAGGCTCAGGTGTGCCAGCGGTGCCAGGTCGCCCGAAGCGCCCAGTGAGCCCAGCTCATACACCACAGGCGTGATGCCCATATTGTAAAAGTCGGTCAGCCTTTGTACTATTTCGTTGCGCACACCGCTATAGCCCTGCCCCAGTCCATGCACTTTCAACATCAGCATCAGGCGCACGATTTCTTCCGGTACTTCATCGCCCATACCGCAGGCGTGCGAGCATACCAGGTTTTCTTGCAGCAGCGCCAGCTCATCGGGTTGCACCCGCACATTGCACAGCGAGCCGAAACCCGTGTTGATGCCGTAGTAGGTTTGCCCTCCCCTGAGAATTTCATCGAGGTAAGCGCGGTTAACAGCAATACGCTGTTGGGCGGCGGCAGGTATTGCTATCCGTTCAGGACTGCCCTGCGCCAGTGTGTCAATCGTAATATGTTCAGGTAATTCCATACGGTTCGTATTGAGGCAGCAAATGTACTCATTCGCCCCAAAACCCCGAAACCGCCCGCATGTATGTGCTACTTATCGTTGGCAATGATTTGTGCCAGGTCGGCCTCTACGCTTTTGTTCACTACTTCCGTAATGCGGCCCACTTCCTTGTCATCCTTCAGCAGTATGATTGCCGGTATGTTGCTGACATTGTATTTTTTCTCGATACCCGTTTTGCTTTTCTTATCACGGTCTACGCCATACATCGTTAGTTGCGACATGGGGTAATCCGTATCAGACAGTACCCTGTATAGTTTCGGCAACATATTGTGCGAGTCTTCGCACCAGGTACCCATCACTACTACTATATTGTACAGCGGCAGCTTATTGAGCAGGTATATGATTTTAGCTCCGTCGGGCTCATAAGCCTTTGCCCCTTCGCCCAGCCAGGTGAACGTTGGTTCCTGCTCCAGGTCCTCAAAAGTGGTGGGGCCGTTATATACGATTTCCCCGCGGTTGTTTGTGCTGACGTCCGCTTTTTCCTGTGCGTTTGCTGTAAAACTCATAAATAAAATGGCTGCCGCCAGTAGCAGTTTCATACTGTGCTGTTTTTATACCAGCCCGTTGCGTATCGTCAGCAGCTTGTTGCGCAGTTGCAGCAGGCTGTGTTTCAGGTCCATTGCTTCTGCCGATACCTTCTTGCCGGATTTCATTTTTTCCTTGGCTCCCTTTATCGTATATCCTTTCTCCTTTACCAGGTGGTGTATCACCCGTAGCTCCTTTATCTGGTCGGGGGTGTAGAGGCGGTCGCCTTTGCGGGTAGTGCGCACCTTCATGCCGAATTCATTGGTCCAGAAACGGATGTGCGAAGTGTTTACCTTGAACAGGCCGGACACCTCGCCAATGCTGTAATACTGCTTTTCGGCCACCCAGCCGTCGGGCGGGGCCTCGCCTTTGTAGCGTTTGTGCTTTTCCTTCGGCGCTTCCGCTTCCGTCTTTTGGGCAACTGCTTTTTTAGCCTTCGGCGCTTTAGGGGCAGCCGGGGCAGGTACAGGTTCGGGCGCAGCTACAAGCTCCGGCTTTGCAGCAGGCGGCGGTGTAGCCGGTTTCGCTTTGGCAGCAGGCTGTTCCTCCTCCTTCGGTTTGGCCTTAGCCCGGCT
The DNA here is from genome assembly GCA_964621795.1 of uncultured Flavipsychrobacter sp. Lineage (GTDB taxonomy): Bacteria > Bacteroidota > Bacteroidia > Chitinophagales > Chitinophagaceae > Polluticoccus. Next base: position 72,511 of record CAZUMM010000021.1, read on the forward strand.
CTTGCCTACGGCCTTTAGCTCTTCCGGTGGTGTTTCCTCGCCAAATAATGTAAGAATCCCTGTACTCATCTACCTACAAAATAACAAAATTTAATCTACGCATAACACAACCTGTTTATTTAAGGATTTTTTTAACAGAGGGAGGAAGGGCTATGGGGCGGTAAAGGCATTGGCACCGTTTAAAGCAGAATGAAAATATTATATTTATTAGCAAACATTCTACATGGAAACGCTGAAAATATTTATCAAAGGCAAATGGTTTGATTTGATTGCATCTGGTGATAAGAAAATTGAATATAGAGATGTCAAGCCGTTTTGGACAGCACGTTTATATGATAAAAATGGCAAGAAAAGACCATACAAATACATCGAATTTATTAATGGAATGAAACCGGATAGCAAGCGAATGATTACAGAATATCTCGGAGTAGGTAAAAAGCAAAACATGTACGAGATAAAAATTGGAAGAATATTAAAAAGAAAAAATTTTCGAAAATAATCCTGTTAAGTTCACTTATATCCGATTGTAGTTTTGTTGTATTAACGATAGGTTTATAAGATGGATATTTTTTTACTCTCTGACCAACCTACTACATGTCCATATTGTGGTGTTAGAACAGAGTTTGATGAAGTATTGTCAACTGAACAATATTATCAAATACATTCCTGTATTAACTGCAAGTTTGCTTTTCTTGCAATGGAGTAGTAAATTATTCTAATTCAGGTACCCCGCAAGATTTTAGATAATTATAGATTGAGTCATAAAAAACTTTCCGCCTAGTTTCATCTTCGTTATCACCATGGGGAACATAGATTATCATACCTTCTCTTGCTCGTGTGAGTAGGACTCTGTATTTGTTTAGGATAAATTTTTGCTGTTCAGGTTGGTTTACATTGTTCCAAGATGTCCCACTAAATTTATAGCTTTTCCATTCGTTTGACTCTCTTCTTAAATCAGCATCCCAGCATACGCAAACCCAATCTAGTTCTAGGCCTTGAACAGCATACTCTCTGGCAACAATTTCTAAAAAATTTGATGATCGAATATCATTCGTCGGATTTAGATACCATGCTCCTAATTCCTCTTGTTTTGAGATGCCACTTAGCCCAGAAGCTATATCAATACCAACAGCTCGAAGTCTGTTACCTCCAGAACTAGCTACTAAGCCATATCTTCGTGATCCACGTACATTTTTCTTTAAAAACTTTTTGGCATTATCTATTGATCTTGATATAAATACTGGAAAATTTATTAAATCTTTTTTAAATAACTGGGCAGCTTTGTTATTGTCGCTTGATAATATTAATGATACCCATTCAGAGAGTTTCTCAGCCTTATATGCTCTTATAGATACATTAAGATGAAGATTGGAGTTTATTCTCAAGTTTATATTAGGGTGATAATCTTTAAACAGTGTCATGTTACCTGTAGAATGGTCACCTTTTACTAAAGCGTCAGAAATATAAACATCCCAATGAGAATATTTTTCAATTATAGCTTTACCCCATTCAGCCAAACCACCTTCACCAGTGTTAATTTCTTGTCCTCCTCCAACTAAAGCAATAATTGCACTGTATTTATTTTTAAATCTATCCATTATTGACAATAGAATATCAGGTTCGGATGCGTCTATCGTTTGATTAGACTTTCTGAACTTGTGTTCTCTGTCCCATGCTCTTTGTGCCTCATCGTAAATAATTACATTATCTATTGGAATTAAATTTTCATCCAGATAATATTCGTCAATAAACTGATGCACGTTGTGAATAAACGTAGAAACTCTCCGTCGAGCTTCTGTCTTTGGAATGCCTTCTCTTTGGCTAAAGCCTCTAGCCAATGCTTCATTCAATACCTTAACTAAAGGACTATTTCCAGAGAGAAATACAGCTAGCTCCTTGTTAGCTCTATACTCTCTGCTATGAACAATATTTAAACCAGCTAACGTTTTCCCCGCTCCTGGTACACCTGTAATAAAGCAGATTATTTTTTTATTTGCTTTCTGTGCTGTACTTAACGCTTCAAGAACCGCATTGGTAGTTTTAGAAAGATTTTCTGCTTCTGAATGTGAGCGAGTAATTTCTTTAACACTCTGACCAGCATATAAGGCTTTAGCCGCTTCGATTATTGTTGGAGTTGGGGAGTAAGGACTACTGTACCATTTCTTATAATCAATTTGATTGTTCTTTCCGCCCCAATAACTGTAAATCTCTTTTATTATTTCTCCAAAGTTATCTGCATTTGAAAAGAAAGTTTGCTTCACACTATCATGATTATCCTCTAATATATTCGGTTTGTTTTTGGCTTTTGAACAAAGTAAGATGGGTACAATAACCTTATTATTACTTTCTTTATGAAAATCTCTGATGTCTAAGCAATAATCCTCTACTTGTGTGATGTAACTTTTAGAATAATCTTTATCAACATCTTTATATTCTGTTACAAGGATTATATCATTTGCTATAATAATTGCATCAACTCTTTTTGCTCTTCGTGGTATAGAGTATTCGAAAAGTATTACCCAATTCGGATTGACATTTGCTAGCCCGTTTTTAAATATTGCAATTTTAGTACTCCATGAATCGGTTTGGGTTTTAAGTTGATTATTAAACCCACTTTTACTATTGCCCATTGTTAGAGCATCCCGAATCTCAGATACAGGATCTTTCAAAAAATCCCTAATAGTTTTGTAATAATATGCGCCCCTCACCACTTAAAGTTTTCACCATTAAAAAATTCTTCAAAGGATACTTCAAGCGCTGTTATTATCTTTTCCAGTAGTTCTACCGATATATTTCGTCTGCCATTTTCAACATCTGTCATATAGGTACGGTCTACCCCTGCCTTGTTTGCCAAAGCCTCTTGTGATAAGCCTAACTCATGTCTTAATTCCCGAACTCTTTGCCCTACTTTATCCTTGATATTCATGGATGTCAAGGTATTTTCTTGTGGCATTTAAGTCAACGGACTTTAAGTGTCATTTTGTTATATTTGGGTATGAATATCAAATTCTCCTACCGCTACCGTGATGCTGCCAATTACAAGCAATGGCATGAAGAAATATTTACCAATCAGCACGGTTTTGCTATTGCAGAAATAGAAGCCTTTATCCGCAATTGCCTGATAGATGGGGAATGGTTTTATGTAGATGAGTTTGGATTAAAAGATTTACATGTTCACCAATGGGATAATGAACTGGACCATTTATGGTATGAGTTCGATTCTGTAACAGAAACAAATACACCTGCCACACAAAACGACATTGTTGATTTTCTATTGAATATAGTAGCATAACCCCCTCTGGCACGCCATTTATACCCATACCGGCATACTAAAACATGGGTATCATGGAAAAACGTATATTCGGTATCATACTCACCCTTTTAGGTATCGTGGGCCTCATTATGGGCGCGATGAATTTTGTGCAAAACAGCAGCGGCACCTATAATATCAAGCTCATACTGGTGTATGGCATATTAGGCGCCGTGTTCTTTTTTGCAGGCATCGCCCTTATCCGCAATACCAGGGATGTTAAAAGTCGCAGCGAGGAAATAAGCTGACGCACAATGCCTCCGCAGGACGGGCCGGTGGCCAATCCCGTGCAGGCTGAATTATAAAACGGTAACCGGCAGGTAGCGGGGCTACACTGCCTTTTTCACACGTACGGCAATAGGGCCCTTAGGTCCGCGTTCCATTTCGAACGTAACCTTATCGCGCTCCTTAATGACGTCTTCCATGTTGTTGATGTGAACAAAAATGCTCTGTTGTGTTTTCAGGTCGTTGATGAAACCATACCCTTTGCTCTCGCTGAAGAAAGTAAGCGTACCCTTGCGAATCACATCGTTGGGGTTCACTGCGTAGCTTTGCGCTACATCCAGTACGATGTCTTCTGCATTTACTTCAACCATTTTCTTAGGGTCTGGCGGGGTGTCTGAAATGTTGCCATTCTCATCAATATAAGCCATCATATCATCCAGTCCCTTGCCCTTGCTTTTGTTGGCCTTACGTTCGGCCATTTTTTCGGCCTTGTCCTGTTTTTTTCGGGCCCTTTTCTTTTCTTTATCCTTTTTTGCCGCCGTCTCCTGAGATCTGCCCATAAGCTGTAATAATTTTTTGTGAGCCGCAAAGTTCGCATTTTTATTTCGCAATACCTGAACTTAATTGTATATAGGCTGTTAAAGCCCGCTCCAGTAGCGAAAAACACATTCGTTTTTTCCTTGTATCTTTGCAGTCTTATATTTTTTAAACACGCTGCGTTCCTACCTTAAAACCGTACTTACCGGCTATTACATTACTTAATGACATTCCAGGAATTAAAATTGTCGGCGCCGCTGTTAAAGGCGCTGGAAACAGAAGGATATACCATGCCTACGCCCATACAGGCGCAGGCCATACCCATAGTGCTGCAGGGCAAAGACCTGCTGGGCTGCGCCCAGACGGGCACCGGCAAAACGGCTGCTTTCGCATTGCCTGTGCTGCAGCTACTGGCCGCAAGGCAGCCCCGCCACGGGCAGCGGCCCATACAGTGCCTTATACTGACCCCCACCCGTGAGCTGGCCATACAGATAGGCGAGAGCTTTGCCGCCTATGGCAGGCATATAGGGCTGAAACATACCGTGATATTCGGTGGTGTGCCACAGGGCGCACAGGTAAAAGCATTGCAGCACGGTGTAGACATACTGGTAGCCACCCCCGGCCGCCTGCTCGATTTGATGGACCAGAAATACGTACACCTCAACCACATTAACCTTTTTGTGCTGGATGAGGCAGACCGTATGCTGGACATGGGTTTCATACACGATGTGAAGAAAGTGGTGGCCAAACTGCCCAAAGAACGGCAGACCCTGTTTTTCTCGGCTACCATGCCGCCCGAAATACAGAAACTGGCTAATACCATATTGGTAAACCCTGAAAAGGTGGAAGTGACCCCGGTCTCCTCTACCGCTGAAACGGTGAAGCAGGCCATCTATTTTGTAGAAAAAAAGGACAAGAAAAACCTGCTCATCCACATACTGAAAGACAGGAGCATACCCAGCGCCCTCGTATTTACCCGCACCAAGCACGGGGCCGATAAAGTAGCCCGCGAGCTGAACAAGGCCAATATACACGCCGAGGCCATACACGGCAACAAGTCGCAAAATGCCCGGCAGCGTGCTTTGAACAACTTTAAAAATGGTGATACCCGCGTGCTGGTAGCTACCGATATTGCCGCACGTGGTATAGATGTGGAGGCGCTTTCACATGTTATCAACTACGAAATACCCGAAGTGCCCGAAACCTATGTGCACCGTATAGGTCGTACAGGCCGCGCCGGTGCCAGCGGCATAGCCCTCTCTTTTTGCGACGAGGAGGAGAAAGACGACCTGCGGGGCATACAAAAGCTGATAGGGTTCAGCATACCCGTGGTAGAGGCACACCCATACCCGATGGCAAGCTCCGGACTGGTGAAGATAAACCTGCCCAAAAACAAAGATGTGGTGATGCGCCCCAATGCCATACCCAATCATAACAGCCAGAATAACAATAATAACAGGAAACGCTACAACAAGCCTAAGCCCAAACGCTGGTAGTTGCACCCCGATATGATACGAACCGCATTCCACAAAAGGGATGCGGTTTTTTTATATCCTGCTGAAAATCAGGCACTGCTCACCATGGCACACTCTTTTTATACTATTATGCAGACAAAGATTTTCCTCTCATCGTACCGGGCGGTAATTTGCTTTAGTCCTTTCTTATTTAAATTGCTGCCCGGTACGATATACTCCCCTTCCTCAATGCTTTAGAATAGTGTAACATGGATAAATGTTTGTTATCATAAAATTAATCGACATAGCAGGCCCTCGCTCTATGTTGGTGCAAGAATGCAACGTAGGTTAAGAGCAGCGTTCTTGTGCCATGATACATAAGCCAGATATTATTGTTTTAGCCGGGAGACCTATACGCATTACTATGGCACAAGAACCCCATGCACAAAGCAAGGCGGCATTCTTGCGCCAACTTAGGGAATTAAATCCTGACGACAACAGCGCAGAGAAGACTAAAAGACAATCTACCGGCCTTAGCGGAATGGCGTTAAGAAAATTCATGTAACGGAGCGTCCGCATGAAAAATGATGCATAGAATAGTTAGGATGATGATAGTACAGGCTGGCTACAGCATTCAGCTAAATAGTAAGCTTTTTTTCATGCAGCAAAGTGAAATGAATTTTTAGCCAATGCCGCTACAGCCTTGATCTTTTCTTTGCTACTTTCTTTTGTATCAAGACAAAAGAAAGTAGGGACAACACAGAGGCTCTTAAAACTATACAAGCCCACCTGGTAGACAAAAGAAAAGCACAGACTCCCCGAAATGCCATATTTAATAATGTTTTTGCCTTTTTACTTTTTACTTTTAATTTATTATAGGATTTTTGCGCCCTGAAAGCAGTTTTCAGCTTTTTACTTTTAACTTTTTACTTAATATGACACTGAACGATATACAGGTACTGAACGAGAAAGAGACCCGTGCGGGTTTCGGTGAAGGGATACTGGAGGCAGGCCGTCGCAACCCCAATGTGGTAGCCCTTACCGCCGACCTTGCAGGTTCGCTGAAACTGAACGCTTTTATCAAAGAGTTTCCCGACCGTTTTGTACAGTGCGGTATTGCCGAGGCCAATATGATGGGCGTAGCGGCAGGCATGACCATCGGCGGAAAAATTCCCTATACCACTACCTTTGCCAACTTCTCTACCTCGCGCGTGTACGACCAGATACGCCAGTCTATCGCCTACAGTGATAAGAATGTGAAAATATGCGCTTCTCATGCCGGCCTTACGCTTGGTGAAGACGGTGCAACCCACCAGGTGCTGGAAGATATAGGCATGATGAAAATGCTGCCGGGCATGACGGTTATCGTTCCCTGCGATTTTAACCAGACCAAAGCGGCTACCCTTGCCATTGCCGAGCATGTAGGACCTGTTTACCTGCGTTTTGGCCGTCCCAAATGGCCCAACTTTACGGCTGAAGACCAAAATTTTGAAATAGGTAAAGCACAGGTACTGGCCACCGGTACAGATGTCAGCATCATAGCCTGCGGCCACATGGTATGGCTGGCAGTAGAAGCTGCCAAAGCGCTGGCTGAAAAGGGCGTATCTGTTGAGCTCATCAATATGCACACCATTAAGCCGCTCGACGAAAAAGCCATTATCAAATCGCTCACCAAAACGGGTTGTGTGGTTACAGCCGAAGAGCACCAGATCAACGGCGGCCTTGGCGATAGCGTTGCCAACGTAGCGTCACAACATTGCCCGGTGCCGCACGAATATGTAGCCGTGATGGATACCTTTGGCGAAAGCGGTAAACCTGTTGACCTACTCAACAAATACGGCCTCACTAAAGAACATATCATAGCCGCTGCCGAAAAAGCAATGAAGCGGAAAAAATAGCTATGATGCTATGATTGGAATGAGTTTTATGAATAAAATATTTTAGCATTACACGACAATATACAGGCCCCGGCACACCCGGGGCTTAATTTTTGTAGAAAAATCAACAACAATTGATAACACCACTACATGCAACAACAAATGAAGGCCACTAATATATTTATCACGCTCACCATCTTCTGTTTTGCCCTTTTCTCTTGCGCCAATCCGAAAAGTCTTGTTTACCAGGACGTGAAGAATTTCAGCATTATGACCCTGAGCCTGCACCCGGATATTGGCATGGACCTGCAGTTTTACAATCCCAATAATTTTGGCGTCACCCTGAAAGATGCCAACATCGGTTTATATATAAATGATAAGTTTATTGGTAACGGCTCCCTGCAAAACACTTTCCACGTACCTGCTGCTGATACCTTCCTGCTACCTGTAAAGCTGCGTGCCGACCTGACGGGATTATTTGCGCACGCCTATTCCCTGCTCGCCAACCGAGAAGTGACCGTAAGGCTGGAGGGGAGTGTGAAATCGGGTAAAGGAGTATTCGTCACCATCCCCATCCACTACGAAGGAACGAAGAAGCTGAACGTGGCGGAATTCCAATAAAAAAGCCTGCACATATAGTACAGGCTCTGTAATAATCAGGTAGTATCCTTAAAATTTATTCTTCCACATCATGCTCTCTATGGGGCGGTTGGGTTGGTTGCCATACTTCGCATTCGATTTCTGGTTGTATTTCACTTCTATCTCCCCATCTACCGGGAAGTAGATAAGCTGCCCGATGGGCATGCCCTTGTATATTTTTACCGGTTGTTTTACGGAAATTTCCAGTGTCCAGTTGCCACAAAAGCCTACATCGCCCTTGCCCGCAGTAGCATGTATATCTATACCCAGCCTGCCTGTGCTCGATTTGCCTTCCAGGAAAGGAACATGCGCATGTGTCTCTGTGTATTCCAGCGTTACGCCCAGGTAAAAGATGTGCGGGTAGAGTACAAATCCCTCATCCGGTATTTCGAACGTATCTATGGTATTATGTTTCTTTGCATCCAGTATATGTTCTTTATACGTAGCCAGTGTGGAACCAAGATGAACGTCATAACTGTTGCTGCCCAGTGCGGCACGGTCGTAAGGCGATATTTTGATGGTGCCTTTCTCCATTTCTTCCAGTATGCGTTTGTCAGAGAGTATCATAGGGGCAAATATAAGCCCCTCCCCCGCCTCCCCCAAAGGGGAGGAGCAAATAAAAAAAGAAAAGGGGGATTATGTGTTAATTACTAAAGCCCCACCCAACCTCCCCCAGGGGGAGGGGCCATGTAGTACGGTAAATGAATATATATACATAAATAAAAAGCTCCTCCCCTTGGGGGAGGTTGGGTGGGGCCTCAAAACTCCTCCCCTTTGGGGGGAGGCCGGGAGGGGGCTTATATTTGCAGTGTGGTAAACCAAATACTGAATACACGACTTAAACAGACTCCTCCCCTTTGGGGGGAGGCCGGGAGGGGGCTTATATTTGCAGTGTGGTAAACCAAATACTGAATACACGACTTAAACAGACTCTTCCCCTTTTTGGGGAGGCCGGGAGGGGGCTTTATGGGACTATATAGAGAATGGGCCAGCGACCCTTACAGCCTTGCAGCCATCTGGAAGATAGAAGAGCCGGAAAGCTTCTTTGCAGAACGCACAGACCTCCGGTTCGACGATATAAAGAATGACAAACGCCGCATTGAAAGATTGGCGGGACGGTTCCTGCTGAAATATTTAAAACACGATTTTCCCCTGCTCAACATCCGTCCTGATGAACATGATAAACCACGGATAGATAATAATGAATACTATTTCTCCATTTCCCATTCATGGCCCTATGTAGCAGTGGTGATTAGCCCGTATGTAGAGGCTGGTATAGACATACAATGCTGGCATCCCAACATAGAGCGCATACAACATAAATTCCTGTCGGCTGCGGAGCAGGCACTGATTGGTAACGATACCAAAAATATCACCCTTGCATGGAGTGCCAAGGAGGCAGCATACAAATGGCAGGGCAGGCGCGGGGTAGAGTTCATAGACCATTTGCTGGTGGAGACGTTTGACAAAAACAGGGAAAACAAAAACATTACGATAAAAACTAAATTAACTATTCCGGAAAGGGCAATAACGGTGAAAAGCTTACTGGAAGAAGATTTTAGCTGTGCTTTTGTCTATCACCCGGAAATATTCCATCCATTTAATTAATATCGTAATATGTTATTTTTTGGAGTACTTGAATAAAAATTTGGCAGTATCGTTTCCAAAAGTTTAAATTTGCTAAAAATTTAATCTAATGTCATCATTACGTTATCTCGCATTACAGGAACTGGCCGGGGAAGAGAAAAAAATTTCCGGCTATGGCGGTAAGAAAATCACTGCCATGTTCAACAGCAACGTATTTACCGGGCGTGCTATGCGTGAATACCTGAGCGATGAGGCTTATAAAAGCCTGATGAGCTCTGTTAAATCCGGTGCAAAGATAGACCGCAGGATGGCAGACCAGATTGCTGCCGGTATGAAGGCATGGGCTGAAGAGCGTGGTGTTACCCACTTCACGCACTGGTTCCAGCCGCTGACCGGTACTACTGCCGAAAAACATGATTCTTTCTTTACCATCAAAAGCGACGGCACTGCCATTGAGCTGTTTGACGGTGATGCGCTGATACAACAGGAGCCCGATGCATCGAGCTTCCCCAATGGCGGCATACGTGCTACATTTGAAGCGCGCGGCTATACCGCATGGGACCCTTCTTCTCCTGCATTCATCATGGAAAGCGGGTATGGTAAAACACTTTGCATTCCTACTATATTCATTGCCTACAACGGCGAATCGCTGGATTATAAAGCGCCCCTGCTGAAATCGATAGCTGCGCTGGATAAAGCTGCGGTAGATGTATGCCATTATTTTGATAAGAACGTTACAAAGGTTACGGCTACTCTTGGCTGGGAGCAGGAATACTTCGTGGTAGATGAAACACTGGCCAATGCACGCCCCGACCTGGTAATGTGCGGACGTACGCTGGTAGGCCACTCACCGGCTAAAGGGCAACAACTGGAAGACCATTATTTCGGTTCTATTCCCGAGCGTGTGTATGCTTTCATGCAGGATTTTGAGCAGGAGTCTTATAAGCTGGGTATCCCCCTGCGTACACGTCACAACGAGGTTGCGCCGGGCCAGTTTGAATGTGCGCCTATATTTGAAGAAGTGAACATAGCAGTAGACCACAACTCGCTGCTGATGGATATAATGGCTAAGGTGGCCAAACGTCACAAGCTGAAAGTACTGCTGCACGAAAAACCATTTGCAGGTGTGAACGGCAGCGGTAAGCACAACAACTGGAGCCTTGCCACAGATACAGGTGTTAACCTGCTTTCGCCCGGTAAGACACCGCGTACCAACCTGATGTTCCTCACCTTCTTTGTGAATGCCATCAAAGCGGTACATGACCATGCCGACCTGCTACGTGCTTCTATCGCATCGGCCAACAATGACCACCGCTTGGGCGCCAACGAAGCTCCCCCGGCTATCATATCAGTATATATAGGTAAATATCTGACCGAGGTGCTGGATGAAATTGAAGAGCGTGTAAAAGATAAATTCAGCGAGCAGGACGAAGTGATTCTGAAGCTGGACATCCATAAACAAATACCGGAACTGCTGATGGACAATACCGACCGTAACCGTACCAGCCCGTTTGCATTTACGGGTAATAAGTTCGAGTTCCGCGCGGTAGGTTCTACAGCCAACTGTGCTTCGCCTATGACGGTGCTGAACACCATCATGGCCGAGTCGCTGAAAAACTTTAAGAAAGATGTAGATGCGCTGATAGAAAAAGGCGAGAAGAAAGAAATAGCCCTGATGCATGTATTGCGCAAGTACATTACCGGGTCGAAGAAAATACGTTTTGAAGGGGATAACTATAGTGAAGGTTGGGCAGAAGAAGCTAAAAAACGTGGTCTGAACAACTTCAAAACCACACCGGAAGCACTGGATGCTTATGTAACGGAAAATGCGAAGAACCTGTTCTTTAATAACGGCATATACAGCAAACGCGAGCTCGAAGCACGCCACGAAATCATGCTGGAAGAATACGTGAAGAAAGTACAGATTGAAGCACGTATTCTGGGCTACCTCGCTACCAACCATATATTGCCTGCGGCGGTGAATTATCAAAACACCCTGCTGCAAAATGTAAAAGGCTTAAAAGAAGTAGGGCTGGATGAAAGCAGCTATAAAGCGCAACTGAATATGCTGAAGGTAATCAGCGGGCATATACAGGAGATAAACGTAAACGTAGAGGCTATGATTGAGGCACGTAAAAAAGCCAACAACGAAGCAGACACGCACAAACGCGCATATATGTATTGCCACGAAGTGAAAGCCTATTTTGATAATATACGCTATCATGCCGATAAGCTGGAACTGCTGGTTGAGGATAAACATTGGCCGTTGCCAAAGTATCGCGAACTGTTGTTCCTCCGCTAACAATAATAAAGCCGCCAATTTTGCACTGCCCCCCAAAAGTTAGACTTTATGGGGGGCATTTTTTATGAAAAGAA